>CALEKY010000095.1 GCA_937902995.1 uncultured Sinobacteraceae bacterium
CTTCAGCCTTCAACGAGCGAACGCTGTCCGCTCATCAGAACTTCGCCCGCACCCCCATGTAGTACCGACGGCCGAGAATGTCCCCGTAGTAGATGGTCGGGTACGACGGCTCTTCGTCCGTGAGATTCTCGATGCCTGCACGTAGCGTCAGATACGACGTGACGTCGTACTGAGCGCCGATGTTGTGCGTGTAGTTCGAGCCGATGCGCGGATGCGCATTGTTCTCGATCGTCGCACCGACGGCGGCGAGCACGCTCGGCAGATAGCTCACGCCATACGTGACGCGCAGCGGTCCCCAGCCATAGCGGACGTCGAAGCGCGCACGCCAGTCGGGTTGCTCGCCCGTGCCTTCGGTGCGCTCGCGGTCGACGCCGGTGACCGAGGTCTCGAGCTTCGAAACGTGCGTTGCCTCGAGATTGAGCTCGAGATTGCCGCCGCCGAGTGCAGTCGTGTAATTGATCTGATAGGTCTCGCCGCGGAACTGGATAGAGCCGGCATTGAACGTGAGCGCGGAGCTTGCGATCACGTGTCCCTGGTCGTTGCGAACCGAGACCGCACAAATGTCTTCCGGTTGCACGACGCTGTCGAAGCACGTTGCGAGGAAGTCCTGCGGCGTGAAGAACGACAGGCCGTTCTCCAGATCGATTTCGATCCGGTCGGCAATGATCGTGAGCCCGGGCACGAAGCTCGGCTGCAGCACGATGCCGTAGCTCAATGTGTCGGAGATCTCGTTCTTGAGCTTCGGATTGCCGCCGCGCGTCACCTGCGTGGTCGGGAAGTTTTCCGCGGGATCCTGGAACGAATCGAGCGGACCCCATTCCGGGTGCTGCGCAAACAGCGCTTCGCAGTTCGCGCGGCGAACTGCGGGGTTCGGTCCGGAGTTGATGCGATCGGCATCGCACGGATCGGCGAGGATCGCCTCGAGTCCGACAGTCGTCGGCGAATAGAGCTGCGCCAGATTCGGCGCGCGGAAATTGCGGCTGCGGGATACGCGCAGCAGCACGTCGTCCACCACGCGCCAACGCAGGCCTGCGCTCCAAACATTCTCGGAGCCCGCAGTGGAATGGTCGACGTAGCGGTACGCGCCGCTGAGATCGAGCGCTTGCACGCCCGGGAACGAGACATTGCCGCCCAAGATCGGCACGAGCAGCTCGGCCGAGAGCTCATCCGTGTAATACCCGGCCGACTGCGGTTGTTCGGGCACACCGAGCCGTCCGAGCCCGAGCTGATTCGCTTCGAGCGGCACGTAACTCGCACGCTCTGAACGATGTTCGTAGGCGACGCTGAATCCCACGTTGCCGGCGGGCAGCGAGAACAGCGTGCCGCCGAGCGTCGCGAGATAGTCCTCTTGCTCGTTCTCGTAATCGAGGCCGAACAGCGTGCTCACGTAATTGCGTGCCGCATCGCTGATGTTGCCGACGCCGAACGGATTGATGGGCGAGCACAAGGGATCGTCGTTGTCGGGCGACGCATCGGCGTTGATGGCGCACACGGGTGTGCCGTTCACGAGACGCGAGTCGATGGCGTTGTCGAAACGTTCTTGCCAGATGCCCCAGGTCCGCGTTGCGCCTTCGGTCTTCGCAAAGCTGGCCGACAAGCTCCAATAGAAATCGCGGTCGGCCGCGGTGAACTCGCCGTCGAGCGCGAGAACGCCTCGGTAGGTATCGAGCTCGCGAGTGCCGGTCTGGCTCGGCAGCAAGTCGGGGAACACTTTGGACAGCGTGACGGGCAGCGGTGCGCCGGCGGCCCAACCGAAGCCGGCTCCCGGCCCGAATATTCCTGATGTGTTCAAGAAGTTCACGATCGCGTCGCGCACCTCGGGCGTGAGGAACGCATTGAGACCGGAGATCGTGATCGCGCCCGAGCCGGTATCGGCGGAGTTCAGGATCGTGTTGCTCACGAATCCTGCGCGCGGATCCGTGCCTTCGACGTTCGAGTACAGAAGCTCGGTCGAGAGCTTGAGCGTCGGGGTCAGATCGTAATGACCGAGCACGTTGAAACTGCGCCGTTCGACGCCGGCATACAGCGAGCCGAGATCGCGATAACGGTAGCCGTCGCCGCCGGAGGCGAACGGAATCGACGGACCGGCGCTCGGGAACGTGCCTGGATCGTATGGGACGAGCGCGGTGCCTGCGGCATTGAACTGCGCCGGAATGCCGGTGCCGGCGAATTGGTTATAGGGCACGCCATCGAGCGTGATGAACGCGCGGTTCGGGAACGCGGCTGGATTCGGCGGCGCGAACAGCACGCCGGTCGTGTTGAATTCCCAGAAACGTGCATCGAGCACTTCCGCGACTGCGGGGATGCCGTCGTTCGGGCCCGTATCCGCAGGATTCGCGGATGTGACGCGGCCGAGCGCCGATCGACGACGCGCGTCGGTCAGCAACGGCTCGGTCTTCGACCATTCGGCGTTGATCGCGATGTTGCCGCGGTCGGCGAAGTTCATGCCCCATGTGATGCGGGCATTGGAAACCGGATAGTCGTCTTCTTCCGAACGGCTGTATTGACCGTCGATCTCGAACCCTTCGAAATCGTCGCGCAGGATGTAATTGATGACTCCGCCCATCGCATCCGAGCCGTACACGGCGGCGCCGCCGCCTTGCACGATCTCGATGCGTTCGATCAGGCCGACCGGAATCACGTTCGTATCGACGACGGCGTCGTTCGTGCTGCCTTCGAGCACGCCGGGCACGCCGAAGCTGCTCGCGGTGCTCACGAAGCGGCGACCATTGACGAGCGTCAGGGTGCGGCCCGGACCGAGACCGAACAGCGAAGGAACCTGCTCGCCGCCGCCGGCGGTATTGCTCGATCCGTCCGAGGGCCGGATCGGCAGCGAACGGTTGATTGCGGTCGTATCGTTCAGCAACTGACCGACCTGGACGAAGCCGCGGTCTGCAATCACCTGTTGGCCGACGACGGTGATGGGTGCCGCCGTCTCCGTATCGGTACGCCGAATGCGTGAGCCTGTCACGACGACTTCCTCGACGCTCGATTCGGCGACGTCCTGCGCATACGCAGCCGTCGCCAGTGTCGCGAAACTGGCACCGGCAAGAATTGGCCAGAGTCGAATTCGTTCGCTGCCCATTGATTTCCCCGACGTTGTTATTGCGGCACACGGGCGGCCGCACGCCATAGAGCCTACGGCGGCGGTAGCGAATTTTCTCTGCGTTTTACGCGCAGAATGTGCGGGTCATGGGCTTTTTTATGTGCGAATGCGCGTCGCCTTGCATTCGTTATGCGGGCACCGCGGGTCGCTCATTTCGGCTTGCGGATTGCCGGCGGCGCAACAAACGGGCGGATTCCGATCGCCTCGTAAAGCTCTGCGGGGAAGTACAGCGCGGCGTCTTTCATCACGAGCCGCGCGCGGCGGATCGCACTAATGTCGTGCGTCGGATCGCCGTCCAGGAGCACGAAATCGGCGCGCTTGCCGGGCTCGATGGTGCCGAGCTCCTGATCGCGGTGGAGATATTGCACGCAGCCCAACGTCGCGAGGCTCAGCACCTCGTTCGACGGAATGCCTGCCTGCGCAAAGAGCTCGAGCTCGCGCAGCACGGTGAAGCCCGTGCCGTCGTCGGTGCCCGGCAGCAACCGAATGCCGGACGCGTACAACCGGCCGATCAGCTCCATGAGCTTGGCGAAAGAGCGCTCGTAGATTCGTTCGTGCTCGCGCGATTCGAAATTCACGAACGAGCGGCGCCGGTAACGCTGATAACCGATCGGCGTGTGATCGAGATAGGGCGCATCGCCGGCATTCACTTTCCCGGCTCGGCTGAGCATCAGGCGCTCGAGGATGACGATCGTCGGTTCGAGCGCCGTGCCGCGCGACTTCATGAGCTCGATGGTCGCGCGCACGCGCTCGCTCGATAGATCGAGATCGGCCATGCGCTCGCCGAGCGCGGTCAATCGTAGCGGCGTGCGCGTGTCGTCGCCGGGACCGATCAACCAGCCGAGCGCGAGCTGATTGAGATGATTGATCTCGTCGTACCCGTCGCGAATCGCGCGATCGGGCGACATGAATGCGGGCACGTGTCCGCTCACGCGCAGACCGAGTTTGTGCGCTTCGGCTGCAATAGGAGCGACCCATTCCGGATTCATCGAGTTGTAGATCTTGATCTGACGATAGCCGCGGTTGGCGTACCAGCGCACGCTGTCGAGCGCATCTTCGAGCGAATCGGCGATGCGTCCGTAGCGGGCGGAATAGGGACTGCGGCCTTCGAGGAATCCGGCACGGACGACGCGCGGTCCGGGTAAAAGGCCGCTGTCCAGCTTTTCGACGAGTCGCAAGAGCTCATCGTTGGAATTGCCGACATCGCGCACGTTCGTGACGCCCGCGGCTAGATAGAACACGCCGCTCCAGCCGGTGATGTGCGCATGCATGTCGTGCAGGCCGGGAATCAACGTGCCGCCTTCGCCGTCGATGGCGTGCTCGTCGTCGTGTGCGTCGTTCGGATCGAACGGCTGAATGCTCGCGATACGATCGCGGAAGACGACGACCGAGACGGGCGGCCCGAGACGCCGCTCGACGGGATCGAATATGCGCACGTTGCGGATACGAAGCGGCGTGTCGAAACGATGCGCGGTTTGTTTCTGTACGCGTTCGAGCTGCTCGAGCTCTAGTTTGCCGACCTGATCGATCAGCTCGCGTGCATGCTTTTCGTAGCCTGCACGAACGGTCGCCGTCGTCGGCAGATCGACGGTGGCGAACAAATTGCCCGAGCGGTCGAGGAAGACGATGTCGGGCGTGAGGTTGACGCCGGTGAGCATGTAGCCCGTCACTTGCGTATCGCCGATCGTCAGCTCGCGTACGGCTTCGAGCCTGAGTTTTCCTGCTGGCAGCGCTTCAAGCGTGTTGTTCTGGGCTTGTGTCAACGCGCGCGCATACAGCCCGATACTCCACGGGCTGGCATCGTTGGCGACGTACAGCTTGTTCTGTGCAAGGACGGATCGTCCTCGATCCGCCTGGCTTTCCCATGTGGCGGTGTTGCCTTTGCGTTCGAACCGCTCGGCGACACGGCCGCCGAACGCCGTCGTGCCGTCGATCGACCACGCGATCGGCAACGCATCGTCGCCGAGCACGATGCGCTCGCTCAGCTTGGGGCCTCGGCCGTTGTTGTCGACGGCGTATCGAATCGTGACCGTGTCTCCGTCGCGAACGGCGTCGAGCGAGCCGACGATTTCGGATTCGGCGACGACGCTGAAGCGCTCGCTGGTGGCGCCCCATGCCCAGGACGCAACGAGCGCGGTGCAGAGGAAAAGCGTACGCATCAGAGCTTGCACTGACTGTCTTTCACGCCGGGAACGCGTTCCCAATGGAAGCTGTCGATGGGCTCGCCGCGCGGAACGTAGCTGATCGGAATATCGACACCGTCGCGCCGTACGGTGAGATGCATCGCCAGCGATTCATCGCGTTGCACTTGCAGCACATCGTCGTTCGCGACGACGAGATCGCCTTCGCGCAATCCAGCCTTCTCGGCGGCAGAACCTGGGACGAGGCCGCGAACGATCTTCGGCTCGCCGCGCAACGACGCATGATCGAAGCCGAGCTCGTACGGCCGGTCTTTGTGCGGGGCGGGGCGCAAGCACGGCGCGAAGGAGTTGGGCGGCGGAACGAGCAGCTTGCCCGAGCGCATCGCTTCGAAGTCTTCGCGCGTCGTTGTGCTGCCGAGCTCGGCGGAGACCAAGCCGAGCCAATCGGGAATGCCGTAGGTCTTGCCGGAACGCTGTCGCTCGTACATCGCCAACACGACGTCGTCGAGGCTGCGCTTGCCTGCGGAACGGGCACGAATTTTCGCGTCGACGATTGCGAGATACATGAAGCCGCGCCCGTAGGGCACGCGTTGCGCACTCCAATCGTTCCAGAAATGTTTGGCGGCTTCTTCGTTGCTCGCGTCGCGGTACGGGTTCGTGTAGTAACCCGCTGCGCGTTCGTTGATCTCTTCCAAGAACCGATCGACGGACAGCACGCCGGCGCGATGCGACAAGAGCAACGAATAGAACTCTGCGGCGCCTTCCGTGTACCAGGCGATGTCGCCGTGCTCGCCTTGCATCGACGGCCAGTTGTGGGCCATCTCATGCGCGAGCAGGCTCTGCAGGTTTGCCGTCGTCGGCGCCGTCGCTTCGTTCCAGCCGAACATGAACGATTGCGGCAGCGCCGTGCCGCCGCCATCGCGATGCGGATTGTGGCGAATGAATACGCGATACGGTTTGCCTTCGTCGCGAAAGAACTTGGACATCCAGTCGTACAGCGACTTCACGCCGCTGGCGAGCTCGGCGATGTCGAACGGCGGGTCGGTCAGCCAATAGATCCCGAAGTCCGGCGAGTCGGTCGGCGGATAGCGCTTGAGCGGTCCGGCGGCATAGAAAATGAAAGCCAGGCGTGTCGCGGGACCGGCGGTATCGATGTCGCCTTCGCCGAGGCTCGTCACTGCGCGCGAGCCCGGAGGCATGTCCGACAGATCCCATTTCAAGTGCAAGCGATACGGTTGCTCGCCGTCCGGCAACGGCAAGAACGTAATGCCTGCACCGAACATTCCGCCCGCTTCTTCGCGCAAGTCGAACAGCGGCCCGGTGCGCGTGTTCGCATCGACGACGCGGGGCGGCGCTTTGAAGGAAACGTGCACATCGCCCGACGTCGCGCGTTGGATGCGCCACCGGCGGTACGTGCCGGTCGGCGTCGGTGCTTCATCCTCCAACTCCAGCGGCAGTTCCCCAGCACCGTCACGTGCCGAGATCGCGTTGCCGTCGTACCGTGCGGTCGGAATCGACACGATGACGAGCGGCATGCGGAGCAGCGTGCCGCCGGCCTCGACGTTCGGCGATTGCAAGTGCAGCTCGCCCGCAACGTAGTCCACGCGGCCATCCGTCACGTGCGGTTTCAGGTGCAGCTCGAGTTTCGGCGGCGCGCCATCCTGCGCATGCGCTGAAAACGACAGCGACAGGAAGAGAACGGCGGCGAACAGCGTGCGGAATCGGTCGATGTTCATGTCATTTCATCGCGAGGGCGTATGCGCGAGCACGAACTTGCGCACGACATCGTTGAAACGAGGCAGGTTCTCCTCGCCGTCGAACGGCGAATGTCCCGCAACGAACGAGGTGATCTGTACGCGTTCCGGCGCAATGCCGGAATGCGCGAATGCGTAACGCGGCGCGAGCACGGGTACGGCCAAGTCGTAATAGCCGCCGAGCAACAGCACGCGGGCTTGCGGTTTCTCTTCGAGTAGCTTCGTCACGTTGACGGTCGGATTGACGTAGTACTGCGGCGGCCAGGCCGGTCCTCGCCAGTCCCAGCGGAAGTTCACATCGAGCGTCAGCGACAGATAGTCGCGCTCCGTGTCGACGCCGAGCTGTTCCGAGAAATATTTCTTGATCGGCTCGGACTTGATCACGTTCGAGCCGCGCAGGCCGAGCGCAGGATCGTCCGCGCCGGCAGGGCGCGAAGCATCTCTCTGCATCGGTTTCGGCGCCGTGACCCGCATGTCGAGCCGGCCGACGATCTTGTTCTCGTCTGCCAGCAGGGTATTGAGGAACTGCTCGCTGTCGATTCGCAGGTTCGCCGCCTCGATGGTCGCGGCCGGTAACCCGATCAACTCCGACATCCGCTGCGCAATGCGCTTGCGCTCCGCAGGCGGCAACGTGTTGCCTTGAAGGAGCGCAGCTGCGTATTCGGTTTGCGCGAACTTGGCTGCCGTTTCGAAATGTTGATCGACCGTTCGTCCGGCTCGATCGATCCGGTTGTGATACCACGCACCGGCTGCAAGCGTCGGCAGCTCGAAGATGTACGGCAGCTCGTTGCCGGGTGCCGAGGCGCTTGCGCTCGCATCGAGCAGCGGGGAAATGAAGATCAGGCCGGCGATCTCGAGATCTTTCAGATGCGGTGCGCTCATGGCCAGGCGAAAACCGCCGTAGCTTTCGCCGGCAATGAACACGGGCGATTGCGTGCGACCGCGTTGATTCAGCCAGGTGCGGATGAACGTCACGACCGCTTGTGCATCGCCTTGCGGATTCCAGTAGCGCGATGCATCGCCGTCCGGACGCACCCGGCTGAAGCCCGTGCCGACCGGATCGATGAACACGATATCCGCAACGTCGATGAGACTGTGCTCGTTGGGAACGATGCGGCGCGCCTCGCCCGAATCGTGACTCCAGCGCCGCGGACCGAAGGCGCCGAAATGCAGCGGCGACGAAGACGCGCCGGGACCGCCATTGAAGGCGAACAGGACAGGACGCCGCGCAACGTCGTGTTTGCCGAGCAGCACATAGCACGTCGCCGAGATCGTTGCTTGCGTCTTGCCTTCGTCATCGACGAGCGGCATTTCGACGAAGCTCGCTTCGTATCGGAGCTCGCGGCCGTCCACGCGCACGGAATGACGGGTTGCCGGCGGCGCGAGCAGCGGCTCGTCGGTCGTCATGTCCGCCGTCAGCTCGAGCGCAATCGACGGCAACGCGACGAGCAGCGCCGCTGCCGCCAACCACCCGAGACGAAGGCCACTAAGATTTCGCTTTGACATCGCTGCAATACGTACGCAAGGCCTCGGCAAAGCGCTCGAATCCGGATTTCACCTCCTCGGTTCGTTGTCCGTAGCCGAGTCGCAGATAGCCCGGTGCGCCGAAGAAATCGCCCGGCGCGAGCGCGATTTGAGCGTGATCCCACATCCAGGCCGCAAGCGCTCGCGTGTCGTTCGTACGGGGCAGACGCGGAAAGTACATGTTGCCGTGAACGGGCGGCAAACCCTCCAAGAGACCCTCGCTGACGAGCGCTTCGCTGATCGGCCGTACGACCGCGAGATTGTTCGCGAGCAGCGATTGCCAGAATCGTTCGTAGAGCGGCAGCTCGCTGAAGATGAGCGCCGCGATGCCGTGGGTCAGTTTCGAGGAACCCGACTCGAGATCGGCGTAGATCGGGCGGATGCGCCGCAAGATCGGTTCCGAAGCAATGATCCAGCCGCAGCGCAGCGCGTGCAGCCCATAGACCTTGGTCAGGCTGCTGATGCTGATGAAGCAGGGATCCAGCTTTGCAGCCGGTCCGCTGCGTTCGGGTGGGGGCACGAAATCGCCGTATACCTCGTCGACGAGCACGGGAATGCCCGCGCGATTCGCGACCGCGGCGATTGCGCGCAGCGACTCGTCGTCGAGATACGCGCCGGACGGATTGTGCGCATTGGTCAGGACGATGAGGCGCGTTTGCGGCGTCAGCGCCTTGGCGAGGCGCTCGGGGTCGATGGCGAACGTGCCCGGTTCGCGTCGAAAGTGCGTGACGTGCGCGCCGCGATATGCCGCAAGACGCGAGAGCAGGTCGAAGTGCGGTGTTTCGATTGCGACATGCGCGCCCGGCTCGAGAAACGCCGCATAGACATGACTGATGGCGGCCGTGCATCCCGAGGTCGTCAGGATCGATCGCTCGTCGACACTGTAGCGCTTGGCGATTGCCGAAATGAGCAGCGGACTGCCGTACCCGAACGTGCTCGGGAAACGCTCCGTGTAGTCGTCGTGCAACGCGCGTCGGGCGTGCAGTTGAATCAGCTCGCTGGGCTCCTGCATCGTGCTGTCGAACAAGAGCGTCGCGTGATGATTGCCGCGCAACGACTCGGCCAGCTCGCGATACCACGAGACGTAGTTCGTATTCGAGAACAGCGCCGTGCCGGACAGCGGAGGCGAGCTCGTCTTGGTCTGAACGCGCATCGATTACAACTTGGCGAGTACGCCGAGCCCGGACGTCTGTGCGGCGGCATAGACGTACTCGGCAGCAGCGAGGTCTTGGGCGGCGATGCCGAGCGACTTGTAAACGGTCACTTGCGTGTCGTTTTGCCGACCAGGGACTTTGCCGCCCAGCACTTCGCCGATTTCGCCACGAATGTGCTCGGCGGCACGCTCGCCATAGACGCCCAGCAACTCGCCCGCCTGTGCAAGTGCCGAGCCGCGAAAATCGACGAAGAACTCCGAACGTTTGACGAGCTCATCGTCGGCTTCGCGCGCCGTTGCCGCGCTTGCGCCGACGAGGTTCACGTGCGTGCCCGGCCGCAACCATGCGCCGCGCAGAATCGGTTCGCGCGAGCTCGTGGTCGTACACACGATGTCGGCGTCGCGAACGGCTTCCTCCACGGTCGCTGCAATCGTGATGCGAACCGGAGAATGATGCTGGCACGATTCGACGAATCGCTCGACGCGCTCCCGATTACGGCCCCATACACACACGCGCTGCAAGTTTCTGACGGCGACGATCGCGCGCAGGTGCATTTCGGCCTGCTCCCCGTTGCCGAGGATCGCCAACGAACAGGCATCCGGTCGTGCGAGCGCTCGCGTTGCAACTGCACTGGCCGCTGCGGTACGAAGCGCGGTGATGGCCGTCGCATCGACGACCGCAATCGGCGTGCCGTGCTCGATGTCGAACAACACCACGACGCCGCGATGCGAAGGCAGTCCGCGTTGCGAATTGTTCGGATAAACGGCGATGACTTTGGCGCCGGCGGCTGCCGGACGATCAAGTACGCCTGGCATAACGGCAACGATGTTGCCGCCCGGAATCGGCGCGCCGATCCTGAGCGGCAATTGCGCGCCCCCGCGCGAGACAGTGCGCATCGTCGCATCGATCAGCTCGATGCATTGCTCCATCGATAGCAACCGGCGCACGTCGTTGCCGGAGATGACCAGGATGTTGTTCGGGCCATGCGAGCTCATGAGGGGTTCTTGCTCAACGTGTCATCAACAGCGTTGGCATTCTCCGCCGCCCGTGCCGGATTTTCTTTGCGTTTCGTGCGGCAATAGCCGGCACCTGAGAATTGTTCATGCGCCAGGCACGGCTTTCGCGATGCGATCCTGCCTCGGTTTCCATGCGGCGTAGTAGGCGAGCCCGATGGCGGCCCATGCGGCCAGTGCGGCGTAAGGGCGCCAATCCGCTTGCAGACCGAGCAGGACGACGACGAGCGCTGCGAACGCGCCGGCCCAAGCCCAAGCCGACGTCGCGCGACGATTCAGCTTGAACTTTGCCGCTTCGTAGACAGCCGGATGATGCTTGATCACGAGCGCGGCTGAGATGCTCGTCGATGCGTACTTGAGCAGCGTCGGAATATTCACTGCGAGGAACAGGCTCGTCAGGTTCATCGGAAGGAACAGTCCGCCGATGCAGGCCACAAACGTAACGGCGAGCGCGATGTGAGGCGTGCCGAAGCGCGGATGAATACGCGCGAGCGGGGATGGCAGTGCGCCGGCGCGTGCCATCGCGAACAGGTTGCGCGAGAAGATCAGGAACAGCGCATTGAGGGATTTGCCGATGGCGATGACGGCAGCGCCCACGATCAAAGGCTTCGCGACGGGACCCATGAACGTTGCCGCCGCGCTCAGCAGGGGCGTATCGCTGGATGCAATTGCAGCGGACCCGAGCACGCCGAGCGCAACGCCGGCGACGAGCAAGTACAGCAACACGGCCGAGACGATCGAGATGGCGATGCCGAGCGGAATCGATGCGCGTCCGTCTTTCACTTCTTCGCCGACCTCGGTTGCTGCTTCGATGCCGAAGAACAGGCCGATGAGGAGCGGCAGGGCGGCCAGGACGCCGGACCACCCGTTCGGCAGGAACGGTTCGAAATGCTGTGCTTCGATGTGCGGGGTCCCCCATGCAGCGAACACGAGGAACAGCACGATCAAGCTGCCCATCAGCGCGGTCTGCAGACGCGAGGCGATCGTCACGCCGAGATAGTTCGCAATGAACACGATCGCGAAGGCCGCGAACATCGTCGGGCGCGTCGGCACGTCGATCAGCATCGAGAGGTAACGGACCATGACGAGCGCGAGCACGATCAGCGCGCCGACGCTGCCGGCAATGCGCAGCCATGCGATGAAGAAACCGAACGTGGGATGAATGAAGCGTCGCGGCCATTCGTACGATGCGCCCGAGACTGGTAACGCCGAGCCCATGAAGGCGTAGGTCACGGCGATGATGAACATCGGGATGGCGGCGAGCGCGACCGCGACCAGCATGCCCGGCCCAGCTAATGCGCTGGCGGGCGCAATCACGGCGAAGATCGCCACGCCGACGGCCGTCCCCAGACCTAGGGCGACGACGCCTGGCAAGCCGACGCCGGTCTTGAGGCGGGAGGAAGATTCGGTCATGCGCTACTTCTTATAAGAAGGAGTGTTCCGGCATCGTATTTGGGCCGCGGCGCATTTTCTTGCCGAACTGCCGCTCGTATGACCGTTTCGGCGCACCGGTTTGCCGCCAAATCGGGCCTTCGAGGAAGATTCGTGCGACATCGTCCCATGGCTGTTCAATTCCTGATCGTTCGGAGTCAGGCATTTGTTATGCTCAGACCGGCGGAAAGGAGCATAGAAAATGCCTGAAGGTCTCGACTCCATCGACCTCAAGATCCTCGAGCTGTTACAGCAGGACGCTTCGCTCTCCACTGCGGAGGTGGCCGAGCGCGTCGGGGTGTCGCAGTCTCCGTGTTGGCGGCGCATCCAGCGTTTGCGCGAAGAGGGGTACATCAAACGTACCGTCGCGCTCGTCGATCGGCTGAAGCTCGGCCTGCACATGCAGATCTTTGCGCAGGTGAAGATGACGCGACTGACCGACGAACAGCGTGCCGAGTTCGTCCGTGCGATCGAGAACATCCCCGAGATCATCGAGTGCTACACGGTGTTCGGCGAGATGGATGTGATGATGAAAGTCGTCGCGCCCGATGTGCTCTGGTACCAGGACTTCATTTTCTCGACGATCATGAAATTGCCCGGCGTGCAGGATGTGCGCTCGATCGTGACGCTCGTCGAAATGAAGAACACGACGGCGCTGCCGCTCAAAGTGCGCAAGCTTCGATAGCCGCCGGGTTCGGCAATTCCTGTCGCATAAACAATGCCGCAACGGTTTGCTTGGGCCGGCACAACGACAAGAAATTGCGCGGATGGGGGAGTAGGCTGCGTAGCCGTTGCTTCCGGTGGCTGCAGGCGACACCAAGAGGGCGTGGGGCTCGGGGCGTGGAACAAGAGAGGCCCATGGTTTCACCGCCCTTGCGCGAGGTCGCTCCATGCATCCTGCGTCTGCGGCATTCGTGCATCTGGAGCTAAGAGGGCGACGGTTGTCTATAGCCTGTCGCCCCGTAGCCTCATTCGAGGAGCTCAGCGCCCAGCGACCAAAAGGGTAGACGAAATGCTCATCGGATCCTTTTTCCCGCAACTGCTGAACGTAAGGGCGTTACGCAGTGTCGTGTCCGTCGTTTATCTTGCATTTGCGCTGACCGCGGCTGCCGAATCCGATTCGCTTCCTGTCACGACCGAACACGTCGGTACGTTCAACGGCGTCAAAGTCGAGTATGTGGCGGCCGTCGAAGCGATCGTCATCGACGATCCGCCCGTTCGCTTCGTAACGACGTCGTACATACGCAAACGAGGCGCAAAGGACCGCCCCGTGCTCTTCTTGTTCAACGGCGGACCGAGCGTGTCCTCGATGACGCTGCACATCGTGGGTCTCGGCCCGAAACGCATTGCTGTCGCGCAGGACGTCACGCAACCGCCTCCGCCGCCGCAACTGCTCGACAACTCTTACACGGTGCTCGATGTCGCGGATCTCGTGTTCATCGATCCCGCCGAAACGGGTTTCAGCAGAGTGTTGGATCCGCAGGCGCGGGAACGCGTGTATTCCGTTTTCGGCGATGCCGACTCGGTGGCCAAGCTCATCGAAGCATGGTCCCGAAAGCACGGACGCGAAGGCGCTCCGAAATTCGTGCTCGGCGAGAGCTACGGAACGATTCGTGCTGCGCTCGTCGCAGAACGGCTGGCGAAGACGATGCCGCTCGAGGGCGTTTACCTGTTCGGTCAGGCGGTGAACATCGTCGAAACGACGCAGCGAGCGAAGAACATCGTCAGCTACCCGACGAATTTGCCTTCGCTCGCGGCCATCGCTGCATATCACGGCAAAGCCGATCTCGGCGGTCGCTCGATCGAGCAGTTCATCGACGACGTGTACGCATGGGGGATGACCGAGTACTTGAACGCGCTGCTCAAGGGTAACGACTTGCCCGCGTCCGACCGGCAACGCATCGCCAAGCAATTGCAGGATCTGACCGGGATCTCTGCTGAGTACTACTTCGCTAACGAGCTCAAGATCACGAAGGTGGCCTTCGCGCGCGAGCTCTTACGCGACCGCAACCGCATCGTGGCGCAATACGATGCGCGATACAGCGGTCCTGCGCCGGCGTCGGGTGAGCGTGCCGCCGATCCCTTCTTTGCTGCGGTTGCCTCGCAGGAACCGTTGTTCGCTGTTTACTTGGAGAAGGCGCTCGGCGTGAAGAATGTAAAGGAATATCGCGCGAGCGCGCCGGATACGGGCAACTGGAAGTGGGAGGCGACCGGCGGCATGGTCGGCGGCCCGTTTCTCGATTACGACTACCAGGCCGCGCTGGACAAGGCATTCGAGGCGAATCCTCGCTTTCGACTTGCGATCGGTACGGGCATTTACGATTTGACGACGACGATCGGACCGGCGCGTTATCTCGTTGCGCAAAGCCGCTATCCGCGAGATCGTGTTTCGCTTCATCAATACGAAGGCGGCCACATGGCGTACACGAACGAAACGGCACTGGCGAAATTCGCGGCAGACGTTCGTGCGCTCATCGTCGGTACGAACAGCAAGAGGACGCCGTGAGTCTCACGCGACGAGAGCTGTTGGCGGGGGCGGCACTGACGCCGCTCATGACCGCGAGCGCAGCCGCGGCGGCTGCATCGACCGAGCTGCCGGCGAAGAATCAATTCGCGCCGATGCCGTTCGCATATCTCGATGCCGGCTCCATTCATCCGCTCAGCCTCGGCGCGAAGGCGGCGCTCGAGCGGTACTTGCGCTATCGCACCTACGACGGTTCTGCCGAAACGCTCAGCATGAGCGCGGTCGAGGAGCGTGTACTCGAGGAGTATGCCGCCCTCGTTGGCGCAAACGTCGATGAGATTGCGTTCGTGCAGTCGACGACGATGGGCGAGAACCTGGTGTTACAGGCGCTCGATCTGCCGCGCGCGGGCGGACGCATCGTTACCGATGTGCTGCACTTCTTCGGCTCGTTCTACACCTACGGCGAGCTGCGCAAGCAGGGCATGGATGTGGTGACTTTGCGCATGACGCGCGACGGCCGGATCGACATGAACGAGATGGCGCGAGCCATCGACAAGAACACGAAGCTCGTCGCCGTCAGCCTCGTCTCGACCGTCAACGGTTTCGAGCACGATCTGAAGCGCATCTGCGATCTTGCCCATGCGCAAGGTGCCTACGTCTACGCCGACATCGTGCATGCGGCCGGTGCCATACCGATCGACCTGCACGCGACTGGCGTCGATTTCGCAGCCGGCTCTTCGTACAAGTGGCTGATGGGCGATTTCGGTCTGGGCTTTCTCTATGTGCGCAAAGAAGTGCAGCAGAAGCTGCGCACGCCTTGGTGGGGCTATCACCAGCTGGCGAGCTTCCAAACGCACGTCTTTCCCTACGACGAACCGGGCGATGACGTCGCGACCTACACGAACGCACCAAGTGCAGCCGGCCGATTCGCGATGGGCACGATCTCATGGCCGCAGCTCGTGCAGCTCGAGTATTCGCTGGCCTGGCTCAATCGCATCGGCGTCGCGAAGATTCAAGCGTGGCGACAGCCGATGATCGACACGTTACAGAAGGAGCTGCGGCACCGCGGCTACGAGCCATTGACGCCGTCCGACTCGCGAACGCCGATGGTCGCGTTTGCGCTGAAAGATGCACGTACCAAGCTCGCGAAGCTTCTTGCGGATGCGAAAGTCCGTATCACCGTATCGCGGCATCGTTTCCGTGTGTCCGTCGCCATCTTCAACGACCCCACAGACATCGACCGCCTGCTCGCGGTGCTGCCGAAGTCGCCGCCGTAACGGCGGCGCTTCATCCCTCTGCGCGAGAGAGTTGCACGCGCCGACTGCGCGCGTTAGGGTCCTGTCACGAAGAAGAATTCAGGGGGGATGATGAAGTCGGTTCTGGCGCTTTCACGCATCGTTCTTGCACACGCCGTTCGCTGCCGCCGGGCATAGCTCGAGCGGAGACCCAATTTCCTGCTGAGCCGATCATCATGACGGGCGCCATTGCGTCTCTCATCGCCTTGCTCGCGGCCATCGTCCTTTCGATGGTCTCGCGCATCAACGTCGGATTGATTGCAATCGCCGCCGCATGGCTGATCGGCGTCTACGTCGTCGGTCTCGATGCGAACAAGGTGCTTGCCGGATTTCCGGCGGGACTGTTTCTCACGCTGGTGGGCGCGACGCTGCTTTTTGCGGTCGCCGAGGTCAATCGCAGTTTCGAAGCGGTGGCGGGCCGTGCCTTCACGCTCGCGCGCGGCAGCGTGCGCGTGCTTCCAATCGTGTTCTTCGTCCTGGCATTTTTCTTCTCGGCCATCGGTCCTGGCGCAGTGCCAGCAGTGGCGCTCCTGATTCCTCTGGCGATGGTTCTCGGGGCGCGTGCCGATATTCCGCCGCTTCTGACGGCGCTCATGGTTGCGAACGGCGCCAATGCCGGCAACCTGTCGCCAATCAGCGCGGTCGGCATCATTGCCAACTCGCGCATGGAGGCGGCGGGCATCGGCGGTCACGAAGGCATCGTCATGCTCGCAAACTTTCTCGCTCACGCTGCCGTCGCGGGGATGGCGTACGTTTACTTCCTGTTCTGGATGCGATCGCAAGTCAGGAAGGTCGCTCCGGTCGACGCTGAGGTCCCGCCCTTGGATCGCGCGCAGGTTTGGACGTTGGTCGTGCTGGCCGCATGGGTGGTCGGCGTCGTGTTCTTCCGCTTGCATGTCGGTCTCAGCGCCTTTACTGCGGCGCTCATCTTGATCGTCGCGCGCGCCGGCGACGAGCTCGCTGCGATCAAGAGGATGCCATGGGGCATCATTCTCATGGTCACCGGTGTTGCCGTGCTCATTTCCATACTCGAGACGAGCGGCGGCATGGATCTTTTCACCAAGTTGCTCGCGACCGTTGCGACACCGAGCACCGTGAACGGCGTGATTGCCTTCGTTACCGGCGCGATCTCAACCTACAGCAGTACCTCGGGCGTCGTGCTGCCTGCCTTCCTGCCGACGGTCCCAGGGCTGGTTCGCGAGCTCGGCGGCGGCGATCCGCTCGCCATCGCGCTCAGCATCAATGTCGGTTCCTCGATCGTCGACGTGTCGCCGCTCTCGACGATCGGTGCACTGTGTGTTGCGGCGGTGAGCGAAGCTGCGACCGCGCGCAAGCTGTTCAATTGCATGCTGATCTGGGGCTTTGCCATGGTGATCGTGGGCGCGCTGTTCTGCCAGCTGTTCGCCACGGCTCTGGCGCGCATCTGAGACTCGACTGTCCATATCGTTCGTCATCGAGCGAGTGCGTTTTCGTTGCTGGGCTGTCGGCGGCAGCGCCGTACATATCGGGCACTGCTACTCAAATCGCCCTCTGGCATGGATCTCCCGGGCCTTTCGTCCGACAATGCGCGGTCCGAATAACTCGAAGCCAAGGGGAGACCATGCACATGCGACTCTTGCCTGTTGTTGCCACCGCTGTCGTGCTCGCTGCCTGCGGTCGAGGTGCCGAGCAGCAGTCCACTGCGTCGACCGAAACGCCAGCCGCAGCTGAGAGCGGTAATGTCCATGAGTTTCGGATCGGCGAGCTGACAGCGTATGCGCTGAAGGACGCCACGTTCGTGATTCCGAACGACGGCAAGGTGTTCGGCATCAATCGTGCGCCGGAGGACATCGCGAAGCTCCTGAGCGAGGCGGGGCTACCTACTGCCGAGTTGACGTTGAGCGTTCAGCCGCTACTCGTGAAGACTGCGGACAAGGTCTTGTTGTTCGATACGGGTACCGGAGCCGGCGCCGGCGAGGCTGGCGGTAAGCTCCTTGCGTCGATGAACGAGGCCGGCATCGATCCGGCGAGCGTCACCGACATTTTCATTTCGCACGGTCATTTCGACCACGTCGGGGGGTTGGTCGATGCGAACGGTGGGCTCGTGTTTGCCAATGCGACTGTGCGCATGTCGGCGAACGAGTGGGAGTCTTTGCAGGCATCCGCAGGCGATGACGCGGGCCGTAACGCAATGATTCAAGCGATTACACCGAAGGTCGAAACGTTCGCGCCCGATGCGGAAATCATCCCGAACGTCGTCAAGGCCGTGGACATCAAAGGTCACACGCCGGGTCACTCGGGATATCTCATTTCCTCGGGCGACGAATCCTTGCTCTACATCGGCGATGCTGCGCATCACTATGTCGTGTCCGTGCAGGAGCCGGATTGGACGATCCAGTTCGACGGCGATGCACCGACGGCGCAAGCGAGTCGCAAAGAGGTGCTGGCGACCTACGCGCAAAGCGGACAACGCATCTATGCGGTTCACTTCCCATTCCCAGGCTTGGGTAAATTCGTGAAGGAAGGCGAGCGCTTCGTGTGGAGCGCAGAAGCGCACCACCATTGATTCGCCCGAGAGCACGGACGCAGCTCAGAAGCGGCAGCGCTTGGCGCTGCCGTTTTTTTGCGGTGCTGTAGGCCGGAGCAAAGGGCACGCGGAGCGCGCGATGTTTCCCTCTCCTTGCGGGAGAGTGTGCAGAGCGGAGCGTGCGGGTGAGGGAGCGAACACGCGAATGCGTGCTTACTGAGTGAGGAATATCTTCAGCAACTTGCGGGCACCCCAGCCGAAGCGCTTACGCGCTTTGATAGACCATCTTTGCGTCTCCTCGCTCATGCGATGCACCGACTTGCGGTACCATGGCGCGGTTCATCTTCCGCCATCGTCTTCGTGCTCACCGATCCGCTCTTCTACTTGGCTGCCGTTCCGGCGGTCGTGCTCATGGGGCTCGCCAAGGGCGGATTCGCAGGTGTCGGCGCAATGGCAATGCCGTTGCTTGCGTTGGTCGTATCGCCGGTTCAAGGTGCCGCGATTCTGTTGCCGGTCCTGCTCGTGCAAGATGCAGTCGGTGTGTGGGCGTTTCGCAAGAATCTCGATCGCGACACGCTCGTGCTCATGATCCCATGTGCGACCGTCGGGATCGTGCTCGGCTACCTCTTGGCGGCAAAGGTTTCCCCGCAGGCCGTGCTCGGTGCGCTCGGCGCAATCTCGATCGTCTTCGCCGTCTATCGGTTGTGGACATCCCGCGGCGGGCGAGTGCCTGCGCCGCGCCGCTCATCGCCGGTTCTGGGCACGGCGCTTGGCATCGCTGCGGGATTCACATCGCAGATCGCACATGCGGGGCAGCCGCCGTTTCAGATGTGGGTGCTGCCGAAAGGATTGCCGCCCGCAGTACTGGCCGGCACCACAGCCGTTTTCTTTGCGGTCATCAATTGGCTCAAAGTCCCGGCCTATTTCGCGCTCGGACAGTTCACGCGCGAAAACCTGCTAGCGGCCGCCGCGCTCATGCCCATCGCGATCGCTTCGACGTTTCTCGGTGTGTGGCTGGTGCGGCGCGTGAACGCACAGAAGTTCTACATCCTGATCTATGTGCTGATGATCGTCGTCGGCGTTCGCCTCCTCTGGGAAGCGTTCTTTCATTGATCGCGACGATCAGCGAAACAATACGAGCGAATTGCTCAGCGTGATCCAAACGCCCCATAAGAGGGGAATCGCGATTGCCGTCCACGCTGCAATCAGAAGAACGCGATGCGAGATCGCGCTCGTCCGCGCGCTTCGGACGGACGGGCGACTGTCCGCGCCGAGCTCGGGCGAGTCTCGTGCCGGAGCGGGCTCTACGCGCATGTGATGCCTGGGATCGACCGGTTTGATCAAGGCATTGCAGATCAAGCCCACGATCAGCATTCCGGCGAGCACGTACATCGTGAAGTTGTAGGCTTCGTGAGGCGCGACGCCTCGTTGCAACTGAAACTCGCGGATGTAGTTCACGACGACCGGCCCGAGAATGCCGGCGACCGACCATGCCGTCAGCAAGCGGCCGTGAATTGCGCCGACCTGCTGCGTACCGAACAAATCGGCGAGATAGGCGGGGACCGTCGAGAAGCCGCCGCCATACATCGTCAAGATGACGCACGTGATCGCGACGAAGAGGGCGATGCGGCCGGCCTCGCCTGCGATCGGAACAGATACATATAAGAAGAAGCCGAGCAGGAAGAAGACGGTATACGTGAGCTTTCTGCCGAGGACATCCGAAGCCGACGCCCACACGATGCGTCCGGCAATATTGAACAGCGACAGGAGCCCCGCGAACGCCGCGGCGATGGTTGCTACTTCCGTGCGTTGCGCATTGTCGAGCTCGCCCAAGCGCGCCGGAACGCCGATGAGCTGTCCGCCGAACACTTCCTGCAGCATCGGCGATGCCATGCCGATGACGCCGATGCCTGCACTCACGTTCAAACAAAGCACGCCCCAGAGTAGCCAGAACTGCGGCGTCCGGATCGCCGTGTTTGCATCCACATGGCCGGCCGTCACCAGGGCGCGCGGTTTCTGCGTTCTCGCTGGGGCCGGATTCCAATCCGCCGGCGGCAAGCGATAACCGAACGCGCCGAGCATCATTGCGACGAAATAGATTGCGCTCAGGACGACGAACGTCTGCCAAACGCCTGTGCTTTGATCGGTTGCGAACGCGTTCATCAAACGGTCGGCAAGCGGTGCACCGATCATTGCGCCGCCGCCGAATCCCATGATCGCCAGTCCCGTCGCGACACCGCGATGATCCGGAAACCATTTGATGAGCGTGGATACCGGTGAGATGTATCCGAGCCCGAGTCCGATGCCGCCGATGACGCCGGCACCGAGCCAGAGTAGCCAGATCTGGTGGATGTAAACGCCGACTGCCGAGATCAGCAGACCGCCGCACCAGCACAACGCAGCGACGAAACCGGCTTTGCGCGGACCCGCCTGCTCGACCCAACGACCGAACAACGCTGCCGACGAGCCGAGAAAGACGAAGAACAACGTGTACGTCCAGCCGAGCATCGAGACCGGCCAATCGCACTGCGTCGAGAAGATGCGCTCGAAGAAGCCGACGTTTTCGCACGTGACAGGCGCGTCGATGCCGATGGCGCGCGATAGCGGCAGCCAGAACACGCTGAAGCCGTACGCCATCCCGATGGAAAGGTGGATGGCGAGCGCCGCCGGCGGAACGAGCCAACGATTGAATCCGCTTGGCGCGAGGACGCGCTCTTTGCTCAACAGTCCCCACACGTGAGTGGGGGGCAGGGAAGAGATCCCTTCATTCGTGGCCATGGGGGAGAAATAGACTGTAGGCCGGAGGCTGTCGGCTATAGGTACAAAGCGCGCCCGCCTCAGGCTGCAGGCTTTGGGCCAAAGGCTGTAGCAGGACGCGCATCCGCGTGTGCGACCGTCGAACGTAGCCGGTGTGCCTAGAGCACAAACAAAAACGCCGGTGCAATTGCACCGGCGTCGTTATTTGCCTGCAGGGACCCGCGCACCTGCGCGGCTCCTACAGCCAACGGCCTGAAGGGCGCGACCGTGCGCTTCCTTCAGCCTTCAGTCTTCAGCCTTCAGCCTACTTTTTCAGATACGCCTTCGCCTGGCTGCCCACCAGCGACACGAGATTGCCCATCGCGACGTTCATGTCGATGAGGTGCAGGCCCCACTCGGCTGCAACTTGGCCGTTGCGGACCACATCGCCCGTGATGTCGTCGGTGCGCGGATCGTTCGGATCGGCGTTGACGTGGACGGACAGATACGAGAAGCCGTCGCGTTCCACGCACTCTCCCGTGAGCAGTCCTGGCGTGCTGACGAACGGCGTATCGATCTTCTTCGGCGGGTTTACCCACGGCAGAGGCTCGGGCATCGTCGCCGCCGCCGGCGTATTCGATAGATAAGAATGCAGTTCCGCTTTGCCGCCCTTGAGCGCAGCCGGATTGACGCATGCGGCGGTCATGTCTTGACCCGGGACTCTGCCGAACAGGCTGTTCGACGGCGGCGGGACGTTCGACCGGAACGAGGCATACGACACGACGCAGCCGGTCTGATCGGTCGAGCGGCACAGAGGAATGTTCTTGAACGCGCCGCCCACGTCCTTGCCTTTCGGCACGGCGACGTTGCTACCGATCAAGAGCGCGGACACGAGCTGCGATTGAATCGGTTTGCCGTCGATCTCGTTGCGGATCAATTGGGTCAACACGCCCGACCCTTGCGAATGGCCGATGAGCACGACGCCGCGGCCGTTGTTGTCGTGCTTCAAGTAATAGTTCCAGGCATCGAGCACGTCGTTGTAGCCGAGCGCACGGTCGACGCTGATCGTCGAGTTGCCAGTGAGGTTCGCGCGCAACGCCGTCAACGTGACCTGGCGATAGAGCGGAGCGAAGAGCCGGCACTGCGAACCGAAGCGCGCGAATTGCGCGCGAATGACGCTGTGCTCTTCCGGTCCGGCTTGCATGTCGCTGTTGCCGGTCTGGTCGAGCGACACGGTCGGGTACACATAGAAACAATCGATGGGCGCGTCGGGATTCGGCTTGAACTCTTCGCGCGTCAACGTGCCGTCGCCTGCGACGATCGTGGTCGTCAGATCGATCGTGCAGGCGTCCTGGCGCCCGGGACGGCACAGCCAGGATTCGGGTTTGCTGTAGTCGTTGCGCGCCGCTGCTGGCGTCGGCGACTGCGCAAACGCGGTCGCGCACGCAAGTGTGGCGACGAGAGAACCGATCATGCGATCGAGCTGGCGTGGCATAGGATCCCCCCGATTCGGTGGTTGATTTTCGCGGGCCGACAGTGTGCCAGAAGTCGGCGCTTCGGTATCTCAAGGCTGCGTGCAGATCTGTGAACTTGCCGTGCATCGCCCTGGGGACTGCTATGCAGAGCAATCCCGAACCAGCGCTTGCCGCCGCGAAGCAATCGAGGGAGTCGACACGCACAGTGTGGTCGAGCTGTCCGAGAATCCGGATACGCGTGGTGTTCCGCGGGCCGTCGATTCTTCTAAACACGAGCCTCACGCTGCCGCTGCTACACTGCCGGCGATTCAAGAGAGCCGCTGCCGCACCAACGCAGCGCAAGTAAGAAGGCAGTGCTAGTGGGGGATCGCATGAGAACTCGTTGCTTGCTGATGCTCATCGTCGTCGCGTGTCTCCAGGCGTGCGTGAGCGCGCCGCCTGCGAATCCGCCGGGCGCGCTCCAACAGGCTGGGGACGTCACGATCACGGCGGATGTCGTTTACGGCCACAAGGACGGCATGGCTTTGTTCTACGACGTATTCACGCCGCGCAACCAGACTGGGCAGGCGGTCTTGTTCATGGTGTCGGGCGGGTGGTTCTCACGGTGGCAGCCGCCCGAGCAGCGGCTCGGTTCTTTCCAGCGGCTGCTCGATCGCGGGATTACAGTGTTTGCAGTCCATCACGGCTCTGCGCCGTTGTTCAAAGTGCCGGATGCGGTCGCGGACGTGCGTCGCGCCGTTCGGCACGTGCGCAGCAACGCGGCCAGCTACGGCATCGACCCGAATCGGTTGGGCGTGTGGGGCGGCAGCGCGGGCGGGCATCTGGCGCTCATGCTCGGGCTGGCGAGCGATCGAGGGAATCCCGAGGCAAAGGATCCCATCGAGCGGGTTTCGAATGAGGTCAAAGCCGTCGTGGCATATTACCCGCCGGTCGATCTTCGCCGTATGACGGGGCCGAACCGCCGGTTTCCGGCGCTCGATTTCGACAATCAGCTCGCGGCCGATGTCTCGCCGCTGCTGTTCGTCGATGCATCGGACCCGCCGACGCTCATCATTCATGGTTCTGCGGACACGCTCGTGCCGATCTCGAGCGGCCGCTCGATCTACGAAGCATTGAAGCAGGCAGGTGCCGTCGCGGAGTTCATCGAGATCGAAGGCGGCGACCACGGCTTTACCAATCCGGAGCATCGCGCTCGGGCGGTTGAAGCCATGGCAAACTGGTTTGCCGAGAAGCTCTAACGACAACAGAGCTGTTCCGCATCATTCCTCGTCGACGCGTGGTCGATGCAGCGGCTTGCGATGCGCCGCTCGCATCTGCGACCCTGCGCACCCTTTTCTCGTGGAGTTGATATGGCCGAAGTGCGGACTTTCGAAACGAACGCCGCAGCGTTCGAATTTGCGTGCGAGCATTTGGATTGCTCGCTCGATGGCGGCAAGCCGGTACTGGCGATCGTCCTGGCCGTGCAGGGCCGGATGTGCACCGTCAAGATCGCAAATCGAGACGACAAGTCCATTCCGACCGGAACATTGAACGAGCTGCTCGCCCGAACCGATCTGACGCACGTGTGCTTCAGTGCGATGCTCGACAACAAGGTGTCGCAAGTCGAGCCCGGCGAGCTCGTTCTTTTCGCGACCATGCCGGAGCTTGCTGCTGCCGGCAAAGCGACGGTCGCCGGGACGATCGTCGGAAGAGTGCTCCCGGAGTATTCCAACAAGAGCGGATGGCAGCCGCGCGGCGTCGAGCCTCGCACCAAAACACCGCCGAGCGAAGGAGAGTCCTTAACTTAATCTCGGAATACGCGCCGCAGTTGGTGCATTGCGGAAGTGCGAGGCGCGCTGGATTTAACAATGTCTGGCGAAAGTGGGCACTCGTCACAAAGCGCAATGGATTTTGCGACCTGAATCACACAAGCTATAGGACTCTGATCGCAGAATCCGCGCCCCTGGCTGATACTTCCCCTGTATAAGCGGATCGGAAAAACGATGAAGGCATTCGATTCGATGGCTCGCAAAGCGCACGCCCTTGGCCGTGTGTCCAAGGATTTCGCACTTGCTGCCGAACACGACGCAGGTGCAGCGGGTTTGCTCGCCACGTGCGCTTGCCTCCTCTGGTGGCTCGTTGGTTGGAAATGGGCGGTGCTCCCTGCGCTGGCGGCGCTTTGGGCGGCGACGAATTGCGCGACCGCGGCCGTGGTGAAGACGCGCCTGGAAAAGCTCGAAGCGACACTGGGCCCAGTCACGAAGCTGCCCGATCGGCGGTTGAAGCTGACGCCGGTTCCGACCAAGAAGGCGGCCTGAAGTCAGGCTGTAGACTTTAGGCTGTAGGCTGTAGAAGAGAGGCGCGGCGCGCCTCTTCTCCGCAAGACGGATGAATCGCGCGAGTAGTGGCTACTCGCGCGATTTTCGTTTCGGGGGCGGTGCGCTCTCGCCGTAGACCGAAGTTGGAGCTACTCGACTCTTCGAGCGATCTCAACTCAAACTTTCTCCGCATCCTCTGCTACCGGATCGGCTTGCGAAGCGTCGCGGCATTAGTCGCCGTACGTCCGCTACACTTGCGCTGCTCGTGCATCGCGTCTTCATGCAGCGCTAGATGCGAGAGTGCGCATGTATCGAGATTGAGGCGCGCGACCACAGCCTACAGTCTCCAGCCCCACAGTCTGATTCGACGCACGCGCCACTACAGCCTCCAGCCTACGGCCTAAGAACAATGTCTTCGATTCTCCTCCTCATCGTGTGCTTCGCGCTCGGCGTGGTCGTCGCGCGCCTGGGCAAGCCGGCGCGCGTTTTTGCACAAAGTCTGAACTGGTGGGTGATCAATGTTGCGCTGACGGCACTCGTGCTGCAGCTGGTGCCGAGCATCGATCTGCGGCTCGATCTTTGGTTCCTTGCTGCATCGATGTGGTTCGTCTTCGTTGGCGCATGGGTCTTCTGTTCGTTCCTGGGCCGAGTGTTCCATTGGCCACCATCGCGCATCGGTGCACTCACGTTGGTCTGCGGTCTAGGAAACACGTCGTTCGTCGGCTTTCCCTTGATCGAAGCACTGCGTGGCCAAGAGGGGTTGAAGCTGGCCTTGGTGGCGGACCAAGCCGGATGCTTCCTTGCACTTGCCGTCGGCGGCACGATCGTGGCGGCAGCGTATTCAGGCAAGAGCGTGACGGTGGGAAGCATCGCCCGCAGAGTGCTGATGTTTCCGCCGTTCGTAGCGTTGATCGTCGGCGTGATCGTCGGTGCGTTCGGTGCCTGGCCCGCGTTCGTCGACGAAATGCTCGGGCGCATCGGCGCGACGCTCGTGCCGCTCGCTTTGTTCTCCGTCGGTTTGCAATTTCATCTGCGCGTCGATAGACGCCAGGTTCAGGCAATGGCTTCGGGGCTTGCGTGGAAGTTGTTGCTCGCACCGCTGCTCGTATTCGGCGCTGGCGCAGCCTTGCGTGTGGAAGGCGAGTTGCTTGCAGTGGGCGTGCTCGAATCGGCAATGGGACCGATGGTCTCCGCAGCCATACTTGCAAGCGATCACGAGCTCGATACAGAGCTTGCCAATGCGGTGCTCGGGATCGGAATTATGCTGTCATTCGTGACAGTCCCGATTGCAAACTGGTTGCTCCGTTGACAAAAGCGCACGGTCGGGCGGCTTGGAAGCACCGTCGTTCCTGTGCTTGAATGGCCCCACGGTTCGTCGCGGGATGCGACTTGTCGAACATCAGCGTGCGGACACTGCATTCTTGGACAGTCCGCAGACGCTTGCGCGTCTGGGCCCGGAGGACAATGGCTTCGACATGAAACGGAAGGAATTCGTGCTCGCAGCGATGTCGTGCGTCATCGCGGCTCAGTCGCAAGCTCAGTCCATAGACGCGCTCAAGAAGCTCTCGCTCGATGAGCTACTGGACATTCAGGTCACCTCCGTCTCGAAGCACAGCGAGCCGCTGTCCGAAGCGCCTGCCTCGATCGTGGTCCTCACTGCGGAGGAGATTCGCCGATCGGGTGCGACCACCTTGCCTGAAGCGCTTCGCCTGGCGCCCTCGCTGCAGATCGCCCGAATCGATTCGGTGCAGTACGCCATCAGCGCGCGCGGTTTCAACAACGCAATCGGCAACAAGCTGCTCGTCCTGGTCGACGGCCGCACCATCTATACGCCGCTTTTCTCGGGCGTCTTCTGGGATCAGCAGGATGTCATGCTGGAGGACGTCGAGCGTATCGAGGTCATCACCGGACCCGGCGCGACGCTCTGGGGCGCAAATGCCGTCAATGGCGTGATCAATGTGATCACACGCCCGGCGACGGAAACGACGGGCGAAATGTTGGTCGGCAGAGTCGGCGATTCCGAGCGCGGCGCTGCGTTGAGACTCGGCACCGACATCGGCAGCGGTGCCATTCGCTTCTACGGCAAGTATGCGGGCTTCGATCACACGAAGCGCGCAGACGGATCGCGCGTTCCCGACGAATGGCGCCGCGTGCAGTTCGGTTTCCGTGCGGATTGGGCAAACGAGGAAGGGCTCTTCACTCTGCAGGGCGATGCATATGAGGGCAGGTCCGAGCATCGTGGGTTCGTGGCTGGCATCGAGTTCCCCGAAGTCAAGGTTGCGGGTGCAAACTTGCTGGGTCGCTGGCGGCGCACGCTGAGCGGCGGCTCCGAGCTTCAGGTTCAGGCATATGTCGACCGATCGGAGCGCGAGGATCGCTTGTTCTACGAGCCGACTGCGAGCATCGCCGACCTCGAGTTCCAGCATTCGATTCCCGGGACGACCCACCATGTGCTGTGGGGTGGCGGCTATCGTTACGGTCGGGACGACGTCGGTCCCGGCTTTGCGACCGTGTTCGTGCCTGCGAAGCGTACGCTCCATTGGGCGAATCTGTTCGTTCAGGATGAAATCGAGCTTGCGAGAAACCTGCGGACAACGGTTGGACTGAAGTTCGAGCACAACGACTACACGGGCGTCGAGTATCTACCGAGTCTGCGCGTGGCCTGGCAGATGACGGACGACCGTTTGTTTTGGGGCTCGCTTTCCCGGGCGGTGCGCGCGCCCGCGCGATACGACCGAGACGTGCGTTTCCCCGGCGATCCGCCGTTTCTCGTCGTCGGCGGACCGAACTTTCAATCGGAAGTCGCCAAGGTCGTCGAGCTCGGCTTTCGCGCGCGCGAAGGGCAGACGATCAGCTACTCGATCACGGGTTTCGTGCATTTCTGGGACAAGCTCCGCAGCGGCTCGGCGATTCCGGTCGAGATCGAGAACAAGATCGAAGGCGAAATCTATGGTGTGGAGGCATCGATCGATTATCAGCCCGTGAGCTGGTGGCTTCTGTCGGCGGGCCTTACCTATCTCGACGAGCACTTGAAGCTCGAGCGCGACAGCACCGATCAGGTCGGCGTGAACAATCCGACGCTGCGCAACGATCCCGATTACCACTGGCTGCTGCGTTCGAGCTTCGACTTACCGCACGACGTCGAGTTGGATTTCAAGCTGTTCCGGGTCGGCTCGTTGCCGCAGCCGGTCGTGCCTTCCTACACGGAGCTCGACGTCCGCGTGTCGTGGCACGTCACTCCGCGCGTCGAGCTCTCGCTGGTGGGGCGCAATCTGTTGCACGACTCGCACCCCGAGTACGGCGATCCGCTGCCGCGCAGCGAGATCGAACGCAACGTCTACGGTCAGGTGCGATGGCGTTTCTGAGACTGCTGCGCACTCTGCTCCTCGGCGCGGTTCTGACGACGGGGCAAGCGGTCGGTGCACCGACCGAATACGAGATCAAGGCGGTCTTTCTGCTGCACTTCTCGCGCTTCGTCGAATGGCCGCCAGAAGCTTTTACGGCACCGGATGCGCCGTTCGTCGTATGCGTGTTCGGTCACGATCCTTTCGGCGAGGCCCTCGATGCTGCCGTACGCGGCGAGATGCAGGGTCAACATCCGATTCTGGCGCGCAGGATTTTCAACGTTACCGAGGCGCGCGAATGCCATATCTTGTTCTTGCATCGCTCGGAGGACGCACGGCTCGCTGAAATTCTTACAACTTTGGGCCGCAACAGCACGCTCACCGTGAGCGATTCGGTGCGCGGCGTACGGCGCGGCGAGGTGATTCGTCTGATCACGGACAACGACCGCATTCGTCTGCGCATCGACGTGGATGCCGCGCGCGCCGCTCGCTTGAAGATCAAATCCAATCTGCTGCGCGCAGCGGAGCTCGTCGGATCCACGGGGGACTGAAGATGACCGCTCGAACCGTACCGATTCGTGCGCAGCTCATGAGAATGCTGCTGCTCACGAGCGGAATGGTTCTGCTGTTTACTTGCGCGGCGTTCGTCACATACGAGCTGACGACCTTCAGGCAATCGACCACCCGCCATTTGTCCACGCTCGGTCAAGCGATTGCGGCCAACAGTACGGCGGCGTTGGCCTTCGACAATCCCAGCGATGCGAAGACAGTGCTGTCCGCGTTTCGCGCCGATCGATCAATCGTGGCCGCTGCGCTCTACGACAGCTCGGGGAACTTGTTCGCGTCGTACCCGGACGATCTCACGCCCGACGATCTGCCGCGCGTCGTTCAGTCGAACGGTTATCGGTTCGAGGACGGGCACGTGCTCGGTTTCGAGCCGGTCATGGAGGCGGGTCGTCCGCTCGGCACCTTGTTCTTGAAATCCGACTTGAGCGCCATCCGCGAGCGTTTCCGTTCCTATGGGCTGATCACGGGCATCGTGATTGCGCTATCCGCGTTACTTGCCTATTTCGTCTCGTACCGGCAGCAATCGCGCATCTCGAAACCGATTCTGGCGTTGGCCGAGAAGGCGCGAGCGGTTTCGGATCACAACGATTACACGGTGCGCGCGGAGCGGTCTAGAACGCGTGAAATCGATTCGCTCACCGATGCCTTCAACCACATGCTGACGCAGATCGAGCGTTCGGAATCGCGGTTGCGCGCGCAAATGGGCCGCTTGAGCCTGCTTCAGCACATCACTTCTGCGATCGGCGATCGTCAGGATCTGCCGAGCATCTTCCAGGTCGTGCTACGCAGCGTCGAGGAGAACTTACCGATCGATTTCGGCTGTTTTTGCCTGCACGAGGGCGCGAACGATACGCTCACCGTTAAGGCCGTCGGCGCGGCGAGCCAGCCGCTTGCGGCCACGCTCGGACTGACGGAGCACACGAGTCTGCCCATCGATCCCAACGGTCTGTCTCGGTGCATGCACGGCCAGCTCGTCTACGAGCCCGACGTGCGCGATGTGCCGTTCCCGTTTCCGCAGCGGCTCGCGGACGGCGGTTTGCGATCGCTCGTGATCGCGCCCTTGAGCGTGGAGAGCAATGTCTTCGGCGCATTCATCAGCGCGCGCCGCGAGCCGCATGCCTTCACGAGCGCCGATTGCGAGTTCCTGAAACAGTTGAGCGAGCACGTCGCGCTCGCTGCCCACCAGGCGCAGCTCTACAATGCCCTGCAGCGAGCCTACGACGACCTGCGCCAATCGCAGCACGCCGTGATGCAGCAGGAGCGTCTGCGCGCGCTCGGACAAATGGCGAGCGGCATCGCACACGACATCAACAATGCGCTCTCGCCGGTCTCGCTCTATACCGAGTCGCTCCTCGAGCACGAGCCGAATTTGAGCGCGCGCGCACGATCTTCCCTCGAAGTCATCCAACGGGCGATCGACGACGTGGCGAGCACGGTCGCACGCATGCGCGAGTTCTATCGCAAGCGCGAGCCTGAGCTCGCGTTGGGGGCAGTGGATCTCAACCGGATGGTGGAGCAAGTTCTCGAGTTGACGCGCGCCCGATGGTTGGATGTGCCTCAGCAGCGCGGTGCCGTGATCGAGCTGAACAAAGAGCTCGATCGGGAGCTGCCGGAGATCATGGGCGCAGAAGGCGAGATCAGGGACGCACTGACGAATCTCGTGCTCAATGCCGCCGATGCCATGGCGGATGGCGGTACGTTGACGATCCGTACGAGTGCTCTGGAAGCTGCGTCCGGCGAGCGGCTCGCGAAAATCGAAGTGATCGATACCGGTGTCGGCATGGACGAGGAGACACGGCGACGTTGTCTCGAGCCGTTCTTCACGACGAAGGGCGAGCGCGGCACCGGCCTAGGCCTCGCCATGGTTTACGGCATGGTTCAGCGTCATCGCGGCGAGCTCGAGATCGAGAGCGCTCCGGGCCAAGGTACGACGGTTCGACTCATCTTCCCGGGTTACGAGCAGTCGCTCCACGAGACCATGCGCTTGCCGACGGCGGCGTTGCCCAAACGGCGTTTGCGAGTGCTGTTGATCGACGACGATCCGACGATCATCAAAGCGATGCAGGATGCGCTCGAGGCGGATGGACATACGACGGTCGCTGCGAACAGCGGACAAGCAGGCATCGATACGTTTACGGCAGCATTCGGCACGGCCAACGCGTTCGCGCTGGTGTTCACCGATCTCGGCATGCCGCGGGTCGACGGCCGTAAAGTGGCGGACGAGATCAAGCGTCTTTCGCCGAGCACACCCGTTGTGCTGTTGACGGGTTGGGGGCAGCGCATGCTGACCGAGAACGACATTCCGCCGAACGTCGATCGCGTCCTCAGCAAGCCGCCGCGGCTGCACGAAGTGCGCCTTGCCATCAGGGAGCTTGTCGAATGAATGCCGAGCTGCGCGCACGATTGCTCATCGTCGACGACGAGGCGCAGCAGATGAAGGCGCTGTGCGACACGCTCGAACGTGAAGGTTATCGAACGACCGGTTACACCTCGGCGAAGAGAGCGCTCGATGCTTTGCGTCCTAGCGAGTTCGATTTGCTGCTGACGGATCTCATGATGCCGGAAATGGACGGCATTGCGTTGCTCAAGGCTGCGACCGAAATCGATCCGGACATCGTCGCCATCCTGATGACCGGTCATGGCACGATCGATTCTGCCGTCAATGCCATGCGTAGCGGCGCGCTCGACTACATCTTGAAGCCGTTCAAACTCTCCACGGTGTTGCCCGTCATCGAGCGGGCCCTGGAGATTCGGCGTCTGCGCGTCGAGAACGCCGCATTGGTGAGACGCGAGCGGGCGTATATCGCTGAGCTCGAGGCGGCGAACGGCGATCTCGAAGCATTCTCCTGGACGGTCTCCCACGATTTGCGTGCACCATTGCGCACCGTGAGCGGATTCTGCGAGATGTTTCTCGAGGATTACGGCCAACACGTGCCGCCTGAAGGACGAGCGTTGCTCGATCGCGTCGTGAGCGGCGCGGTGCGCATGGATCGCATGATCGAAGATCTGCTCCGGTTTTCCCGCTGCAGCCGTCAGCCTTTGGTCAAGCGTCCAGTCGATCTCGAGCAAATCGTGCAGAAAGTGTTGTCGGAACTTCAGGCGGAGAATGCCGGACGCCCGATCGAGCTACGCATCGGCAAGCTTCCGCGCTGCGATGCGGATGCCGCATTGCTCGAGCTCGCGCTGACGAATTTGCTATCGAACGCCTTCAAGTTCACCCGCAACCGATCGCCGGCGGTGATCGAGCTTGGCACGACGGATGCCGAATCCGAGGATGAGGTCGTGCTGTTCGTGCGAGATAACGGCGCGGGCTTCGATATGCGCTACGCCAGCAAGCTGTTCGGCGTCTTCCAGCGCTTGCACTCGCAGTCGGAGTTCGAAGGCACGGGTGTCGGTTTGTCGATCGTGCGCCGGATCGTCGAGCGGCACGGCGGGCGCATCTGGGCCGAGAGCGAGCCGGAGAAGGGCGCGTGTTTTTTCTTGACGTTGCCCTTGCCGGAGGACGGCGCGGCCGGCTAGCGGGCTCGCCCGAATCTCCGGCGTTTCAATTGTCCTAGCGTCCGGCGCGCTCAAGTCGCCATGCGGCGCGCATGAGCGAGCTCGGGCCGATCTCCTGACGCATCGGCACAGATCGCCGCGATCTGGCGATAGTACTTGCGCGCAAGATCGGTCCGCAGCAGCCGCTCGGCGGTGCGTCCGGCGCCGTAGAGCGCGAGAAAGCGGTTCGGTTCTTTCGCAATGGTGCTATCGAAAGCGGCAAGTGCCTCTTCGAACCTTCCTGATTCGAACAGCATGAAGCCGAGCATCTCGCGAGCCGGCGCCAGCGGCCCGGGAGTAATCGCAGACTTTTCGGTGGCATCTTCAGCGTCCGCGGCGGCGCGCATCGTTTCGAGCGCTTCCGGAATCTTTCCTTCGGCGAATTGCACCCACGCGATGGCGCCGCGGCGTTGGATGTCGATGATCTCGGCCCAGTAGGCGTCTTGCATCGCGAGCGCGCGGTCGCGAAGCGCCTGCAGGCGGTCGATCTCGGGTGCGGCAGCCTGCGGATTTCCCGAGCGCGCGGCACCGACTGCGCGCGCGAAACGCGTCATCGCTTCGACGTATGGCGGCGCGGAAAAGCCCGGTATCGACAGGTTTGCCGCATCTTTCCATTGCCGGCGTTCCAGTGCGTAGCGCGCGGGGATCGCTGCGAGCGCGAATGGATTCGCCCCGGTAGAGACGAGCCGGTTCGCACGCTCGACCACTTCCTTGGCCTCGGCGTCCATGCCCATCTGCAGATAGGCGTAAGCCATGTAATCGAGCGCGTGCAATACGGCGCCGGGTTCCTTGGTACGTTCCGCCGTTTCCGCCGATCTGCGATTCGTTGCCACGGATTCGCGCCACATCCCCACGCGCGTGAACGTGTGCGACGGCATGTGCAACGCATGCGGCACGGCAGGTGCAATGTCCGCGTAGGCGCGTGCCGCGGGCAACGCTCTCTCTGCAAGCGGCGGCACATCGTACGCATGGATGATGTAGTGAGCGAGGCCCGGATGTTTCGGCATCCGCTCGAACAACGGTTCGAGAATCGCGCCGGCTTTCAATTGCCGGACGAACGTCTTGTCTTCCGGCTCAGCCGCCTGCGAAATGGCGAGCGCCCAGAAGATCCGCGCTTCCACGTCGTTCGGATAGGCGGCTGCGAGCGCCTCCATCGCGGCTTCATATTCGAGGATGCGTGCGCGCTGCGTGCTCGGATCGGCGCTAGCGAAGAGGCGGGCGACGGCGGCGAGATACGCTCGCTCGCGCTCGGTCGGCTGGCCTGTGCGCATGCCTTTCTCGAGCGCCGCCTGGCCGAGCGCAATGAGCTGTTGGGAACGCAGGCCCGCAAACGGATTACCCCAATGCGTGAGGGCAATGCCCCAATAGGCGATCGCACACTGCGGATCGGTGCTCAGCACTCGCTCGAACGCTGCGCGGGCTTCGGGAAACCAGAACGAATGCAGCAGCGAGACGGCGCGATTGAAAGTTTCCGTCACCTCCGCGGCACAGGAGGTTTCGAAGCGGGCGACGCCGATGTTTTCTTCTGTCAGTTGCGTTGCAGGATGTGCTGCATGATCGTGCGTGTCTTGCGCGAGAGGGCTTGTTGCGATCAGCGAGCAGACGAGCGAAATGGCGACGCGCTTTGCGTATTTCATGACCACTCCCTTCGGGCCGGTGCCATGTCCCGCAAGTCGTCAGCCTAGCAGAATTTACAGTTGAGGCGTCCACGGCCGGGGCCTGCGCGAGCTTGGTGCTCGGCCGGTCATCGCAAAGATTTGGCGCAGCCAGCGCCGGGGACTGTTGCTGAACTCGTCGGATCGCGACCGAAACGGCGGCCGGTCGGCGATCAGCGTCCGGTCGTCAGAAGCGAGAGGGTGTCCCGCGTCGATTGCGGCATATCGATGAATTGCAGACCGGCGTGATAGGTCTTGCTGTTGACGGCATCGCAGTGGCGAACGCGGCACTGAATCGCGAGCTCGTAGTCGGACCCGCAGACCGACAACTGGATCGTGAGCTTGCATTCCTGGTTGAACGGCAGGCGCGAATCGAGCGTGACGCCCGCACCCGAAAGCGACAGATCGTTGATGCGCACAGGAAGGCGCTTGTCGCGGAACTCCACGGTACCGATGAGCGACGATGCTGTTTCGTGGCGCACCGCTCGGCGCTGCTCTTCGGTTTGGAGCAGCGTCTCGCCCGTCAGATCGATTTCCACTTCCACTTCGAACGGATCGGGTGAGTTCGGTGAGCTCATGGTCGTCGAGACTTAAGTGAAGTCGGGTGCGATCGTTGCACGCGCATCCCGGCAACGAAACGGACTGCGTCGCAATATGTGACGCTCGTCAGGAAATCTCGGATGTGTCATCGCGGTGGCGCGGGTGCGCGCCGGCATATGAATTGAGCGGCAGATAGATCTATCGGCCCGGCGAGCGGCGTCGGCGACGCGCGCGCTCGGGTCCGAGCGGGGTTTGGAGCTGTAACTGTGCAGCTTCGCGCGCCTTGGCGATGGTGGGATAACCGCTCATGCGATCGAACAGATCGCCGATCTCGCACGGTTGGTACGTGGCGCGCTCGTAACCGAACCCCGTGTGGTCCGCGAAGATCCGCACATACCCCGTATCGTTGTTCAGCAAGTCGACGAGCTGGCGCATGCGTGTGTCGAGCAATCCAGGTCGGCGGGGAATCTATAAGACATATTCAGCGGCCAGTGAGACGCAGTTCTCATTGTATGCAACCGCAGCGGGAGCTGTCTCGCCTAGAACCTCGATCCTCGCGCGCCCGCGGAAGCGAGCTTTATCGGCACTCATGGCGCTGCAACAAGCCGACCCTCGTGGAAATGCCACGATGGATGCGAACCCCCCTCTTGCGCGATTGTTTCGTCGAGGGCTGCCGGGGTTTGAGGAGGGGGAGGGACCCGCCGCCCTGCCATGGAGTTGCCGCCGATACCCCGTGCGCCGCTTTCGTGCCGCTCCAGCAGACTCAAGCGCGCGAGTCGCGCGTCGACGATTTCGCGGGGAACATGGCAAAGATACTCGGAAAGCTCGGCGCCGCACTTCGACGCGGCTTCGCACGCGTGTTCGATACGAAGGCGCATCGCGAGGCGGAGGAACGCTGGCGACTGATCGAAGAGCGACTGCGCCTTGCGACGGAAGCCGGCAAGGTCGGGGTGTGGGATTGGGATATCGAGCGAGACCGCGTCACCTGGACCGGCGCGCTCTATGCAATTCACGGCATCGAGCAGGGCATCTTCGGCGAGATGCCGGCCTCCGCACTCGCACAGCTGATCTACCCTGAAGACCGCGAAACCGTGCAAGGAGGCATCGTCGCGGCATTGCGTAGCGGTCAACCTCGTTACGAAGCGGAGTTTCGGACGCTGCGGACGGACGGCGAAGTGGTCTGGATTTACGTGACTGCGCAGGTCATTCGCCGCAATGACGGACGCGCGGTACGGATGGTCGGTGCGACCGTCGATATCGATGACCGCAAACGGATGGAGCTTGCGCTGCGCGAAAGCGACGATCGGTTGCGATTGGCGCTGCGAGCTGCGAATGCCGGCGTCTGGGAGATCAACCTGCTGACCGGCGAGACGTTCTGGAGCGACGAGTTTCGCGATCTGTACGGTTACGACCGCTCGGTGGAGCCTTCGCGCAAAATTTGGGGAGAAAGACTTCACCCTGAGGATCGCGAGCACATGCTCACGGATTTCTCGGGTCGCTTGAAACCCGGTACGAACGAGTTCCATCGCGAGTTCCGTATCGTGCATCCCTCTCGCGGCGTGCGTTGGATTCATGCTTCCGGGCACGTGGAGCGCGATGCGCGAGGTCGTGCGACGCGAATGCGCGGCATCAGCATCGACATTACGCGGATCAAGCAGGTCGAAGAGGAGCTACGCGAGGCAGATCGGCGCAAGAACGAATTCCTGGCAACGCTCGCGCACGAGTTACGCAATCCGCTCGCACCGATCCGCAACGGCTTGGAGATCCTGCGGTTGGCCCCGAACGCCGAGGTTGCCGAACGCGCGCGCAGCATGATGGACCGCCAGCTTCATCAACTCGTGCGCCTCATCGACGACTTGCTGGAGGTCAGCCGGATTACGAGCGGCAAGATCCAGCTCAATCGCGAGCTGACGGATCTGTCGGTCGTTCTGCAGACGGCCGTCGAGATGAGCAAGCCGCTGATCGACGCGGCCGGGCACGAGATCACGATCGAGGTCCCACAGCGGCCGCTCATTGTCGACGGCGACCCGCTGCGGCTCGCGCAAGTGTTCGGCAATCTGCTGAACAATGCCGCGAAGTACACCAATCCTGGCGGCCGCATTTGGTTGGTTGCGCGCACCGACGGCGATCGAGTGAGCGTCGTCGTGCGCGATAACGGCATCGGTATCCCGCGGGAGGTGTTGCCGCGCGTCTTCGAATTGTTCACGCAAGCCAACCACATGATGCAACAGGCACAAGGGGGCTTGGGGATCGGCCTCAGCATCGCGAAACGACTGGTCGAGATGCATGGTGGAACGCTCGAAGCGCACAGCGAAGGTCTCGGGACCGGAAGCCAATTCACCGTGCGATTGCCCTTGTGCGCTGCGGGCGTCGTCGCGTCCTCCACTGAGGAGCAAGTCGCAACGGCCGGTACAGTCGAGCCGTTACGAATACTGGTCGCGGACGACAACGCAGACGCCGCCGCCAGCCTCGCCATGCTCCTCAAGATGAACGGCCACGAGGTGCGTACGGCGTTCGACGGCGAAGAGGCGTTACGAATTGCGCAAGAGCTCGAGCCGGACGTGGCATTGCTCGATATCGGCATGCCGTTGCTCGACGGCTACGAAGTGTGCCGGCGATTACGCGCTTCTCCATTCGGTCGCGACATGACGATCGTTGCGCTGACGGGTTGGGGGCAGACCGAGGATCGCGAACGATCGCGCGCGGCCGGGTTCGACCGACACCTCGTCAAACCGGCAGATTTGCGGGAGGTCGAGGAGTTGCTGGCGCAAGCAAGCGTGATCCGCGATTCGTGACTCGATGGTGTTCGTGATTGGTAAGTGGTGAGTAGAGTCGTCGGTCCGTGATTCGTGTGCGCGCCGACGCTCCTTCCTTGCGTAGCGCAGCGAAGCGAGGGGTAATAATCGCGCGAACGCACCCGCTTCCCTTCTTCCCTCATTCCCTTATTCCCTTTTCCCTTTTCCCTTAGCTCGCGCTACGCGCTCGCAGCGCGCGGCGGGCAGCCCGCACGGCGAGAAGGATCACGACTGCGAGCGCCAAGATCGGTACGAGGATCGCGAGGAGCGATAGACCTGCAGCGCTCGCTGTTTCTGCGGTGCTTACGACAGGATTGCCGAGGCCGGCAGTTGCAATGCCGGTTTTCGCGCGTATCAGTGCGCTACCGGCTTTCGTGAGGCCGGCTGCGCCGCCGCCGGCAATCACTGCGAGCGGCCACATCAAGATCGGTTGGATGTCCGTCATCACGGAGGCGCTTGCGATCACGCCGGCGATGACCGCAACGGGTCCGGCAATCGCATCGAGAAAGTGATCCACACCAGGAACGTAATAAGCGAGCGTTTCGAAGACGGCTGCGGCACCGAGTATGATGAGCGCCGGCGTCGTCCCGAGCCATGCGAAGGTGTCATACAACTCGAGCCAACCTACGCGCGCAGCAAGCCCCGCGAACAGTAACGGCACGAACACACGAAAGCCTGCCGCTGCAGCGAGCCCGAGCCCGAGTGCGATGCTGAGGAGCGGTTCGAGGAGGGAGTCCATTTTGAGGCTACAGGCGACAGGCTACGGGCAACAGTCAGTAGACGTGCGCGCGGGCGGAATTGTTACAGGCTACGCAATTCGTGATCCGTGACTCGTGATTCGTGCGGGCGAGTAGCCCCCTCACCCTAACCCTATCCCGCGAGGGGAGAGGGAACGGTTTTCTTCCTTTCCCTGTTCCCTTTTCCCTATTCCGCCAACAGCTGCACCGTCTTCCCGTCCATCCGCCCCTGGTTGTATTTCTCAAGTGCGGCCAGAAACGGCGACGGATCGTCGGCGGCTTTGGCGAAGAGCGTCATGCACGAGCAGAACTTGAAGTTGTCGGGCTCGTAGAAAATCTGCTCGAGCGTGCGTCCTTCGATCGCTTGAACGAGCGCTGTGCACTCCTTCAATCGAGGTCCGAGCACTGGATGAGCCAAATAGGCGCGGGCTTCGTCGAGCGACGAGATGGCGTACTTGCGTGCCATCGGACTAGAGCCGAGACCCTGAAGCTGCGGAAAAATGAACCACATCCAGTGGCTGCGTTTCTCGCCTGCGCGCAGCTCGGCGCACACGCGGTCGTAAACGGGATCCTGTGCGCTGACGAAGCGTTCGAGATCGTAAGGATCTGGCTGTGAGCTCATCTGGCGGCAGGATCTGCAACGACGATCAGCTCATCGTGCCGGCATGTCCGCGCCGGCGCCATCCGCTCTTATCTGTACTGCCGGTCGCGCGTCTTCAAAGCAACTCGACGGCCGAAGTAGTACGCGATGCCGAGCTCCCAAGTCTTGATCGAAGGCGTGGCGTCGGTCGTGGCGAACGACAAGTGAACGCCGAGGCCGTCGCCGAAGATTTCCGGCTGATGCTCGATACGCAGTCCGTACGTATCCTCGTCGTACAGATCGTTGCCGAACAGCTCGAGCTTCAAGCTGTCGAGCGGATACCAGCTCGCCGATACCGTGGTCGCTTCCGATTCGGGTCCGTTTTCGAATTGAGTCGAGACGTAATTGGCACCGATCGTGAAGTTGCCCAGATAGACCTCGGCAGCGAAGTGATAGCCGTCCGAGGCCTGTTCGTCCTTGCCGGATAGCGGAAACAGCGCAACACCATCGCAGTCCGCCGAAAGCTCGCCGATGTCGTATCCGGCGGACACGCGTCCGAGCGACGGTATGCGCACGAACAGCGATGCCGTTCCGGTGAGGCTGTCGAAGGTGCATGCAGGACGGCTACCGGCGAGTTGTCCCGATTCGTCCTCGAGGACATCGCGTGTGCGTATGCGCGATCGCTCATAACCTCCACCCAGTGTGACGCCGAGGAAACGGCCGAGCGGCAAGGTGGCGAAGAGATCGGCGCCGATCGCGCCGCTCGAAGTACTGTTGGACGTATCCGTTTCGACACTCGCGACCCCGAGTTGGAAATGCGTCCGCTCGACTGCGCGCTCTTGTGCGAACGCATTGCTGCCGAGCAGACAAACGGCGAGCGCGCCGATCGCAGTCCTGTTGAAGTTCATGGCAGGTCTCACGAAGCAGGTGTTGGCTGCACGACGAGCTGCGCCGTGCCGGCGATGAACAGCGTGTTTCCGTCGAGCGAGATCGTCATGACGACGTTGCTGCCCGGCGAAGCGACGAGCGGCACCGGCGCACCGATCGGCGCGTATTCCTCGCCGTCTTCCTGCGCCTCCGAAATGTCGAACACGAGCAATGCATTCGCCTCCGTGTCGTAGGTGTAGGCGCGTTTGCCGTCCGGGTGCAGTGCGACGGCGGCCGTCGTCTCCGGAAGCGTGCCGAGCAAGCCGAACGACGAGTTGTAGACGCGTAAGCCGTTCAGGACCACGCGCGATGCATTCAGATCGAATGCGGGTGCGATTCCGTTGTAATTCGCGGTGATTCCCGCGGCGCTGATCGTGCCGTTCGAAGCGTTCGCGAGGAAAACCGCCGGCGGCGTCTCGAGCGACGGATGTCCTTGAATCAGCGTCACGATGGCGCCGCTCGCCACGCCTGCGGCGACGGCGTTGTTGAGATTGACCTGTAGCCGATTGACAGCGCCTGTGCGCGGCACGTACGAGTACAGCGGCGTGGTCGTGTTCTCGCCGATGCCCGTCGTAATGAGGGCGACGTTCGTGTTCTGGAATGCGAGCGATTTCAGGAAACTGTTCTCGGGCAGATCGGGCGCGGGTACCGGTGTGCCGAGCGTGAGGGCGACCGGATCGACCGGAATGATGTCGCTCGTCGAGATCGCGATGAGCTGCGACCCGTTGGTCGTCAGCGCCACGTCTCTGAGGCCGGCGATCGTTGCGCTCGTCGGCGGTTGCCAAACGTTGTTCTCGAACGCAAACCGCACGATCTGTCCGCCTTGTGCATCGGTCGCAGCCACCAATGCGGAGTGCAGCGCATCGTATTCGAGCGCGTGAATGGCGGTGACGGTGTTCGGCCATGCGAGCGTTGCAGGTGCATGAGTGATGGCGTCGACGACCGTCAATGTTGCGGAGGTCGGCACGGGGCCTTCATGAGCAGACGCCGTAATGTTGATGGGATACGTACCTGCGGCGAGCTCCGGGAACGTTGCACGTATTTCCGTGCTGCTGACGACGGAGAACGTGCTGGCCGCCGTGTTGCCGGCGCTCACACCGTCGATCGCAAAGCCTTCGAATCCCACGCCGCGAATGATCGCCGACGCCGGTGTTCCCGCGACTGCAACGTTCGGTGCGACGTCATTGACGACGGGAGAGATCTGATAATTCACCCGGATCGTGTGCGTCTCGCCGGCCGCAAGCCGAGTGCATCCGGGATCGGCACACACGTACGTCGTCACTGCGATCGCGCTCGTGAATCGTCCTGAACCGATGTCGCTCGGGTTCGCGGGAACGACTGAAATCTCGGCCGACGAACCGGACAGCGTCACATCGACTCGCTCGACTGCCGGACCGGTATGTATGGCGGCAATGTTCGTCACGCCTGCGCCAAATGTTGCCGTGACGACTTGTGGGGCCGGCCTTTCGGCATCGGGTGAGGCGACGCTGAATTCAAGCGTCTGCGTCGAGAGCTGGAATTGGCGGCCGTCGTTGTCGCCGCTGCTCGAGCATGCGCACAAGAACGCGAATGCGATCGCACCGAGTCCGCGGTGCGCCTTAGAGAATCGAAAGGACAAGTCCGCCTCCCAAGTACATGTGAGCTGTGCGACGGTGTGCGTTCTACAAGATGGTTCGCACCGACGAGCGTCGCATGGTAGATCGCGAAACTTAACGCGACCTGTACCTCGGCTGTGTGCCGGACTGTAAACCGCACGCCGCCAAATTTGAACGCCGGCGGCGGTCGCAATCGTCGGCGGTTCGACCGCTACGGCAGGCGACCCCTGATCTGACAGGTCGAATCCTGGAGCCGGGCGTCACTATACATGGCGCCCAAAGCCGCGCAAGAACAGCGCCACAAGGCGCAGCCGAGGCATGCGCGAGCTGTCTCCGCCGGCATTCGGCGCTCAGCGCTTTCGGAACTTGTAGATGAACTGATCGGTGCGATGACGGACCCTGGGATCGAACACGGACGTGTCGAGAGGGTCGTCCTCGTGGCGCAGGGCAGCGCTTTCCCCGACGAATTCGAAACCCGCGCGCTCGAAATCCTCCCGTACGATCCTCGGGTCGATGCGGTGGAGCCGGCTGGCCACGGCCTTCGTGTTTTCGCGCGGAGTCTCGCGTGCAATGTGGTCCACGACGACCACGAGACCGTCTTCGCGTAATGCGGTATGCAGAATGGCGAGCACTTTGGCGGGATCGCCCAAGGGTTCGGGCGAGCCGCGCGGCAGCCAGTACAGATCGTGGTAGACGAGCATGAAGAGCACACGGTCGAGCGACGCCGGCTCGAGCGGAATGTAGTTGCTCGGCGCATTCAGACGGCGCGTGTTCGGCAGACGCTTTCTCCCGAGCCGCATCAGCAGCTCATGGTTCGCAGCCTGGTTGTACAGCTCGTTGTTGTAGACGATCACGCTGCCTGTCGGCCCCACGATGCGTGATAGCAGCTCGCTGTAGTAACCGGGCCCTGCATAGAAATCGAGCACATCGTGTCCCGGTGCCACTTCGAGGAAACGCAGGATCTCGGCGGGCTTGCGCCACGTGTCCTCGATCCGATCGCCCGGCATGCGCTCCTCGCTGGCAATCGCAGCTTCGATCGGATCGTTCGGTGCAGCGACGGCAAGCTGCAGGATCGCGACTGCGATCAGACTGTAGGCTGTAGACCGTAGGCTGGAGGAAGCAATGCGTTCGCGTCTCGCACCGAGATCTCGCTGACTCATGCCCAAGCCCTTCGTCCAAGCTGCGCAGAACTGTAGCCGGCACGCGTCGGCTTGAGATGGCGGGGCATGTGAAGTTTTGACGAGGCTACAGGCGACAGGACGGGCGACAGCAATAGTCGCGCGCGGACGCGCGCCTTTCCTTCTTCCCTTTTCCCCTTTCCCTTTCCCTTTCCCAGCCTACAGGCGAACAACCACCGCCGCTCCGCCGCTCCGCTTGAGCACGTTGACCGCGACGTCGCCTTTGTGCCGGCGCAGCAGTAGATCGACGCTTGCGTTCTGACCGACGCGCAGATTGCTGACGCGCACCCAATCCAGGAATTCCGGTAAACGTGGATGTCGCAGCCGGACGATGCGCTGTCCGGCATCGATTTCGAGTCCGAGGCACGCTTGCAACAGAGCGAAAGGCGTTGCGGCGGCCCACGCCTGCGGCGAGCAGGCAATCGGATACAGGACCGGGCCTTTGTCGCGTCGGCGGCGCGTGCCGCAGAACAGCTCAGGCAAGCGCCGCAAATCCATGTGCGCGGCGGCATCGAACAGCGCGGTCGTGAGCGTGTTCACTTCGGCCGAAAAGCCGTAGGCGGCAAAGCCGAGGGCGATGAGCGCGTTGTCGTGCGGCCAGATCGAGCCGTTGTGATACGAGGTCGGATTGAAACGGCGCTCGCGCATGCCGACGGTGCGAATGCCCCAGCCGGTGAAGAATTCGCGGCTCATCAGGCTGCTCACGACACGTGCAGCGCGCGCCGGGTCTGCGATGCGCGAGAACAGCACTTGTCCCGCATTCGAAGTGCGAACTCGACACGGCCGTTTCTCGCCATCGAGCGCGAGCACGTAGGTGCCGAGCGCATCGTCCCAGAAGGTCGCTTCGAACTTCTCGCGCAGCTCCTGCGCTTGTCCTTCGAGCTGGCTGGCAAGCGCATGTTCGCCGAGAGCGCGAGCGATCTGTGCACCGAGTTGACGGGCCATGTACACGTAGCCTTGCACTTCGCACAGCGCAATCGAGGGCTCTGCGAGCCGGCCGTCTTCGTGGAACACCGAATCGCTCGAATCCTTCCAGCCTTGATTCGCGAGGCCGCCGTCGCTGCGGCGCCGGTATTCGACGAAGCCGTCGCGGTCGCTGTCGCCGTATCTGTCGATCCAGGCGAGGGCAGCCTTGATGTTCGGCCAGATGGATTCGAGCGTGGATCGATCTGCGGTGTATTGCCAATACAAGCCTGCGAGCACGACGTACAGCGGCGTCGAATCGATGGAGCCGTAGTAGCGCCCGAACGGAACTTCGCCGAGACGCGCGAGCTCGCACTCGCGCGTTTCGTGCAGGATCTTGCCGGGCTCCGCATCGTGGAGCGGATCTTCGTGCGTCGCCTGATGCGCGGCGAGATATTTCAGGACGCCGCGGGCGAGCGACGGGTAGACCCACAAGATTTGCAGCGCAGTGATCAATCCGTCCCGGCCGAATGCCGTCGAATACCAAGGCACGCCGGCGTACGGATAAGGACCGTGCTCGGTGTCGGTGACGAGCATGTTGAGATCGGCCATCGAGCGACAGAGCACTTCGTTGGCGACAGTGTTCGACGTTTCGATTGCCGCAGCGCGCATGACCGATTCCCGCAAGGATCGGCGTGCCCTGCGCATGGCCAGTCGAAAGCGGCGCTCGTGTTGCTGTCCATCGATCGTGCAATGAACCGTCACGGCGATCGCACGGCGTTCGCCTGGTTGCAGCGTGAGCTCGAATTCGGCCGAATGCGTGTTCAGCTTCGAAGGCGCGGGCTCGAACAGAAGTTGCGTGGCCCGCGCAAGCCCGTCGAGCGAGCGATAGTCGAAGCGCACGTGGTCGGGCGCGACGATGCGTGCGTCTATGCTGCCGCGCTTCGTGCGCGTAAAGCCCCGTACTTCGAACAGATCGACGAAATCGGCATCGAATTCGAGCGCGACGCGCACTTGCCGCGGTCGCTCGTCGAAATTGCGGATCGCGAGCATTTCGTAGCAGCTCGCGTCCCACAGGAATTTCATCCGAGCCAGGTGGAACGTGTCCTTCGGCGTCACGATGGCGTCGCCGCGAATGAGGTCGGAGTTCGTCACGTCGACGTCGAGGACCGCGTTGTTGCTCTGCACGGTCGAGCTGAGCAGGAGCGGCGGCTGCCCGTCGATCGTCAGACGCAGCTTCGACAGAAAGCGTGTGTCGTTGTGGTAGAGGCCGTCCGGGCGGCCTTGTCCGGCGCGTATGTCGCCGAATTGATCGAAGAGCGCGAACGTGTCGCCGTGCTTCAGCGTGCGCGGCCGAAGCATCGCCAGCGACGCGTTCGCGGCGATGTAGACCCCAGGTGTCGGTTCAGCCTCCGATGCGGTCGCAGCCTGCAGGTCCATGCGACATCCTCATGCGGCTTTGCGTCTCTCTTCGATGAGTCGAGCGTAGATCTGTACGTAGTCGCGCGCCATCCGTTCTGCGGAGAAGCGCTGCTCGAACCGCGTACGGATCGCAGTGCGATTGAGCATGCCGGCACGTCGCACTGCGTGTACGGCATCTTCGATGCTGTCGACGATGAAACCGGTGATGCCGTGATCGATGATCTCGGGAACCGAGCCTGCGCGCCAAGCGATGCACGGAGTTCCGCACGACATCGCCTCGATCATGACGAGACCGAAGGGCTCCGGCCAGTCGATCGGGAACAGCAAGGCAAGCGCGTTGCCGAGGAATTCCGGTTTCTGCGCTTCGTCGATCTCGCCGATGAACTCGACGTGCGGTTGCGAGAGCAGCGGCTCGATGTGCGAGCGGAAGTATGTCTCGTCGGCGGCGTCGACCTTGGCGGCGATCTTCAAGCGCATGCCGGCGCGGGCGGCGATCTCGATGGCGCGGTCCGGCCGTTTCTCCGGGGAGATGCGGCCGAGGAATGCAAGGTAGTCGCCGCGCGGTTGCGACGTGAACTTGCACACGCTCGGCGGCAAGCCGTGGTAGACGGTACCGATCCAATTACAGTCTGCGAGCGGTTGACGCTGCTGATTCGAAATCGAAACGAGCGGCGTGTCGGAGAACTCCGCAAACAGCGGTCGGTAGTCAGGCAGGTCGAGCCGTCCGTGCATCGTCGTGAGGGTTCGCTGCGGCATCAGCGCGCGTGCGAGCGGCAGATGCACGAAGTCCGTGTGAAAGTGGATCACGTCGAACGCCTCGGCGTATTGCCGCAATCTCTCGAGCGCCAGCACGGAGTAGGGCGCGTAGTCCTTGACGCTCGGGTCCAGGCGCAGCGCACGAGGCACGATCGGAATGAGTTGTGCGCTCGTTTGCGAATCCGCGCTCGCGAACAACGTGACTTGATGGCCTTGGCGCACCAGCTCTTCGGTCAGATAGGAGACGATGCGCTCGGTGCCGCCGTAAGTCTTGGGCGGCACACTCTCGATCAACGGCGCCACTTGCGCGA
>CALEKY010000096.1 GCA_937902995.1 uncultured Sinobacteraceae bacterium
CAGCAGCGATTCGTTGATCATCGTGTGGTACTGAATCGCGTGCGTGAATTCGGCGAGCTGGGCCGCGGTCGGGAGCTCGCCATTGATCAGGAGGTAAGCGACTTCGAGAAAGTTGCTCTTCTCGGCCAGCTGCTCGACCGGGATTCCGCGATAGAGCAGCACCCCTGCGTCGCCGTCGATGAACGTAATCTTGCTCTCGCAGGACGCCGTCGCCATGAAGCCCGGGTCGAACGAGTACATCCCGTGATCTTTCGCGAGACTCGCAATATTGAGCACGTCCGCGCCTAGGGTGCCGCTGCGCACTTCGGCGATCGATTTTTTACCGGTAGCAAGATTCGTCAGTTCGAACTTTTTTTCGGACATGGGCGGGTCTCGATCTGATCCAATTACGGACTGCAGCTTTTTTGCAGGTGCAAACGGGACGCGCAGACTTACACGACACCGCGACCGAATCAAGCCGCCGCGATGCCCAAAAACGAGCCACGGTCGTCCGATTATTCGACGACGATCTTGAGCAACTGGCCCGGCTGCGGCTCCTTGTTCGGGTAGAGGTCGTTCATGAGCCGCAGCAGGTCCGCCGCGTATTCCTTGATCGGCGAAGCTTTCGCCAAGTCAGCGATGCGCGTATTCGCATCGGCGCGAATGATCTTGATTTTGTAAGGTTCGGCGAGCGCAAACTCGTTGGTGCGCAAGCGCCTGAAGGTGCGGATCGACGACATGAACAGCGGATCCGCTGCGGGCGCCGTGCTCGAGGCTTTGCTCGCACCGGCAAACACATACGCGAGATTGTTGTAGTAAATCACCGCATAACGAGCGGGTACCACACCGAAATCGGTCCGCTCCGATCTCACGACGGTGGTGTAGCCCTGCAGCCCGTTCACCTCGATGGCTTCGCCCGGCGCCGCATTCTTCCCCGCCAGCAGGCGCGCGAGGAATTGCTGGGGGTTCGTGTTCGGCGGCGGCGCCATCGTACGCATCATCAAGATGCTGTCCTTGCGCGGCGAGACCGAGAGCAGGCGATCGGACAGATTCTCCACCGTCCAGCCGCTCGGGAATGCGACCGTGAATCCCATGTGCGCGTGATAGAAACGGTTCCCCTTGAGCACACCCTGTGCCCGGCTGGTACCGACGGGTAATCCCTGAATCGCTTGCAGATAGCGCTCGCGCCCCGGATCGGCTTCGCCTTGCGACTGCAGCTTTTCGGCCGCTTTCACGACCTCGCGCAAGCGCTGATCGTTATCGGGGTGCGTCGAGAACACGCCGTGATAAATGCGCGGCTTCCGGTTCTCTTGCCGTGCGCGCTGCACCTCGAACAGCTCTTGATTCTTCAGGAGCCGTACGGTGTCGATCATGTGGTTCGGCGACAGACCGACCCGGGCGAGATACTCGGCGCCGAGCCGGTCGGCTTCGAGCTCCATTTCGCGACCGTAGCCGGTGACGAGCGCCGCGCCCGCGTAACTCGCGAGCTCTGCCAGATCGCCGCTGCCGGTCATGATGCCGAGCGCGGCAGCCCCGATATTGCTCAGCGTCGACTGCGTCTGCTGACGCACCGGATGCCTTGCCGTGATGTGCCCGATCTCGTGACCGAGCACCGCGGCGAGCTCGGCTTCCGAGTTCAAGAAATTCAGAATGCCGCGCGTGATGTAGACATAGCCGCCGCCCGGCGTAAACGCGTTGATCTCTTCGCTATCGAGCACCGTGAAGTGGTATTCCAGATCGGGGCGGTGGCTTGCCTTCGCCACGCGCTGGCCCACTTCGTTCACGTATTGCTGCAGGCGCATGTCGTCATAGGGGCCGCCGAACTGTTGCAGCAGCAGCGGATGGACCTGCTTTGCCTTGTCGATCTCGCCCTTTTCCGAGGAGAACACGAGGTCGGGCCGACCCGTCACAGGATTGGATGCGCAACTGCCGAGCACGAACGCAGCCACGCACACCGAACAGGCACGTATCAACGATCCGAGCATGGCGGGGGTCTTCAGCACAGCAGTCCGGTTATAAACCGCTCCCAAACGCAGGGACAAGCTGGGCAAGAACGCAGACCGGCACTTTGCGCCGTCGGTTACACGTGAGAGCCGCCGCAGCTGCGCAGAGTTCCGACGCGCGACGCCAGAAAAAGCAAAGGGCGCCGTACGGCGCCCTCTGCACAAAGCTCGGCAATGACGTGCGGTCTAGCGCGCGTACTTCTTGCGGAACTTGTCGACGCGGCCGCCGGTATCGACGATCTTCTGCTTACCCGTATAGAACGGGTGGCAGTTCGAGCACACTTCGATCTGCAGATCGTGGCCCAGCGTCGAGCGCGTGACGAAGGTGTTCCCGCAGCTGCAGGTGACCGTCGTCTCTTTGTATTCGGGATGGATTCCAGCCTTCATGAGCGTGTGCGCCTCGCGGGCGCCTCCGAAAAGGGCGCGCAGTTTAGCCACCAAACGAGGGGGTCGCAACAGGCTGTAGCCCACACGCCTCGCCCGACATGCGGATACGGGTTCGGCTGACAGCTAAAGCCCTAGAGTTATCCACAAAACCTGTGGACAACTTTGTGGATGAAGCTCCTCGTAGTTGCCGCAACTCGCGGCCAGAATATGGCCTTGTCAAATTGATCAAAAAATAGCCAACCCATTTTTCCCTATTCGTTCAATGGGTTACATGTGGCTCCTGATAGACCGGATGCACTTTGGTCATCAAGCGCCTGCCGGTTTGAAAACTCTTGGTCGGTGTGCATAACCCTTGTCCACCCGTGGAGTCTCGCGCGCTCGGCAACCATCGATTTTGTGCGGTAGTTCACGAACTTGCGACCGCCGCCGCACGGCGTCCCGCCTGCCGATCAGGCTTTCGGGCTCTCATCCGGTGGCAGAAACAGCGCCTGCAGGTCGTTCAGGAACAGGTGACCCCGGTCGGTCGGCCGCCAACGATCGCCCTGCCGGACGAGTAACCCTTGCGCGATCGCCCGCTCCAAGGGCTCGCGGATCGCATCGAGCGCAACGCCCGTGCGCGCCTCGAACTCCGACGCCGCGAATCCGATCCGTAACCGCAACACGTTCAGCATGAATTCGAATGCGAGCTCATCGGCGGCCACGATCCGCCGTTCGCTCGTTCGATCGCTGCCCTGCCGACGCAGGTAGTCGCGCGGCTGACGATGCCTGACCGTGCGGACGATTTGTTTGCGTGCGACATCGGTGAGCTTCCCATGCGCGCCCGCACCGATGCCGATGTAATCGCCGAACTGCCAATAGTTCAGATTGTGTTTGCACTGCCGGCCTGCGCGCGCATACGCGGACACTTCGTACTGCTCGTAGCCGTGCTCGGCGAGCAGCGCTGTACACGCTTGCTGCATCTCCCAGCTCGCATCTTGATCGGGCAACGGCGGCGGGCGATGAAAGAACACCGTGCCCGGCTCCAACGTGAGTTGATAATGCGAGATGTGCGCGGGCTCGAGCGACAACGCACGACGTATGTCCGCGACGGCCTCGTCGAGGCGCTGGTCGGGAAGCGCATACATGAGATCGAGATTGAAGTTTTCGAACCCGGCGCGCTGCAGCTCTTCGACGGCCCGTTCGATATCGCCGGCACCGTGGATGCGTCCCAACGCCTTGAGATGCCGATCGTCGAACGATTGCGCGCCGAGCGACACACGCGTCACGCCTGCTGCCTTGTAGCCGCGGAAGCGTCCATGCTCGATCGTCCCGGGGTTCGCTTCGAGCGTGATCTCGACGTCCGGCGCACAACGCACGCGTTGGCGTACGCCAGAAACAATCTCCGCAATCGATTCAGGGGAAAACAAGCTCGGCGTGCCGCCGCCGAAGAAAATCGACACGAGTTCGCGGCCTTGCACGGCGTCGAGATCCTGTTCGAGATCGTCCAGCAGCGCCGTCACGTATTCGCGTTCCGGCATCTCGCTGCCGATCGCATGCGAATTGAAATCGCAGTACGGACATTTGCGCACACACCAAGGCATGTGCACGTACAGGGCAAGCGGCGGCAGCGCCAGCCCGCTCATAGATGCGTTTCGCGCAGTCGCGCCACCAGCTCGCGCAACGCTTTGCCGCGATGACTGATCCGATTCTTCTCTTCCGGTGCGAGCTCGGCGGCCGTTTTGCCTTCCGGCAACTCGAAAATCGGATCGTAGCCGAAGCCGCCCGTGCCGCGGGGCGTCAAGACGATGCGCCCTTCCCAGCTTTGTTGGCAGACGATGGGCGAGGGATCTTGCGGATGCCGCAAGAACGCCAGGGCGCACTGATAGCGCGCCGTACGCCGATCCTCCGGGACATCGCGAACCGCAGCGAGTAGCTTTTCGAGATTCGCCTGATCGCTCGCACCTTCGCCCGCATAGCGCGCGGAGTAGATGCCCGGTGCGCCGTCGAGCGCATCGACTTCGATTCCGGAGTCGTCGGCAATCGCGGGCAGTCCGGACGCCTTCGACGCATGACGGGCTTTCAGGATCGCGTTTTCGACGAACGATAGGCCCGTTTCCGCTGCGTTTTCGTTCGTGAAGCGGGAGAGCGGTTCGACCTCGAAGCCGAGCGGCGCGAGCAACTCGCGAAACTCGCGGAGCTTGCCAGGATTGTTCGTGGCGAGAACGACGCGCATGACGGCTCAGCCCAACGCCTCGAGCTGTTTCGCGAACAGTTGTCCGATCGCATTCGCGGCAAGATTGAGCAATTCATCGAGCTCTTCGCGCCGGAACGCATGGCCTTCGGCCGTGCCTTGCAGCTCGATGAAGGCGCCGCCGTTGTTCATCACGACGTTCATGTCGGTTTCGGCTTCGGAGTCCTCGGCGTAATCGAGATCGACGATCGGGATGCCCGACCAGATGCCAACCGACACGGCGGCCACTTGGCCGTGGATGGGGCTCTCTTGCAGAACGCCGCGATCGATGAGTGTGTTCACCGCATCGACGAGCGCCACGTAGGCGCCCGTGATCGACGCAGTGCGCGTGCCGCCGTCCGCTTGCAGCACATCGCAATCCAGCGTGATCGTCCGCTCGCCGAGCGCCTTAAGATCGACCACGCCTCGCAGCGCGCGCCCGATCAGGCGCTGAATCTCCAGCGTACGTCCGCCCTGCTTGCCGACCGCTGCTTCGCGCCGGGTACGCGTGTGCGTCGAACGCGGCAGCATGCCGTACTCGGCGGTGACCCAGCCTTGCCCCGAATTGCGCAAGAACGCCGGAACGGTGTCCTCGACGCTTGCCGTACAGAGCACGCGTGTATCGCCGAACTCGACCAATACGGAACCTTCGGCGTGACGCGTGAAATTGCGTGTGATCCGCACTTCGCGAAGCTGATCGGGCGCGCGGCCGCTCGGACGGTTCTTCATGGCTAATCCTCGAAATTGCGAGCTGGGCGCTCGGGTAGGCACCCAAGCGCGATTTGCAGGAACGGGGATTTTAGTCGCGCGGATGCATCCGCGCCCGGCAGAAAAGACGAAAGTGACGCTACGCCTCGAGGAAGCGCAGCACGGCAGCCGTGGAGTTGTCGCTGAAAGGAGCCGAGGCTTGCACGGCGCGGCGGCCGAGCGCTTCGAGCCAGGCGCGCAAATCGTGGTTCTCGTCGCGGAAAAACGCGGCGATGTCCGCGTCGGACAAATTCGCCCAGATGCCGTCCGTACACAGGAGCAACACATCGCCCGGCTTGAGAACGTGCCGGCCGCTGATCGTCATTTCCGGAATGGCCGGATCGCCGCCGAGACAGCATTCCACGAAGTTGCGCATGGGGTGATTGGCGACTTCCTGCTCGGTGATCTTGCCTTCGCGCAACAGCAGCTCGACGTGACTGTGATCGCGCGTACGTTCGCGGACCTTGCCCTGGCGAATCCAGTACACGCGGCTGTCGCCGATGTGGGCCCAGTACGCGGCGCCTTGCTGCACCAGACAGATGGCCGTGGTGGCGCGCGGCCGCGAATCCATGCTTTGTCCGATCCCCAGCCTCGCGACGTCGTCGTGCGCCTTGCTCAACGCCATGTGCAGAAAGCCGATGGGGTCGAACAGCGGCAAGGTCATCCGATGGAACGAATCGAGCAAGCTCCTGAGCGCCGTGTCGGCGGCGCGACTGCCGTCGGAATGCCCGCCCATCCCATCGATGACGATGAGAAATGCCGCCTTGCCCTTTGCGGCAATCGCTACGCGGTCCTGGTTGTCCTCGCGATCGCCGACCAGGCTGACGTCTGCATACTCGATCCGCAAGCGCGGGCTCCGATAGGAAAGGCTCTGCTGAGAGAGAGGGTACTGTTAAACTTACAGCGGCAGATTTTATACACCGGCCTGCGCCTGAAGCGTAAGCCCGCTTTTTCCTTAATCCCTTAGAGCCGCTCTCTCATGATTCGCAGTATGACGGGCTTCGCAAGACGCGAGCGCCAAGGCGCGTTCGGGACGTTGGTCTGCGAGCTGCGCACCGTCAATCACCGCTATCTCGAAATCTCGCTGCGGCTGCCCGAGGAGCTCAAAGCGCTCGACAACGACGTGCGTCAAACCATTGGCGCAGCACTTCGCCGCGGCAAGGTCGACGTCAGTTTCAATCTGAAGCCTGCCGCCGGCGTTCAGCGTCAGCTCGAGATCGATAGCGCATTGCTCGACGAAGTGCTCGCACGCATCGAGCAGGTCCGGTCGCACATGAATATCAGCGCGCCGGTGAACCCGCTCGACCTATTGCGCTGGCCCGGCATCGTACGCGAAGCCGAGGCCGATGCAGCGCCGCTGATGGCGGCTGCGATCGAGGTCTTGCGCGAGGCGCTCGTCGATCTCAACGACATGCGCGCCCGCGAAGGGCAGCGCATTCGCGAGCTGCTTGCGGCACGCTGCGCATCCATGCGTACTCTGGTTCGAGCGGTGAAGACGCGTCTGCCGGAAATCTCGCAGCGGCTGCGCGAACGCATTACGGAACGCATCCAACAGCTCGGTATCGCGCCCGATGCCGAGCGCCTCGAGCAAGAGCTCGTTTTGTATGCACACAAGATGGACGTGGACGAAGAACTCGATCGGCTCAACGGCCATCTCGATGAAGTGCTGAGCGTGCTCGACTCGACCGAACCTGCCGGACGACGGCTGGATTTTCTGATGCAGGAGCTCAACCGCGAAGCCAACACGCTTTCCTCGAAATCGCAGGACGTGGAAACGACGCGCGCCGCCGTCGACATGAAAGTCATGATCGAGCAGATGCGCGAGCAAGTGCAGAACGTGGAATGACGGCAGCGGACGGCGTGGCGATGGTCGAGGGTCGAACAACGAAGCGCGGCGAACTGTTCGTCGTGGCCGCTCCGTCGGGGACGGGCAAGACCTCGCTCGTGCGGGCGCTGATGCAACGCATGCCCGAGCTCAGGTTCTCGATTTCGTACACAACGCGGCCGAAACGCGAGAACGAGCAGCACGGACGCGACTATTTCTTCGTCGACAAGGCGGAGTTCGAACGCATGATCGCGGCAGGCGAATTCCTCGAGCACGCGAACGTGTACGGCAATTTCTACGGGACTTCGCGCCGGCAGGTCGAATCGATGCTCGAAGCCGGCGACAACGTATTGCTCGAGATCGATTGGCAGGGTGCGCAGCAAATTGCGCGCTCGATGCCCGAACGACGCTCGATTTTCATTCTGCCGCCGTCCCGATCGGCACTCGAGACGCGGCTGCGCGGCCGCGGTACGGACAGCGAGGAAGTCATTGCACGCCGGCTGCAAGCCTCGATGGCGGATCTGTCGCATTGGAACGAATTCGAATTCGTCGTCATCAACGACGACTTCGATCAAGCGACCGACGACCTGGAAGCCATTGTCCGCGGCCAGGGCGAGCACTTGCGCCGGGACCGTTCGGACGTCGTCCAGCTCATGCAACGGCTGCTGGCCTAGTTTCGTTAGTTGGCGTGTTCATGGCGGGTTCATCCCGCTCGTGTTCTGCTCAAGATGCGCTTCTGCGTTCGAGGTGACCCGATGAAACACTCCGCCTTTCTTGCATTGCTGGCATGTGCGTTCCTTGCGACCGATGCGCTCGGTGCCGAGGCCGATCGGCCCCGCACCGTGACCGTCTCCGGTCAGGGCGAAGTTCGCGCCGAGCCGGATCGTGCGTTCGTTACTTTGGGCGTCGAGGCACGTAAGCCCAAATTGGAAGAGGCGCGTGCGGACGTCGCCCGTACCGTCGATGCCGTCTTGAAACTGACACGAGAGCTCAAGATCGATCAGAAGCTCGTCAATGCCACGCGCATCAACGTTCAACCCGAGTACAACTGGGATACCAATGCGCGCGAGCGGACGCTGATCGGCTACTACGTCTCGCGCCAGGTCGAAATCGAGCTCAGGGATCTTGAGAAGCTGGGCCAGCTGCTCGAGCGGGCGACCGACTTGGGCGTCAACCAGATCGGCTCGCCGCAACTCGATTCGAGCAAACGGCGCGAGCTCGAACGCGAAGCGCTTGCCAAAGCAGTCGAGGATGCCCGCGCCAACGCCGAGGCGGTTGCCAAAGCTGCCGGCGCGAAGCTGGGGCCTGCGCGCACGATTTCGGCAAGCTCGGGGTACGTGCCGCCGAGCCCCGTGCGTATGAAGGTCGCCGCCGTGGCGATGGAGGCCAGCGATGCGGCACAGACCTATCAACGCGCGGAAATGACGTTCACCGGCAACGTGCAGGTTGAATACGATCTGCTCATCGGCTCACCATAGCGGCGAGCGGGTCGTGTGTGACGCGATGCGCGCGTTTTGCCCGCATCGCTAGCACATGAACGCACCTGCCAGCGAGGTAGCCGCAATGAAGCGTCGGATCTTGTTGTCGTGCGTGCTCGCCATCCCGTTTGCGAGCGCGCTGGCCATCGAAGCGCCTCAACCTTCCACGCCGGCTCCCGAGCCGCAGGCTGCAGCGCGATCCGCCTCGATCGTGCCGAACGACGAGACGCAGTTCTACCGAACGCTGCAACGCTCGGCGCATCACCGCAATCTGATGGGCCTGAAGATTCCCTCTGACATCATCGACACGCTCGCGGGCGCCGATGTTGCCGGAGCGATCGCAGCATTGAGCAGACAAGCGGCGGCCGGCAGCAACGATGCAAATATCGCGCTCGTGCGGATTCAGCATTGGTGTAACCGGTTCGCGAACGCTCGAACCCCGGACCCCCAAACGCAGATCGAGAAACTCCCGGCGCAGCTTGCACCCGAGCGCGCCGCACGTGCCGCTGGCGTCATCGTCGCGGAAGAGCAATACCGTAAAGCAGTGCGGGAGAGTTGCGCACGCGCACAGTTCGATTACGCCGGCATCGAGGCGCGGCTGCGTGAGGCCGCCGATGCCGGAGACGCCGCAAGCTTGACCGAACTATCGCAATTCACGCGCGACGCAGCGCGTCGCCAAGAAATGCTTCAAGCAGCTGCCGACCAGGGCTTTGCTCCGGCGCAATACGCGCTCGCGACTTCGCGCTTGATTCAGGTGCAACGCGGACAGACGACCGAAAACGTCGCATCGATTCGTTTGCTGCTGAAACAAGCGGGCCGCTCGCTCAACAAGGCGAAGATCGATCTTGCGAACTGTATGGCCATCGGTTGCGACGGCCATCCGGCGGATGCTGCGGCCGCAACCGCGTTCGGCATCGACGCGGCGCGCGACGGCGAGCCCGGCGCGTTCTTGTCGATGGCGCGCATGCCGTGGGGAGCCAGGATGGATCGCGCGCAGCTATTGGCGTGGCAGTACTTCGGAGATCGCTTGAGCGAGACGGGCTGCGTCGGCGAAGGCTACGTCGCCGCGACGGTGACGTTCGATCAGACGATCAAGGCGCTCGAGCGGCGTTATCCCAAGGCGGTCGAGCAAGCGCGCACGCTTGCCGAGAAGCTCTGGGCAGATCATGGCGAGCGCGCAATGCGCGAGCAGGCGTGCTCGCCGCCGCGCAATTGACGGCTAGGCCGCCACTCGGTCGACGAGCAGGACGGTGCCGTCGACGCCCGTGACCCGGGCTTTGGTACCCGGCGGCAGATTCGGGCCGCGGATGACCCATTCGCGATCGCCGAGCCGGATGCGACCCTTGCCGTTCTGCAGACCCTTTTCGAGCACGATCACGCGCCCGATGTGGCTGTGACCCGAACGGTGGGACGCCAGCGGACTGTTCAGCTCCTTCTGGCGCTTCAAGTGCTGGATCCAGAAATACACCCCAAAGACGGTGGCCGCGAATGCAAGAAACCAAGTCATGGATGCGCTAGACCAGACGAGTTCGGACAGAGGAAGCGTAACGTTTTTACGATAGCAGCCGGCGCTGCTGGAAACGATGAAGGAATTCACACGCTTTCAATCGAGCGCCGGCCGGTATGCTCGGAGAAGTACTCGGCAGGGCGCCGACGAACTTTACGGAATCCCGATGCGAACGAGCTTGGGAGCCGCGCAAGATGACATTCGAACACCCTGCGGATTCCGACAGCGGCTGCTATGCGTGGATTCTGTGACCGCGGTCTAAGGCGAAGGATTACGCACTGGCGCGTGCGCTTCCGCCCTTGCGCTTCAAATGGACGAGTAACAGAGAAACAGCAGCCGGTGTGACGCCAGGCACTCGCGCAGCCTGCCCGATCGTCGCGGGACGAACTTCCTTCAAACGCTGCCGCACCTCGGTGGATAGCCCGCGAACTTCCGAGTAGTCGATGTCCTCGGGCAGGCGCGTCTCCTCGTGACGGCGATGCCGCTCGATCTCTTCTTTCTGCCGATCGATGTAGCCGCTGTACTTGGCCTGCACTTCGACTTGCAGCGCGACCTGCTCGATGAGCCGCTCGTCGGCGTCTGGCGCACACATCCACTCCGGCCGGCCGATCGGGGCGAGCGCAGTCAATGCTTCATATGACACTTCCGGTCGGCGCAACAGATCGAAGCCGTGCGCTTCGCGTACGAGCGGCGAGCCGAACACCTGGATCTGTTCGCTTTCTTCGAGCTGATGCGGATGCACGACGGCCGAGTCCAGACGCTCGATTTCAGCTGCGGTCCGATCGCGCTTCTCGCAGAAGAACGCCCAGCGCTCGTCGTCGACCAACCCCATTTCCCGACCGATCGGCGTCAGACGCAAATCTGCATTGTCCTCGCGCAGCAGCAGACGATACTCCGCACGGCTCGTGAACATGCGATACGGCTCGCTCGTGCCGCGCGTGATGAGGTCGTCGACCAGCACACCGATGTACGCTTCATCGCGCCTCGGCGACCACGGCTCGCGTTCCTGGATCTGCCGTGCCGCGTTGATGCCCGCAAGCAGTCCTTGCGCGGCAGCTTCTTCGTAACCGGTCGTACCGTTGATCTGGCCGGCGAAGAACAACCCCGAGATGAACTTCGTTTCGAGACTCGGTTTCAAGTCGCGCGGATCGAAAAAGTCGTACTCGATCGCATAGCCGGGCCGCGTGATGTGCGCGTTCTCGAAACCTTTGATCGAACGCACCAACGCAAGCTGCACGTCGAACGGCAGACTGGTGGAGATGCCGTTCGGATAGATTTCGTGCGTATTCAGGCCTTCTGGCTCGATGAAAATCTGGTGCGAGCTCTTGTCCGCGAAACGGTGCACTTTGTCTTCGACCGACGGGCAATAGCGCGGCCCAATGCCTTCGATGATGCCGGTGAACATCGGCGAACGGTCGCAGCCTGCGCGAATGATCTCGTGCGTGCGCTCGTTCGTCGCCGTGATGTAGCAGACGACCTGGCGCGGATGCTCGCTCCGTCTGCCGAGATAGGAGAAGACCGGAACCGGCTCGTCACCCGGTTGTACTGTCAACCCTTCGTAGTTGATCGTGCGCCCGTCGATCCGCGGCGGCGTACCGGTCTTCAGCCGCCCGACCCGAAACGGCAGCGCCCGAAGTTTCTCGGCCAACCGATTCGACGGCGGATCGCCGGCGCGACCGCCTTGGTAACTCGTCAGGCCCACATGAATCTTGCCGCCGAGGAACGTCCCGACGGTGAGCACGACGGCGCGCGCACGGAACTCGATGCCGGTTTGCGTGATGACGCCGTGGACACGATCGTTTTCGACGACGAGATCCGCAACCTCTTGCTGGAACAGCGTGAGATTCGGCTGGTTCTCCAGCATCGAACGGATCGCTTGCTTGTAGAGCACGCGATCGGCCTGCGCACGCGTGGCGCGCACGGCAGGACCTTTGCTCGCATTGAGAATGCGGAATTGAATGCCGGCACGATCGGCTGCACGCGCCATGGCGCCGCCCAGCGCATCGATCTCCTTGACCAAATGCCCCTTGCCGATGCCGCCGATCGCCGGGTTGCAGCTCATTTGCCCGAGCGTTTCGATCGATTGCGTCAACAGCAGCGTGCGCACGCCCATCCGGGCCGCTGCGAGCGCAGCCTCGGTGCCGGCATGACCGCCGCCGACGACGATGACATCGAAATGATCGGGGAAACGCATCTGATCCCAACTCGAGAAGGGGCAATCGTCAAAGGGCCGGTCAGCGCCAGGGCGCGTATTCTAGGCGGCAGCGGCGAAAAGGCGTCAACGATCGGTGGTTAATTTTTCGCCGCGTCGGCATTTATCCTGCGCAGCAGCGAAAGCGCCATGGCGATGAGCACGCCGACACCCAGGATCAGGACGCTCCAAAGCACGATTTGCCGGATCGGGGTCTTTTTCGGCAACGGCCGTAAGGCGGCCTCGCCGCCTAGCGAGCGCTCTGCACCCAAATAGGCCGAGCCCATATTCTGTACAAGCTCCGCCTCGGACAGTCCACTCAATAAGCTGTTGCAGGCGCGTGCCGGTGCGGGATCGGCGCGACGGCTGCCGTATGCGAGCGTATACGGCCCCGGACCCTGCGCCAGGAATCGCAATTGTCCGGGACGGTAGCCGAGCTCGAGACGGGGATACTCGTGGAAAACTTCCCCGTCCTTGGTCAGCCGCACGCGCCAATAGCCATGCGTCGTCGAAGCAAATTCCGCCGGCGGACTGACGAGAAACCCGTCGCCGTTCGCGATCGAGAATACCTCGCCTCGCCACCGCTCGACCCACGCTGTCTTCGGCTCCGCACGGCTTTCGATGACGACTTGCAGCGAGTAATTCGTATGCGAGAGCTGCAAACGCGCGAAGGCAATCGGTGCATGCCGATCGGACTCGAACTCCAGCTCGTTCGCCTGACGCGCCGCCATGCGTGCTTCGAACCACGTCGGCTCGATGAAGGGCGGGGGAATCACGCGCTCGACCGTCGCTGCATCGATTTGCAACATAGGACCGCCGTCGATACGGGTCACTCTCAAGTATCGATAGCGCGCCTGAGGAAGCGTCACACGCTGACGTTGTAGCTGCCGGTCAGACGCAGTGACCTGGACGAGCGTGCTCTCCGCGACGATGGTTTGCCACCGGTCCAGATCGTCGCTCGCTTGAATCCGAACGCGCGCTTCGGATGCGCCGTCCGGACTGCGCCACTCGAATACAACGGCACGCAGCTCGTCCTCTGTTTCGCGCGCATCGATCACATAGCCTGCACCGCTAGCTTGCGTTGCGGCGCGCGCACCCTCGACGTTGATCTGTGTGCCGGACGGCGTCTGCACTTCCACGCGTGTGCCATCGCCCGTTCTCGCAGGCACGTCCTGCAAGCGATAAACAGGTAACGATTGCAGCACGATCGCCGGCGGCTCGCTCGCCGGCGGACACAAAGCATGCGGCACGGGCATTCCGTCGGCATTGAAGACGCGCACATCGCTCAAGTCGTCGGTCACGACGTTACGGTACACGTCGTCCGTCAGCAGAACCCATACGATCGGACGGTCGGGCACCATCTCGATCTGCGCGCCGCGCGCATAGTCCTCGAGCGCGACGGGCTTCGCGTTCGCCACGACGGACGCAACGCTTGCGAGCAGCACAGAGATGCAAATGAGCGGATGCCTCATGATTTCACCGCTGCTTCCGAATCGGTTGCCGCATCGTCGTTCGCCGGCTGCGGCGGTAAGGGCGCGAGATAACCCGTTATGACGATGAGCGCACCGATCGTGAGGAACGAAACGACGCGTCCGAGCGTGCCGACGTTCGACAAATCGACCAAGAACAATTTGGCAACGACGACGAGCATGAGCGCCACGCCGACCATCCACACATAGCGCCAGCGCTTGCGCGCGGCGATCGTGATCGCGGCGAAGCCGAGCACGGCCCAGAAAATCGACAATGCCGCCTGGACGAGCTGCGAGTGCGCCATCCCGTACCAAGTGATCGGCGCGCCAAAATTGTGGTGAAGCGCGCGAATCAATGCCGCATTGAGCCACAAGAACACGAGACCGGCGACGATGGCGATGAGTATGCGCAGATCTGTCCGCCACACTCTTGCTCGCTGCGCTTGCGACAAGGCCGTCCACCACAACGCGCCTGCCGCCCAAGCGAGCGCCACCGTGATATCGAGCGGATTGAGAAGCGGCACATAAGGCAGCCAAATCGGATCGCCGCGACTCGTGAGATCGACGACAACGATCCACAGCGCCAGGACGACGATCAGCGGCAGCGCGACGATGACGCGATAGAGATCTTCATGGCGCGCGAGCGGCCACGTCGGTTTGAGCGTGTGCCTTCCCAAGCTGGCGATTGCGAGCGTCGGCACGATGCCCCACGCCAAGGCCGGCCAAACGCCTGCGGTATGCCGATCGAGTTGCCAGTGCAGCTCCCAGGCGGCGAGCGCGATGAGCGCCCATGCGGCGACGGCATGCAAGACAGGATGCGCCCGCGGCGCGAGTGCATCGCGCTCGACACCTTGAAGCGTCCAGTACAACACGGCGAACAGCGCGGACCAGCCGACGATGCCGCCTTCGCCGAAGGGATGACCGACGTCGAGCGCGACGAGACTTGCGAATGCAATGGCAACAAAGGGTAAGAACACGCCGATCAAACGCGCCATCGGCCAAGCCCAGCGCAACCCGGCGAACGTCAGGGCGAGGCACGTGCCGGCTACATATATAAGAATGAGACCGAATGGCCAGTCGCTCGCGAGGCGATCGATTTCGCCGACGCCACCGAACAGCCACCACACCGTGCCCCAAATCGCCGCGACTTTGCTCGCTCCGCGCTCGTAACGCGCCGCTCGCTCGCGATTGCGATGAAGCGTGTAGCCGGTGAACCAGCCCGAAAACGCCAGCATCGCAGCGCCCATGAACGCGGTGTTCAAGAATGCGAGCTTGCCGGACGGGTGCGGCAGACCGATGAGAAAGCCGACGCCAGCGGCAAGTTGCAAGAGCGCACCGAACGCACGTGCGAGCCTGCGATCCTGGCGCACACCGAGCCACACGAGCCCGGCGCCTTCCACGGCCCACATCGCCGCGGTCGTCCGCGTATCGAAGGCGAGCGGTATAGCCAGGCTTGCGAAGATCACACCGAGCGCCGCAAACGCTTCGCTCAGTACCTGCAAGTTCGAGCGGCCGGAACGTACGAGCGCATACGCAAGCACAAGATAAAGCGCCCCTGTTGCAAGCGCGCTCCACGCCAAGGCGTATTCGTACCTCGCGACCAATGTTGCATGAATCGTAAAGGCAACGACGGGCAAGCCGAACACGAGCGAGCCGGAAACGTAGTCCTTCAAAGTCGGCGCCTGACGCAGCGAGCTCAAGATCGATACGCCGACGTACATCAAGAAGAACAGGATCAGGAATGCATCGGCGCTCACCACTTCGTCGGGCGTGTAGCTCGCGATGCGCCAGAGACTCGTGACTCCGAACGTAAAGACGAAGCCGAGCACATTGAGCACCCGCCACGTGCGGAACCACGCGATTGCAAAAATGCCGACGTTCAGGACCGCGTAATAGGAAAACAACGCGACGTGATTGCCGCTGCCGCTCGAAACGAGAATCGGCGCGAGAAAGCCGCCCGCCGTGCCGATGACCGCGAGCGACAGTGCGTTTTGCGCCAGCGCGAGCGCCGCCGCGGCCAGCACGATGCCGACCATGAGCGCGAAAGCGAGCCCTAGCGGAATGAGATGGAATAGGCTCGCCGCGGCAAACACGGTCAAATACAGACCTGCAACGCCGCCGCCTTCGAGTACTTCCGCATACGCCGGCCGCCGCTTGCGCAAACGCCAACCGACGATCAACAAGGCAAGCGCGCCGCAGGCAATGGCGATGAAACGCAGCTCGATCGGAAACAGACTGTGGTCGGCCGCGTACTTCGCGAGAAACGCCGCACCGAAGAACAACACGACGATACCGATGCGAGCGAGCGGATTGCCGCCTTTGATCCAGACCACTGCCGCAGCGACTGCACGATCCAGCCAGGTCGGCGAATAAGCGATCTGCGCTGGTCTTGGCTGAAGAACGGGTTCGGGTTCCGTTATCGGTTCGGCCGCAGAACCTGACCGGACAGGAGCCGCTTCGGCAACCACAGGCGAGGACGGTGCGGCAACGCTCGTCTGGAGATCCGGCGAAGCAGCGATCGGTTGCTCGCGAGGCGGTGCAGCGGGCTCGGGTTTTACTCGAGCTGTCAGCTCCGCACGCAATCGCTCGATCGAGCTCTGCAGTCCAGACACTTGCTTCTGCAAGGAGAGAAGCTGTGCCGCCAGCGCGCCGAGCGCCGCGCCGACGAACACGCTCGCCCAATTCTGCCCGATGACGCCGAAAAGAAATGCGCCGAGCAGCCCCCACAACCAAGTCATGCAGCGCTACCTCGCCAGGCTGTAGGCTGGAGGTGGGGCGCAGCATTGCTGCGGATTTTCTTGGTTGTCGTACGTCGCTCGTTCCATGGAAGCCAACGGCACACCGATGCGCGACAGCGCTGCTACAGCCTACAGCCTCCAGTCTACAGCCTGAACGGCGTGCCGAACTGCGTTCGGTAGAGCTGGCTTTATATACAGCCATACGGCATGCTTTCCGGCATGCACGCAGTCTCCGTTTCCGAGTCCTCCGCTTTCGCTGCACGGCTGAACCCGGCACAGCTCCGGGCGGCGACGTTTGGCTCTGATCGAGAAGGGCGGTTCGCAGCCGGACCGCTTCTGATCATCGCCGGTGCGGGCACCGGCAAGACGAACACGTTGGCGCATCGTGTCGCGCACTTGCTGTTGAGGCGCGTTCCGCCCGAACGGATCCTGCTGCTCACATTCACGCGGCGTGCAGCGCAGGAAATGTTGCGTCGAGCCGAGCGGATTGCGCGCGAGATGCTCGCTTCGGGTAACACCTCGGCCTTTCATCCGAATGCGACGCGGCTGATGTGGTCGGGCACGTTTCACGCGATCGGCAATCGCGTACTGCGCGAGTACGCCCATGTCCTCGGGCTCGATCCGAGCTTTTCCATCATCGATCGCGGCGATGCAGCCGACCTCATGGACGTCGCACGCCACGAGCTCGGATTTTCCAAGAAAGACAAACGCTTTCCACGCAAGGACACGTGCCTTGCGATCTATTCGCATCGCGTCAACACGTGCGGATCGCTCGAGGAAACGCTCGAACAGGCTTTCCCTTGGTGCCAGGACTGGCAACAAGAGCTCGGCGCGTTGTTTCGCAAGTACGTCGAGATGAAACAGGCCCAACAGCTGCTCGACTACGACGACCTGTTGCTCTACTGGCACGTGCTCGTGCAAGAGCCCGCCTATGCCGGAGCGCTCGGTGCGCGCTTCGATCATGTGCTCGTCGACGAATACCAAGACACGAACGCGCTGCAAGCCGAAATTCTCCTGGCGATGAAGCCTCGCGGCGAGGGCGTCTGCGTCGTCGGCGACGACGCTCAGGCGATTTACTCGTTCCGAGCAGCGACCGTCGACAACATCCTGCAATTCCCGCAACAGTTTTCGCCGCCCGCCGAGATCGTCACGCTCGAGCAGAACTATCGGTCCGTGCAACCAATCCTCGATGCGGCGAATGCGCTGATGCGAGAGAGCACGCAACGTTACGACAAGACGTTGCGGTCGACGCATGCTTCGCAAGACAAGCCGAAGCTCGTCACGGTGCAAGACGATCAAATGCAGGCCTTGTACGTCGTCGAGCAGGTGCTAGCGCAACGCGAGCAGGGAACGCCGCTGCGCAAACAGGCCGTGCTGATGCGCACCTCGCATCACAGCGATGTGTTGGAGCTCGAGCTCGTTCGCCGCAACATTCCGTATGTGAAATACGGCGGCCTGAAATTCCTGGAAGCCGCTCACGTGAAAGACGTCTTGGCGATCCTGCGCTGGGTCGACAATCCGAAGAATAGGCTGGCGGGATTTCGTACGTTGCAGCTCTTGCCGGGCATCGGTCCGGCCCATGCCGACCGCTGTCTCAAAGTGTTCGCGGCCAGCGATTATTCGTGGCAGATCCTGGCGGAGTATCAGATGCCGGCGGCGGCTCAAGAGGATTGGCCGGCATTCGTCGCGCTGGCACGCGAGCTTGCGGCCGAGACCGACTGGACCGGACAATTCGCGCGCGTGCGGAGCTGGTACGAACCGCAACTCGAACGTCTATATGACGCTGCGCAAGTGCGTGCCGGCGATCTCGATCAGCTCGAGCAGATCGCACGTCAATATGCGTCGCGCGAAAGTTTTCTGACCGAGCTGACCCTCGATCCGCCGCAAGTCAGCAGCGACTTGGCGGGCGATCCGTTGCTCGACGAGGACTATCTCATTCTCTCGACCGTCCATTCGGCGAAGGGTCAGGAATGGGACAGCGTCTACGTCCTGAACGTCTCCGACGGCAATTTTCCGAACGAGCACGCAACCGGCAAACCCGAGCTCATCGAAGAAGAACGGCGCCTGCTCTACGTGGCCATGACGCGCGCCAAGCGCAATCTCCATCTGATCGCGCCGCTCAAGTATTACGTGACCCAGCAAAGCCGTACGGGCGACACACATATTTATGGTGCGCGCAGCCGATTCCTGACGCCGGCGGTCATGCAGACGCTCGAGGCGACGACGTGGCCGATCGCACCTCCGTCCATTGCGCCGCCTGCCAGGACTGCGGTACGAATCGATGCCGCTGCTAAGCTTCGCGCCATGTGGGAGTAGCCCGGCACGGCGGAACCTTTTACCTACAGGTCGACTTTTTTCTCATCGGCGCCGGACCCGGCGTGTAGGTAGTTCGAGGCGCGCCGCATCGGCGGCCCAGAGATTTGGAGCGTTCTCTGCAAACCGGCAGCCCATTCAACACCGTGAGACCTCAGGTCCCACGTTGGCGATCGATGTCCGCGTGGAGCAATCCGCGTGCGGATGACGAGCGCACGCTCGGATTCGACGAGGAATGGGAGGACATTCCCACCGCGCAGCTCGAAACCGTGGAGGACAAAACGCTCGACATCGAGCCTCCATCCCACACCGACCGCGAAGCCCCGAATCTAGGGCGACCGCAACCCGCTCACGACACCAACGTTCCTGTCCTGTCCGACACGCATCATCGCGCGCCGCCACCGCCGCCGCAGAGCATTGAAGCACCCGTGCGTGAACCTGCGACGTCGGCACCGCCCGAAATGACGACCGGCACCGTGTTGTGCGGCCGCTATTTGCTCGGCCGGCTGCTCGGTACCGGCGGCAGCTCGCTGATCTTCGAAGCCGAGGATCGGCTGCGCGTCGGTCCGAATGACGGCGCGCGCTTGGCCATCAAAGTGCTGCGCGAGGACAAGCGCGAGAACCCCCATGCGCTGACGCGACTGAAACGCGAGTTTCGCCAGATGCAGCGACTCGATCATCCGGGCATTGCACGCGTGTTCGAGCTCGGTTGCGACGACGGCGTGTGGTTCATGACCATGGAATTGGTCGAAGGCTGCACGATCAATCAATGGCTGAAGACGCACCCCGGCCGTGCCGAGGCGCTGAAGTTGATCGGCGCGTGCAGCGACGCGCTCGTCCACGCACATGAGCGGGGCGTCGTCCATGGCGACTTGAAGCCGAGTAACGTCATCGTCCTGCCGAATGGCGGCGTGAAGCTCGTCGATTTCGGTTCGGCGGCAGAGCGCGATGCAGTGACTGGTGCCATCGATCGGGAACGGAGTTTCGCCGCGACTCCGCCCTATGCAAGCCCGCAGGTGTTGGCAGGCGAAGTTGCCGATCCTCGCGACGATGTCTTCAGCTTGGCATGTCTCACATACGCGGTGCTGACGCATGGCGAGCATCCGTTCGCACGCAAGTCGTCGCTCGAAGCTCAGCAGCAACAGCTTCGTCCGGCGTATGCGCGCGAGATTCATCCGCGCGAATTCGATGCCATCGTTCAAGGGCTCGCCTGGGCGCGCGAAGACCGGCCGGCCAGCGTGCGCGAGTTTCTGCATGCGTTGCTTGCCTCAGATCTGCGCGCACCGACTCGCGATTCCGCCTCCGCAACGATCGACGTCGCTCGTCCCGCACCCGCTGCGACGAACAACCCGGTGGACCCGACTCCGCCGATCAAGCCAACGCCGCAAAAAATCCAGACAAAGGAACCTGCAGCCGAAATAACGCACCCAATTGCTGCCCAACCTCCGCACCGTCCGGCCTCAACGGTGCCCATGACCGCTGCCGCTGGCGCGCTCGCAAAGAGCAAGAGTTACGTCAGCGATCTCGTCGCATCCTTGCAGGTGCGTTCGCCGACGGCAGCCACCGAAACGACACAGTCCCTCACACCAAGGGAAAAACACGAACCTCGCTCCTGGAAACGCGTAACGTTCGTGGCGCTGCTCGTCGCCGCGATGGCGTTGGTGGTGTATCGGCTCGAGGTGACCGAGGAGGCGGCGATGCCAGTGCAAGACGTGTCCGCACCGATCGCCACGCCGCCACCGCCGGAACCGATTGCGACAACCGAATCCTCTGCGTCGCCGACATTACCGGCGTCGAGTACGACAGAACAGGAAAGCGCTGCGGTCGTCGAGAAGCCGGCACCGCCACCGAGTGCGCCCGGCGAGGTGTCGTTCACGACACGCACATTGCAAGTCGGACCGAACCAGACGATGGCCGCGCTGACGATACAGCGGTCGAAATCCACTCGGGGACGCGCGCGAGTCGCATGGACGATCGAAGGCGGCACGGCGCAGCCGGACGTCGATTACCAGGTCGGCGATTCGCGGATCGTGGAATTTCTGGACGGCCAGAGCGTGCGCAGCCTCTTCATTCCGTTGATTCCGCAAGGAAACAGCGAGCAGGCGCGGCTCTCGAAAACTTTTACCGTGAAGCTGCAGCAAACGAGCGGCGGTCCGGCACTTGGGGAGATCAAACAAGTGCACGTGACGATCGTCGGGAACGTCGCCGGATCCGCCGCGGAATCTGTAGCAGCGACAAGCACGCCGTCACGGGTCGTTGAGGACTCGAATCCTCAATAGACTTTGACGCCTGCAAAGCGTGCCCGCACGCGCTTGCCGAGCGTCTGATATCCGGCAGCAAACCCCCCGGCGCCCACGCCGATCAGTGCGAGCAACCACGCCCAGGCATAGCTGCTCTCGACGGCAGGCGGAGCCGGTGGCGGTTCGACCGCTTCGTTCTCGACAAGGACTGGCGGTGCAGGTGCAACGCCCTCTTGCGCGGCTTCTTTGGCCGCCGCGAGATCTTTCTTCAGCGAAGCAATCTCCGTTTGCAGCTCCGTGTTTTGTTTCTTGAGCTTGGCTATTTCTGCGGTGAGCTTCGCGCTCGTCTCATCGTTGCCTTGCGCGCGCGATGACTGCAACTCTTTGAGCTTGAGGATTGCCGGCGGTTGTTCGCTCAGGTAGCTCGCATTGACCCATCCCTCGCGACCGTCGACGAGCTGTATGCGCACGAAGTTCTCGCTGCGTTCGAGCGCTTCGACGGCATCGCCGGTTTGAATCGTTGCAACGCGCGCACTTTGCTGATCGGCCTCGGCGTAGACGCTCAGCACCAGCTTGTCTTCGACGTACAGCGTCTCGGCGATCGCTGGCGCGAGCGCGATCGTCAGGGCCGCACCAAGAAATGCTGAAGGGGCACGCATGACTTCCTCCCATCGACATGGCCGATACGATCCGTCGCTGGCCAGCAGCGAGCTCCTTCCCGCTGCAAGTTGTCGAGGAATGATGGGCGAATGCGCACGACCGAAAGTGCGCATTGATTCACATTTGCGCGCGGTCGAAATGCGGACGCCGAGCGCCGCTGCGCATGGTGTACGCAATCAGCGACAGATGCGAAGCCGTATACCGCGCTCGATTCCGCTGCGCTCGGCCACACCCGCAGCAAGCTCGAGCACGCAATGCGTATCGGGCGGTGCCAGCGCGATTCGCCACGGCCGCAGGTTCGACACGACGTGCAGCACCTCGAGCTGCGCGTCGAGAAAGATCACGTCGATCGAAAATCGCATCCACCACGTATGAACGCTGTAGCCGGGTATGAGGAGCAGTCCCTCCTCCTCATCGAGCCGCGACCGGTTCAGCAAACCCATGCAGCGCGAGGCGAACGTGCAGGCGACGCGGACGCGCGGAATCGTGCCGCTGCGGCACGCGACCGCGATGCATTCGGCGCGCGAGAAAGGAACGATCGTTGCCATGCTCACATGATGTCGAAGGCGCCCGATTCGATGAGCTGAATGACGATCGGGAAACCGATGATGATGAACGTGATCGGAAACAACAGCGCGATCAACGGGAACAGCATTTTCACGGGCGCTTGATTCGCAAGCTTCTCCGCGCGCAGAAACCGCTCCTGGCGGCGCATGCGCGCCTGATCGCTGAGGACGTCGCCGAGCGAGCCGCCGGTTTCCTCCGCTTGAATGACCGAGGCCGTGAAATTCGTGACCGCGGGAATCACTACCCGTTGCGCCAGACGATCGAGCGCGATGCGGCGCGCAACACCTGTGCGCGTCTCGCGCAAGTAACGCGAGAACTCCTCTTGCACCGGTCCGTCGCGGAGCTGATCGACCGCTTGCTCGACGGCCGCCGTGAACGTAAGGCCCGCTTTCATGCCGAGCACGAGCACATCGAGAAAGAAAGGAAATTCCTTCTCGAACCGCGCTTCGCGTTTCTTGCGGGCATCGCGCAGCCAGATATCCGGATAGGCGTAGGCGAGCGGCACGAGCCCGCCGATCGCCGCAAGGTAGATGGGATCGTCGATACCGAGCACGAAGATGACATACGCAGCGATCAAGAGCCCCGCCACGAGGGCCACGCGCCGGACGACGATGAGCTCGGCCGGTGTGAGCAAGTAGCCGGCACCAGCCGCATTCAGCTGTGCTTGCAGCAGATCGCGCTTCGGCGCCGGCAGCGATGCATCGACGCTTGCCGCATACCAACGCAACAACGGCCGCAACGCACGCAACAGTCGCGGCATGGGATCGCGCCAAGCGTCGTCGCGCTCGTGCGGCGCGCCGACTCGTCCGCGCAAGGCAAGCGGCAGTAACAGGAGCAGCGTACAGGCGACTGCGGCGAATACCGGCGCGACCAATGCCTCCATACGAACGCCTCCGCTAGACGATCAAACGTCGATATTGACGATCTTGCGGATCATCCAGGCGGCGATCGTCATCATGACGGCAATCACCGCGAGCACGATCCAGCCGTACCATTCGGTGAACATCAGGCTCATGCGCTCGGGTTGCTGACGATACAGCACGAAGCCGATGAAAATCGGCAGCAGTCCCACGACCCAGCCTTGAGCGCGTCCCATCGAAGTCAGCGCATCGATCTTGCCTTCGATATGCGCCTTCTCTTGCAGCGTTTTCGCGAGCGACTCGAGCGTATCGGCGAGATTGCCGCCGACGCGCCGCGAGACATTGATGGCGGTGTTCATCAGATCGATCTCCGGCGTCGCGATGCGTTTGCGTAGGTCGGCGAGCGAATCGGCCAGGGGCCGGCCGACACGATATTCGGCCAGCACAATCGTGAACTCCTGCGCGAGCGGAGCAGGCTGCCGCGTCGCCAACAGCTCCAGCCCTTTCGACAGATTCGAGCCGGCACGCAACGCCGAGGCGAGCGCGAGCAATGCGTCGGGCAGTTGATACACGAATCGCTGCCGACGTCGTTTCGCGAAGAACGCAAGTGTCAGGCGCGGGCCGCACAGCGCAGCAATCGTGCCGACAACGGCACCGACGGGACCCAGCGTCGCGTACCCGAGCAAGCCCAGCACGCACGTGAGCGCCAAGCTGATCGCAAACAACGCTTGCGGATTCGCGACGATGAAATTGTGTTTCAGACTGGCAGCGACGGAGGCGACGAATGCGCTGCGATAGCTGACAATTGCGCGCCACACGACGAAGAGCAGCAGCACCACGGCCGTGAAGACGCCTGCAATGAAGAGCACGCGCGGCTCGAAGCTCACGGCGTTCATCGGCGCTCGCTCCTCGGCGAACCGAAAATGCTGCGATCCAGCATGATGCCGGCCTCCGCCAGTTCTTCGTAGAAACGCGGCGCATGACCGAAGCCGACGAATTCGCCCAGGATTTCGCCGCTCGGACCGACACCGCGCTGTTTGAAGGCGAACAGCGGCTGAGTCAGGATCACATCGCCTTCCATGCCGTCGACTTCCACGATAGCGGTGACGCGGCGGCGACCGTCGCTGAAGCGCGTCTGCTGGACGATGATGTCGACAGCCGAGGCGATCTGCTCGCGGATCGCACGCACCGGCAGATCCATGCCGGCCATGAGCACCATCACTTCGAGGCGCGACAGCAAGTCGCGCGGGGAATTCGCATGTCCGGTCGTCAACGAGCCGTCATGACCCGTGTTCATCGCCTGCAGCATGTCGAGCGCTTCGCCACCGCGACACTCGCCCACGATGATGCGGTCCGGGCGCATTCGCAGCGAATTGCGCACGAGATCGCGGATCGTGATCTCGCCTCGACCTTCGACATTCGGCGGGCGTGCTTCGAGCGAAAGCACGTGCGGCTGCGCCAACCGCAACTCGGCTGCATCTTCGATCGTGCAGATGCGCTCGCTCGGTGGAATCGACTCCGACAGCGCGTTGAGGAACGTCGTCTTGCCCGAGCCCGTGCCGCCGGAGACGATGATGTTCTTGCGATACTGAACGCAGATCTTGAGAAAGGTCGCCATCTCGCGGGTGAGCGAGCCGATTTCGACCAGGCGATCCATGGAAAAGCGCTGCTTCGCGAACTTGCGGATCGTCAGAATCGGTCCGATGAGCGAGAGCGGCGGAATGATCGCATTGACGCGCGAGCCGTCCGGGAGCCGGGCATCGACCATCGGCACCCCCTCGTCGATGCGCCGACCGAGCGGCGTGACGATGCGCTCGATCACGCGCATCAGCGAATCCGCGTTGGTGAAGCGCTCCGGCACGCGAACGAGTTTCCCGCCGCGCTCGATGTAAATCTGATTCGGTCCGTTGACCATGATCTCGGACACCGATTCGTCCGCGAGATACGTTTCGAGCGGGCCGTACCCCATGATCTCGGCCGTCATCTCCTGTATGAATCGAGTACGGTCGAGACCCTCGGGCAACTCGATCGCGCCGCTCGCGATGACCGATTCGATGGCTGAGCGTGCTTCGCGTCTCAGGTCGGCTTGTGCAAGGTTGTTGAGCGCGGTACGTCGAAACAGGTCGAGCTCACGCAGCACGAGCGCCTGCAGTTTCTCCTGCAGCGGACGCAAGTCCGGCAGCGCGTTCGTTACGCTCTCGACGACCGGCTCCTCGCGCTCCTTCGCTGGCGCGGGCGCCGGCAGGACGACTGTGGGTTCGGCATCGGGCTCGATTGCTCTGTCACGCTCGTGCTCGACGATTCTCAGCTTGCAATCGCCGATCGTGAACGTATCTCCGCGGCGCACGGGCGCACAGCGATTGAAGACGACGCCGTTGCGGCGCACGGAATCGGCGCCGAGGTCCTGCAATACGCTTTCTTCTTCATCGACACAGAGCACGGCATGCCTTTTTGCGACCGAACCGTGCTTGAGCCGAATGTCGGCGCCCAAGCCGCGACCGATCGTGTACTGACCGACCGGCAGACGGCGACGTAACGGGGTGTTCTCGCCGGGCACGATGCATTCGATCTCGAGCATCCCTGCATTCCTCCTTCGCGCGTCGGCTTACATCCTCAATCGTCGAGCTTCGGTTTCAGCGCATCGTCGGATGTGCGCTTCAGCTCTTCGTAGTGGTTCGCGGCATCGCGTACCGCGGCATGCTGCGCATCGATGATGAGCGGCGTGACGAGCACGACGAGCTCGGATTGCCCGCGGCGGAACTGGCGCGATTTGAACAGCTCGCCGAGGATCGGAATCTGCCCGAGCCCCGGTACCTTCACGACGGCCTTCGCGTCCTCGGACGAGAACAAGCCGCCGACGATCATCGTCTCGCCCGCCTGAACGTTCATTTCCGTATTCGTCTTGCGGGTCGCAAAGCCCGGGATGCCGAGCACCTGAATGCCCTTGTCGACACTGCTGACCTCGACGTTCACCTTCGTGCGGATGAGCCCCGACTCATTCGCTTGCGGCTCGATTTTCAGAATGATGCCGAACTGCTTGAACAGCACGTTCAACGCGCCGTCCGCGTTCTGGACCGGAATCGGCACCTCGCCGCCGACCAGAAAATCCGCTTGGCCGCCGCTGATGCACGTGAGTGTCGGCTCGGCGAGCAATCGCGCATCGCCGTTGTTGACGAGCAGATTCACGACCGAGTCGATGAGCGTCGTCATCGCGAAATAGTGATTGTTCGTACCCAAGTTCAGCGGCAGGCCTTCCAGCTCCGACAAGCCTTCGGGTACGAGTCGAAAATGTTCGTTCGTGACGAACTCATCCAACGTGCCGAAGATCGGCCCTGCGGCCACATCGGCCCAATCGATGCCGATGTCGCGCAAGGCCGATTTCTTGACTTCGATGAGCTTGGCCTTGATCAGAATCGTCGGCTTGGCTTCGATCGGCTCGGGAATGCGTCCTGGCTCCGGAATGCCGAGCACTTTGACGAGGTAGGCCACTTGCGAACCGTCACGTCCCCAGATGCGTAGGTCCGTCACGCCTTCCCTCTTGCCGAGCACGAGAATTTCCTGTGTATCGTCGAACACGTGTACGTCGATCACGTTGCCGTCGCCTGCCGCCACACGCTTCGGTTGCGTATAGCGCATCAGCAGGCTCTGTCCCACCGGTACCGCCAACACGTTGACCGGCGCGCCGTCGACAGCCGCCTCTGCGCTCGACGATTCATTGGCGACGAATGCGAGCAACGTCGCCAGCATTGCAATGCATGACATGAGCCGTCCTTGGCGTTTCGACATGTCACACCCCGCCGAAAATGATTTCGACGCGGTGCCGCGGTGTGATCTTGCCCGTGCGCGCACCGTTCAGAAGCGTGTTCTTCGTGACGCGAGCGACTTGGATCGGCGCTTCGTCTCGCGGCTGGCGCAGCATGATCGTGAGCTTGCCGACGTCCTGAGCGTGAGCGATTTTCGCTGCATCTTCAGGCGTTACCGAAACGGTGATGGTGTTGAAGCTGTAGCCGTCGCGCCGCTCGCCGAGATAATTGGCATTCGTCACGGTTCGCACGCCGGTTGCAATGACGGGCACGCTCGTCAGCAGCGGAAGCGTCACGCTCTCGTTGTTCGATGAGGTCGTGAAGAACAAATCGATGCGATCGCCAGGTGCGAGCATGCCCGCAATCGAGGATTCCTCGTCGACCGGAAACGTGAGCGCCCGCATGCCCTCCGGTAGCTGCGACGAGAAGCCTGCAGCGGCGTTCTGTGCGAGATGCGACATCAGAATGGGTTCGCCGCTACGCAAAGGATGCGACAGCACGCGTCCGGCGATGCGATCCCAATCCTCGGCGAGCACAGCATCGGAATGCAGGAACGCTCGAGGGACTTCGCGAATGGCGGCCGTGCGTCCGGATAGAAACGTACCGGGCATCAAGTCGGCATTGGCGACCACGACTTTCGCCGGCGTGTACCGTGCATCGATCTCCGCGCGACGCTGCTCGAGCGTGCGGTCGATGTAATCGTTGGCAAAGTACGCTGCCGCGGCGCCGGCACCGAGCGCACCGGTCACCATCAGCACCGTGATCATCGTACCTTTCATCGGTCTCCTCCTTGAGACGTCATTCGCGCTTGAATCAATAGGGCATCATCAATGCCCACGTGTACTCGTCATGATGCTCTTGAATCATTCCCAACACGCCTTCGGCGCCCCACCACACGACGAGCAATCCGACGAGCACGGCAAGATACTCGCTCATGGCCCAACCCGATTGCCGCGTGCGCGACGGTTTGCGCGGTCGACGTTCGCGTTTCATGTTTTCTTCCACACGATCAGAATCGCAGTCTCGCCGCTCTTCAAGCGTTGCAGGTTGAGCTGGGCGAGCGACGCATCTTTCTGTGCTTCGATCACGTGACCGCCGCGCGCATGCGACATGGGTTCGCTGCGCCAAATCGTCCAACCGTGTTGCCGCAGGAGCTGGGCGATTTCGTGCGCTGCGCTCCCGACCGGACGCGGACTCAGCAAGCTGATGTGCTCGGCTTCGATGCCGTCGTCTTCGTATTGCTGGAGGTTCACGACGCGCGCAGAGGCCGGATGCGGAAAGCGTGTGCGGAGCAGCGGCCGCTGTTTCTTCAGCGGCGGTGTTACCGTGATCGTGCCTTGCGAGCCTTGGGGGGTGTTGCGGGCGCGCACGGTAATGTAGGCGTCATCGCTGAGAACCCCGAGTACTTCGTCGTTGCCCTCGAACCATCGTTTGGTTTGCGTGTCGGACCCGCGCAGGCGACGCTCGTAATAGTGCAGAACTTCTTGCGCATTCATGGCTGCGGCGAAGCTCTTGATCGTCATCGGTACGCCGTTCAAGCGCATGGCTTGCGACAACCATACCGCCTTTCCTCCCGGAGGCGCGTCGAGCTCCGGAAGTTGTCGAGTCGCCGACGCAATGCTTCCGCCGATCGCAAGGCTGGGCGCCAACACGACCGTCAGGATCGCGGTTGCGAAGAGCGCCGTTCTTCGCCGCTTCCTTGGCATCAACGTCGCTCCACGTAGGCCCGCGGCAAGGACGCCGAGCTCGGTCGCAGATCGGGATCCCATGCGAATTGACCCTCGCCGAACAGCGGCTCGCCAGGCCCGATGGCGTTGAGCGCCAGCACACGGCTCGGCAGCTCGATCGTCTCGACGAATTCGTTCATCGTGAGCTCATCGACGCGACGCCGGAATTCGGTTTCATCGCGGGCCGACCAGGTATCGCTCAGAATGGCTGCACCGGTCGACTGGATCAGCGGCGGTTCGTCTGCTTCGTTCGCGACCGGCCGCAGCAACGAAACCCCGGCACGCGCTCGCGCTTGAAGCCTCGGCCGAACCGCAGCGCTTGCCGTCGCGGCGGCAAAGTTGTTGCGCGGCAGGCCGAGATCGTTCACTTGCAGCACCGAAGCCGCCGTCGCAATGGCGCCCCCGCCATGAGCGAACGACGGCACGAACCATTGCCCGACTTCGACGGGATCGCGTTCGACGCGCTGCTCGACGTCAATCGCTTGTTCGCCGTTGCGATAGTCGAGCATGCGCGCATTGGCTTGATCGCGCCACAATGGATTCTCGGTGACGCCTGAATTGCTCAGGGTATCCGTTGCCACGATCGGCGCACGCGGATGACCGAACGAACGGTCGCGCGCCTCGAGCGCGATTTCTTCGGGCGCTTTGCTGTTGTTTCCGCTGCTGCGCCAAACCGTGCGCTCCCAGACGGCATATCGCGCAGCGTCCAAACTCTTGTGCTTGATGTCGAGCTGTTTGCCGAGCCACGGAATACCGATCAAGAACGGGCAGAAGGCCAACAGCGCGACGATGACTTCGGCGATCGCGTTGCCGCGACACCGACGAAAGCGCAAGTCCTTCATAGACCCACTCCCAAATCCGCTTCGACGAGGTGCGCTTCCCAGAAAGGGTTGAAGAGATTCGAGTACTCGGTCGCGCGTCCGAGCGAAGGAACGCCGATGGTGGGACGCCTGAAGCTCACACGCGCCGCTGCCATCGCCGTCATCACCGCGTGGCCGCCCGCGGCAACGCCGGTACGGCCGATCTCGCGGAAATCGCGTTCGGCGACGCTTTGTTGTCGGCGCGTGGCGATCGCAGCAATCGTGAGCCCATGAAAACCGGGGCGGCCGGCGACGTTGTAGTAGCTCGGCACGCCCTCGTACTCGTCGTCGAACTCGCTCGCGCTGGCGTCGGCGCTCGGACCGATGTTGCTCCAGCGGCTCCAACCGAAGAGCCGGCGCTGTCGCGTTTGCAAGCGATCCGTGGCTTCCCAATCGGCGGAGTTTTCCGATTGCGAATGAGAGGTGCTGCCTTGCTTGCGGAACTGTCGCAGCAGCGAGTTGAATCGCCAGCCGCGCTCGCCGGCAATCCATCGCGTCGTATTCGCATCGACGCGCATGCTCGCTTCGATCAGCTCTTGGATCGCGCCATCGTCGTCATCGGCCGTGTAACGTTCGACGAACGTCGCGACCTCATACATCTGCGAGAGCACGCGAGCTTCGAGCACGCCGCGCAACTCGGACGGCAGCGCGCCGAGCTCGCCGCGGTCGTTGATGCGAATGTTCGGATCGTAGGCCTGCGCCGTCCGGCGCATGACTTCGGTCAGGTTGTCGAGGGCGAGCGATGCCTGTGCCTCGAGCTGAGCGGCACGATAGGTCGCGTTCCAGGTATCCATCGTCGGAATCGCGAACTCGGCAGATTCCTCGGTGAATTCGCGGATCTCGGCAATGATGTTCTCGACCATCGAGACGTACTGGCCTGCGTACGGGATGTATCGCGCGAAGTCCTCGATGAAATCGATGGTTTCGTCGATGTAGCGCACCCAGCTCACGTACGACACGAAATGTCCGACACCGACGTGATTGGCCACCATGGCGCGATTGGTGTATGCCATGAAGTTCAAGTGCCGCGCCGTCCACACCGCGCCGCTGTAAGCCGCCGCGTCGGCTGCATTCGTCAGGTGAGACTTCTCCGTGATCTTGTGGCCGGTGTTGTACATCACGACGAGCACGGCGCTCGCGATCAAAATGCCGAACAGCGCGATGGGTGCGATCTGACCGCGCTGGCGCCGGATGCGCCGCATCGTGCATCTGACGCCAGGAATGGACATCCGCAGCCTCATCGCGCTTCTCCGCAACAAGTCGCTTGCGTTTACTGCTGTGCGTTCGTCTGGGTGTTGTACGTGGCCAGACTATCTGCTTGCGCGGCGCGGTTGCGGGCTGTGTCTGCCGAGTTGGCGGCGTTCTGGATGTCGGCTGCGCCCGAACGGCCCGCCATTTCGCGGCTCATGCCGGCCATCTGGTTCTGCAGCGTGTCGCCGAATGCGGCGAACAGACCGATGCCGGCCACGGCAACCAAGGCCGTGATGATGATGTACTCGCTCATTCCTTGGCCGCGCTGACGGGGCCGGAGAGCTGCCTTGCGACGGATCATTGGAACCTCCTTGTTGATCGAGTGCTTGCAAGATTGCGCTACGCGGTGTGGCGGAACGAACGTCCCGTCAGGCGTAAGCTAAGGGACCGACATCCCGCGTGGCCGGCGAATTTCTGGCGAGTTTGCGCAGTAATTCAAACGATGCTGCGGGCGATCGGTCATGATGGCGCGGACGGACGCTGTGCGGAGTAGCGAGTGAGTGCGGAAGTCGGACCGGTAGCGGGCAGCGAACGCTTGTTCGAGCTCGACCTCGTTCGCGGGGTTGCGCTGCTCGGCATCCTCATCATGAACATGCCGGGGTTTGCGACGTCGTTCTACTCGGGTTCGAGCGGTGTCGATTCATGGATCTACTGGTGGGATCAATGGACGGCAGGGCTGCGCAACGTTCTGTTCTCGGGCAAGTTCAACAGCATGTTCAGCCTGCTGTTCGGAATCGGCTTTACGATTCAGCTCGAACGCCTGTTGCAGCGACGTGGCGCGGAAGGCCTGCATATTTACCTGAAACGCCTTGCGATCCTGTTCCTGTTCGGTGCGATTCACATGCTCGTGTTCTGGACGGGCGATGTGTTGCACATGTATGCGCTGCTCGGCGTGTTGCTCGTTCTGCTGCGCAACCGCTCCGATGCGACGATTGCCGTCATTATCGTCGTGCTGTTGCTGTTCCCGATCGGCAGCGGCGCATTCAAGATGATCGCACGCGATCCCAGCCATCTCGATCGGCTCGGCGAGGCCTTCAGCGCCTGGGTGGCCTCGAACAATGCCGCGTACGGGCATGGCTCGTTCATCGAGGCGATGCACGAGCACATGCGGGAGACCTGGTTCTTGTATACCGACGCCGCTTCGGTCGATTACACGCTGAGCTTTTACGTGCAATTGACGACGACGATGCTGCTCGGCTTTCTCATCGGGCGGCATCGCATCGTCCAGCGCATTCCGGAGCTGATGCCGCAGATCGTCAAGGTGCAGATCTGGTCGTTCTGGATCGGCATCGGTTCGGCGGCTCTGCTCGCCTACGGCGAAAAAACGGTCGTGCCCTTTCCGACGTCGCCGCAAACGATTCTGGTTTCGCTCGCCTACAATTTTTGCCGGATCGCTTTGATGACGTTCTATGTGACGACGTTCGTGCGACTGGCACAGGACGATCGTTGGCGTACGTGGCTTGCACCGCTCGCCACCATCGGCCGGATGCCGTTGACCAATTACCTCATGCAGACGGCGATTGCGACGACGATCTTTTACGGTTGGGGGCTCGGCTTCTGGAACCGGGGCGGTCCGTTGACTTGGCTGCTGTTGTCGCTCGCCATTTTTTTCCTCGTGCAGGTGCCGCTCAGCGTCTGGTGGCTCGCGCGTTATCAATACGGCCCCATGGAATACCTGTGGCGTTACCTGACCTACGGGCGCACGATGTCGGGACGATTGCGCCGCGCATAGTCGCGATGGATTGCACAGCTTTCTCGCGCGCGAAACGGGTAGGCTTACATCACCGTGTTGGCCGAATCGCTGCTCACAACTCTCGCAGACCGTTACGGGATCGCTTACCGGAACGCGTCGCTGCCCGAAGCGAAACGCTGTATCGCAGCCGACGGAATCGTGCTCAGCTATCTCGATTGGGGCGGTGACAGCGAGCCGATTCTGTTCCTGCATGGCGGCGCGCTCAGCGCACACTCATGGGATTTGGTCTGTCTGGGGCTGCGCGACGATTGGCACTGCATTGCGCTCGATTTGCGCGGACATGGCGACAGCGGTTGGTCTGACCGTTACTCGATCGAAATCTCCATCGACGACATTGCGACGCTCTTCCGGCATTGCGGCATCGAGCGTGCACATCTCGTCGGCAACAGTCTCGGCGGAACCATTGCCGCTCACTTCGCGGCTGCGCATCCGAACCTGACCGCGAGCCTCACGCTCGTCGATGTCGGACCGAACATCGATTTCGCGGCAACACAGAAGATCCGCGATTACATCGAGCGCACGGACGGCGCGGTCGATCTATCGACCGCCGTCGAGATAGGCCTGCGCGTGAATCCGCAAATCGATCGGGATGCCTTGATCTACCGGCTGATGCACGCAACGCGCGTCGGCGAAGACGGCCGTATCCATTGGAAGCAGGATCGTCGACGCATGCGCGACCACGATTATTTCTTGGAGAAAGTCGACGAAATTGCGCGAATCGCACCGACGATCGATGTCCCCGTGCTCGTGGCGCGCGGTGCGCGTAGCCGGGTGTTCAGCGAGGAGGCCGCGCGCGCGTGCGCAGCCGCGTTTCCGCACGGCCGCTGGGTTCGCATCGAAGACGCAGGTCACAATATTCAGGAAGCGAATCCCGGCGGTCTCGTTGCCGCGCTCAGGGAATTCCTTCGCGACGCTCGATGAGCGTTCGGAAGCGCTGCGCGTTCCGTGAGGCAAATTCGCGCGCCTCGACCTCGTACACGTTGCGCCAATAGCCGCGCTTGAGACATTCGAACAAGTAGCGCGCAATCGTCAACCGGCGCGGCTGCCATTGACGCAGCACATGGAAATACTCGTGCAGGACGAGCTCAGGGTGGCGCCAGAATTGCGCGGCCGAGCCGACGAGTAAGATGCGTCCCCGGCGTGTCGTCGCCACGGCGCCGACATGCAAACGCGCATATAGCGAATGCTCGATCACGCGCACGTGCGTGGCCGGCTCGCCGAAAATGCGCTCGAGCGCCGCCACTACCTCTTGCGGCACTGACACGCAACGACCGAAACGCAGCCGCATCTTTTCTCGCCATTCAATCTGAGAACGTATCCGACAGGGTCCGCCTCACTCTGCTTTCCGGCCGGCACCTCGCGAGCTTGGCATCGCGCAGTACGCAAGTCACTCATGAGCGAGTTCACGGATCGCTGCAGCCGCCGCACGACTGATCTAGATCAGGGTGCAGAAGCACGTTTGCCGGCACCCTTCCGCTGCAGAGCTTCAAAGACTCGAATGGCATGCCAAGACGAGAGACCTACAACGACCGTGTTGTCCGACTTTTCCTGCTTGCCGCCGCCGTATGGGGCATCGTCGGTATGGCGATCGGTGTGCTCGCCGCGGCACAACTCACTTGGCCCGCACTCAACTTCGATACGTCGTGGCTGACGTTCAGTCGCATCCGTTCGAATCACACGTTCGGCGTCATTTTCGCGTTCGGCGGCTCTGCGTTGATGGGCACCTGTTACTACGTCGTGCAACGCACGTCGCATGCGCGTCTGGCGTTCGGCCGGCTCGCAATGTTCACGTTCTGGGGATGGCAGGCGGCTTGCTTGCTCGCCATGGCGACGATGCCGTTCGGGATCACGCAGCAGAAGGAATACGCCGAACCCGAATGGTTCATCGACCTCTTGATCGCGGTCGTCTGGGTGTCGTTCGGCGTCGTGTTCTTCGGCACGCTTGCCCGGCGGCGCATCAAGCACATCTACGTCGCTAACTGGTACTACGGCGCTTTCATCATCGCGGTCGGGTTGCTGCACATCGTCAACAACCTCGCCGTGCCGGTGTCGCTCACCAAGTCGTATCCGATCTACTCCGGCATGGTCGATGCGATGGTGCAATGGTGGTACGGCCACAATGCGGTGGCGTTCTTCCTGACCGCCGGCTTCCTCGGAATGATGTACTACTTCGTGCCGCGGCAGGCGCAGCAGCCCTTGTGGAGTTATCGCTTCTCCATCGTCAATTTCTGGGCGCTGATTTCCGTGTACATGTGGGCAGGTTCGCATCATCTGCTCTACACCGCGCTCCCCGACTGGGTGCAGTCCGTCGGCATGGTGTTCTCGCTCGTGCTGCTCATGCCGAGCCTTGGCTCCGCAGCGAACGGTTTGCTCACGTTCAACGGTTCGTGGGACAAGCTCGAGACCGATCCGGCCGCGAAGTTCATGGTGCTCGCGCTCGTGTTCTATGCGGCTTCGACGTTCGAAGGTTCGATGCTCGCGATCAAGACCGCGAACTCGCTGTCGCATTACACGGACTGGACCGTCGCGCACGTGCACTCCGGTTCGATCGGCTGGGTCGCAATGATCACGATCGGCTCGCTGTACGCGATGGCGCCGCGTGCGCTCGATCAGCCAGCGATGCATTCGCGCGGAGCGATGGAGCTGCACTTCTGGATGCACACCGCGGGATTGCTCTTGTATGTCGCTGCGATGTGGGCCGCCGGCATCACGGAAGGGCTCATGTGGCGCGCGACCAATCCCGACGGCTCGCTCGCGTACAGCTTCCTCGAGAGTCTCGTTGCCGTGAAGCCTTACTACGCCCTGCGTTTGTTGGGCGGACTGCTCGTGCTCGGCGGCATGGTCGTGATGGCTTGGAATCTCTGGCACACCGCGGCCTACGCGCGCGCAAATCTGATCAAGCCCATCCTCGTGCCGATTCCGGAAACCATTCCCGAACCGGCCGAAAACCAATTCCCGCCGCCGCTGCCGGCACGAGGCTAGAACGATGGCATCGCGCTATAGGTACATCGAAGCGATCGAGAAACACGCAGGCCTGCTCGGCGTGCTGATCGCGATCATGGTGTCGATCGGCGGGCTCGCCGAGATCACGCCGCTCCTTGCCAAGGCGCGCGCAGTCGAGCCTGCGCCAGGTTACGCGCCGTACGATGCTTTGCGCCTCGCCGGCAAGGACGTCTATGTGCGCGAGGGCTGCCAGACCTGCCACTCGCAAATGATTCGAACGCTGCGTTTCGAGACGCAGCGCTATGGCGATTATTCCGTTGCGAGCGAATCGGTATACGACCGGCCGTTTCAGTGGGGATCCAAACGCACGGGACCCGATCTTGCGCGTGTGGGGGGCAAGTACTCGGACGAATGGCATCGCCTGCACTTGTTGGATCCGCGTCGCGTCGTGCCCGATTCGACGATGCCCGCCTATCCGTGGCTGAAAGACAAGGAACTGGACGGCGCGGATATTCAGGCACGCATGCGGGTGCTGCGTCGTCTCGGCGATCCGTATACGGACGCGGATATTGAAGGCGCACCCGCAGCTGTCGCAGGCAGGACCGAGCTCGATGCGCTCATCGCGTATCTGCAAGGCCTCGGCGTGCGTAATGCCTCGACGACAGAGCAGGAGATTGCGCAATGAGTCCGATGTGGGCACACGGCGTCGGCGTGATGATCGTCCTGCTCATGCTGACCTTCATCGGGATTTGGATCTGGGCATGGCTGCCTTTTCACAAACGCGACTTCGATCGATTGGCGCGGCTGCCGATGCACGACAACGAATCGCGCGCCGTTCTCGACGATGGTGAACGACGATGAGCGGCTTCTGGTCGGGTTGGGTCAAGTTTCTCGTGGTGCTGAATCTCGGCATCACGTTCCTGCTGTTCCTGGCCGCCTTGTTCGTGAAGATTCCGACACAGGCGGACGGCACGACCGGTCACGTTTGGGCGCACGGTGTGTTACGCGAAGGCGTGCGCAAGCTTCCACGTTGGTGGGTGCTGTGCTCGTCGCTCGCGTTCATCATCGGCGTCGTATATCTCGCGCTGTATCCCGGATTCGGGAGCTTTCGAGGCGCGCTCGGCTGGACTTCCGTCGGAGAGTATGAGCGCGACGTTGCAGAGAACGCCGAGAAGCTCGAAGCCACGCTTGTGCCGTTGCGCAGCTCGAGCATCGAGCAACTCGCCGAGCATCCGCAAAGCGTCGCGATCGGCCATCGACTGTATCTCGACAATTGCGCCGCATGTCACGGCGCAGACGCGCGAGGCAACCGAGCGCTCGGCGCACCCGATCTCACGGATGAAGATGCTCTGTACGGCAACGACGCGGATACGCTGCTCGCGAGCATTCGCGACGGCCGAAGCGGTGTCATGCCTGCATGGGGCAGTGCGCTCGGCCGCGAAGGCGTCAATGAGGTCGCGTCATATGTTCTGAGCCTGAGCGGGGTGCAGGCACCGCAGGATTGGGTTGATGCGGGCAAGCAACGCTTCGATGCGATGTGCGTGGCTTGTCATGGTGTCGATGGGCGCGGGAATCCGATGCTCGGCGCACCCGATCTCACGGACGATGTCTGGCTGTACGGCGGCGACTTCGAACGCGTTGCAGAAAGTATTCGCGACGGGCGCGGCGGCGAGATGCCGGCATGGCGCGGTCGGCTGAGCGACGACGAGATGCGAATGGTTGCTGCGTGGGTCGTTTCGCAAAGATCTGCCACGACGCGCAAGCCGGACCGCTATCCCACCAGGACGGGCGAGTGATGTCGACGGATGTGCAAGGCGGACGCTGGTATCGACAACCCATCCTTTGGCTTGGCGTTGTCATCCTGCTCGCAACGCTCGCCGGTTGTGTCAGCATGATCGTGCTCGGCGCGCGTTATGCGGATGAACCCGTGCCGGTCGAGGGCGAGCGCGTGTTCAAGATACCGACGGCAGCCCAGGGAGCGTGAGATGGTGTCATGTGGAACCGGGCGCTGGGCGCTGGCTAGAAAGAAGCCAAGTACGACGAGTGCGGTTTCACGTGACACGGTCAGATCGACTGCGCAACCCGCGTCCCGTGTCTTTCCATGGACAGAGGCGGCCGATGCGTTGCGCTACCTGGAAGCTCGCAATCACTTCGGCAAGGTATGTCTGCGCTTTGACTGATCTTGTCGGTGGCGATCGTTCGGCTCTCTGAAAGCCGCGATATCTCGCGACCTCGCTGCTTATTTCCCGATACAAAAACTCGCGAAAATCTTGCCGAGCAAATCGTCCGAGGTGAACTCGCCGGTGATTTCGTTGAGCGCTTGTTGGGCTTGGCGCAGTTCTTCGGCCATGAGCTCGCCGGCGCGTCGTTCGACGAGTTGTTGCTTGGCTTCGCGAATGTGACGTTCGGCGCGGGTGAGCGCATCGAGATGGCGGCGGCGGGCGGAGAAGATTCCGGCTTCGCTGCCGAGAAAGCCCATGCATTCTTTTAAGTGAGCGCGCAGCAGGTCAACGCCCTCGCCTGTCGCTGCGGATAGATACACGCGTGGCGGTGCAGTTGGCTCGAAGCGTGCGCGTTCGCCGCACAAGTCGATCTTGTTGAAGATCCACGTGATCGGCACTTCCGAAGGGAGCGAGCTGGTTTCGCGCGCAACGGCTTCGTCGTCGAGGCCGCGCGTCGCATCGATCATGTAGAGGATCCGATCGGCGCGCAGCATTTCTTCGCGCGCACGTCGGATACCTTCCGCTTCGACGACGTCGGCGACTTCGCGCAATCCTGCCGTATCGACGATGTGTAGCGGCATGCCGTCGATGTTGATGCGTTCGCGAAGCACGTCGCGTGTGGTGCCGGGGATATCCGTCACGATGGCCGCGGCGTAACCGGCGAGCCGGTTCAAGAGACTCGACTTCCCGGCATTCGGTTGGCCGGCAATCACGACCGTCATGCCTTCACGCAACAGCGCGCCTTGGCGTGCATTGGTGAGGATCTGCGTGCACAGTTCGAGCGCGCGTTCGATCCGCTGGCGCAGCACGTCATCGCTCAGGAAATCGATTTCTTCTTCCGGAAAGTCGATTGCCGCTTCGACGTGCATGCGTGTTTCGATCACCGCTTCGGTGAGCGAATGAACGGCTGCGGAGAACTCTCCTTGTAGAGAACGTTGTGCAGCACGCGCCGCTTCCACCGAGCCGCTGTCGATCAGATCCGCAATGGCTTCGGCTTGCGCAAGATCGATTTTGTCGTTGAGGAAGGCACGGCGGCTGAATTCGCCTGGTTCGGCCAGTCGCGCACCGAGCTCGAGACAGCGCGCGAGCAGCATGTCCATGACGACCGGTCCGCCGTGACCGTGCAGCTCGAGCACATCCTCGCCGGTAAACGAACCCGGCGCGGGGAAATAAAGTGCGATGCCGGTATCGATCGTCGAACCGTCGGCGGCGCGGAATTTGCGGAACGCCGCTTTACGCGGCTCAGGCACATCGCCGAGCAAATGCGTCGCGATGTGCGTCACGTGCGGACCGGAAACGCGAACGATGCCGACACCGCCGCGGCCGGGCGGTGTCGCAATCGCGGCGATGGTCGTCACGCTCGGGTCCATGTGCCGTCCCCGTCGCCGCCGCTCATCGACTAAGTCGCTTTCTTCTCTTCCGCCGCGACCAGCTTATTGATGCGCCATTGCTGCAGGATCGACAGCAACGTGTTCGTGAGCCAGTAGAGCACGAGGCCCGAGGGGAACATGACCATGGTCGCAGCCATGATGAGCGGCATCAGAGCGAAGACCTTTTGCTGGATCGGATCGGCGCTCGGCATCGGCTGTAGCTTGAACTGCAGGAACATCGCCGCACCCATCACGATCGGCAGGATGAAATAGGGGTCGCGCGAGGACAGATCCGTGATCCAGCCGAAGAACGGCGCTTGGCGCATTTCGACGCTTTCGAGCAGCACCCAGTAGAACGCAAGGAACACCGGGATCTGGATGAGAATCGGCAGGCAGCCGGCGAGCGGATTGATCTTCTCGCGCTTGTAGAGCTCCATCATCTGACGACCGAGCTGTTCGCGGTCGTCCTTGTAGCGCTCTTGAATGGCTTTGATGCGCGGGCTCAGCGCTCGCATCTTCGCCATCGAGCGGCCGCTTGCGGCAGTGAGTCGATAGAACGCGAGCTTGATCAGGAACGTCACGATGATGATCGCAAGGCCCCAATTGCCGACGAAGTCGTACACCCAGCTCAGCAGGATGAACAGCGGTTTGGAAATGATCGTGAGCTTGCCGTAATCGGCGACGCGATCGAGCTCGGGGCTGATTTCCTCCAACTGCGATTGCAGCTTCGGGCCGACGAACAAGGTTTCGTTCAGCGTCTGCTGGCTGCCCGCAGCGATCGGCACGATCGGGCTGAGGTACGAGAGCGTGAAATCGTTCTGCGGATTGACGTTGAGCTCGTAGTGATAGCTCTTGTCTGCAGGCGGAACGGCGGCGGCGACGAAGTGATGCTGTAGCGCCGCGATCCAACCCGCAGTGATCTCGCCGCGGTATCGCCTGTCGTCTTCGTCCTCGACATCGAGCTTGCGATAGGCCTTGCCGTCGTAAATCGCCGGTCCGCGGTAGGCGTACGTTTCGACATTGAAAAACGAACGTTCGACGTGCTCGTAGTGACGGACGATCTGCACATAGGAGGCCGCGCGCAGATCTTGATCGGATTGGTTGTCGATTTCGTAACGCAGGTCGATGCGATAGCTACCAGGTTCGAAGGTGTAGACCTTGCGGACCGTCACGCCGCTCTCATCCGTCCAAGTCAGCGGCACCTCGAGCTTCGACTGACCCGGCTGCAACGTGTATTCCTGCGCTTCGGCCGCAAACGTGGCTAGATGCGTCGGCTCCTGCGAACGCTCGGCGAAACGCAGACCCGAGCGAGCGGCATAGAGATTCTCGGTGTTGAACAGACGAACCGGGTTGTCCGGTTGATTCTTGACCTTCGGATACTGCAGAAGATCGGCGCGAACGAGGTCGCCGCCGCGCGTGCTGATCTCCAAGTCGAGCACATCGGTTCGCACGCGAATCGTCGGCGCAGTCTCTGCCGTCGGTCGCGGCTGAGCACCCGGCACAGTCGGAGGCGCATCGCCTTGTGCCGGTAATGCCGGCAACGTGTCCGAGCCATCGGCTTGCGGCGCGACGGTCTCGGTTTGGGCTGCAGGCGCGATCGTTCCGTAATCGGCCTGCCACGCCATGTAGTTCAAGTACAGGACCAGCAGGAGCGCCAGCCACACGAAGAGTCGTTGGTTATCCATGCGAGAAAGGCTTCCAGCGAGTGGTCGACGGCTCAGGGACCGGATCGTAGCCGCCTTCGTGCCAGGGATGGCAGCGCAGTAGCCGACGCACGGCGAGGTAGCTGCCTTTCAGCGTGCCGTGTTGTTCAACGGCTTGCTCCGCGTAGCACGAGCACGTCGGATAGAACCGGCAATTCGGACCGAGCAACGGACTGATGAAATAGCGATACGCGCGCAGCAGCGCCTTCAAGATTGCTTGCATCGCTCTCTCACCGTGCGCCAATGGCGCTCGAGGCTGCGCCGGATAGCTTCGTTGTCGGCGTCGCGGACGCCGGCACGCGCGTTGATGACAATGTCCACCGCCGGCAATTCATGTTGATGGTGCCGGAACGATTCGCGAATGACACGCTTCAGCCGATTGCGCCGAACGGCGTTGCCGACGACGCGAGCCCCGATCGACAACCCCAGGCGCGCATGGGCAAGGTCGTTGCTGCGTACGAAAACAGCAAACAGGCCATCGGTGAAACGTCGCGCATTCTTGTAGACGCGATCGAACTCCGATTTGTTATGGAGACGCTGCGCCGAAGTGAACGATCGGGAGGAGGCTTGCAAGAAATCGAGACACAGCGGTCGTTCAGACCGTGAGGCGCTTGCGGCCTTTGGCTCGACGTCGAGCGAGCACGGCACGACCCGCGCGCGTAGCCATGCGGGCACGAAACCCGTGCGTGCGTTTACGATGGATCTTGCTCGGCTGATACGTGGGCTTCATGCTGAATCTCGCCGCGCGAAAGTCGCGCTAAAACAAGAAGATGGTGGGTCCTGAAGAAGGGCGGGAAGCGTACGCAGCAGGCCGCGGGGTGTCAAGCTGCAAGCAGAGTTCGCTGGGCTTGCGTATAGGGAATTGGAGCTGTGGATAACCTCGCTCGGTCGGGTATAGACTCGCCCCCCTCTCGCGTTCACACACGCAGAACTAAATCTCTCTTACGACTACAGGACCGAGGGACGAAACCGTGCAGGGTTCGTTATGGCATCGCTGTCTCGCCCAACTGGAAGCCGAGCTGCCGGAGCAGCAATTCAACACATGGATTCGTCCTCTGCAGGCGGTCGAAGACGGGCAGGTGCTGCGCTTGCTCGCCCCGAACCGTTTCGTCGTCGATTGGGTTAACGAAAACGTCGTGCATCGGATTTCCGAGCTCGTCGACTCCGTCGGCGCGCCGGTGCCGCAAATCGTCCTGGAAGTCGGTTCGCGCTCGGGCAGCGGGGCAAGCTCTGCGGCCCATGTGGCGGCCCAGCCGAAAGCGACCCGAGAACCGCCGACCGTCGTCGGCAGCCGGCTGAATCCCGATTTCACATTTGCGAACTTCGTCGAGGGTAAGAGCAATCAGCTCGCGCGGGCTGCGGCTTTTCAGGTCGCGGAGAATCCGGGTCGCGCCTACAACCCGCTGTTCATCTACGGCGGCGTGGGCCTGGGTAAGACCCACTTGATGCACGCCGTCGGCAACATGATTCGCTCGCGCGATCCGCACGCCCGGGTTGCTTATGTGCACTCGGAGCGGTTCGTCGGCGACATGGTGAAGGCGCTCCAGCACAACACCATCAACGATTTCAAAACGGCGTATCGCTCGCTCGATGCATTGCTCATCGACGATATCCAGTTCTTTGCGGACAAAGGACGTTCGCAAGAAGAGTTCTTCCATACCTTCAACGCGCTGTTCGAGGGCCAGCAGCAGATCATCCTGACCTGCGACCGGTACCCGAAGGAGGTCGACGGCCTGGAAGAGCGGCTGAAGTCGCGATTCGGTTGGGGACTCACGGTCGCGATCGAGCCGCCCGAGCTCGAGATGTGTGTGGCAATTTTGAAGAGCAAGGCCGCCGTCAGCCGGGTGGATTTGCCCGACGAAGTGGCGTTTTTCATCGCCAAACGCATTCGCTCGAATGTCCGCGAGCTCGAGGGGGCGCTCCGTCGTGTGATTGCCAATTCGCAGTTCACGGGCCGACCGATTACGCTGGATTTTGCGAAAGAAGCATTGCGTGACCTGTTGGCGCTGCAGGACCGGTTGGTCACCATCGAGAACATTCAGAAAACGGTCGCGGAGTACTACAAAATCCGGGTTGCAGACCTGCTCTCGAAGCGCAGAAGCCGGTCCATTGCGCGGCCGCGTCAGATCGCAATGGCACTGGCGAAAGAGCTCACGAGCCACAGTCTCCCCGAGATCGGCGATGCGTTCGGCGGTCGCGACCACACGACGGTGCTGCATGCCTGCCGCGTGATCAAGGAACTGCGTGAGACTCACACACGCACGAACGAGGACTATTCAAACCTGTTGAGAACCCTGGCTGGATAGCTGTGGACAAGTTGTGGGGCGGCTGGGTAGGAAAGTTCTCCACAGGCCGTCAACAACGGTTCGACAGGTTCGGCGAGAGTTGTGAAGAGGCTAGCTTCGAGCGTAAGGCCCTGAAGCGGAAGAATAAAAGTGACTTTTCCACAAAGGGCCGGCCGCCTAGCAATCATCGTAATCGCTTTAAGTTTTATTCAATCTTTTATTAGTTGAGACAGGTGCAGCGATGAAGTTCAGCGCGGACCGGGAAGCAATACTTGCTCCTTTGCAGTCGGTGATCGGTGTGGTCGAGCGACGTCAAACCATGCCGATCCTGGCGAACATTCTGATTTCCGGCCGCGGCGACCACTTGACGTTCACGGCGACCGACTTGGAGGTCGAGCTCGTTGCACGGGCTGCGGTCAACCTGCAGCAGACCGGCGATATCACGGTTCCCGGCCGCAAATTCCTGGAAATCATTCGCGCACTGCCGGAGAAGGCGTCGGTGACGGTATCGGTCGAGGGCGAACGAGCCATCGTTCGATCCGGGAAGAGCCGCTTCACGCTAACCACCTTGCCTGCCAGCGATTTCCCAATCATCGAGGACATCCGGAGCCAGCAGACGCTCCGGATCGATCAACCGACGTTGCGCCGGCTCATCGAGAAGACGCATTTCTCAATGGCGCAGCAGGACGTGCGCTACTACCTGAACGGCATGTTGCTTGAAGTTGCGGGGAACGTGCTGCGAACTGTAGCGACTGACGGCCATCGTCTCGCATATTGCGAGACAACGATGGAGCAACCAGCTGCCGCGGCTCAACAGGTCATCGTGCCGCGAAAAGGCGTGCTCGAGTTGCAGCGTCTGATCGGCGGCGAGGGTGCCGTGGAGCTGACGATCGGTACGAATCACGTTCGCGTTCAAATCGGCGATATTCGCTTCACTTCGAAGCTAATTGACGGACGTTTCCCGGAATACGGTCGTGTGATTCCAAACGATCCGCCGAAAAAGGTGCAGGCCGATCGGGACCTTCTGCGCGCAGCCTTGCAGCGCGCAGCCATTCTTTCGAACGAAAAGTACCGCGGTATTCGGCTGGCACTGCGTTCGGGGGTCCTCGTTCTCCAAGCTCACAATCCGGAGCAGGAGGAAGCGGAGGAAGAACTCGAAGTTTCCTACGAGGGCGATGAGATCGACATCGGTTTCAACGTGAACTACCTGCTCGACGCGCTTGCGGCCGTAGACGGTTCCGAAGTCGTGATCGGGTTGACGGACCCGAACAACAGCTGCCTTTTGAGCGCGCCTGGGGTGACGACGACCAAGTACGTCGTGATGCCGATGCGGCTCTAAGCGCGTGCTCCAGTCGATCCAGGTCGAGAATTTCCGTTGCATTGAACGGGCGTCGCTGGAGCTGCATCCGCGCGGCACCGGAATCGTTGGCCGTAATGCCTCGGGCAAGACCAGCTTGCTCGAGGCGATTTTCTTCTTAGGACATGGACGTTCATTTCGAACTGCGACGCGCGCGAAGCTGATTCGGCGCGGCGAAGACTTCTTTCGCGTCATCGCTCGACTCGAGGACAAAGAGCGCAGTTTGGTCGCGAGCGCCGAGCACAGTCACGGCGCAACCCAAATGCGCCTCGGTGGTCGGGGCGTCTCGGGTGTGGCCGAGATCGCCGAAATCCTCCCTATCCAAGTCATCGACCCTGGCGTGCATCGTCTGATCGACGAGGGTTCCGCTCGCCGTCGGCGACTCCTCGATTGGGGAGTGTTCCACGTGAAACATGATTTCCTGTTCGCTTGGCGCCGATACCAGCGCGCGCTCGAGCAGCGGAACACGGCATTACGCGAAGGACTGGAGGAGCACCTCGTTAGAGTTTGGGACCAAGAGCTCCAAAGTGCGGCTCAACAGATCGACGAAGCGCGCCGCTATTACATGGGCGAGCTCAGGAACTGCTTCAGCCCCTTAGCCAGCTCACTGCTCGACGAACCGGTCACCGTGGAGTACAGACGAGGTTGGGCAGAGGAGGAGAGCCTGGATCGAGCGCTTGCGGCCGCGTGGGATCGAGATCGGCGGTACGCAACGACGACAGTGGGCCCGCATCGGGCTGACTTGATCATCAAGGTAGACGGTGTGCTTGCTCGGGACCGCGTGTCGCGAGGGCAGCAGAAGCTACTCGCGGCCGCACTCATCCTTGCCCAGATCCAAGCGACCGCCTCGAACGTCGATGCCAGAACGTGCCTGCTACTTGACGATCCGGCTGCCGAGCTGGATGTGGATAAATTGGGGAAACTGCTCGCGGCCCTCGACCGAATTCCCGCCCAACTCATAGTTTCCGCTGTCACCGAAGCCGGCTTGGCCGGCATCGAAATCGGCCGAATGTTTCACGTGGAACAAGGCCGTTTCACGCCGGTGCTATAATTTTGCTTCACGAAATCCAGGCAAGGTTATGACAGATTCCGACGTTTACGACTCGAGCAAAATCAAGGTCTTGAAGGGTCT
>CALEKY010000097.1 GCA_937902995.1 uncultured Sinobacteraceae bacterium
GTAACACCGAATAACACGGGCCAGCATGGGGGGACGTATCGTGACTGCCGGCAAAACGGTGTCTTCGCGATGGCGGCTACTTGCGATCGCGATTTGTTCGAGCGCATTCGTTTCGTGTTACTCGCCCGAGTCGACGGACGTCGCAACGTCCTCTCCCGCCGAGGTGCTGCCGAAACCGGACGAAAACGGCACGTATCTTTTCTGGAAACCCGAGGAACAGCTTCTCGGCTATCGCAACATCGAGAAGATCTTTCCGACGCGCACGATTGCGCGCGGCCAGTCCGTCATGCCGTTGCCGAAGGCAGCGCAGGAATTGCAGCTCACCTATGACGTCGCAGGTGAGACATGGACACCCGACACGTTCATGGAACGCACGAACGCCGTCGGTCTGCTCGTCATTCATCGCGACGAAATCGTGTTCGAAAAATATCGCCTCGGCTACACCGAGGATCAGCGCTGGACCAGTTTCTCGGTCGCCAAGTCGATCTCGTCGACGCTTGCAGGCGCCGCGCTGAAGGACGGCGCCATTCGCAGCCTCGAGGATCCGATTACGGACTACCTGCCGGGACTCAAAGGCTCCGCCTACGAAGGCGTGACCGTTCGCCATCTGCTCAACATGACTTCGGGCGTGAAATGGAACGAGGATTACTCCGATCCGAAGTCCGACGTGGCGACGATTCGTTCGGAGAAATCGATCAACGGCTCGGATCCAATCGTGTCCTATATGGCGCGCTTGCCTCGCGAAGCCGAGCCGGGCACGAAGTTCGTTTACAAAACGGGCGAGACCCACCTCGTCGGATCGCTCGTGCGCGCCGCGACCGGAAAGACGCTCTCAGACTATCTCTCCGAAAAAATCTGGAAGCCGCTCGGCATGGAGAAAGACGCGGTCTGGATGCTCGATTCGGCGGGCAATGAATTCGCCGGCTGCTGCATTTCCGCGACGTTGCGCGACTTCGGCCGCTTCGGCGTGTTCTTCAAGAATGGCGCGAAGATCAATGGAGAGTCCGTCGTCCCCGAAACATGGGTGAAGGAGGCGACGAGTCCTTCGCCCGCGTCTGACCAGTACGGGTTTCAGTGGTGGCTGACCGACGGTCCTGCATACAACGCCATAGGTATCTTCGGGCAACAGATTCACATCAACCCGGAGAAGGATCTCGTCATCGTCATTCAGAGCGCAAACGCCACTGCGACCGATCGTGCGGCAAGAGCGGCGCGAGCGGAGCTCATTGCGGCAGTGACCAGGCAGCTTCAGTAGCGACTCTCACCTCGCAAATCGCTTATCGCTGCTTCCGGCAGAAGAGGGCGAATCCGCGCGATGCTCCGACATTCTCTGTAAGAAGGAACGCCGCCCAAAGGGCGGCGTTCTCGTCGACGTTTTCGGCGAGTCGTCAGTGCGTCGCGCGACGACGAACGGCCGCGAGTCCCGCAAGACCGAAACCGAACAATGCGAGCGTGCCGGGTTCGGGCACGGAAGCGATGTGAGGCCTCAGGGACGTGAGATCGATTTGTCCACCGAATCCCGTATATCCCGTGATCGGGTCGTACTGGCGATCGCCGAAGTCAATCGAATTGAGGAACGAAACGTCCCCGCCAGTCGGGGTCAGGCCTGTCACTGGGAAAAGCAGATCGTTCAACCACGTCGTATCGTAGGTCCAACGAACGAGCTGCGCCCAACGCTCGTGCACGCCTCCCATCCCGTCGGAACTGGAGTAGTACTCCCCGTTGATGAGCTGGTCGAATTCCAGATCGAGGAAATCAACCTGATTGTCCGCGACGCTCGCGTAGTGATTGCTCGTGCTCAGCGAAGGCATCGGATCCGGGTTGAAGACGTTGCCATCCCATCGAATGACGAAGTCCGACAGCACCCAGCCGTTGTAGTCGTATGCTTCGTTGTCGGTGATGCTCGAGTCCGGACCGCTGGGACCGTTCGCCAGCACGTCGATCGTTACCGTGCCTGTGAACGTTCCGCTATAGGTCATGTTGCACGTGTTGCCCGAATACGTGCAGACGTGACCGGCTCCAGTGAAATCGTAGACGACAGGTACGGCATGCGCGACGGCGGCGCCCAACAGGGACGCAACAAACGCAGCAGCACGCAACTGAAAACTACTCATAGTCCATCTCTCCCTTCCTGTTGTTCGATCTACCTACTATCGACGTTGTCGTCGACGACCTGCGTTTCGGCCGCTTCATGACCCCAGCGCCGATCCTGGAACCCGCGAACCGCGGCTATTGGCGAGAAGCCCGTTGTCTTCGGGTGTAAAAACTTTCGACGCTGAGTTGCGGCCACCGTTTTGCGGCGGGCGTACGTTAAGCCGGAGGCGTAAAACCGCTGCCTCGGACGGCGTGAAAAAGGTGTGAAAGCGCTGCAGTCGCGCCGGAAGCCATGGGAATCAACAGTTCGAGGACGCTCGGCAAGCTTTGGAGCGGAACGTATTTCGTCGTGCAACTGCCGTGCGGCTCACTCGGGTTGAAGTGCCGCCGCCTCGTGTCTCTCGAGATCTGGTGGGCCTGGCAGGATTCGAACCTGCAACCAAGGGATTATGAGTCCCCTGCACTAACCGTTGTGCTACAGGCCCACTTATGGATGGTCGTGGGCAGGTATTTGGTCGGCGCCTGCTCTTTTCCACGCTCTCCCGGGATTCGAGCCCTGTTTGACCGAGCGCTGGTGGTGTCCCGGGGCGGGAGTGACCGCTTTGCGACCGGCCGGGGCCGGCGGCGGGCGCGTGAGTGTAGCAGCAATACATTTTTAATGTGTCGGCCGGCTGATGCGCGTGCGCGACACGTGTTTTCGGCGCAATTTTCGATCGGCTGCCGAGGCGCAACAGGGCGCAGCAATGGACGCCGAGCCCCCGCTGGCTCCGACACGAGCGAATCAACGAAATTTTTCATTTGCGTGACGCCCTCGAAGCCTTGACACGGCGCACGTCAAGTCCCCTCGAATGTGTGCGGCAGATATCCACAGAACCAGTGGAAAACTTCTGGATAAGACGTGCTTGACTTCGCGAATGTGCGGCGGATTATTGAGCCGACGTTGCATTGATCGTTTCGTGAACAAAGTACGCGCGCAATGCGCGAACGAACGTCGGCAACGTTTTCTCATCGGTGTCAAGTCGGTTCGGGCAAAGGCGATGTAGTTGCGATCGCATACAAGGAGACTTCCTGATGGCTGCACGTATCCGTGCTTCGACGAAGAACAGTCGGTCGGCCGCTGAACAGATCGCACGAGAGATGCGAACTTCGGTGGAGGAAGTCCAAAGGTTGTACGAGGAGGAGCTCGAAGACCTCGCGCAAGAAGCGAGGGTGACGCAATACCTGAGCGTCCTTGCAAGTCGACGTGTGAAAGAACGATTGCGACGACACTGAGCGAAAGGCGACAGGCTACAGGCAACAGCAGCTCGCGCACTGTGCGAGCTACCGCACGCTGTGCTCGTATGAGGAATTGCTCGCTACGCGAGCACCCTCTCACCCGCACGCTTCGCTCAGCGGCCTGCCGCGAGGGGAGAGGTGCATCTCTCTGCGCGCGAACGCGCGCTCTTCCTTCAGCCTTCAGTCTTCAGCCTTCAGTCTTGTCTCCAGCCTTCAGGTGAGGGAACTTTGCGGACGGTTGCGCATTCGAAACGCATCGCGAAAGGTGCTCCATGCCGTTCGATCCGCGCATGCATACGGACTACCGAGCAGGGCAGCAGGTTCTGCGACGCCCGGCTACCGTCTCGCCCGACTTCTCACCGAAAGTTCTCCTTCTCACCTCCGGTCTCGGCCAAGGTCATACACGAGTCGCGCAAGCGATTGCCGCGGCGCTGACGCAGAGCGGGACAGAGCACGAGACCTTCGACCTCTGGTCATTGATGAATCCAGGAGTCGCGAGCATCGTGCACCACACGTACCTGCGGCTGGTGCAGGAATATCCCGCGCTCTATGAACGCCTGTATCGGCTCGATGAGCAAACGTGGCGGCAAATTTTCGAAAGCGAGCAGGGGCCGCCGGCCGAAGTGCTGGAAGTCTTGGAGCTCATCGCTTCGATTGCTGCGGAGGCCGATCCGCCGGCGGTCAAGAGCCTGAAGTATTCATCCGATCGATTTCTGCTGTCGCTGCTCTGCACCGCATTGCCGTACGACGGCACGAGCCTGGCTGGTAACGGCGTGCGTGCGCGGCTGGCGCTCATGAAATGGTCGTGGATGCGGCTCGTGAAGCGGCTCGAGAACGTCATTCGCGATGCTGAGCCCGACATCATCGTGTGCACGCAGATGATTCCCGCGGCAATGGTGTCGGCGCTCAAGAAGCGCCATCGTCTTTTCGTTCCGACGATCGGAGTGCTGACGGATTTCGGCGTGCACGATTTCTGGATTCAGCCAGGCGTCGATCGGTATTGCGTTGCTCACGAGTCGATGCGGGAGGCGTTCGCGGAGGATCGCCGGCAGGGCGATGTGGTCGCCACGGGTGTGCCGCTCATGCCGTCCTTCGCACTGCCGTTACCGCAGGACGAAGCGCGCCGGCAGCTTCAAGTGCCGCTCGATGCACGCGTGGTGCTCGTGCTCGGCGGAGGCTTGGGTCTCGGAGTGGACGCTGTCGCCAGCCGGTTGTTGCAGCCGAATGCAAACTTGCACGTCATCGTGATGCCGGGACGCAATACCCACGCACACGCGGCGCTCTCCGAATTGAGGCGCGCTCATCCTGAGCGTCTGCGGGTGTTCGGATGGACGGATCGGATGGATCTATTCCTGCGGGCAGCCGATCTGATCGTCGGCAAGCCCGGCGGTGTCACGGTCGCGGAAGTGCTCGCGTGCGGACGGCCGCTGTTTGCGACGCGCTCGCTCGGCGGTCAGGAAGGATTCAACGTTCGTTTTCTCGAACGCCACGAAGTCGGCGCGCTCGTCCGTGACCACGAGCTATTCGAACGCGTTCGCGACACCTTTTCGCAGCCGGAATCGCTCAGCGCAATGCAACGGCGCGCCTGGGCCCTCGGTCAACGCCACGGCGCCCGCTACGTCGCCGACATGATTCTCGATATGTCCTGGGCGGCGAGGGTGATGGTCTCGACTCGTGATTCGTGATCCGTAAGTGGTGAGTAGCGAGAGCCGGTCCCGGTAGATCGTTCGCACGGGCACGCGAGCCGAGTGTCCGAGGCGTGTGAACCATCTACCTGAACGTTCATAACCCATGCAGCGGGCGAGGCGATCGACAGTTGGTATTCTGACTCGAATCACGAATCACGAATCACGAATCACGGCGAGCAATGAGACCTTTCATCCGCTCCATCATGTCCCGCGTCGACCGGTGGTATCAGCGTAAGCATCGGTTGCGAGCGCTAGGGCCGGTGTTGCGGATCGGATTCGTGCGGTATCGAGGGCCTGAGCGGCGATTTTCGGATGGGACGGTTCTGCGAGAAAACGATTTGATCGGGCAGCTGCATTTCGACAATGTCAGTATCGCTGCGATCGGCGAAGGTTCGTTGCATCGGACCGGATTTCGATTTGCGAAGCTGATGCGCGAGTCGTTGCGGTTGCTGGCGGAGGCAGCGCAATCCGATCCGGAGTTGCGCTCCGTACGTGTCTTCCACGGCGTGACGTGGATTCCGGAGCACGGCAAGGTCGTCGGCTTCGAGAGCACGCCGCGGCCGAAGACTTGGAAGACGCGATTGCTTGCAGGTTATTTCAAGCTGCTGATGTGGACGTTCGCGCCGGCTGCTCGCACGCGTTCGAGTGCGAAGACCGAGCCGCGCGACTACTGGCTCACGCATCGCATGCTCGTCGAGAACATGCACAAGCTGTCGAAGGTGGATCGTGAGCGCACTCCGGCCTGAGCTGCCTGCTTTCGCGGGCATCCATTTCACGTTCGACGACGGACCGGATCCGGAGTGGACGCCGCGGTGTCTCGATGTTCTTGCGCACGTCAACGCGAAAGCGACCTTCTTCATGATCGGAGAGAAGGCACGCGCTCACGGAGAGCTCGCGCGGCGGATCATGAGGGAAGGCCATCAGATCGGAAATCACACGCTCTCGCACGCGCATCCGTGGCGGTTGAGCGCGTCCCGCGCGCGTGCGGAAGTGCGCGATGGCGCAGTCGCCATTGCAGATGTGCTCGGCATTGCACCGAAATTCTTTCGCCCGCCGCACGGTGCACGCCGCCGTTGCATGCTCGAGCAAGCGGAAATGCAGGGCGAGCACGTACTGATGTGGGATGTCAGCGCGATCGATTGGGGTTGGCTAGGGACTTCGAATCGAATCGCATCGCGACTCGCTCGCGTCCGCGACGGACAGATCGTGCTCATGCACGATGGAAAGAATCGACACAATCGGCCGGGGGAGCTGCTGAAAGTTCTGCCGCAGTTTCTCGAGAGCCTGCGGCAGGGCGACAGGTAACAGGCACAGGCGACGGTTGGTGCCCCCTCCCTGACCCTCCCCGCGCCGGCAGGGGAGGGAATCGAGAGCGCGCACTGCACGCCTCTGACCTTCAGCCTCGCGCTCGAGCACCCGCGCGCGTCTGCTCTGCGACCATGCTGTGCATGGACGCACGAATGCCGCGGACGCATGACGCGTAGGAGCGGCCGCCCGCAAGGAGAGGCGTTCCGCGCGAACGCGCACTCTACCTTCAGCCTTCAGTCTTCAGCCTTCAGCCTCCAGTCTTCAGCCTTATCTTCATCGAATCACGCGTTGTGCGCGCCACTGCGCAATCTCCTCATCGCTCGCTCCGACCAACGTGCGCAGCACCTCATCGGTGTGCTCGCCGAGCTTCGGCCCTGGCGTGCGCGTTGCGCCTGGTGTCTCGGACAAGAAAGGGACGATGGCCGGAATCTTGAGCGGTCGGCCGTCGATCTCGACGGTCTGAAACAAACCGCGTGCATTGAAGTGCGGGTCGGCAGCCATGTCGGCGACACTGTAGATCGGTCCGCCGGGCACTGAAGCTTCGTTCAGCGTACGAAGCACCGTCGCTGAGTCGTTGGCGCGCGTCCATTCGCTGATCGCGCGGTCGATCTCTTGCTCGTGCTGTACGCGGCCGGCGTTGTTCGCAAAGCGCGGATCGTCGGCCATTTCGGGTCGGCCGATCGCACGCATGAGTCGCTGGAACAGCGAGTCGCCGTTGGCGCCGATCACGACGTACTTGCCGTCGCCGCACAAATAGGTGTTCGACGGCACGATGCCGGTCAGTGTCGAACCCGACGGCTCGCGCACGACGCCGGCGCCGTCGTACTCGGGTACGACGCCTTCGAGCATGTTGAACACGGCTTCGTAGATCGCGACGTCGACGACTTGTCCGAATCCGGTCTTGCCGCGTGCGATCAGCGACAGAAGGATGCCGATCACCGCATGCAAACCCGCCAACGAATCGCCGAGCGAAAGGTTCGGTCTTACCGGCGGACGATCCGGGAAACCATTCACGTAACGCAGTCCGCCGATCGCTTCGCACACGGACGCAAAGCCGGGTTTGGAAGAGTAGGGGCCCGTTTGGCCATAACCCGAGACGCGCGCATAGATGAGATCCGGTCGTAGTGCTTTCAGCGTGTCCGGGCCGAGTCCCCACTTCTCCATCGTGCCCGGTTTGAAGTTCTCGATGACGACATCGCATTGTGCAGCCAGCTTGCGCACGAGCGCACGCCCGGAGTCGGTCTGCAAATCGAGTGCAACCGATTTCTTGTTGCGCGCGAGGCTGTACCACCACAGCGATGTGCCGTCGCGCAGCACGCGCCAGGTGCGTATGGGATCGCCGTTGAGCGGTTCGATCTTGATGACTTCGGCGCCGAAGTATCCGAGCACACAGCCGGCAAACGGTCCGGCGAGCAATTGACCGAGCTCGAGCACACGGATGCCGGCGAGCGGTGCAGCCGGTGAATTGAATTCGGAGTTGGACAAGGCACGCTCCATGATCGAGACAGTTACTTATCTAATGGGCCCGCCCGTCCCAACCGGATTCGCCGAAAAGACGGGCAAACATTGTCAAATCCGGCATTTTGCCGCAGCGCGATCGTGTGATGGGAATCACATTCTGCACGAGTGCTGACAGACCGCTGTGAGGGTAAGTGGCACATTGCTGAACCTCCGCGGCTGGCCGCAGAACTGCGATGCAAGCTGACACGCCCGACGCTTCCCCGGAAAGAACGACGCCCGAGGCTGCCGCCCCGCCTGCCCGTCGCAATCGCTGGCGACTCGGCATGGCCGGGCGCATGGCGATCGGTTTCGCCGCGCTCGCGCTGACCGTGCTCGGCGCGAACATCATCACCCAGCGCAGCAATCTCCACGAGCGCATGCACATGCGCGAGCTGGTCGTGAAGCACGAGCCGATCGTGCGCTCGACGGAGCTGCTCGCGAATGCAGTGACCGAATACGAACGCGCCGTACTCGCGTATGCGGAAGGTCGGCTGACGGATGCGGCGCGCGTCAGCGAAGCGTTGCAGCGTCTGTCCGATGCGGCCGAGGCTTACGCGCAGCTCGAGGATGCCGATGAGCATCGCCGGGGTTCGATGCGCCAGCTCCTCGAGGATCTCGAGCTGTATGGCATGCTCGGGACCGAACTCGTGGAGCAGGCGGAGGCGCGTCGAGCACGAATCGCGGAGTATCGAGAACACTTCGCGCGTGTCGAGAATCGGATCAACGAACCGCAGGATCGCGCAACGCGCTTCGCCGGCGGCGTGTTCGCAAGCGAGGCGCTGCTCGAGCTGTCGCGCACGCTGAATTTGATTCGCGAGCGGTTCTCTGCGGCCATCGACGCCGCTCCGGTTCCCTCGACGCGTTCGCTCGTGAATGCCGAGAACGCCTTCTCGCAGGCGATACAGCGGCATTCCGACAATCTGGTCCGTTCGCAGGGAGTGCAGTGGCTTGCGTATTTGAAAGTCGAGTTCTCCTCGCTCGTCAGCGCGCGCCGGTTGGCGATCGATGCGGTGACCGAGTTGCAGCGACGTATCGCGGAGTTTCGCGATCAGGGCGCTGCCGTCTCGGGTGTCGTGCGTACGCAGCTCGTCGAGCCGGCTCGACACAGTTTGAGCGATGCCCAACAGCTTGCCGACCGAGTCGCTGCCAATGCGGATCGTCAAATTGCGGTCGTCAGCGTCATCGTCTTGGCGCTGTTCGTTGCAATCGCCGTTGCAACGGTCTTGAGCGTCACGCGTCCCGTGCGTCGGCTGATTCGGGCGACGCGCGAGCTGACCACCGGTGCGGTCGGTACGCGCGTCGTGGGCGGCGGTCCCCGGGAGCTCGACACGCTCGCGACCGCCTTTAATCAGATGGCCGAAAAGCTGGAACAGGCGCAAGCCGAAGTTCAGCGCAATCACGCGCAACTGGAAGCGCGCGTAGCGGAACGCACACGCGAGCTGCAGCACCTTGCGCATCACGATCCGTTGACGCAATTGCCGAATCGGCGGCACTTGTTCGCACGCTTGGAGGCAGCGCTGGTACGTGCGCGCGCCAACGGCACGCGGCTTGCGGTGCTGTTCATCGATCTCGACAACTTCAAGATGATCAACGACAGCTTGGGTCATGCTTTCGGAGACCGCGTGCTGCAGGCCGTGAGCGAACGCATTCGGGCGAACGCAAATTTCGCGAATTCGTTCAGTGCGCGGCTCGGCGGCGATGAATTCACGATCGTTTGCGAAGACGTGGGTTCCGTCGCGGAAGTGGAGCGCATGTGCGCGGCGATCCTGCAGGATTTCCAGAACTCGCTGTCCATTCACGGTCGGGAGCTGCGCTTGAGTGTGAGCGTCGGGGCGGGCATTTATCCCGATGACGCAAGCGATGGCCACTCCCTGCTGCGGGCGGCCGACAGTGCCTTGTTCCGCGCCAAGGAGCTTGGGCGCAACCGCTTTAGCTTGTTCACGCCGCAGCTGCTCGAAGCGGCGTCGTCACGGTTCAAGCTCGAGCAAGCGATGCGTCGCGCCATCGATCGTGCCGAGTTCGATCTGCTCTATCAGCCCCAGGTCTGTTTCGAGTCGATGCGCACGCATTCGGTCGAGGCGCTCTTGCGCTGGTATCAGCCGGACGGACAAGTCGTGTTGCCGGCAAGCTTCATCGAAGTCGCCGAGCGCTCGGGAATGATCATGGAGATCAGCGACTGGGTGCTGGAGTCGGCCGTTCGAACCGCTGCATTGTGGCGTGCTTCCGGCTGGATCGATGGATGCGTTGCCATCAATGTGTCGGCTCAGCAGCTGCTGAGCGGCAAGTTCGTCGAACGTCTGCAAGCCTTGCTCTCCAAGCACGACCTGCCGCCGTCCTATCTGGAAATCGAGCTCACCGAGCACGTGCTGCAAACCGGCTCCCCAACGATTGCAGCGCTGCGCCAGCTTCGCGAGCTCGGCGTGTCGATCGCGCTCGACGACTTCGGAACGGGATACTCCTCGCTGACCTCGCTCGAGCGTTTGCCGCTGACACGCGTGAAGATCGATCGCAGCCTGATCGATGCCGTGGACAAAGGCGCGCGAGGACCGGCGATCGTGCGTTCGATCGTCGGGCTGTGCTACAGCCTCGGCCTACACGTGACTGCCGAAGGCGTCGAGCGGCTGAGCCAGCTCGGGTTGCTGCTGTCGGATCGCGGCGTGTACGTACAGGGATTCTTGGTCTCGCGTCCGCTGCGAGCCGAAAAGGTGCCGGAATTCATCGCGCGGTCGTCGCAACTGCTCGAAGAGCTATTGATTGCGGCGCCGATGCCGGAACAGGACATCGATTCGACCGGCGCGCGTTCGGTTCGCGCGTTGCGTCGCGCAGCATTGAAGGTCGGTCGAACGACGGACTGAGCCGGTTCTTCGCGGACCGCTCATGTAGGGCCCATATCGACGCAGTGTGCGGAACCGCACGGGGTTTCGCGGAGTTCTCGCCTGCAAGCAGGTCGTCATCCTGCCGCGAGTATCCATGCCGTGCCACACAGTCGCTTAGTCACCAAGGTCAACGGTCCTTGGGGCTCGCTGCTCGCAATCGTCCTCATTACCGGCATTCTCATTGTCGGCAAGACGGTGCTGGTGCCGTTGGCGCTCGGCATCATTCTCGCTTTCCTGCTGACACCGCTCGTGCGGGTGTTCGACCGATTACGGTTTCCGCGTTTTCTCGGCGTGCTGCTCACGATGTCGCTTGCGCTCGGCGTCGTCGGCGGCATCGGCTACGTCACTTGGACGCAGTTCGCCGAGCTATCGAACGAAGTCTCCAAGTACACCTCGTCGATGCGTAAGAAGGTGGCCGACTTGAAGCTCGGCAACGATGCGGCGCTCACACAGCTCACACGCACTGTCGACAAGGTGACCGAACAGCTCGACGACAATCTTGCGGAGCAGCGTCGCGCGCAACCTGTTCGCGTCGTGCCGCCGCGGGCAACGCCGATGGAGCGCGTGCGGGAAGGGATGGAGACGGTTTTCGAGCCCATTGCGAGCGCGGTCATCGTGCTCGTTCTCGTGATGTTCATGCTCGGACAGCGCGAGGATTTGCGCGACCGCTTCATTCGTCTGATCGGTGCATCGAATATCACGATGACGACGCGCTTGATGGACGAGGCGGCACAGCGTGTGAGCCGGTTCATCGTCGCTCAAGTGCTGCTCAATTTCGCGTTCGGAATCATCGTTGCGGCCGGTCTTTACTGGATCGGCGTGCCGTACGCGGTGTTGTGGGGCGGTCTCACGGCAGCGCTACGGTTCGTGCCGTTCGTCGGCACCATGCTGGCGGTCCTGATGCCGGCGTCGCTCGCATTCGCAGTCTTTCCGGGATGGACCGAAACGCTGCAGACGCTTGCGCTGTTTCTGGCGGTGGATTTGATATTCGCTTATTTCGCCGAGCCGATCGTGTTCGGTCAGGGCACCGGTGTCTCTTCGTTTGCGCTATTGATCTCGGCCCTGTACTGGATCTGGGTTTGGGGTCCGATCGGTTTGCTGCTCGCGACACCGCTGACGGTGTGTATCGCCGTGCTCGGCAAACATGTGCGTTCGTTGCGATTCCTCGCGGTCATGTTCGGGGACGAACCGGCTTTGCAGCCGCATGTGCGCTATTACCAGCGTCTGCTAGCGCGGGATGAAGACGAAGCGTATGCGGTGCTGAACCAGAAAATCTCGGAGGCGGGAACGGCTGCCTCGATGGACTTGGTGCTGATTCCCGCGCTCACGCTGGCCGTGCAGCATCGTGCGGACAACGAAATCACCGAAGAGGATTTCGTCTTCATTCTGGAAGAGACCTCCGACATCGTGCAGCAATTCAGGCCGGTCGAGGCGACGCCCAAAGAGGAGCGCATGACGATCGTCGGTGTCGCGACGCGTACGCCAGTGGATCAAGTCGTTCTGGAAATGCTGTGTCTTGCGATCGAGTCGACGCCCGCGAGGTTCGAAGCGATCGATGCGAGTCTCGGCAGCGAAGATGCCATTGCACGCGCGATGGCATCGGATGCGAAGTTGGTGTGCATCGTTTCGTTGTTCCCCGCGCGAGGCGCTGAAGTGCGGCGCTGGTGTCGGCGGATTCGCGCCGAACGCCCGGATGCGCAGGTGCTCGTGTTGCGGCCGAACGTTGCCGACACGGATCCGCGCCGCTCGGCCGAGCGCATCAAAGAAGCCGGCGCCGACTGGGTGGCAACGAGCATTGCCGAAACGCTCGAAGGCATCGAGCGGCTGTGTCCCGAAGCGCCGTCGTTGGAAGGTGCAGAGCCGGAGGTGGAAGGCGGAACGGTGAGCTTCGTAGGCGACAGGCTACAGGCTACGGGCTACAGCCGGTAGCTGCTCGCTCGCGAGTTCCCCTCACCGGCACGCGTTCGCTTTGCCTGCCTCTCCCGAGGAGAGGCGAACATTGTGCGCGCAAGCGCGCCTTCCCTGTTTCCCTCCTTCCCTTATTCCCTCCTTCCCTTATTCCCTTCTTCCCTCATTCCCCATTCCCTTTTCCCTTTTCCCTTTTCCCCTTTCCCTTACTGCTGGGCTTCCCCCGATTTCGCGGACACCTTGCAAGAGGTGGACAATGCGGAAATC
>CALEKY010000098.1 GCA_937902995.1 uncultured Sinobacteraceae bacterium
TGAATCGGCTCGACGAGCGCGCGCCCGAATATCGCGAGGTGCTCGCTGAGATCGCGTCGGTGCTGCAAAAGGTCGCGCTCGTGCAGGCCGTGCCAGATCTTCAGCTCGATGAGGCGGAAGACATCGAAGCCTACAGGCGTCTCGCGCAGGCGCTGACGCCTGAAGACACGCAGCTGTTTTATCAGATTTCAATTGTCGGCCGTCGCGATCTCGAGCTTGCGCCTGATGCGCGCGGCGGCTTCGAGATGGTGTTGCTGCGCATGCTGGCATTTTCGATTGCCGATGCGGGTGCGACGGGCATTCGACCACGGTCGCCGCAGGAGCAACGCCAGCAAGCATCCGCGAACATGCAGGCGGCACCTCGAAAGACGGCCAGTGCCGCTGGGGCGGCGGGCGATTGGCAGTCGATCGTGGCTCAATTGAATCTTACGGGACCGGCCAGCCAGCTCGCGGCGCATTGCGTGCTGACGCGCAAGGAAGGCAAGAAGGTATACCTCGCGCTCGATGCGGAAGGCGAGACCTTCCGCCGGCCGGCGCTCGAAGAGCGGCTCGCCCAAGCTTTGTCGACCCATTTCGGCGAGCAAATCGACTTGGTGATCACGGCGGCAAAAGACGTCGTGAACACGCCCGCTCGTTTGCAGAAGGCGGCTGCGGACGATCGCATGCAAGCGGCGCGCGCATCGATCGAAACCGATCCGAACATTCGTGCCATGCGCGATATTTTCGGTGCGACGGTGCAGCCCGACTCCATCCGCCCCTCGGAGACCTGACGATCCTCACTCAGAGCAAGCGAAGGTCGACTTCTCGGCACGCGCTTGTTCAAATCATGTTTCGATTCATTGACTCGCGGAGCACCCCATGAAAGGCAACATCGGTCAACTCATGAAACAGGCGCAGCAGCTCCAGGCGAACATGCAGCGCGCACAGGCCGAGATTGCAAGTCTCGAAGTGACCGGCGAGGCGGGCGGCGGCATGGCCAAGGTGACGATGACGGGCAGGCACGAGGTCAAGCGTGTCAGTCTCGATCCTTCGATCATCGGCGACGACAAGGAGATGCTCGAGGATCTCATCGCTGCGGCGATCAACGATGCCGTGCAGAAGGTCGAGCGGGCGACGCAAGAGAAGATGGCGAGCCTGATGGGCGGTATGCAGCTGCCGGCTGGGATGAAACTACCGTTCTAGTTGACAGTTGATAGTTGGCAGTTGACAGCGAAGCGTTGTGACTGTGGAAACAGCGATCTTCGTTTCAACATTGACTGTCAGTTGTCAATTTCGATCATCAGTTGACTCATGATGTATCCGCCTTCACTGCAACGGCTGATCGAAGCATTGCGCTGCCTGCCCGGCGTCGGGCCGAAGTCCGCGCAGCGCATGGCGTTTCATTTGCTCGAGAAAGATCGCAAAGGCGGCGCCGCGCTCGCGGACGCGTTGCAGCAGGCTTTGAGCGGCGTCGGCCATTGCCAACGTTGCCGCATGTTTGCCGATGCGGAGTTGTGTCCGGTGTGCGCATCGCCGACGCGCGACCGGAGTCTGCTTTGTATCGTCGAATCGCCAGCGGATGTTGCTGCTATCGAGCAGTCGGGCAGCTATCGCGGTTGTTATTTCGTGTTGATGGGCCATCTCTCGCCGCTAGACGGCATCGGCCCCGATGAGCTCGGATTTGCGCAACTCGAGGCGCTGCTCGCCGAAGGCACGATCAAAGAAGCCATTCTCGCGACGAACACCACGGTGGAAGGCGAGGCGACCGCTCACGTGATTGCCGAAATCGCCGCCCGTCAGCGCGTGAAATCGAGCCGCATCGCGCACGGCGTGCCGGTCGGCGGCGAGCTCGAATATGTCGACGGCGGCACGCTAGCGCACGCACTGGCAGGCCGGCAGATTCTCTCGGCGGGCTGAGCCTCGCTGCGCTTATTTCCTTCGCTCGTACTCCGGCGCCAGCGTGCGCATGATGTTGATGAGCCGCTTGTAGCTCTCGTAGCGCCGCGCGGCGAAGCGACCTTCCTCCACTGCCGCGATGACCGCACAGCCGGGCTCGCGCAGATGCAGGCAGTTGTTGAACCGACAGCCAGGTGCGAGGCTCACGATTTCCGGCCAGCCTTTTTGTACGGTCGCATCGTCCACCAACGCCGGCGCGAAATCCCGCACGCCGGGCGCATCGATGAGTTCTCCTCCCGTTGGAATGCGAAACAGCGCTGTCGATGTCGTCGTATGTCGGCCTTCGCCGGTTGCCTCGGAAAGGCTGCGTGTGGGACGGGACGACGCGGGGACGAGCGCGTTCGTAAGCGTGGACTTGCCGACACCCGATTGGCCGACGAGGATCGATAGCTCGTTATCGAGTAGTGCTGCGAGCGGCGCGACGGTCTCTGCGTCGACCGCAGACAGCGTCAGAACCGGGTAGCCTGCGTTGCGATATTCGTGTTCGATCTGAATGAAGCTCTCTTCCTTCGCTTCGGGTAAATCGCACTTGTTCACCACGACGGCCGAACGGATTCCTGCGTAAGCAGCAGCGGCAAGAAAGCGATCGGTGACGAAGGGATCGGGCGCCGGCTCCGGCGCGATCACTGCACATAGCAGCGTGAGATTGGCCGCCAGAGGTTCTGTACGTCCGCGACTGTCGGTGCGCGCGAGCAGCGTGCGTCGCGGTTGAACCGCGACGACGCGCGGCGCATCGCCGGCGCGCGCAGGCCGCACTGTGACCTCATCGCCGCAAACGACGCTCAAGCGCTTGCCGAACAACTCGGCAGGGATGCGTGCGCCGTCTTGTGTTTCGACGATGACGTGTCGGCCGAACGATTCGACGACCCGAGCGGGAAAATCGGTAGTGTTGTTCGAGCTCATGCCGCAAGCGAGCGCAGGCGTGCGATGCGAACCAGCGCCGACGGATGAGAGTCGTAGAACGCCGAATGCAGCTCGTCGGGAGTGAGCGTCGTCGCGTTGTCTCGATAAAGCTTGACGAGCGCGGCAGCGAGCTCGCGCGCATCCGCATGTCTCGCTGCGAACTCGTCGGCTTCGAATTCATGCTTGCGCGACCACCACGCGCCAAGCGGCGTGAGAAAGAAGGTGAATGCCGGCAGCACGATCATGAACAAGAGCAGTGCATTGTGCGTAGCGGGGGTGCGTACGCCGAGCGCCGAGTAGAACTCCGGCCAATCGGCGAGTAGGCCGAGCAACGCGAGCCCGGCCAAGCCGAAAACGAACGACAGCGCAAGGCGAGCACGGATGTGATGGAGTTTGAAATGTCCGAGCTCGTGGGCGAGCACGGCTTCGATCTCGGAGGCGTTCAAGCGCTCGAGCAGCGTGTCGAAGAACACGATGCGCTTGTTGCGTCCGACACCCGTGAAATAGGCATTGCCATGCACGGAGCGTCGCGAACCGTCCATGACGAACACGCCTTTCGATGAAAACCCGCAGCGCGCGAGCAGGGCTTCGGTGCGCTCACGGAGCGCTTCGTCAGCAAGCGGCGTGAACTTGTTGAAAAGCGGTGCGATGAGCGTCGGCCATGCCCAGGTCACGACGATACTGAAGCCGACCCAGACGAGCCAGGCATACACCCACCACCAGAAACCCGCACGTTCCATCAGCCACAGCACGACCCAGATGAGCGGCGCGCCTAGCACGGCGCTGACGAGCAGTCCTTTGATCAAATCCGTCACGAAAATACGGGGCGTCGTGCGGTTGAATCCGAACCGTGCCTCGATGCCGAACGTCCGATACGCCGAAAACGGCACTTCGATGGCCGAAATGAGCAGAAGCGTCGAAAGCACGACCGCCGTGCCATGCCAAGGTTGCGTCCAGCCGAATGCACGCCAGGCCGCATCGATGGCGCTGATGCCGCCGCCGATCGTGAGCGCGAGTGCCACGGCGGCGTTCAGCAAGTTGTCCCAGCGACCGAGCCGTGCGAGCGCCACCGTATAGTCGGCGGCTTTGCGATGCGCCTCGAGATCGACCTGCTCGGCGAACGCTTCGGGGACGCGGTCCCGATGACGCTGCACGGCCGCGATCTGTCGTTGATTCAGCCAGCTGCGTACGAGCGTGCCGACCACGAGCGCCGCGAGAAAAAGTTCCGTAAACCAGTGCATTTGAACGCTCCGGGAGTGGCGGCGAGCTTAACGAGTGCTGTTATCATCGGCAACGCAACAGCATGGAAAAGGTGTGGATGTGAGCGACCGTGACCCGTTCCGTTTGATTTGGATCGACCTCGAGATGACGGGGCTCAAGACCGATACGGATCACATCATCGAGATCGCCACGGTCGTCACGGACAAGGATCTGAACATTCTTGCCGAGGGGCCGGTGTTCGCCATTCACCAGCCGGACTCGGTGCTCGACGCCATGGACGATTGGAACCGGCGGCAACATGCGTCGTCCGGACTTGCTCAGCGTGTGCGCGAGAGTAGGACGACGGCCCGCGAGGCAGAGTTGGCGACGCTCGAATTCCTGTCCAAGTGGGTCGACCCAGGCGTCTCGCCGATGTGCGGCAACAGCATCTGCCAGGATCGGCGGTTTCTGGCCCGGGAGATGCCGGATCTAGAGCGCTACTTTCACTACCGTAATCTCGATGTCAGCACCTTGAAGGAGCTCGCGCGGCGTTGGCGTCCCGAGGTCGTCAGCAGCTTCCAGAAGAATTCCACTCACCTCGCTTTGGATGACATTCGCGATTCGATTCGCGAGCTGCAGCATTACAGGGAACACTTCTTGCGTGTGTCATGAAGCCGTATTCAGCAGCATGCGACCGTAACCGCGAGCCGATTCTCAGCGTTCTCAAGCAATGGTTTCTCGTGCCGGGATCGGTGCTCGAAATAGGCGCCGGTACCGGACAGCACGCTGTGTTTTTCGCCGAGCAGTTGCCGCACCTGACGTGGATACCCTCCGACCGCGAGGAGAACCTCGTCGGGATCGAGATGTGGGTGAAGGAGGCCGGGCTCGCGAACTGTCACCAACCGGTGCGGCTCGATGTGATGGACCCGCACTGGCCAGTGATCTCCGTGCAATACGTGTTCTCGGCCAACACGGCGCACATCATGAGCTGGACGGAAGTCGAGGCGATGTTCGAGGGAATCGGCAAGGTGCTCGTTTCCAAGGGATTGTTCTGTTACTACGGCCCCATCAATCGCGACGGCGAGTTCACGAGCGAATCGAACCGGCTGTTCGACGCAGAGTTACGTGCGCGCGACCCCGTCATGGGTATTCGTGACGATCAGGCTTTGATCGGGCTGGGACGACGCAACGGCTTGGAGTTCGTCGCCGATCACTCGATGCCGGCGAAGAACAGGATGCTCGTGTGGAGGAAGCGCTGACGCTCGAGGCTGCAGACCGAAGGCCGTAGGCAAAGCGCGCAGGACGCTCGCCTTCAGCCTTCAGCCTTCAGCCTTTCTTCTCCGAAGCCAAGAACAACCACGTCTCGACGACGGTGTCCGGATTGAGCGAGATGCTCTCGATGCCCTGATCGACGAGCCAGCGCGCGAGGTCCGGGTGATCCGACGGACCTTGGCCGCAAATGCCGATGTACTTGCCGGCTTTGCGGCATGCATCGATCGCCATCTTCAGCAGCGCCTTGACGGCGTCGTCGCGTTCGTCGAACAGCTTCGCGATGATGGCCGAATCGCGATCGAGACCGAGCGTGAGCTGAGTCATGTCGTTCGAGCCGATCGACATGCCGTCGAAGTACTGCAAGTAACGATCTGCGAGCAGCGCGTTCGTCGGCAGCTCGCACATCATGATGACCTTCAGACCGTTCTCGCCTCGCTTCAGGCCGTTTGCCGCGAGCAGCTGAACGACTTGCTCGGCTTCCTTCACGGTGCGCACGAACGGCACCATGACTTGTACGTTCGTGAGGCCCATCTCTTCGCGCACGCGCTTGAGCGCACGGCACTCGAGCTCGAAACATGGCCGGAACGTTTCGTCGATGTAGCGCGATGCACCGCGGAATCCGAGCATTGGATTCTCTTCGTGCGGTTCGTACTGCCGGCCGCCGATCAAGTTCGCGTACTCGTTGGATTTGAAGTCCGATAAGCGCACGATGACGGGCTCGGGTGCGAACGCAGCAGCAATCGTGCCGATGCCTTCGCACAGTTTCTCGACATAGAACGAGACGGGATCGGGATATCCCGCCATCTGGCGACGAATCGTCTGTTGCAGATCGGACGGGAGCTGATCGAACTCGAGCAGCGCGCGCGGATGCACGCCGATCATGCGATTGATGATGAACTCGAGTCGCGCGAGACCGACGCCGCGATTCGGAATGCCCGCGAAATCGAACGCGCGGTCGGGGTTGCCGACATTCATCATGATCTTGGTCGGAATCTGCGGCAGCGCATCGAGCTCCAACGTTCGTTGCTCGAAGGGCAGGGCGCCTTCATAGACGTAACCCGTATCGCCCTCTGCGCAGGAAACCGTGACTTCCTGGCCTTCGCGGATGGTTTCGGTCGCATCGCCGCAGCCGACGACGGCGGGAATACCGAGCTCGCGCGCGATGATCGCAGCGTGGCACGTACGCCCGCCGCGATTGGTCACGATTGCTGCGGCGCGTTTCATGACCGGCTCCCAATCCGGATCGGTCATGTCGGCGACGAGCACATCGCCGCTTTGAACGCGCGTCATCTCCTTGACGTCGCGAATGATGCGCGCGGGGCCTGCGCCGATGCGCTGACCGATGGAGCGGCCGCTGGCAAGGACTTTCGATTTGCCTTTGAGGGCAAAGCGCTGCACGGTGCGACCGGCGCGGCTCTGCACGGTCTCGGGTCGCGCTTGCAGAATGTAGATCTTGCCCGTCTCGCCGTCCTTGCCCCATTCGATGTCCATCGGGCAGCCATAGTGCTCTTCGATGATGAGCGCTTGCTTGGCGAGTTCGATGACGTCGTCGTCGCTGATTGAGAAGCGCAGACGCTCCTCGAGCGGCACATCGACGGTCGCCGTGCGCACGTCGCTCGCCGGATCGCCGTACACCATCTTGATCGCCTTGGCACCGAGCGTGCGCCGCAGGATCGGGGCTTTGCCGGTCTTGAGTGCGGTTTTGTAGACGTAGAACTCGTCCGGATTGACCGCGCCCTGCACGACTGTTTCACCGAGTCCGTAGGAAGCGGTGATGAACACGACGTTGCGGAAGCCGGAGTCGGTGTCGAGCGTGAACATGACGCCGCTCGAGCCGAGATCCGAGCGCACCATGAACTGGACGCCTGCGGACAGCGCGACGGCGTCGTGGGCGAATCCTTGATGAACTCGATAAGCGATTGCGCGGTCGTTGAACAGCGAGGCGAACACCTCATGCACGCATTTGAGCAATGCGTCGCGCCCCCGGACGTTGAGAAACGTTTCTTGCTGACCGGCGAAAGATGCGTCGGGCAAGTCTTCGGCAGTTGCTGAGGAGCGCACCGCGACCGCGATCTCGCGTCCGCCGCTCATTTTCTCGTAGGCCTCGAGAATCTCGCGCTCGAGGCGCTCTGGGAACGGCGTGCTGAGAATCCAGCTACGAATCTGGCCGCCGACGACGGCGAGCTTCTCGACGTCGTCGACATCGAGATCGGCGAGCGCCTTCGAGATTCGTTCGCCGAGTCCGTCGTGCTTGAGGAAATCTCGGTAGGCTTGGGCCGTCGTGGCGAACCCACCGGGCACGCTCACGCCCATCTTCGAGAGATGGCTGATCATCTCGCCAAGCGATGAATTCTTGCCGCCGACGATATCGACGTCGTGACGACCGAGCTTCTCGAAAGGCAGGATATATGCAGTCAAAGGACGACCTCTTGATCTACGAAGCGGCGGGATGAAACACTCGCAGCACGATTCTCATGCCACGAGTTGTACTTGACCAGGACACGCGTCGCACGGAGTCGATCCGATTGATGAAATCCCGAGCAAGAGCAGCACGGCACGAGAATGGATAGGCGAACCGTTTTCTTTGTATCCGACCAGACCGGCGTGACCGCGGAGACGATGGGTCACAGCTTGCTAACGCAATTCGACGGGCAGGTTTTTCGGCAGGTGACTTTGCCATTTATCTCTACCGTTGACAAGGCGGAGGAGGCGGTTCGGAGGATCAATGCAACCGCGGAAGCCGAGGGCGTAAGACCCGTAATTTTCAGCACACTGCTGCAAGAAGACCTGCGGGAGATAATCAGGCGCGCGAACGGTTTGTTCCTCGATTTCTTCGATGCATTTCTGGGCCCGCTCGAGCAGGAGCTGAAGACGAAATCGTCGCGGGCGCAAGGCAAGGCGCACGGTATCGCCGATATCAATGCCTATACGCTGCGCATCAATGCGACGAATTTCGCCCTCGCCAATGACGATGGTCAGAACGTCCGCGATTACGACCGTGCGGACATCATTCTCGTCGGCGTATCTCGGTCGGGTAAGACCCCGACGTGCCTGTACATGGCTTTGCAGTACGGCATTTTTGCCGCCAATTATCCTTTCAGCGAAGAGGAGCTCGAGAGCGGGCGGTTGCCGCAGGCGCTCGTACCGCACAAGCGCAAACTCTACGGGCTGACGATCTCGCCGGAGCGCTTGCAGCAGATCCGCAACGAGCGGCGACCGAATAGCCGATACGCATCGCCCGCGCAATGCGAGTTCGAGGTCCGCAACGCCGAGGCGATTCTGAATCGCTACGGCATCCCCTACATCGACACGACGGAATGTTCCATCGAGGAGATTGCAAGTCGCATTCTCGACATGACGGGCATCGAGAGACGTTTACGACCGTGACGCAAGTCTCATGCCGCACCGAGACGCGCGAAAGCGCTGTGTTATAGTCGATTCATGATGTTCTCAGTGCTCGAGACGGACACCAATTGCGCAGTCAGTTGGCGCGCGAGGCCTGGCAGCTTCGTGAGCCTCATGTCCGTTTACGAGAGCAACTACATCCGGCTCGGCTGGCTGATTCCCGACGTGCGCTCGATCGAGGGCTCGCGTATCTCGCGAGTGAGCGGCGACTGCCCGTTGCACTTGCGCGTGGACGAGCGTACTCGCTACACGACGACGCTCACGCTCACATATTTGTTCGAAGAGGGGTTCGACCAGGTCGCCGATCCGGACCTGCAGATTCGCGTCTATCACGATGCGCGTCTCGCAGAGGTTCAGGCGTGTGCGCGTTGGCATCGGCATTCGACGCTCGAGGCGATCCGCTCGGATCTGGCTCGGGCGCTCGGCGATCGATGGCTGCGCAACATCATGCTCAACAAATGGCTCGACTATTGCGTCGAGCGCGGCCATCGGTTCGCCCCTCATCCCACAACCTAAGAACATTGCCCACAGGCGGCGTGCCTGGCGTGCATGGCAATCTCGGATCGCATCTCCTCTTTGCGGCAGCGTCTGAGCCCCTCGCGGCAGGTCGAGGACGAGCGCCTGCTGCAGCTCTTCTGGAATCGCGCGGAGCTGAAGAAGGAGCTGGTCAGGCTGCAGGTCGAGCGCGATCGGCTCATCGAGCAGCTCCAGAAACAGGAAGGAACCGTGCTCAAGCTGCACGAGCAGATCGATCAGCTCGAGCAGTATCTGGGCGATCCCGACGCAGCCGTCCACGCGCTCGTGTACTTTCAGCTTCGCAGCCTTTGGCGGACGTGTGCCTCCAAGGTGCTCAAGTTTTCGCAACAGTTGCAGCGGCAGCAGGAAGAGCGCGAGCGGCGCCGTCAGCTGATCGAGTTCGATCAGAACAAGCGTAGGAAGCTTGCCGATCTCGATGCGACGTTGAGCGAGGCAAGACTCCAGGCCGATGCTCTCGAATCGCAGTTGAAGCTCTTGGAACGGCGTCTCGACGGGCTGCGCGGATTCTGGAACTACTTCCGGCGCCGCAAGCTGGCCGAGGAAGTCGCAACGCTACGCATTCAGTGGGACGAAGCTGCGACACGGGTGACGGACATCTCCGACGATCGTGCAGACCTGGAAGAGGCGCAGCCGCCGCCGTTCCCCGGCATCTCGATCGATGGGCGCCGCACAGTGAACACTGCCGTGATCGCGTACGCGAAACAGCTCACGGCGAACCTGTCGGCCGGCGGCATTGCCATGTTGGCGAAGGAAACGACGACGAAACGCGTCTACGATGTCCGCTACGGTTCGCGTGAGGATTGCATGAAGCTGATGACGCTGCTGAAGGAAGCGGTGGCCATCGTCACGGTGCAGGCGGACGATCTGAAAGGCTTGAAGCAGAGCACCGAGGCGATCCGTGCGTCGGCGACTTACCGAAGCGACGCCGACACGATTCCGCTCACGGATTCCATCGGCACGCTACCGGTGCCCGCCGCACCGGTTTCAGGGCTCGAAAGCATCAATCGCGCGGGCATCAACGTGCTCGTCGACGATTACTGGGAGGTCTACAAGGCGCTGTTGCAGTGACCGCGTCAGGACGATTCCAGCGCTCTCTTCGGGAAGAGTTGGCGGAGATTAAACGACGAGGCCGGCGGAACGTGTTCCAGCCGGCCTCGCTGCTTCTGAGGGCTTCGGTGAGCTTACGGCGCCGGTGCGCTGCGTCCGTCCGCCTTCAGCTTCGTCAGATACGTGCTCGACATCGAGCTCAGGTCCGCTGCGATTTGTGCGGTCTCCGCGAGCACTGCATCGGGCGGCTCCGCCCCGTTCAAGTCGCTCAGCTTCTCGATCGGCGGTAAGCCGTGCGCCGCCCGCCGCTCGTTCTCGCGCGCCAAGCGCGCCTTCTCGAGCTGCTCGCGTTCGGAGATGCGTGTCTTCAGATTGAGCGACAGCTTCTTCTGGCTGCGCACCTTCTCAAAGGACTCCAACTCCGCAAGCAGGAATTTGAAGTCAGGATCGCTCTGAACGCGCTGCTCATGAGCTTGCGCGAGCGCCGGCACGGCCTGGACCCAGTGGGCGACCTTGGTGAACTGGACCGGGCGGATGCGATCCCAGGGCAGGGCACTTTCGCGGGTGCTCTCGCCGACTTCCTGCGGACTGATGGCGCTCGGCAGCGAGATGTCCGGCTGGACGCCGCGATGCTGCGTGCTCTCGCCCGTCACTCTGTAGTACTTGCCGATCGTGACCGTGAGCTGTCCGAAACCCGGATCCGTGCCGAGGGCATAGCGGTCGAGCGGGTACAGGTTCTGCACGGAGCCTTTGCCGTAGGTCTGCTGCCCGACGATGATGCCGCGGCCGTAGTCCTGGATCGCGCCGGCGAAGATCTCGGACGCAGAAGCGCTGAAGCGATCGACCAGAACAACCAAGGGACCGTCCCATGCGACCGACGGCTCCGTATCGTCGAGTACTTCGACGCGACCGCCGGTTTCACGCAGCTGCACGATCGGGCCTGCGGGAATGAACAAACCGGTGAGCCCCGTCGCTTCCGTCAAATGTCCGCCGCCGTTGCCGCGAAGGTCCATGACGAGCGCGTCCATGTTCTCGGCCTTGAGCTGCTCGATTAGGCGGCGCACGTCGCGCGTCGTGCTTCGATAGTCCTTCTCGCCGGACGCCTTCGCTTCGAAATCCTGATAGAAACTCGGCACGTTGATGATGCCGACGGTGAACTCGCGGTCGCCGCGCTTGATCTTGCGGACTTCCTTCTGCGCAGCCTGCGCTTCGAGCGTCACCTTGTTGCGGACGAGCTCGATCGTCTTTTCCTGCGAGCCCGGCGTGGCGCCGGCCGGCAGGATCTGCAGCCGGACCACTGTGTTCACCTTGCCGCGAATGAGTTGTACGACGTCGTCGAGCCGCCAGCCGACCACATCGATGAGCTTGCCGTCCTTGCCTTCGGCGACGGCGGTGATGCGATCGTTCGGATTCAGCTTGCCGCTCAGTGCGGCTGGACCGCCGGGCAGCACATTCAACACCGTCACGTAGTCGTCGACGAGCTGTAACGAAGCGCCGATGCCCTCGTAAGACAAGCTCATCTGGATTCGATATTCCTCGGAGTTGCGCGGCGAGAAATAGCTCGAGTGCGGATCGAACACATGAGCGAACGCATTCATGAACACTTCGAAAATGTCGTCGCTCGTCACTTGCTCGGTGCGCTTGAGGACTCGCTCGTAGCGCTTCTGGAGGATCTCGCGCACCTCCGGCCAGGGCTTTTCGGTCAGCATCAGCGAGAGCGCATCGTTCTTCACGCGCTTGCGCCAGATCTCGTTGAGCTCTTCTTGCGACTTCGCCCAAGGGGCCTTGGCACGATCGAATTCGAAGTACTCGTCGACCGTGAAATCAGGCTCGGTCTTGAGCAGCTCGAGCGCATAGGTGATGCGTTCGCGATTGCGCTGTTGGAATCGGTTGTAGATGAAGAAGACTGGCTCCAACGAGCCTTGCACGACGGCATCGTCGAGTTGATATCGGAACCGCTCGAACTCTGCGATGTCGCTCGCGAGGAAGTAGCTGCGCGAGCCGTCGAGCTGGTCGAGGAACCGGTCCAGCACGAGGGCCGACACGGGATCGTTGATCGGCGACTGCCGGTAGTGAGAACGCTCGATGACATTGCTGACGAGCTTGCTCACGCGTCGATGCCGTTCGGTCGGCGCGAGATCCTGGGTGTTCGCGCTCGTGACGGCGTTGGCAACGGGTGTCTGAGCGGTACCAGCCAAGAGTCCGCACAAAACCACGAGTGCCGGCAGGCTGAAGAGCAGCGCGAACCGGCGCGGGCGACCGGCGGAGTCTTTGGAGCGCAGCTGATACACTGTGTTACGTCCTCGTGTGATGGAAGCAGGTTACCTGCTTCATTAATTCGATCGCCGTGAAATTCAATCCAACCGCTCGACCATATCCTCGGCGCCTGCAGCTGCAAGCCGCCTCTTTTCCAAGGCTAGAGAGCGCACGCGGCGCGATCAAGTACGGCGACTCCAAATACGACGAGCGAAGCGGCGGGGAAGTTCGATGCGTCCGTTGACGGTACTTAACGCGATAGTGCTGGGATCGGCAGCGGCTATCACGTTCGGGCTCACCGCCGTTCTGATCATTTACGCGATCCTGAAAGGGCGTCATCCGGAGCTTGCCCAGGAGTTCGGTCCGCTGCTTCGAAGCAGCGCGCAGTTCGCCGTGTTGACGGCCATTTCGGGTGCAAGCTTCGTAGCGATGCTGAAGAACCTACGCTGGCGCTGGTGGGCGCAGGCGGCCATGTGGCTGACTCTGTTCGCGATAGGTGCTTTGTACTGGCCTCGCTGATCTGCGGGCCATGAGGGAATCCCCCAAAACGAATGGGGAGGTCGCGGAAAACCCCGCAACCCGACGCGTGCGGTCGGCGAATGCCCGACTCGGATGGCCACGGCCAGCGAGACCCCCTCTTGAGACCGACCTGAGCCTACGCGCGTGCGGGGGGAAGGGTCAAACCAAGCAGGCGACAGCCTGACAGGCGGCAGGCCACAGGCACGGGAAAGGGGAAAGGGAAAAAAGGGAATGAGGGAAGAAGGGAAGGGCGCGCCATTTTCCTTCAGCCTTCAGCCTTCAGTCTAAGAAGCGACAGGGCGCGGTCCCGCCCTGTCAGCGCACGACGCGTTCCCACGCCTTGTTCTTATCGAAAGTGCCGCTGTTATAGGGATCGAAGCCCTTGTCCGCGTTGGCGAGCTTCTTCTTTTCGAACTGCGATGACGGACGGACGGTGTTCTGCCTCGCCTTGGGCGCAAACGCCGCTGGATGCGGCGGATGCTCCGAAGGTTCTTCATCGTCTCTTCGCCCGCCAAACCATTTGGCGAACCACATACCCTTCAGCCTTCCCAAATCAACCATCTACCATCCCGCCGTTTCGGCGGGTGCGGCGATTCATGCCGCCGCTTTGTCGTAATTCGTGGAGTGAGCTTACCTACAGGTTCCGCGGCGATTCCTGGCGATTTTTCGAGAATGTGACGGGAATCACGGGCTTCCCCTAAGGGCAATTGCGCGATACCGGCGATTTGGGCTTGACCCGCGCAGCCCGAAAGGTTAGTCGCCGATGCGAGGCTCGATGCGGCGGGGCTCGACCGTTCTGGGGGTCGGCGGTTCCGAAGAGCTTTTCTCGGGCGACTCGTCAGTGCCGCGCACGCCGATGAAGACGAGTCGGATCAGCGAGATCAGAATGAGCGGTCCGAGCGCTAGCAACCAGGTCCGGATGTCGCCGGTCGCCAGATCACCGAAGAAATCAGCATAGAAGCTTCCCAGCCCTTCGCCCGTACCGTCGCCGTATGGGCCGAGCAAGGTGATGCCGACCCAGAAAATCAGCGCCGGCACGACGAACAAACCGACGGCAAGCCACACGCTCGCAAAGATCAACTCGAATCGCAGGCGCCTTTGGGCAGGATCGAGATTCGTACGGGATTTGCGGTACTCGGTCATCGATTCGACACGTAAGGATCGTGGCGGCGCATCTTGGCGGCTGAGTTTCTCGCGTGCAACTGCCCGGTGAGGGGCTGCGACTCGCTATGATCGCGCTTGTCTAGCATCTTTCGAGGTCCATTCATGAGCTCGCCAAGCGCTGCACCGCTGCGCACGGCCGTCATCGGCGTCGGCTACCTAGGACGGTTCCATGCACAGAAATACGCCCAGCTCCCCGAATCCGAGCTGATTGCCGTCGTCGATGCCAATGCCGATGTCGCGAAGCGCGTTGCCGCCGAGCTCGGAGTCGAGGCGTGCACCGACAGCGCTCAGGTGCTCGATCGCGTCGATGCCGTGAGCATCGCCGTGCCAACGCCGCTGCATTTTGCAATCGGTAAAGCGGCGCTGGAGAAGGGCGTGCACGTGCTGATGGAAAAGCCGATCACCTCGACTCTCGAGGAGGCGCGCACATTGGTCGATTTGGCCCGGCAGCGCGGCTGCATCCTGCAAGTCGGACATCTCGAGCGCTTCAATCCCGCAATCGTCGCTGCCGTCGAGCGTCTGAGCACGCCGCGCTTCATCGAGTCGCATCGGCTCGCACCGTTCAAGCAGCGCGGCACGGATGTGAGCGTCATTCTGGATCTGATGATCCACGACATCGACTTGATTCAAGAGCTCGTGCGCGAGCCCATAGAGAGCATCGATGCAGTCGGCGCAACGGTCTTTTCAGGCGAAACGGACATCGTCAATGCACGCATCCGCTTCCGCGGCGGGTGCGTCGCGAACACGACGGCAAGCCGGATCAGCCTGAAGCAGGAGCGCAAGATCCGCATCTTCCAGGACGACGCGTACCTCTCGATCGACATGCAGCAAAAGATTCTGACGGTGATCCGTAAGAAGGATGAGTCGCCCGTCGAGTCGCCCGCGCAAGTGTCGATCGAGGAAGAATCCTTCGATCAGGGCGATGCGCTGCTTGCGGAGATTCAGGCGTTCTTGAAAGCGATTCGCGAAGGCACCGAGCCGGTCGTTACGGGCGAGGATGGGATGAGAGCCCTCGAGACTGCGATTCGAATTACGCAGCTCGTCCAGGGCTCGACGCGCTGACTCAATCGGCAGGCAGGCTGGATAGTCGCTCCCGCCGTAACGAGTCGAGGTCGCGGCCGGCGATCTTCCGCGCGTGAGACTGCAGTTGCTCGAGACCCACTTCGCCGCGTTCCTGCGCGAGCGCAGCCGCCAGATCGTCCAGGCTCGCGCGACCGCCTGTGACGTTGCGTATCTCGGCGTCCACCTCGCGCAAAGCGATGACGGCTCGCGCCGTGGTCGCGCCTGTCGACTGTCGTCCAAACACGCTTGGCGACTCGCGCGCCCATTTGGCCAGTCGCGCGATGGCCGCTTCGTATCTGTTGCGCCCAATGCCGCCCGAGCGCCGGAGGATTTCGAGCGAGTAGTACTCCGCGAAACCTTCGGCAATCCAATCGCTTTCTTCGTCGCCGCGAATGCCCATCGCGACGTGTACGAGCTCGTGCAGCAGTGTGCTCGTGCGATTCTCGCTGATGAGCGGACGGTCCGCGTGCAGGAATAGCGAGGCGGGTCCGGACAGTCCGCCGCGCCACATCGGATCGCCTGCGGTGACGACGAGGAGCCGTCGCGGAAATCTCGGGAACACGTCCTTCAAGTGCGGCAGGTTCCAATTCAGGAATGCCAGGATGTCCTGGCGTCTCGCTCGCTCGCCCTCGGGAGCGGCGACGATGGTTTGAGTGCCGCTGATCAGTTGACTGCGCTCCCCGAGGCGCCCGGCGAGCACCCAGCCTTCCGGTCGATCGATACGCCGATCCGAATCCGGAATCTTGAACACATTTTGTTCGCGCGGATACGCGGTGACGATGGACCAGCCCTTGGGCAGGTCGAACGCCAAGGTCGTTCTTCCTTTGAGACTACGTCGGCTGGTCACGCTGATCCGCGGCACCATTCTGTCGGCACGAAAGATGGCCCACTGGTCGGTCACGAGCGAGTCGTAGCGTTTGGGCGCGCGCTCATGCGTGGCGACGAACTCATATGTGAGGCGGGCCTGCTTGCCTTGCGGCTGCCAGGTGACGCGATCCGCAGTGCGCGAAAGCGGATCCTTCGAAGCGAACGCGCGATGCCGCTCAGGATCGATCTGAAACTCGATGCGGCTCGGCAAGCGATCCCCGCTCAGTGTCAACTCGACGCGGATGACCGGACGCTTCGGCGCAAGCTCGGCACGAAAAGCGGCATCGAAATAAACATCTGCGGCCAGAACGGGCGGCGGGCCTGCAAACAGAAAGCACAGCAACCCGAGGAGATACCGCCGCGCGCGCGGTGAGGGGCGATCGGAACGTAATTGCAATGACACGTCGAGCATTAAACAAGAGTAACCGCAGAAGGCCGTTCTGGTAACGCTTGAAACGAAGTAGCCGGTCCTTATCTCCACGCCAGGCGCGCAGCCGTTCGACGGCGGCGCAAACGAATCCGTATTCGAGCAGGAGGAGAGTCATGAGCCTTGTGCGTTACGAACCTTGGGACGTGTTGACCCAGCTACATCGCGAAATCAATCGCATGTTCGATTCGACCGCGGCTGTCGGCGCGGCTGCCGATAGCTCGGCAACTGCGGATTGGATGCCGCCGGCGGATATTGCCGAGTTCAAGGATCGCTGGGTGCTGAAGTTCGACGTGCCGGGCGTCGACACCAATGCGATCGACATCACGCTCGATCGCGGCATCCTGACGATCAGCGGCGAACGCGAGAAGGACAGCACCATAGCCGACGCGGAGCGTCGCCGCACCGAACGCCCGCACGGGCGTTTCTATCGGCGATTCACGTTGCCGGATACGGCCGATGCTGCCAATGTCAGCGCGGTCGGTCGCAACGGCGTTCTCGAAGTCACGATCCCGAAACAGCCGAAGGCGCAGCCGCGTCGCATCGAAGTCAAGGCCGCTTGAGACTCGCGCATCACGTGCCCGGGCCGGAAACGCCCCGGGCACGTTTGCGCATGGCAGTTGCGAGCGCATACGGTTACGATCCCGCGTGCGCTCGAGCGATGTTTGCAGGAGCATCGCGCGAAGCGATCGATAGCGTCGACATCGTTTTCGCTGCCGCGTCGAAGGTCGCTTGCACATCGCAGCGCTGGAGGCTCGCTGATCTCGAGGCGAGTCCGGTGGCCTAGACGACTCGGCCGTTTCCGCTATGGCTCACTTCGATACCAAGTCCGCCAAACGTCCCGATCCCGATCAGGTTCTCGTCGATATCGCCGAGTACGCGCTCGCCTATGAAATCGATAGCGAGCTTGCGTATGAGACGGCGTACTACTGCTTGATGGATACGCTCGCGTGCGGGTTTCAGGCTTTGAAACATCCCGCATGCACGAAGCTGCTGGGTCCTGTCGTGCCAGGAGCTACGATGCCCGGCGGTGCGCGAGTGCCTGGCACTTCGTATGAGCTCGACCCGGTGCAAGCGGCGTTCAACATCGGGACGATGGTCCGCTGGCTCGACTTCAACGACACGTGGTTGGCGGCAGAATGGGGACACCCCTCCGACAACCTGGGCGCGATTCTTTCCGTCGCCGATTACCTTTCCCGCAAGAACGTCGCGCAGGGCAAGAAGCCGTTGATCGTCCGCGACGTGCTGACGGCCATGATCAAGGCGCACGAGATTCAGGGGGTGACTGCTCTCGAGAACAGCTTCAATCGGGTTGGCCTGGACCATGTGCTTCTCGTCAGAATTGCATCCACGGCAGTTGCAGCCGCGATGCTCGGAGGCACGCGCGAGCAAGTGATCAACGCAGTGTCCAATGCCTGGGTCGACGGCGGGGCATTACGTGTCTACCGTCACGCGCCGAACACCGGTTCGCGAAAGAGCTGGGCAGCCGGCGATGCGACGAGCCGCGCCGTGCGTCTCGCCTTGATCGCGCTGACCGGCGAGATGGGCTATCCGTCTGCGCTCACGGCCAAGACGTGGGGCTTCCAGGACGTGCTGTTCGAAGGCAAGCCGCTGTCATTCCCCCGGAAGTTCGGCAGCTATGTGATGGAGAACATCCTGTTCAAGATTGCTTTTCCTGCCGAGTTCCACGCGCAAACCGCGGTCGAAGCCGCGTTCGTTCTGCACCCGAAAGTCAAGGATCGACTCGACCAGATCGATCGGATCGTCATCGAGACGCAGGAACCCGCCGTGCGAATCATCGACAAGACCGGACCGCTCGCCAATCCGGCCGACCGCGACCATTGCCTGCAGTATATGGTCGCAATCCCATTGATCTTCGGCCGCCTCGTCGCCGAAGATTACGAGGACGCGGTGGCGAGCGACGAGCGCATCGACCGGCTGCGCAACAAAATGATCGTGCGCGAGAACACGAAATTCACCGAAGACTATTACGCACCCGACAAGCGTTACATCCCGAACGCCGTGCAGGTGTTCTTCACGGACGGTTCGGCGACCGAACGCGTCGTCGTCGAGTATCCGCTCGGTCATCGCAAGCGTCGTGCCGAGGGCATGCCCGTGCTCGTCAAAAAGTTCGAGACCGCTGTCGCGGCGCATTTCGCTCCGAAACAGAGCGAATCGATCAAGGCCATGTTCGCCGATCGATCGCGATTGGAGCAGATGCCGGTCAACGAATTCGTTTCAGGTCTCGTCAAGAACAGTTGAGGGGCGCGAGCAAGTGTCGATAGCGTTCAAGGCGTTGTTCGTCGGCGATCGGTCCGAAACGTATTCGCTGTTGAAGCGGTTGCTCAAGGGCACGGAGATTGCGATCGACGATGTCGTGGGTCATGCCGATGTGCTCGCTGCGGTCGCGCGAAGCACTCCCGACATCATCGTTCTGGGATTCGAAAACGCCATCGCCGAGGCGACGCAGTGTTGCCGCATGCTCAAGGAGCACGCATCGACCATGCTCTTGCCGGTTCTCGTGCTCGCGCGCTCGACGCGTCATCGGATGGCGGCATTCGAAGCCGGTGCGGATGACCTGCTCACGACTCAAGTCAAGCGCGAGGAGTTCCTGGTCCGTGCGCGTGCCTTGATGAGAGTGAGCGCTGCGCGCCGTCGGCTCGCGGCGGAGCAGGTGGCCGCGGAAGTCAGACAGCGCGAACAGATCCGGGCGGCGTTCCGCCGCTACATTTCTCCGAACATTGCCGATCGAATTCTCGCGACCCCCGATTTGCGCGACTCCGTACTGTCCGGCTCGAACATCCGAACCGAAGCGGCCGTGCTGTTCGCCGACATGCGCGGTTTCACGGGCATTTCGGAGCGGCTACCGCCTGCGGAAGTCGTCGAGCTGCTGAACGAGTTCTTCTCCTGTCTCACGGCGATCACGTTCGAATACGACGGCACCGTCTTCAGTATGGCGGGCGACAGCTTGATGGTGGGCTTCGGCGTTCCGGTGCAGCAGTCCGACGGGACACAGCGTGCGGTGTTGTCCGCGCGTCGGATGCTCGAGGAGTTCCAGGTGCTCGCGAACAAGTGGAAGGCCAAGCACGGAATCGAGACCGGGCTCGGCATCGGTATCAATGTCGGCGAAGTGGTGGCGGGCAACGTCGGTTCGCCGGCCTACATGAATTACACGATCATCGGCGATACGGTGAACGTCGCCTCGCGTCTCGGGCAGCGCGCACGAGCCGGCGAAATGTTGTTCTCGGAAGCCGTGAAGAGGGCACTCGATGCGAGCGGCTTCGATCTTGCGGCGCTCGCTTTGCCGCCGCTCGTTCTGCGCGGCCGCTCGAATCCCATCGACATCTTCTGTGTGCCGACTGAGACCCGACTCGATCTGCGGCCGGTGGATGTAGGCGCAGGAGCAATGGCGCTTAGCGCACAATGAATGGAGCGCGCGGTCGCCGGCGACTCCAGCGCCGTTCTCTGGAACCTAGTACCGCGCCTCGAATCCGAAGCCCATGAAGTTGACGCCGCCCTTGTCGTCGGCGAACAAGCCGAACACGCTCGAGCGGTGCCAGACCATGTAGCCGACGTAGACTTCCTTGATGCCGCCGTCGAAGAGCGGAGCGAAGAGGTCGAACTGACGTAGCGGCACATCGATCGTCCATTCGACGTAGTTCATGAGCTTTTCGGATTCGACGCCCTTCTTGGCGAAATCGCGTTGCTCGCTCATGGGGATGCGCGAGACGTAACTGAGCCCCTCGCCGAGGCCGAGCCGAACGTTCAAGCGTGTGAGCGGTATTCGCCACGTGTAATGCGCTTTGATGTAGGCCGTGACACCCCAACCGTCGGGTTGACGACCGCGCTCGTCGAGATACTGCACGCCCAGGTTTGCCGTCATCTCGATCGGCAATGTGAACAGCGTATCGCTGAAGCGCCGTCCCCAATCGATCGAAACGGCATAGTTGGATTCCGGCGAAGGCTGGTAATCTCCGAAAACCACTGTCGCCAGATCGGTCTCGGACGATTTCACCCAGTGCACGCGGAAATTGTTCCTGCCTTCGTCTGCATCCTGAGCGTGACTGCCGATCGCAGGAAACAGGAGCGCAGCAAGCAGGAAGCTCTGCGGAAAGACTTGGATGCGATGTATGGACGGGAAAGACATCGGCGAAGAACCTTCGGCTGACGGTGCGGCGGAATCGGTGCGAGCGGAAGGACCACGCGACCATACTCCGATGGGGTTGCCGGCTCACTACGGTGATGGATGAAGCGGACAGCAGGTGACGAGTTAAACGCGCGAACCGGCAATGCGATCGTCGGGACGCGTCAAGAAAAGTGCAAGTGGAACAGCCGATTCACTGCGGCGTTACGAACAATTGCTCAATCGAGCGCGAACCCGTGAGTTGTCAACAGTCCTTTCAATGCCGGCCGCGCTGCGGCGCCTGTTGTATCGCGCCGTCGATTAGCAGTCCGATACCTGGAATGCCAAACGGTAAGCCCGCGGGCGTACGCTGCATTCACCTCACGGACGATTTACGGTGTGCTTTGTTCGGGAAGCCGGAGCGTCCCAAGGTGTGCGGGAGTCTCCAACCGATGCCGGAGATGTGCGGCGACAACGCGGCGGAGGCGATGGAAATCTTGACGAGGCTCGAAGCACAAACACACCCCGACGGTGTCTGAACAGCCCTGCCGCAAAGAAACGTTCAGCTTGTACGTTCTTTGACTTCGCCAGAGTAACCTCCCGGCACTCGCGCGCAGACGCGAGCGACATGGAAAGGGGGGAAGTTATGGCGCGCCGCATCGCTGGCTCTCACGCCTTGGCTACGGCAATCGCGAGCACCTTGCTGGTCCTCTCAGCCGGCGAGCTTCATGCCCAAGACGCTGCTGGCAGCAAATGGCAACCGCCGCGAACGTCTGATGACACACCCGATTTGCAAGGCGTGTGGACGAACGCGACTTTGACGCGGTTGGAGCGGCCCGATCAGTTCGGTGATCGTTTGGTTCTCACCGACGAAGAAGCGTTCGCGATCGAGAATGCCGAGGCTCAGTACGTCCAGAACGCGAGAAAGCCGTCCGACCTGAGCAAAGAGCAGCCGAGATGCACCGCCGCGTTCGAGTTCGGCTGCGGCTACAACAATTTCTGGATCGACCGCGGCTCCAAGGTGGTCGAGATCAATGGCCAGAAGCGCAGCTCGCTCTTGATCGACCCGCCGAACGGCAAGCTGCCTCCGCTCACCGATCATCGCCGCCAGGAACTGGCGAAGCTACGCGCCAGCCGCGGCCGCTACGACGGTCCTGAGACGCTGACGCTAGCCGAGCGCTGTTTGTTGGCGTTCGGTTCGAGCTCCGGACCGCCCATGCTGCCGGTGCTGTACAACAACCACTATCAGATCGTGCAGACGCAAGACGCCGTCCTGATCCATGTCGAAATGGTTCACGACGCGCGCATCGTCCGTATGGGCGGCAGCCACAACAATCCTGCGATCAAGAAATGGATGGGCGATTCGATCGGCCGCTGGGAGGGCGATACGCTCGTCGTCGAAACGACGAATTTCAACGAGCAGCAAAGCTTCCGCGGCTCGACGCCGCAGATGAGAGTCACCGAGCGCTTCACGCGAATCGGGCCGGACACGATGCTGTATCGGTTCACGGTCGACGATCCGGCGGCATTCACGCGCTCGTTTACCGGCGAAATGCCGTTCTATCTGACGAACGAGCCGATCTACGAATACGCCTGTCACGAAGGCAACTACGCGCTGCCGGGGATTCTTGCGGGAGGCCGCGTGAATGACCGGCCGCCCGACGACGACGACCCAGGCGAGTGATCGTCCGGGTCGATTCGTCGAAAACGCGCCGGCCTGGTTGAGCAAATCGCTCGCTCAATCATTGCAGCGAAATCTGGCATAGTGCGCGGCTCGTTCAACCGACCCGCGCAGAAGACTGATGCTGCCTTCGATTGAGTCCCGTATTGCGACCGAGCTCTCGGTCAATCCCAAACAAGTTGCCGCCGCCGTGGCGCTCCTGGATGAAGGCGCGACGGTGCCGTTCATCGCTCGCTATCGTAAGGAAGCGACCGGCGGCTTGGACGATGCTCAGTTGCGCACGTTGAGCGAGCGGCTGGTTTACTTGCGAGAGCTCGAAGAACGGCGCGCGGCGATTCTCAAGAGCATTGCCGAGCAGAACAAATTGACGCCGGAGCTGCAGGCCGCCATCGAGGCTGCAGAGAGCAAACAGCGTCTCGAAGACCTTTACTTGCCTTACAAGCCGAAACGGCGCACCAAAGCGCAAATCGCGCGCGAGGCCGGGCTAGAGGCGTTGGCCCGATCGCTCCTAGAGCATCCCGAGCTCGATCCGCAAACCGAAGCGGCGAAGTACTTGAAGCCGCCGTTCAAGACGGAGCAGGGCGACAATCCTGGCGTTCCCGACGTCAAAGCGGCGCTGGACGGCGCCCGGCAGATTCTGATGGAAACCTTCGCCGAAGATGCCGAGCTCCTCGGCGCTCTGCGTGCGCATTTGGAGGCGCACGGCATCGTGGTGTCGTCGGTGGTCGAGGGCAAGGAGGAGGCCGGGGCGAAGTTTCGCGACTACTTCGCCTATCAGGAACCGATTGCCAAGGTTCCGTCGCATCGCGCGCTCGCGCTATTTCGCGGACGTGCCGAGGAAGTTCTGCGTCTTGCTTTGAAGCTGCCGGAAGAGCTCGCCGAGGCCGACAAGACGTCGGTGCCGGCAAATTCGTGCGAGCTCAAGATCGCTGCGAGGTTCGGAATCGCCGATCAGGGACGTCCGGCGGATGCGTGGTTGCGCGAGACCGTGCGTTGGACTTGGCAGGTGAAACTCGCCTGGCAGCTGGAATCCGATCTATTCGGTGCGCTGCGCGAGCGCGCGGAAGAAGAGGCGATCCGGGTGTTCGGCTCGAATCTGCACGACTTGCTGCTTGCCGCACCGGCAGGTGCGCGCGTAACGATGGGTCTCGATCCGGGCATTCGCACTGGCGTCAAAGTCGCCGTCGTGGATCGCACGGGCAAAGTCGTCGACACCACGACGGTGTATCCCTTCCCGCCGAAGAGCGACCTCGAAGGCACGCTGTACTCGCTTGCCAAGCTCGCGGAGAAACACAAGGTCGAGCTGATCGCCATCGGCAACGGCACGGCATCGCGCGAGACGGACCGACTCGTGGCCGAGCTGATCAAGCGTCATCCGCAGCTCAAGCTCACGAAGATCGTCGTATCCGAGGCCGGCGCGTCGGTGTATTCGGCTTCGGAAATTGCATCGCGCGAGCTGCCGGATCTGGACGTGAGCCTGCGCGGAGCCGTCTCGATCGCGCGCCGTCTGCAGGATCCGCTCGCCGAGCTCGTTAAAATCGATCCCAAGTCGATCGGTGTCGGACAGTACCAACACGACGTCAGTCAAACGAAGCTGGCCAGGGCGCTCGATGCCGTCGTCGAGGATTGCGTGAACGCCGTCGGTGTCGATGTGAACACGGCTTCGCCCGCGCTGCTTGCCCGCGTCTCAGGCTTGAGCGCGACACTCGCCGAAAACATCGTGAGTCATCGCAACCAGCACGGCGCGTTCCCGAATCGCGAAGCATTGAAGAAGGTGCCGCGACTCGGACCGAAGACGTTCGAACAGGCAGCCGGCTTCTTGCGCATCGTGGGGGGCGACAATCCGCTCGATCGGTCGGCCGTGCATCCGGAAGCGTATCCGGTCGTGCAGCGGATTCTTCAGGATCTGGGCAAGCCCATCACCGACCTGATCGGCGACACTGGGGTGTTACGCAAGCTCGATCCGGCGAAATACACGGACGAACAATTCGGTTTGCCGACGGTGCGCGACATCCTGCGCGAGCTCGAAAAGCCGGGCCGCGACCCACGACCGGAGTTCAAGACTGCCGCCTTCAAGGAGGGCGTCGAAAACCTCGAAGATCTGCAGCCGGGCATGCTGCTCGAAGGCGTCGTTACGAATGTCACGAACTTCGGTGCCTTCGTCGATATCGGCGTCCATCAGGATGGGCTCGTGCACATCTCGATGATGTCGCACAAGTTCATCAATCATCCGCGCGAGGTCGTGAAAGCGGGCGATGTCGTCAAGGTGAAGGTGCTCGAAGTCGATGTGCCGCGTAAGCGCATCGCGCTTTCGATGAAGCTCGATGCGGCACCGGAGCGGGCCGTCGGCGGGACAAAGCCTGCCGATCGGCAGTCTGCGAAGCCGCGGCGGCGCGAGCAACCGGAGGCAGTGGGTAGCGGCTTGATGGCCGAAGCCTTTGCGAGAGCGCTGAAAAAGTAGCTGCTCAGGTATCGGGCGAGATCTGAATCAAGTCTTCCTGCATCAGTTTCGTGAGCGAGTCTCGGATGTCGCTGACCGCGATGCGCTCCTGGTCCTGTGCGAGGCGGCGGCAAAGCGTCTCGACGGTCTGCGGCGTCGCAAGCAGATCCCAGATGTAGCCTGTCGCAGGATTCTCGGAGCACAGCGTGCGTAGCGCAGCTTGCTTGGCAGCCATGGCGCCGAGCAGCTCATGGTTCTGCACGTAGGAGGCGGTGGGCTGAATCTCTCTCATTGGGGCACCTCCGTTTGCGGCGGATGTGCCTGAAACCGCTGGGGCGGGATTCGAGTTCCTGATCAGGGGCTGGCGTGCCGAGCGCGCGCGCCCGATTGCCCCTGCGCGTAATGTTGCGACTCTTGGGTCGACGCCATCCATTTGCGTACGCGCCTAGCGTCGGCTACGCGGGTGAGCTTGCCGAACGAGTTCATCAAGACCATGACGATCGGACGGTCGTCGATGATCGCCTTCATCACGAGACATTGCCCCGCGGCGTTCGTGAATCCGGTTTTCTGCACGAGGATGTCCCAGTCGGGTTTGCCGACGAGCTGGTTCGTATTGCGGTATTCGAGCACTTGCTTGCCGACGATGACGGTTTCCTCCGGATCGGTGGAGTACTCGCGAATCAGCGGATGCCGGGCGGCTGCATTCACCAGCTTGACCAGATCGCGGGGACTCGAGACGTTGCCGCTCGACAGACCCGTCGCATCCACGAACCGGGCGGATTTCATGCCGAGCGCTTTCGCTTTTGCATTCATCGCCTGCAGCAGCGAAGGCAGACCGCCGGGATAGTTGCGACCGACCGCATTGGCTGCCCGATTCTCCGAAGACATGAGCGATAGACGCAGCAACTCGCCGCGGGTCAGCGAAGCGCCGACGGCAAGGCGCGACCGTCCGCCGGGATCGATCATTCGGTCGTCTTGCGTAATCTTCAGCACCTCATCGAGCGGCTGGCCGGCTTCGAGCACGACCAACGCCGCCATGAGCTTCGTGATCGAAGCGATCGGTACGGCGGTGTCGGCATCTTTCTCGAGCAGGACTTCCGAGCTTCGCTCGTCGACGACGACGTAAGCGGCCGAGCGCACGTCAGCCCGAGGGGCCGAAGGCTTGGAGGCGGCGGCGTGCTGTGCGGGCGGTTGCTTGGGCTCTGCAGTGGGCGACGCCAATACGCAGCAGGACACCGAGAGCAGTAACAGCAAGGCTTGTAGTTGTTGAACGAAGGGCACCGTGTTCCCCAGCACGAAGCTGCGCTGCAGTGTAGCAAAGCACATGGATCAATCGTGCACTGTGACCTCGCTTCGATTTCGCTGGGCGCAAGCAACGGTCTGATGCCGATTGCAGGCGATCGCCATGAATGCGATGCGGCAAAGAATTCAAAAGCGCAGGCGCAGGGGGTGATTTCTTGGATAAGAATCGACTCGAGCCGCATCCAAGCTGTCGGCGTAAGATCCGAGAGAGCTCGTATCCGCCATTCGCACTCAATCCGAATTCGAAGGAGTGACCACCGTGAAGCGTCTATTGCTGACTTGCCTTGTATCCGCCGCCATCTGCGCCCCGGCTCTTGCTGCACTGAAGCCCGGCGATGCCGCGCCGCTCTTCACCGCTCCCGCGTCTCTGGCAGGCAAAGAGTTCCAGTACTCCTTGCAGGACTCCCTCAAGAAGGGGCCGGTGGTCGTCTATTTCTATCCGTCCGCGTACACGCAAGGATGCAACGTCCAGGCGCGGACGTTCTCGGTGAATCAGGAGAAATTCGCCGCCGCAGGCGCATCGATCGTCGGCGTGTCGCTCGACAGTATCGAGCGACTGAACAAGTTCTCTGCCGATCCCGAGTTCTGCGCAGGCAAGTTCCCCGTCGCCTCGGATCCGGACGGCAGCATCGCCAAGTCGTTCGATCTGAATATCCGTCAGATGGCCGGTCTCAAGGACACGAAAGGCGAGGAGATCAATCACGGATTGGCGGAGCGTACGACCTTCGTCGTCACGCCCGACGGCAAGATCGCCGAAGTGATCGGGGGCATGTCGCCGACCGACAATGTGATGAAGGCGCTCGAGGCGGTTCAGAAATTGAATACAAAGTCTTGATGGCGGCAGCCGTCGGGCCGGTTCGCTTGCAATGCAGAATAAACGAACCGTGCCCGCGGCCTGACTGTTGACAGATTCTCACGGCGAGGCGCTTCTACGCGAGCTTGCGCGTTTCAGATTCGTAGTAATCGGAGTACGCTTCAGTACCGTGGCGGCGCGTGCGCGCCCAGGGGGATTCGAGAATGTCGATGCGTAGATTGATGTTCGTCGCGGCGCTTGCCGGTATGGCGGGTGCTGCGGTTGCGGCTCCGGCGAAGCGGGCCGGCGACTTTGCTTTGCTCGATCAGCAGGGCTACTTCCACCAACTGAGCTATTACGACGACCACAAGGCCGTCGCGTTGCTCGTGCAGGTCAATGGCAGCAAAGCCACTGCCCGATCCATCGATGCTTTCAAGCAGGCGAAGGAAAAGTACCAGGGCAAGATCAAGTTCTTCATGATCAATCCGACGGGGACCGAGACGCGGAGCTCCGTTCAGGCTGAGGTCGACAAGCTCGGCACCGATATTCCCGTGCTGATGGACGACACCCAGCTCGTTGCCGAAGCGCTCGGCGTTCAAAAGGCAGGCGAGGTGGTGCTCGTCCGTCCTGGCTCTACGGAAGTCGTCTATCGCGGACCTGTCGGCAAGCACTTCGATCGCGCCGTCGAACAATTGCTCGCGGATCAGCCGGTCAAGAAGGCGACGGCACGCGTCAGCGGCGAGAAAGTGAAATACGCCAAGACGGCGCAGACCCACGGTCCGAAGGTGTCGTACTCGAAGGACATCGCTCCGATCATTGCCGAGAACTGTGCCCGCTGCCATCGCGAGGGAGGCATCGCTCCGTTCGCGATGAACAGCCATGCCATGGTTCAGGGCTTCGCGCCGATGATTCGGGAAGTCGTTCTGACGAAGCGCATGCCGCCGGGACAGATCGATCCGTATGTCGGCGAGTTCAAGGAGACGTACACGCTGACGCCGGAAGAGACGCAGAAGCTCGTGCACTGGATCGAGGCGGGTGCGCCGAAGGATGGCGATGTGGATCCGCTCGCGCAGCTCAAGTGGCCTGAGACCAAGTGGGCATTCGGTGAACCGGATCTGATCGTCAAGGTGCCGCCGCAGGAGATTCCCGCAACCGGTGTGCTCGACTACATCCGCGTCGTCGTGCCGATCGAGCTCGACCGAGATCGTTGGGTGCGGGCAAGCCAGTACATGCCGGGCGACCGCACGGTGCTGCATCACACTTTGAACGATCTGATCTGGCCGGGTGAGCGGCCTGCAGGATTCTTGGCTGCGGGCAACCCGAACAAGGCGCGCATCCAGCCCTATATTCCAGGTGCGCAGCCGCAGATGGAGCCGCCGAACACGGGTGGCCTGCTGAAGAAGGGCTCGCAGCTCGCGCTGCAGTTGCATTACACGACGAACGGTAAGCCGACGGTCGATGCAAGCGAGATCGGTCTCTGGTTCTATCCGGACGATCAGATCCCGACCGAGCGGATGTCGAACCAGTGCGCGTGTATTTTCACGCGGGGTTGGGTCCCCATTCCGCCGTACGAGCCCGATCACGAGATGACGTCGACGATCACCATCTCGAAGGACGCGTACATCTACAGCATGCTGCCGCACATGCACTTCCGCGGTAAGCGCATGCGCTTCTACGCCGACTATCCGGACGGCACGACGGAAGAGCTGCTCAACATCGCCAAGTACAACTACAACTGGCAGCTCGACTACGAGCTGAAGGAGCCGAAGTTCGTTCCGGCGGGCACGAAGATCCGCGTCGTCGGCGCCTTCGACAATTCCGCTCAGAACAAGGCGAACCCCGATCCGTCGCGTACGGTGCCGTGGGGTCAGCAGAGCTGGGACGAAATGTTCTTCGGCTCCGTCACGTACAAGTACGTCGATCAGAGCGACGCCATGCAGCTGCTGTCGAAGGAAGGCGGTTGAGGGCCCGAGGGCGCCTCAAATTGCGCAGGATGAAGAGGGGCCCGGCGCCTGCTGGGCCCCTTCTTTTTTTGGCTGCGAATGATGGTTACGAACAGCGATCGGTCCGGCCCGGATCTCAGAAATGTCTGAAGAAGTGCTTATAAGTTGAAGTTGTTAAACGTAAAAATAGCCCTCCCGCGGTTGAGCGGCGGGAGAGCCGGTGCACTTCAACAATCGACGTCGAGTCGCTGAATCAGCTCGCCCGATGCACCAGGTCCTGCTCCTCTTGCGGAGTGAAGATCCAGAACAGCACGTATACGAGGATGCCGGGGAACGCCGCCGAACACACGGACAGCAGCACATAAAGCACTCGCGCGAGCGTGACGTTGATGCCGAGGTAATCGGCCAAACCGGCGACCACACCGGCGATCATGCGATTGCGACGTGAGCGACGCAGCGGCCGGTTGAAACCTGTCATCGAATGTCTCCTCGTTCTCGGCAGTTGATCCAGATGCGCTCATAGTGGAGGCGAGCGCACTCGGATTGAAGAGACTACCGGCAAGCCGCAGCAGCTTGCCGGTGGACTGAGCAGGTCGGTGAATTACGGGCTGAGCGCCCGAGGAAGCGGTAGAAAAGAACGACGCGGGCGTTACTTCTTCGCCTTCTTCTTGTCCTTCTTTTCGTCCGGCTTTGCGTCGGGGTTTTCGATGGCTTCGAGCAGGTCCTCGTCCATCATCGGCACCGCCGGAAGTTCCTTCGCGTCGACGTGCGGTTTCAAGCTGTCGTGCAGCTTGGTCGCCGTCTCGTGCAGCTCGCGGTACTTCTTCACGAGCTTTCCGGAGTTCTCGGTCAGGCGCAGCAGCTTCTGATCCTGCTCCTGCTTTTCCTTGCGCAGGGAGGTGAAGGCTGCCTCGACCTGTCGGCGTGCATCGGCTTCTTCCTGCTTCTGCTTCTTGAACGTGTTCATTTTCTTGAGCACGTTCTCCGGAGTATCCGCAAGCGCGATATTGATCGCCTTGAGCTGCTTCTCCTTCTCCGCGACCTGCGCCTTCAGTTTCTGCGCTTCTTTGGCTGCGGCGGCGCGCTCGTTGGCGATTTGGGCGGTCGCATTCTCCTTGAACTTCAGGAGCTCTGCTTTTTCGGCTTCCAGCGCTGCTTTGGCTTTGAGCGCCGCATTCAGTTTCTCTTCGAGGGATGCGATTTGAGCCTTGGCTTCTTCGCGGGTGGCGCGAAGTTTCTCTTCCGACTCTTCGATTCGCTTCAGGGTGTTTTCCAGCGCTTCCTTGAGCTCGTCTTGGCTGCAGTTGGGGTCCAGCTTCAATGCTTGCGCCGCAGAGCGCATCAACATCTGCTTGCTGATTGCGAGATCTTTCCAAACCTTCAACTGAAGCTCGAACTCGGCCGGATTCACCATTTGTCCTCGGATACCTGAAAAATGGGGGCGCGGATTGTAGAGCAGATCGCGCGGATCGTGGAGAGGGACGTCCCGGAACGCAGAATCGAGCAAGAACGGGCCGAACGCGCCGCCCTTATGTGAAGCCTGTGCTGAGGGGGCGCGTCGTGGCATGCCTGATCGAATTAGCGGGGCCGAACTGGCAGCTCACAGCGGAAGTTGGAGGCATCGACGATGCGTCCTTGCCCGATATGGCGCGCCAAGCTGCGGTTCGAGGCGCAGCCGCGCGCGATCGATCCTCTGTATGGGAGACGAGCGGACGAGGCAGTGCCGCGTTTCGCCCAACTCGAGCGTTGCGAGGGCATCCAACGCATTCGAGCCCGACCGCCTGGGCGGACTCAGAAACTCGGATGATCGCACAAGTTCCTGGGCGGGTTCGGATCGAACCGCAGGTGGTCGCAGCTGGGGTTGTTGTGGGAGAGAACACATCGGCGAGATCGATACGAAGTATCGGTGGTTGCAGGGACAACGAATCGCGCGCAGTCTTACCTCGCACAACGAGACGAAAAACGGGGGATGTAATGCGCTCGATCGCGACTGGGATTGCACTGGGAATCTTCGTCGTAGCCAGTGCGCTTGGTGCGGAGAATCAAACGTCGGCCAGTGGAGCGGCGAATCCGATGGCGCCTGATCGGTCGCTCGGCGGTTATCTGGCGCCATCCGCGAGATTGAGCAGCCTCGCATTGGTGCCGCCGCCGCCTGCCCCGGGTAGTGCAGCGATGGCGCGAGACGAGGAAGTGAACCGGCAAATGCTCGACTTGCAGGGTTCGCCTCGGTGGCAGCTGGCCATTCGGGATGCCGTGCTTACTTTTCCGCAGGTTGCGGACACTTTCTCTTGCGCGCTCGGTGTTTCGATCAGTCAGGAACGCACGCCGCGTCTGATGACGCTCTTACGTCGCACCTTGGTCGACGCGGGCCGCTCGACGTCGCAAGCGAAGGACCACTATCAACGCGCCCGGCCATTCATGGTGAACGGCAAGCCGCTGTGTACTCCGGATCGGGAAGATGCGCTGCGAGCGAACGGTTCGTACCCGTCGGGTCATAGCGCCATCGGCATGGCCTTGGCGCTCGTGCTTGCCGAGCTCGCTCCAGATCGCGCGGATGCGCTCATCGCTCGCGGTCGGGAGTTCGGTCGAAGCCGTCTCGTCTGCAACGTGCATTGGTCGAGCGATGTGATCGAAGGACAACTGATGGGCGCCGCGGTGGTGGCGCGCTTGCATGCCGAGCCTGACTTCCGTGCAGATCTGGAAGCGGCACGCACAGAGCTCGCTGCTCTGCGGACGCAAGCGTCGGCACCGAATGATTGCACGCTCGAAGCGCAGGCGCTGCGAACCGTGCATTGATTGATATGCACGCGGAGCGAAACCATGAGAGCGCGATCCGCGGTGCTTGTCGGCCTTACACGGGGGGCAGGAAGTACTGCTCTCGCACGATCTTGCCGTTTCGAACCTCGTACACGCAGACCGTTCTGTCCGAACGACGCGTGCCGTCTTTGTAAGTAGCGTCGAAACCGCGCGCGATCGTGAAATACGGGCCTGCGACGAGCGGATCGCTCACCAGCACCGCGTGCAGCTTCAGACATTCTTGTTGGAAGGCCTTGCTCTTGCGGCGGATAGCGGCAAGTCCGCGTGCACCGGCGGTAGGTTGGACGAGCCCGCCGCGCACCTCGAAACTGCAAGCGTCCTCTGCATAGAGCTCGTCGAATGCCCGATTGAAGTCGCCCGCACGACTCAGCTCGATGAGCCGCCGCGCCACGGTACCTGTGCTCATAGTGCTCTCCCAATCGCGAGTCCCGATGGCGGGCAGCATCGCGCGATAACTCGCCAACTGATGTCTACTTTGTTCCCGTGGCGCAACCAGCCGGGGATGCGGGCTATCGGCGTGCGCGCAGACAGAAATTCTCGGTGCGGGTACGGCTTTAATGCGCCGCAATCTCAGCGAAGCAGTTGCGACCCAGCTCCTGGACCGGTACGCAGGAACCCATAAATCGGTCGATACACGATGAGAATTCGGGGCAGCAGCGCGGTCATGCGCTGCTGTTGGAGAAGGAGTGGTGGAGGCGGCGGGAATCGAACCCGCGTCCGCAAGTCCTACGCTACAAGATCTACATGCTTAGCCCGTTCTTTGTATCTCGCCGCGCGCTACCCGAAGGGCAGGGAAGGCGCGAGGCCAGCTTCAGAGTCGTTTAGCAGTTCAGCCTGGAGCACACTGAAACCGCGAGCTTGTGAGCGCGTCCCTCAAATCCGGATGCACAAGCACATACCGGGCGAGGGTTAGGCGGGATTAAGCCGCCAGAGCGTAGTTGTCTTCGTTGGCAACTATAAGTTTGTAAGCAGTTTAAGGAGTTACTTACAACTCCGCATGCCCCTGTAGTTTCGCAACCCACGTCGAAGCCGGTCGCCCCCACGGGAACGTGAGTCAGTGTAAGGCTGAAATCTGCGAACGCAAGGCCATGGCCGATTGCGAACGTTGGACTGCTCGATTACTTGCTCGCTCCAGACATGGCGCTTGCCGCATAGTCCATGTTCGCCTTGCGCACGACATAGGCGCGAATGGCTTCGGCATCCTGCTCGGACAGCACCGACGCGAAGCTCACCATGCCTCGGTCCGTGCGAATGCCGCCGATCACGACCTCTTTCCACGCTTCTGTTGTGCGGTTGATCGGCGACCAGCGCAGATCCGGTAACACTCCGCCGCCCACGGCGGAGTCGCCATGGCACACCGAACAATGCATGTGGAACAGCGCTTGACCGTGCGCGGCGATTTCAGCGCTGGCGAAATTCGCAATCGGCTGCGGCGGCGGCAATTGCGGCGATGGTTCGGGAAGCTTCGCGGTGCCGCCGAGCTTGAACGCGAGCACGCGACTGCGATTCACGGCTGGCCCGCCCTTGCGTGACGCATCTCCGGCCGAGATTGCGTACGTACCGCCCCATCCCGCGACGACGACGACGTACTGCTCGTCGCCGAGCGCATACGTTGCTGGCGCCGCGACGATGCCGGTCTGTGCGGGGAAGGACCAGAGCTTGGTGCCGTCTGTCGCGTTGTATGCGACGAATTCGCCGCCGACATTACCCTGGAAGACGAGATTGCCCGCGGTCGATAACACACCGCCGTTCCAGGCGCCGCCGTGCTCGACGGACCAGCGCTCGGTCTGTGTGACCGGATCCCAAGCCTTCAGGTAGCCGCGCACCATCGCCAGCGCTTCGGCGCGCACCTTCGGATCGTCCGGGAACATGACGGCGACCGAATCCGTGCCGGTGTTGAAACCGATGGGTCGAGCTTGGAATTTCGGATCGTGCGCGTACGCAAACGGCACGTCGTGCGCTGGGATGTAGACGAGCCCCGTCTGCGGGCTGTACGACATCGGATGCCAATTGTGCGCGCCGTAGGGTCCCGGCAAGGAAAGAAACGGGGCGTTCGGATCTCTGAACCGCGCACCCGGAACTTCGACGGGCCGCCCGGTTGCCAGATCGATTTCGGTCGCCCAATTCACCAACGCATATGGCTTCGCGGAAATGAGCTGACCGTTCGTGCGATCGATGACGTAGAAGAAACCGTTCTTCGGCGCCTGCATCAGCACCTTACGCGGCTGACCGTCGATGGTCACATCGGCGAGGATGATGTGCTGAGTGGCCGTGAAGTCCCAGGTCTCGCCGGGAGTCGTTTGATAGTGCCAAACGTATTCGCCGGTATCGGGTTTGATCGCGACGATCGAGCTCAAGTAGAGATTGTCGCCGCCGCCGGGGCTACGGTGTTGTTGATTCCAAGGCGAGCCGTTGCCGACACCGATGTACAACAGGTCGAGCTCGGGATCGTAGGCCATCGAATCCCACACGGTTCCGCCGCCCCCGAGCTTCCACCATTCGCCAGTCCAGGTCTTGGCAGCGCGCTCGAGATGAGCGCCCTCGAACGGTTTAGAGGGGTCGCCCGGCACGGTGTAGAACCGCCACAGCAGCTTGCCGTTGTCCGGATCGTAAGCGGACACATAACCGCGCACACCGTACTCGGCGCCGCCGTTACCGATGATGACTTTGTCTTTCACGATCCGCGGTGCACCGGTGATCGTGTAGGGCAGAGATTGATCGACGGTGACTACGGACCAAAGTTCTTTGCCTGTGGCGGCATCGATCGCGATCAGGCGTCCATCGAGCGCACCGAGGTACAACTTGCCCTTGTACGCAGCGACGCCGCGATTGACGGTATCGCAGCACGCCTTGGCGCCGTATTCGCCGGGCACTTTAGGATCGTATTGCCACAGGAGCTTGCCGTTGGCCGCATCGATGGCCTGTACCTTGCTCCAAGCGCTCGTCGAGTAGATGACTCCGTCGATGATGAGCGGCGTGGCTTCCTGACCGCGATTCGTGTCGAGATCGAGATACCACGCGAGGCCGAGCCGCTCCACGTTGTCCACGTTGATCGCATCGAGCGGAGAGAAGCGCTGCTCGGAATAAGTGCGTCCGTGGCTGACCCAATTCGCAGGGTCCTGATCCGCATTGACGATGCGCGCGACGTCGACTTGCGCCGCGGCACGCATCGAATTCGAGCTGCTATCGGAACCGCGATCTCTCTGACAACCGGCGCACGCGAACGCGAGTGCCGCAAGCAAGGCAAGCGAACGGGCAGTCACGCGAATTCCCCCTGAAATGGCGGTCGTCTGATTGCGACCGCGCCTTGTTATCCAACGCTTCGACGATACAAGGAACGTCTGCGGCCGGCAACGCGCTTCGGCCTGCGTGTCGCACTCGGCGAGGGCTGGGGGCTCAACGTACGGTGTGTTTCATCAGCCGCGATTTCTCGCGCTGCCAGTCGCGATCTTTTTCGCTCGCGCGCTTGTCGTGCGCCTTCTTGCCTTTGGCAAGACCGATGCGCAGCTTTGCTTTACCGTTCTTCCAATACAGCTCGAGCGGAACGAGCGTATAACCCCTGCGCTCGACGGCACCGATCAAACGGTTCAGCTCCTCTCGATGCAGTAGGAGTTTGCGTGTGCGAATCGGGTCCGGAATGATGTGAGTAGAGGCGGTCGGCAACGCCGAGATGTGCGCGCCGAACAAGAACGCTTCTCCATTCTTCACGAAGACGTAAGCCTCTTTGAGTTGCGCGCGGCCTGCGCGCAGGCTCTTGACCTCCCAGCCCTGCAGGGCGAGGCCGGCTTCGTAGGTTTCCTCGATGAAATAGTCGTGCCGCGCCTTGCGGTTCTCGGCGATCAGAGGGTTGTCGCTGGCGGGCTTTTTCTTGCTCATAAGGGGTGCGGATTGTAGCGGGTTCGGCTCGGTCGCATGCGATCGGGTGGACGCTATCCGTTGAGAACGTGACAATGCTGCCCGCCCGTTTGCAGGTCTCTGCCGATTTCAGATGCGTCAAGTCGACCGAACTGCCTTGGTTCCCTATGCACCGGCGCAGATGTTCGCCTTGGTTGCGGACATCGAGCGCTATCCCGAGTTCGTGCCGTCGGTCGTCGGCGCGCGCGTGTTGAAGCGCGAGGAGAACGTCATCGTCGGGCAACTCGAAATGGAGCGGGCGGGGATCCGCGAGAAGTTCACGACACGCAACCAATTGGAGGCACCGTCGCGCATGACGCTCGAGCTCGTCGACGGACCCTTCCGTCTCCTGGACGGAGAATGGACGTTCGTTCCGCTTGCGGACCGGGGAACGAAGATCCGACTCTCGCTTCGATTCGAATTCACGAACCCGGTGACGGCGATGCTGCTCTCGCGCTCGTTCGAGAAAAGCTGCGCAGAAATGGTCGATGCATTCGTGGCGCGTGCTCGCGCGATCTATGCCTGAGTCGGTATCGATTTCGGTGATCTACGCGCTGCCGGAAACGCAAGCGCTCGTACGGCTCGATGTGTCGCCGGGAACGACGGTCGAGCAGGCGGTCGAGCTATCCAAACTCGCCGATCGATTCCCCGAGATCCGCTCGATTCCGCTTCAATGCGCCGTGTTCGGACGTCACGTGCCGTTGAGTTATGCGGTGCAGGACGGAGATCGCATTGAAGTGCTCCGACCGTTGCGTATCGATCCGAAGGAGCAACGGCGCCGTGCGGCAGCGCGGGGGCGTGGGCGGTAGGGAAGGGGTAGGGAAGGAGGGAAGAAGGGAATAAGGGAAAAGGGAAAGGGGAAAAGGGAAAAAGGGAAAGGGGAAAGAGATCCGCGAGCTTCGAGTTCTTCGGTTAAGCGGCTTTATGAGTTGGCGTTGTTGCCCATCTCCGCTCTTTCGATGCGGGTCACGCGGTCGTCTTCGAAGAACACGATGAAGTGACGGCGGGCGGGCTTCGAGGCGCGGCCGTGCTTGAAGTAGAACACGTAGTCCCAACGGGAATTGTTGAATGGGTCTGCGACCATCGGCGTGCCGAGCAAAGAACGGACTTGCGCACGCGTCATTCCGACAGTTACGCGGTCGACGTCTTTCGCCTCGAGAAAATTTCCCTGCTGGATGTTGATGCGATAGACGCATCCCGACGTCGCAATACAAAGCCCGATCAGCAGTCCTAAAAGGCGTACGCGTGTCAGTAGGCTGCGAATCGAATGCATAGGAGTGAGCAAATTCGTTGGGTTGTGCAGGGTTTGACGGCGGGGCATCATAGCCAAATCCGGCGAGCGCTGCAGCGATGGAGACGAGGAGAGTAGCCTTGGAAACGAACGATCTGCGCAAGGCGGGACTCAAGGTCACGTTGCCGCGCATGAAGATCCTCGAGATCTTGGGCAAGGCCACGCCCCGGCACATGAGTGCTGAAGATATCTACAAGCATTTGCTCGAGTCTCACGAGGATATCGGGCTTGCGACGGTGTATCGCGTGCTCACGCAGTTCGAGGCGGCCGGGCTGGTCACACGCCATCATTTCGAGGGCACGACGGCTGTCTTCGAGCTGAACGAGGGTCAGCATCACGACCACATCGTGTGTCTCGACTGCGGGAAAGTCGAAGAGTTCATGGACGCCGGTATCGAAGAGCGACAACGCATCATTTCCAACAAAATGCAGTTCGAGCTGCAGGATCACGCGATGATTCTGTACGGACGTTGCAAGCGCACGAACTGCCCGTCGCGGGAGAAGGGCCGGGCAATCGTGCGGCGCACTGCGCCGGAGGCTTGACCGAGCCTCTCGACCGATTCGCGCTTTGCGAGCTTTCTCTAGATGGCTTTCCCGCGCCGTTTCTTTCCCGGGGACGCAGCGGCACGCAGCATTTCCGTGGCGTGTTCGCGCGCCTTGCTCGTAATGTCGACGCCGCCGAGCATTCGGGCAATTTCCTCGATGCGTTCTTCCGTGGTGAGTACCCGCAACGAAGTACGAGTCGACTTGCCATCCGTCAGCTTGGTCACGCGCACATGCGCGTGCGCTTGGCTCGCGACTTGAGGGAGGTGCGTGACGCACAGCACCTGGGCGCGCTCGCCGAGCGTCCGCAACTGCCGGCCGACAATCTCAGCGACTGCGCCGCCGACGCCGGCATCGACTTCATCGAAGACGAGACACGGTTGACCGAAGTTTTGCGCCGCCGCGACCTGAATGGCCAGGCTGATGCGCGACAGCTCGCCGCCCGATGCGACCTTCGCCAGCGGACGAAGCGGCTGGCCGGGATTTGCAGTCACCAGGAATTCGATGTCGTCCGCGCCATGCTGGTTTGCGGACTCGTCCGGTAAGGGCTGAACGGCGATCGAAAACTGACCGCCGGGCATCCCAAGTGTCTGCATCAGACTCGTCACGCGTTCGCTCAAAGCTGCTGCCGTACGTTTTCGAGCCGCGCTCAGCTTGGTGCAGGCCGCCTCGAACGCCTTTCGAGCTGCCGCGAGGCGCTCATCGATCGTTTGCAATGAAGTCTCGAGGCCCTCGAAGACCTTGAGCTCGCGAGAAAGCTCTGCCTGTACGTTCAAGAGCTCCGTGGGCTCGACGCGATGTTTGCGAGCGAGCCCTTCGATCTCGGCCAAGCGCTGCTCGACCCATTCCTGACGACGAGGGTCGGCATCGAGCGAGGACTCGTAATGCTCGACCGCCGCAACGGCTTCGCGCAGCCCGATCAGCGATTCATCGAGGAGTCGTGTCGCAGGGGTGAGCGCGGCGTCAAGCTCTTGTAGCTGGCGCGCGATGTTCAAGGCGCGTGCGACAGTGTGTTCTGCATTGATGCCTTCGGCCTCACGCAGTAGGGCAAGGATTTCGCGAGCACCCGTCGCCAATCTGCCTCGTTGCGAGAGGCGCTTGCGTTCGGAGGTGAGCTCCTCGATTTCGTTCGGCTGCAACGCCAATGCATTGAGCTCGCCCAAGTGATACTTGAGCAGTTCGAGGCGCGCTTCTCGGTCTTGCGCGGCGGCAGCCATTCGGTCGCGCTCCTCGCGCAGCGCGCTCATTTCTTTGAAGGCGTTGGCCGTCTGTGTCAGCAACTCATCGTGCTCGCCATGGCGATCGAGGAGGGCGCGCTGAGCGACACGGCGCACCAACGATTGATATTCCATTTGACCGTGCACGTCGACGAGCAGCTCGCCGAGCTGGCGTAGCGCCTGCACGGGCATTGCCTGGCCATTCACGTACGCCCGCGAACGACCATCCGCCGAGATGACACGGCGCAACTGGCATTCGCCGTCGTGCTCGATCGCTTGCTCGGCAAGCCAGGCGAGGGCTTCGTCGTTCCCGTCGACCGAAAACGTTGCGGCCACTTCCGCGCGGTCGCAGCCATGCCGCACGACCTCAGCCCCGGCACGTCCCCCCGCGGCGACCAGTAGGGCATCGACGAGAATCGACTTGCCTGCGCCTGTCTCGCCGGTGAGCACGGTCAATCCGGCGTCGAGCTCGAGCTCGACCGTGTCGATGATGGCGAAGTCGCGAATCTGAATGTGCGTGAGCACTGTGGGATCCTTCAGGCGAATTCGTCGGGTGTCTGAATGCGATCGCCGCGGCCCCAACGCAGCTTGGAACGCAGAATGCGGTAGTAATCGTGATCGGGTGGATGCAGCAGGGTCACGCTGGATTTCGACCGGCAGATCACGAGCCGGTCCCCCGGCCGGAGCTCGCCGAGCGGCATGCCGTCGCAGGTGATCTGAGCGTGCGTGTCGTGTCTCTCGATGAGTCGTACCTCGATCTTGGAGCTGCCACGAACGACGATCGGGCGATCGGAGAGCGTGTGCGGGCAGATCGGAGCCAGCACGATGGCGTCGAGCTCCGGGTAGAGAATCGGACCGCCGCAGGAGAGCGCGTAGGCCGTCGACCCTGTGGCCGTGGCGATCACGATCCCGTCGCCGCCGTGCGTATTGACGTACCGGTCATCGATCCAGGTTTCGAAGTCCAGCATGCGCCCGGTCTGCCACTTTTGAAGCACGACGTCGTTCAGTGCCTCGCCCGTGCGGTCGGGGCTTCCAGGACGTTGGAGAAGCGCCGACAGCATGGCGCGCGTGTCTTTGACGTAACGTCCGGCCAATACGTCGTCCAATCGATCGCGCACGTCTGCCGGACTAATGTCGGTCAGAAAGCCGAGTCGGCCACGGTTGACGCCCAGCACGGGGATGCCATGGGGCGTGGCCAGGCGCGCCGCGTGGAGCATGGTTCCGTCGCCGCCCACGGCGACGATGAGATCGGCATGCGCTCCGAGGTCGACCTCAGAACACCGCTCCACCGGAACAGAGAAGTCGAGCGGCGCCTGCGCTTCGGCAAGGATCTTGCGCCCACGCCCATGCAGGTGGGCGGCGAGCACCAGCATGGACTCGCTCACCCGTTGATCGCGGGCGTTGCCCACGAGCGCTACGGAATTGAATTTGTCGGCCGACATGGGGCGGTTTTAGCACGCGGAAGGGTGCGCTGTGCACTTGAATGTACGGCGGCGGACGGCATGAGGGGTCTGCTTGACACGGCCATGCTCCGTGTTAGCTTCGTTTATCAGCCATCGCACGTCCCCTTCAGGGATGAGCAGCATGTCTGATGTTCCAGTAGGGATTCGCGCGAGGTTTGGGTCATCGGCATCGCGATTGTGATGGGTGTGGAATCTGGCGAAGAGGTTTTGAGCGAACGCGCGCAGCAGCTGCTCAAGCTGCTCATCGAGTCGTACATTCGCGATGGGCAGCCGGTGGGTTCGCGCACGCTTTCGCGGGATCTCGGCATGAAGCTGAGCGCCGCGACGATCCGTAACGTCATGGCCGATCTCGAGGAGCTGGGGTTCGTGACCTCGCCTCATACGTCCGCCGGCCGCGTCCCGACCAACAAAGGGTATCGTTTCTTCGTCGACACACTGCTCAAGTTCAAGCCGCCCGACGAGAGCGAGATCGCCGCAATCCAGTCGCGCCTGGACGAGCACGCTGACGATCCGAAGGCGCTGATCGCGACGGCTTCGCAGCTCTTGTCGAATGTCACGCGCTTGGCCGGACTGGTGACGCTGCCTCGTCAGAGTCACGCCTCGCTCAGCGCGATCGAATTCCTGCCGCTCTCCGAGAATCGCGTGCTGGCGATCATCGTGGTGAACGAGCGCGAGGTGCAGAACCGCATCTTGCAGCTCGAGCGGTACTACAGCGCCGAAGAGCTGCGCCGGGCTTCGAACTATCTGACCCAGGAGTTTCGCGGGAAGGATCTCAAAGAGGTGCGCGAGCACCTCCTCAACCAATTGAAGGAGACGCGCGAGCACCTGAATCAAACGATGCTCGATGCAATCCGATTGGCGCAGCAGGTCGTCACGCCGACGAACGAGCAAAAGATCGAGTACGTGATGGCTGGTGAGACCAACCTCATGGGTTTCGCCGAGCTGTCGAATGTCGACAAGCTGCGGAGGCTCTTCGAAGCCTTTACGCAGCAGCGGGATATTCTCCACCTGCTCGATCAGAGCCTCGGGGCCGAGGGGGTGCAAATCTTCATCGGTCAGGAATCGGGCTACACGATCCTCGATGACTGCAGTATTGTCACGGCCCCGTACACGCTGGACCAAGAAGTCGTCGGCGTGCTCGGGGTGATCGGCCCGACGCGGATGGCTTACGAGCGCGTGATACCCATCGTGGATGTCACGGCAAAGCTCCTAGGGTCGGCGCTCGACGGCCGACACTGAGACATTCGTCGCTCGATCCCGCTCTTGAATTCGAGTTACCCGGGCCGCAGATCCCACGACGCCTTGACCTCCCGGCCGTCGGGCCGTGGCGGTCTTTTGCTTTGAACGAACTGGAGAGCCGCGCAAGTCATGACGATGCCCAACGACCAGAATGCCGCCGATTCGGCGACCGGTGCTCCCACTCCGACGCCCGAGGCGACTTCTGAGCAGACTACCGAGGCGAGTTCCGAAATGAATATCGAGGCGCTGAAAGAGGCGCTCAGTGCCGCGGAGGCTCGAGTCGCGGAACAGCGCGACTTGTACTTGCGAGCGCTGGCCGAGCTGGAGAACGTGCGCAAGCGGGCCGCCCGCGACGTGGAGCAGGCGCACAAGTTCGCGATCGAGCGGTTCACCAACGACTTGATCGGTGTGAAGGACAGTCTCGAGCTCGGTTTGGCCAGTGAAGCCACCGGAGAGGCGTTGCGGACCGGAACCGAAGCGACCCTGAAATTACTCGCCAAGGCGTTCGAGCGGGCGGGTGTCGTCGAAATCAATCCCGCCGGCGAGTCGTTCAATCCCGAGTATCACGAGGCGATGGCGGTACAGCCGTCCGCCGATCAACCGCCGAATACCGTCGCGCAAGTCGTGCAGAAGGGTTATCTGCTGAACGGCCGTTTGTTGCGTCCCGCACGGGTCATCGTGACGCAAGCGCCCTGACGTCGATGCCGATTACGCTGCCCCGTAAGAAAACAGCTTGAAAGGTCCGTCGGGACCCGCATCTAGCCCATCAATCAAGGTTTTTCGCAGCTTTCAGATTCAAACGTCTCTCGCAGTAGGAGTTATTGGCCATGAGCAAAGTGATCGGCATCGACCTCGGCACGACGAACTCGTGCGTTGCGATCATGGAGGGCGGTAAGCCGCGCGTGATCGAGAACAGCGAAGGCGATCGCACGACGCCATCGATCGTTGCGTTCACGAAGGACAACGAGGTCCTCGTCGGACAGTCGGCCAAGCGCCAGGCAGTGACCAATCCGCAGAACACGCTGTTCGCCGTCAAGCGCCTCATCGGGCGCCGCTTCGACGACTCCGTCGTACAGAAAGATGTCGGCATGGTCCCCTACAAGATCGTCAAGGCCGATAACGGCGACGCATGGGTGGAAGTGCAGGGCAAGAAGATGGCGCCTCCGGAGATTTCCGCGCGCGTCCTGCAGAAGATGAAGAAGACCGCGGAAGACTTCCTTGGCACGACCGTGACCGACGCGGTCATCACCGTACCCGCTTACTTCAACGACTCTCAGCGTCAAGCGACGAAAGATGCAGGCCGCATCGCGGGCTTGAACGTCAAGCGCATCATCAACGAGCCGACCGCGGCTGCGCTTGCGTACGGTCTCGACAAGCAAGGCGGCGACCGCAAGATCGTCGTCTACGACCTTGGCGGCGGTACGTTCGACGTCTCGATCATCGAAGTTGCGGACGTCGACGGTGAGCGGCAGTTCGAAGTGCTCGCCACGAACGGCGATACGTTCCTGGGCGGCGAGGATTTCGACAAGCGCATCATCGACTACATCGCCGAAGAGTTCAAAAAGGAGAGCGGCGTCGACGTGCGTCGCGACCCGCTGGCAATGCAGCGTCTCAAGGAGGCGGCCGAGAAGGCGAAGATCGAGCTGTCGTCGAGCCAGCAGACCGACATCAATCTGCCGTACATCACGGCGGATGCGTCCGGTCCGAAGCACCTGAACGTGAAGCTCACGCGCGCGAAGCTCGAGTCGCTCGTCGAGGACTTGGTGCAAAGGACGATCGAGCCTTGCCGCACGGCGCTCAAGGATGCCGATCTTTCGATCAAGGATATTTCCGAGGTCATCCTGGTCGGCGGTCAGACGCGCATGCCCCTCGTGCAGAAGTACGTCAAAGACTTCTTCGGCAAGGAGCCGCGCAAGGACGTCAATCCTGACGAAGCGGTGGCCATCGGCGCCGCGATTCAGGCCGGCGTGCTTTCGGGCGAAGTCAAAGACGTGTTGCTGCTCGACGTCACTCCGCTGTCGCTCGGTATCGAGACGCTCGGCGGCGTGATGACCAAGCTGATCGAGAAGAACACGACGATCCCGACGAAGGCGACGCAAGTGTTCTCCACGGCGGACGACAACCAGAGTGCCGTGACGATCCATGTGCTGCAAGGCGAACGCCAGCGTGCAGCGGACAACAAGTCGCTCGGCCAGTTCAATCTCGAGGGTATTCCGCCCGCACCGCGCGGCGTGCCGCAGATCGAGGTGACGTTCGACATCGATGCCAACGGCATCTTGAACGTCTCGGCGCGCGACAAGGCGACGGGCAAGGAACAGAAGATCGTGATCAAGGCGTCCAGCGGTCTCACGGAAGAGGAGATCCAGCGCATGGTCAAGGACGCCGAGTCGCACGCGGAGGAAGACCGCAAGTTCCGCGAGCTCGTCGAGTCGCGTAACAAGGCCGATGCCTTGATCCATTCGACGGAGAAGGCGCTTAAGGAACTGGGCGACAAGGTGTCGCCGAGCGATCGTGCGAACGTCGAGTCGGCACTGTCCGATTTGAAGAGCGTGGCTTCGGGCGACGACAAGGATGTGATCGATCGGAAGATCGAGGCGCTCGCGAAAGCTTCGGCTTCTTTGGCGCAACAGGCCTACGCTCAGCAGAGCGAAGGTGCTGAAGCATCCGCTAGCGCAGGTGCTGGCGGTGCGAAGAGCGGCCAGGATGACGTGCTCGATGCCGAGTTCGAGGAAGTGAAAGACAAGAAGAAGGACGCATGAGCTGCTCGTGACCCGAGATTCGTGAGTGACCGGGCGGCGTCCGTCGCCCGGTCATGGAGTCCGGTCCGAGTTGCGACATAGTGCGCTCGATTGTCGAAGCGCACGCAGGCATGATGGTCGGCCATCGGCGGCTAATCACGAACCGGTCACGACTGACGTCCCCGCATGTCCAAGCGCGATTACTACCAGATCCTCGATGTCCCGCGCACGGCGACCGAAGCCGAGATCAAGAAGGCTTATCGGCGCCTTGCCATGAAATATCACCCGGATCGCAATCCGAACGATCGCGAGGCCGAGGAGAAGTTCAAGGAAGCCAAGGAGGCTTACGACGTTCTGCGGGACGAGCAGAAGCGTGCCATCTACGACCAGTACGGCCACGAAGGCCTCGCTTCGCGCTCGGGCGCCGGCGGCGGATTTAGCTCGGCGGATGCGTTCGCCGATATCTTCGGCGATGTTTTCGGCGACATCTTCGGCACCGGCCGTCGTGGCGGTGCTCGGCAAGTGTTTCGCGGCGCCGATCTTCGCTACGACCTGGAGCTCGATCTCGAGCAGGCCGTTTTCGGCCACAACGCCGACATCGAATTCACGACGCTCTGCGAGTGCGAAACCTGTTCGGGAACGGGGGCAGCCCTGGGCTCGAAGCCAACCACGTGCGAGACCTGCAACGGCGTGGGTCAGGTGCGCATGCAGCAGGGCTTCTTCGCCGTTCAACAGACGTGCCCCCGCTGTAAAGGGCGTGGCCAGATCATTCACGATGCTTGCAAGTCGTGCATGGGCCAGGGGCGGGTGCGCAAGAAGAAGACGTTGGCCGTCAAGATCCCGCCAGGTGTCGATACGGGCGACCGAATTCGATTGACCGGAGAGGGCGAGGCAGGCCGCAATGGCGGTCCTCCGGGCGATCTCTACGTCGAGATTCGCGTTCGCGAGCATCCGATTTTCGAGCGCGACGGCAGCCATCTGTCCTGCGAAGTCCCGATTAGCTTCGTCACGGCAGCGCTCGGCGGTACGATCGAAGTCCCGACGCTCGACGGTAATGTGATTTTGAAAGTCCCTCCCGAGACTCAGTCCGGCCGTGTGTTCAGGCTGCGCGAAAAAGGTGTCAAGCCGGTTCGAGGGGGGCCGGTTGGCGATCTGTTCTGTCGCGTGGTCGTAGAGACCCCAGTCAATCTCACCGAGGAACAACGCGAGATCCTGCGTCAGTTCGAGCGCACGATGAAGGAGAGCTCGCGGAACCACACGCCGCGCGAGCGATCCTGGTTCGACGGGGTGAAGCGGTTCTTCGGGGCGATGCGCAACTAAGTCAGGCTGTAGACTGAAGGCTGTAGGTTGCAGGTTGGCGGCGAAGCCGCCGCATTCCTGGTGCTAGAGCGCCGGGCGTTGTCGACGAAGGCGCATCGCCCTGTGCGGCAACGACGACATGCCGCATCCAAGCGAAATCGACAAGAAGTGACGACGAACATGAGCGAGCACCCTTTGCGGATTGCGATTCTGGGAGCGACGGGCCGAATGGGTGCGGCGCTGCTCCGCGCGATCGATGAACTGCCAGGGGCGAAGTTGGTGGGGGCGACGGCGTCGGCTGGGAGCCGCTGGCTCGGTCAGGACGCGGGAGTGCCAGGCGGTGGGGCAGCACGTGGCGTTGCGATCACGTCGAGTCCCGCTGACGCAGTGCGATTTGCGAACGTTGCCATCGATTTCACGCTACCTGAAGCAACCGCCGGTAACCTCGAAGCGTGTGCGGCCGCAGGATGTCCGCTCGTGATCGGAACGACCGGCTATGGGGCCGATGTACGCGCGCAGATCGAACGGACTGCCGAAAAGATTCCGATCGTCGCTGCGGCGAACATGAGCGTGGGCGTGAACCTCCTCATCGGCCTAACCCAGTTGGCGGCTCAAGCGCTCGATGCCAGCTACGACATCGAAATCTTCGAGGCCCATCATCGCAACAAGAAGGATGCGCCCTCTGGCACGGCGCTGGCGCTCGGCGAGGCAGCCGCGGCGGGTCGGGGGATTTCGCTCGAGGCTGCCGCCGTGTTCGATCGTCACGGTACGACCGGGCCCAGGCCGTCCGGAGCCATCGGGTTCTCGGTCTTTCGCGGCGGTGATGTGATCGGCGACCACACGGTGACCTTTGCGGGCATCGGCGAGCGGATCGAGTTGACACACCGCGCCAGCGACCGAATGACCTTTGCGCGCGGTGCAATGCACGCTGCGCGGTGGATCGTCGGTCGCAAGCCGGGGTTGTACTCGATGCAGGACGTCCTCGGGTTGAAGCAGGTGTCCGCTCGAACATGAAATACGTGGACGGATCGCGGACTTGCTGTACGACGCTCGTGCAGCAACACAGTTCGATTCTGCGGACACAGAACAGAAATTTGCGCGCTTGAATTCGTCGCGTTCGCTTCCATCACTGCGACCACTCGCGTACACTCCTTGCTTCAGCACGCGTCGAAACATCTGTGTGCGGGATCGGTCCTCGAGGCCCCTCCCGCTCTAGTCGTGCGTGCCTGAAACACTGACTTCGGGAGATTCTGTGACAACACCCGCTGTACTGGCGCTCGAAGATGGCACGGTCTTCCATGGTCGGTCGATCGGCGCCAAGGGAAATACAACCGGCGAAGTGGTGTTCAACACCGCCATGACCGGTTATCAGGAGATCCTCACCGATCCTTCCTATTGTCGACAGATCGTTACGCTGACCTATCCGCACATCGGAAATACCGGTGCGAATCCCGAAGACCTCGAATCGTCTGCAATTTACGCGGCTGGACTGATCATTCGCGATCTGCCCGCGACCTACTCGAGTTGGCGTGCTGCCGAATCGCTCGAGGAATTCCTGCAGCGAGGCAAAGTCGTAGCGATCGCCGATATCGACACGCGCAAGCTGACGCGAATCCTTCGCGAGAAGGGCGCCTTGGCCGGCTGCATCATGACGGGCGAGAAAGCGGATCCGAACGCCGCAGTCCATGCTGCGCGCAAGTTTCCTGGCCTCAAGGGAATGGATCTCGCGAAAGTCGTGTCGACGAAGCGCATCTACCAATGGAACGAAGGAACGAACTGGGCGCTCGAGCAAGGGCCGAAACAGCGGCCTGGCCAACGAGTGCACGTCGTCGCATACGACTTCGGAATCAAGCGCAACATCCTGCGTTGTCTCGCTGATCGGGGTTGCCGGATTACGGTGGTACCGGCGCAAACGCCCGCCGACAAAGTGTTGGCGATGAATCCGGACGGAATTTTCCTGTCGAATGGGCCCGGCGATCCCGAGCCCTGCACGTATGCCATCGAGGCGATTCGCGAGTTCCTGAAGACGGACATCCCCATTTTCGGAATCTGTCTCGGACATCAGCTGCTCGGTCTCGCGGCCGGTGCGAAGACCGTGAAAATGAAGTTCGGGCATCACGGCGCGAATCACCCGGTGCTCGATATTGCAACCGGACGCGTGCTGATCTCGAGCCAGAACCACGGTTTCGCGGTCGACGAGTCGACCTTGAGCGACAACGTGCGCGTGACGCACAAGTCGTTGTTCGACGGCTCGCTGCAAGGCATCGAGCTCACGGATCGTCCTGCCTTCGGCTTCCAAGGCCATCCGGAAGCAAGCCCGGGTCCGAACGACGTGAAAGTCCTGTTCGAGCGCTTCGTCACGCTGATCCACGAGCGACTGCACGCGCAAGCCGCCGGAAAAGAGACACCACGACGCGCCGCCGAACGCTAGCGAAATGCCAAAACGTACCGACTTAAAGAGCATCCTGATCATTGGCGCAGGACCGATCGTTATCGGCCAAGCCTGCGAGTTCGACTATTCCGGAGCACAAGCGTGTAAAGCACTCAAGGAAGAGGGCTACCGCGTGATCCTCGTCAATTCCAATCCGGCGACGATCATGACCGATCCCGAAACGGCGGATGCGGTGTACCTCGAGCCGATCAATTGGCGCACGCTCGAGCGGATCATCGAAAAGGAGAAACCCGATGCGCTGCTGCCGACGATGGGCGGTCAGACGGCGCTCAACTGCGCGCTCGACCTCGTGCGCGAGGGCGTGCTGGCGAAGCACAACGTCGAATTGATCGCCGCTTCGCGCGAAGCGATCGACATGGCGGAGGACCGCGAACGTTTCCGCAACGCGATGCGCGAGATCGGTTTGGAGTGCCCGCGTTCGAAGATCGCGCACAGCATGGAAGAGGCCCTCGCCGTTCAGGCCGAGATCGGCTTTCCGACCGTCATTCGTCCTTCGTTCACGCTCGGCGGCTCGGGCGGCGGCATAGCCTACAACCGCGAAGAGTTCGTCGAAATCGTCGAGCGCGGTCTGGATGCCTCGCCGACGAGCGAGGTGTTGCTCGAGGAATCCATCATCGGCTGGAAAGAGTACGAGATGGAGGTCGTGCGCGATAAGAACGACAACTGCATCATCATCTGCTCGATCGAGAACCTCGATCCGATGGGTGTGCACACCGGCGACTCGATCACTGTTGCGCCGGCACAAACGCTCACGGACAAGGAATATCAGCGCATGCGCGATGCCTCGATCGCCGTGCTGCGCAAGATCGGCGTCGAATGCGGCGGATCGAACGTGCAGTTCGCGCTCAATCCCGCGGACGGCAGGATGCTCATCATCGAAATGAATCCGCGTGTGTCGCGTTCTTCGGCGCTCGCCTCGAAGGCCACGGGGTTCCCGATTGCCAAGGTGGCGGCGAAGCTCGCCGTGGGCTACACGCTCGATGAGCTCAAGAATGAAATCACGGGCGGGGCCACGCCGGCGTCGTTCGAACCGACGATCGACTACGTCGTCACGAAGATTCCGCGGTTCACGTTCGAGAAGTTCCCGGGTTCGAACGACCGCTTGACGACGCAGATGAAATCGGTCGGCGAAGTGATGGCGATCGGTAGGACGTTCCAGGAGTCTCTGCAGAAAGCGCTGCGCGGCATGGAAACGGGCATCGATGGCTTGGATCCGATCGTCAAGCTGCCGCTGTCGGAAGAAGATCGCCATCGCTTGTGCGAAGAGCTGCGTATGCCGGGTCCAAACCGGATCCGCTACGTCGGCGATGCATTCCGTGCCGGAATGAGCCTCGACGAAGTTCATGCGCTGTCGCGAATCGATCCGTGGTTCCTTGCGCAGATCGCCGACTTGATCCGCGAGGAGCAGGCGGTTCAGGAGCAGGGGCTTGAGGCGTTCGAGCGCGACCGCGTCAGACAGCTCAAGCGCAAGGGATTCTCCGATCGGCGCCTTGCCACGTTGCTCGGCATCGATGAAGCGACCGTGCGCCGTCGCCGTATCACGATGGGTATTCGACCCGTGTACAAACGCGTCGATACCTGCGCGGCGGAGTTTGCGACATCGACGGCCTACATGTACTCGACGTACGACGAAGAGTGCGAGGCGAATCCAACCGACCGCAAGAAGATCATGATTCTGGGCGGCGGACCGAATCGAATCGGGCAGGGCATCGAATTCGACTATTGCTGCGTGCACGCGGCGCTCGCGCTGCGCGAAGCCGGTTACGAAACGATCATGGTCAACTGTAATCCGGAGACCGTTTCGACCGACTACGACACATCTGATCGCCTCTACTTCGAGCCGCTGACGTTCGAAGACGTCATGGAAATTATCGACAAGGAAAAGCCGCAGGGCGTCATCGTTCAGTACGGCGGTCAGACGCCGTTGAAGCTGTGCCGGGCGCTCGAAGCGGCCGGGGCACCGATCATCGGCACGTCGCCGGACTCGATCGATATCGCCGAAGATCGCGAGCGCTTTCAGCAGCTCGTCCAGAAGCTGAATCTCAAGCAGCCGCCGAATTGCACGGCACGTACCGAAGAGCAGGCGATCGCCATGGCGCGCATGGTGGGTTTCCCGCTCGTCGTTCGGCCTTCGTATGTGCTCGGCGGACGGGCAATGGAGGTCGTTTTCAACGAAGACGATCTGCGGGCGTACATGACCGATGCCGTCAAGGTGTCGAACGACAGCCCGGTCTTGCTCGACCGATTCCTCGATCAGGCTATCGAAGTCGATGTCGATGCCATTTGCGATGGCGAGGACGTGTACATCGGCGGCATCATGGAGCACATCGAACAAGCGGGTGTGCATTCGGGAGACTCCGGATGCTCGCTGCCGCCCAACAGCTTGAGTGCCGAGATCCAAGCCGACCTGAAGGACCAAACGCGCAAGCTTGCGCGCGCATTGAACGTCGTCGGATTGATGAACATCCAGTTCGCTATCCAGAACGGCATCATTTATGTTCTGGAAGTCAATCCGCGCGCTTCGCGTACGGTACCGTTCGTATCCAAGGCGACGGGCGTACCGCTGGCGAAAATCGCTGCACGCGTCATGAGCGGCGAGAAGCTGAAGGATTTCGGACTGACGACCGAACGCGTACCGAAGTTCTTCGCGGTGAAGGAATCGGTCTTCCCGTTCACTAAGTTCCCTGAGGCGGATCCCATTCTCGGTCCCGAAATGAAGTCGACGGGCGAGGTCATGGGGACCGGCCGCTCCTTCGGCGAGGCCTATGCCAAGGCGCAGATTGCCTCGGGTGTTACGCTACCGACGCGCGGCGTGTGTCTGATCAGCGTCCGGGAACGCGACAAACCGGCTGCGGTGACGCTGGCCCGTCGACTGATTGCGCAAGGTTTCGAGATCGTCGCAACGTCCGGCACCGCGAAGGCGATTACCGACGCCGGGCTGCCGTGTCGGGCGGTCAACAAGGTGCGCGAGGGCCGTCCGCACATTGTGGATATGATCAAGAACGACGAGATCGCGCTCATCGTGAATACCACCGAAGGCAAGCAAGCGATTTTCGAGTCGCGCTCGATTCGTCGTGAAGCTGTGCACAAGCGCATCACTTACTACACGACGATCGCGGCGGCGCTTGCAACCTGCGACGCGATTGCTCATTTGAACGATGTGGACGTAAATCGTCTGCAGGATCTGCACAAAGAGGTCGCATCGTGAGACGCATGCCATTGACTGCCAAAGGCGCCGAGCGCCTGCGGGCCGAGCTCAAGCGTTTGAAGACGGAGGAGCGGCCGCGCATCATCGCGGCAATTGCGGAAGCACGCGCCCATGGCGATCTGAGCGAGAACGCCGAGTACCACGCAGCGCGCGAGCAGCAGAGCTTCATCGAAGGACGGATCAAGGACATCGAGGCGCAGCTTTCCAACTCCGAGATCATCGATGTCACGAAGATTTCGGCGGGCGGGAAGGTTGTCTTCGGCGCGACGGTCGATCTCGAGGACCAGGAAGACGGCACGAAAGTCGTCTATCAGATCGTCGGCGATGCCGAAGCGGACATCAAAATCGGTCTGATTTCCGTGTCCTCGCCGATCGCGCGTGCGCTGGTCGGCAAGAGCGAGGGCGATGTCGTCGAAGTCGTCGCTCCGAACGGCACCCGGTGCTACGAAATCGTCTCGGTCAGATACATCTGACGACGGTTTGATCTCTCAGTGATCGCATATCGCCTCGCCGCCGTCCTCTTGGCGCTTTGGACGGGCAGTCTGTTGACCGTCTGCGGGCTCGTTGCGCCGACTTTGTTCGCATTGCTGGAACGTTCTCAAGCCGGCCAAGTTGCGGCTCGGTTGTTCTTCGCTGAGACCTTGATCGGCGTCGTCGCTGCGGTAGGGATTTTCGTTGCGCAGCGCCGCGGAGGTTTTGTCCTGCCGCGGGGCGCGACGATCGGAATCGTCGTCGCGGCTGCGTTGCCGCTCGCAAGTCAGCTTTTCCTGAGCCCGCTCATGCAGGCGGCTCGAGCCGCAGGCGACATGGCGCGCTTCGGCGCGCTGCACGGCGTGTCGGCGGCGCTGTTCGCGGGCGCGTGCGCTGCCGCGCTTTTTGCTCTTTGGAGTTTCAGTCGCCCGGCAGCGTGATGCGAGGCTTGTCCTTGCTCGGGCGATAGAACACCCCAACGTTACCGATCCGTTGCACCAGCGCACTGCCGGTGGCCTGTGCGAGCTCTTCCAGGATTGCATCGCGAGCCTCGCGATCGCCAACCCGGGCACGCACTTTGACGAGCTCATGGGCACCAAGCGCGATATCTAGCTCGCGGGCGATTGCGGGCGATAAGCCGGCTTGGCCGATCAGTACAATGGGATTGCGGGCGTGCGCGAGCCCGCGCAGGTACTTACGCTGCTTTTCGGAGAGATTCATCGTCTGCCAAGTAGGGTTGCCATGATGCATTCTGTGCGATCCGCGAGATTCGTGCACGAATTCGCGAGGTCGGCGTGACCAAACGAACTAAATCGAGCCGGCGCTGGCTCGATGAGCACGAGAGCGACGTTTATGTGAAGCGAGCACGGGAAGCCGGTTACCGCTCGCGCGCGGTGTTCAAGCTGGAGGAGATTCAGCGCAAGGACAGGCTCATCAAGCCGGGCATGACGGTCGTGGATCTCGGAGCGGCACCGGGCGGCTGGAGCCAGCTAGCCGCCAAGTTGGTGCACGGCCGGGGGCGGGTCGTCGCTCTGGACATCCTGCCGATGGATGAGATTCCCGGCGTAGAGTTCATTCAGGGCGACTTCTCCAGCGATGAAGTCCTGGCAGAGTTGGAGCGGCGCCTGGGTCCCGATAGGCCGCGGCTCGTCATGTCGGACATGGCGCCCAACATGTCCGGGATCGCCGAGGTCGATCACGACAGATCGATGCATCTCGTTGAACTCGCATTGGATTTCGCCTTGCGCACGCTCGAGCCGGGGGGCGATTTCCTGGTGAAAGTTTTTCAAGGCCGGCACTTCCAGCCCTTCGTTCAGCAACTCCGGCAACACTTTTCGGTCGTCAAAGTGCGCAAGCCGGCTGCCTCGCGTCAGCGAAGCTCGGAGCTATATCTACTGGCGAGAGGTCTAAAGGCCTGATGGGGGTACTGTCCGGAGTCACTGTGGAAAACGGCGGGGCCAGTCCCATAAACGAGACATCATCCGCGGTCTCATGTCAGAGCCGGTGTTTGGTTCTGGCTTTGCGCGCGGGGGATGTAGTAGTGTCGGTTGCACACATCGTGTCATCTGTCAACGCTCGGCCGGCCGAAATGGCCTTGTGTGCGGACTCCTGAGGATCAGACTTTGAACGATCTCGCAAAGAACATCGTGCTCTGGATCGTCATCGCGGTCGTCGTCGCGGCCGTGGTGAGCAGTTTCAATCAGCGCCAGGGCACCGACGGCAGGATGGCCTACTCCACCTTCTTGGAGCAGGTCAAAAACGGCGGCATCGACTCCGTCGTCTTCAAAGGCAACATCATCGAAGGCGTCCGCAAGAACGGTCAGCCTTTCATCGTTTACAATCCGGAAACCGAGAACACAGCACTGATCGGTACGCTGACGGACGCGGACGTGAAGATCGACGCGGCTCCGCCCGAGCGCCAATCCCTGCTGATGCAGCTCTTCCTGTCCTCCTTCCCGATCCTGCTGCTGATCGCAGTCTGGGTGTATTTCATGCGACAGATGCAAGGAGGGGCCGGCGGCCGAGGCGCCATGTCGTTCGGCAAGAGTCGCGCACGACTGCTCGGCGAGGACCAGGTGCAGGTGACGTTTGCCGACGTGGCAGGCGTCGATGAAGCCAAGGAAGAGGTCGTCGAAATCGTCGAATTCCTCAAGGATCCGGGCAAGTTCCAGCGCCTGGGCGGCAAGATTCCCCGCGGCGTGCTCATGGTCGGCTCCCCTGGAACGGGCAAGACCTTGCTTGCGCGTGCGATCGCCGGTGAAGCGAAGGTTCCGTTCTTCACGATTTCCGGCTCGGATTTCGTGGAGATGTTCGTCGGTGTCGGCGCTTCGCGCGTGCGCGACATGTTCGACCAAGCGAAGAAGCACGCGCCGTGCATCATCTTCATCGACGAGATCGACGCCGTCGGTCGTCATCGTGGCGCGGGTCTCGGCGGCGGTCACGATGAGCGCGAGCAGACGTTGAATCAGCTGCTCGTCGAGATGGACGGCTTCGAAGGTAATGAAGGCGTCATCGTCATCGCGGCCACGAACCGACCGGACGTTCTCGATCCCGCATTGCTGCGTCCTGGCCGCTTCGATCGCCAAGTCGTCGTCCCGCTTCCGGATGTGCGCGGCCGCGAACAGATCCTGCGAGTGCACATGCGCAAGCTCCCGCTGGCCGAGGACGTGAAGCCGAACGTGATCGCGCGCAGCACGCCGGGATTCTCCGGCGCCGATCTGGCCAATCTGACGAACGAGGCGGCTTTGTTTGCGGCGCGTGCGAATCGCCGCGTCGTCTCGATGGAAGAATTCGAGAAGGCCAAGGACAAGATCATGATGGGCGCCGAACGGCGTTCTATGGTCATGGACGAACAGGAGAAGCGGCTCACCGCCTATCACGAAGCGGGTCACGCGATCATCGGTTTGTCCGTACCCGAGCACGATCCGGTCTACAAGGTCACGATCATTCCGCGCGGACGCGCGCTTGGCGTGACGATGTTCCTGCCGGAGACCGATCGTTACAGCACGAGCAAACGACGCCTCGAGAGCCGCATTGCCACGCTGTTCGGCGGGCGACTTGCCGAAGAGATCGTTTTCGGACCGGATGCCGTGACGACCGGAGCCGCCAACGACATCGAGCGTGCGACGGAGATCGCGCGCAACATGGTCACGAAATGGGGCTTGTCCGACAGGCTTGGTCCGCTCACCTACAGCGAAGATCAGGGCGAGGTGTTCCTCGGTCGGCAAGTCACGCAGCACAAGCAGGTCTCCGACGTGACCGCACATGTGATCGACGAGGAGGTCCGCCGCCTCATCGACACGAATTACAACCGTGCGAAGGAAATCTTGCTGGCGAACATGGACAAGCTCCACAAGATGGCCGAAGCACTGATGAAGTACGAGACCATCGACGAGATGCAGATCAAGGACATCATGGAAGGTCGCGATCCGCGTCCGCCGGCCGGTTGGGACGATGCGCAGGTTCCGCCTGCAAGCGGCAGCAAGCCGCGCGAACGCGAAGTGACCGAAGGTCCGATCGGCAAACCGGCGAGCCAGCACTAACCGGTTCATCAACGACGCCACAGCAAGGGCAGCAGCTCAACACTGCTGCCCTTGTTCGTTTATCGCCCCCCACGTTCGAAGGCTGACGAGCTTGCGGTTGCCCTGCAGTGGAATTGCTGTTCTGGGCGGCTTAGCCTTTGGGTCCCCGAAGCTGTCGATCTCGATCCATGCATTTGCGCTGCCGGTCCCAGACGCTCGATCTGCGTTCGCCCGTGGTCATGGGCATTCTGAACGTGACTCCCGATTCGTTCTCCGACGGCGGCCGATACAAAGATCGGAATGCGGCGATTGCTCATGCGCTCGCGATGGTCGAGGCGGGCGCAGCAATCATCGACGTGGGAGGGGAGTCGACGCGTCCTGGTGCCGACGACGTTTCGGAGGAGGAGGAAATTCGTCGTGTCGTGCCGGTGGTCGAGGAGCTTGCTCGGCTGACCCGTGTGCCGATCTCCGTAGACACGAGCAAACCGGCAGTGATGAAGGCAGCGATCGAGGCCGGGGCGGAAATCATCAACGACGTGCGGGCGTTGGCCGACCCGCAAGCCTTGGCAGAAGTGGCTTCGAGCGGTGCGGCCGTGTGTTTGATGCACATGCAAGGTGAACCGCGCTCGATGCAGAACGATCCCAAATACGTGGACGTCGTCACGGAGGTGCGCGATTTTTTGAGCGAACGTTTGCAGGCATGCATTGCCGCGGGAATCGGGCGCGAGCGTATCGTGCTGGACCCGGGTATCGGTTTCGGGAAGCGACTCCAGCATAATTTGGCTTTATTGGCTCATTTGCCCGCCCTGACTGTGTTGGGATGTCCGGTTCTGATCGGCGTATCGCGCAAGTCGATGTTCGGATCGCTCTTGAATCGACCCGTAGAACAGCGACTCGCCGGAGGGCTCGCAGTCGCCACAGCTGCGGTGCTGGCAGGCGCCAGCATCGTCCGAGCGCATGACGTCGCTGAAACCGTGGATGCCGTCAAGACGGCTTCCGCGCTGCGTGCCGCGGGATATCGAATCGGAGAAACACATGGCTCGTAAGTATTTCGGTACGGATGGAGTTCGCGGGACCGTCGGCGAACATCCTCTCACCGTCGATTTCGCGTTGAAGCTCGCGAGCGCCGCCGCGCGCGTGCTGGCACCGAACGGCGGGACCGTGCTCGTCGGCAAGGACACGCGGCTTTCGGGCTACATGTTCGAAGCCGCGCTCGAAGCGGGTTTCACGGCAGCGGGGGTGAACGTCCTGCTCATCGGGCCGTTGCCGACGCCGGGCATTGCGTACCTCACCAAACGGTTCGGATGCAGCTTCGGTGTGGTGATCAGTGCATCGCACAACCTGTATCAGGACAACGGCATCAAGTTCTTCGATGCCGAAGGCGGCAAGCTTTCCGATGAGGTCGAGGCGGAGATCGAGCGGTACATCGACGAAGCACCCGTGACGCGCGCATCGAGCGAACTGGGTCGTGCGACCCGCGTCGACAAATCGCGCGTGCACTATCAAGAATTTTGCGCTTCGACTGTACCCGGTCTCGACCTGACGGGGTTCAAGCTCGTCATCGATTGTGCGAACGGTGCCGGTTACAAGGTGGGGCCACGGATTCTTGCCGATCTAGGCGCGGAGATCGTGCCCATCGGCTGCTCGCCGAACGGTCGCAACATCAATCTCAATTGCGGTTCGATTGCACCGGAATTGCTTCAGCTCACGGTGCCGGGAGTGCGTGCCCACGCGGGCATCGCGCTCGACGGCGACGGCGATCGGCTCGTCATGGTCGATCATCTCGGTCGCATCATCGATGGCGATCAGTTGCTCTATATCATCGCGAAGGATCGCAAGACGAACGGGACCTTGCAGGGGCCCGTCGTCGGAACCGTGATGAGCAATCTCGGTTTGGAGCACGCGCTCGCGGCAGAGGGAATCGAGTTCAAGCGCGCGAAGGTAGGCGACCGATACGTGCTCGAACTGTTGAAATCGAGCGGCGGCGTGCTCGGCGGGGAGACCTCGGGGCACTTGCTGTGTCTCGATAGGACGACGACCGGGGATGCACTGATCGCAGCGCTGCAGGTGCTCGCTATCATGAAGCGCACGGGCCAGAGTCTTGCCGAGCTCGCGGCACCGATGCCGAAATATCCTCAGGTACTGGAAAACGTCCGTATGAAACGGCGCATCGATCCGGCCGTGTCGCCCGCGATCCAGGAGGCTGTTTCCCATGCCGAGCGGCGGCTCGGAACTTCCGGGCGAATCGTCCTACGGGCGTCGGGGACCGAACCGGTCATCCGAGTGATGGTGGAGGGGAGCGACGAGGCCCTCGTTCGAGAGCTTGCCAAGAGCCTGGCCGCGTCGGTGGCCGTGGCCGCGGAAGCAGTTGCCTGATCCAACGCCAATTGCGCACTGCGGCGCAAAGTCGCGGGCTCGGCCCCAGCCTCGTTTGCTTTCCCGTGGGGTCGCCGTTAAGCTTCCGCGCCTTTTTTGGCGGTTGCCGCTTTCCGCGGTATTGCCGACAACCTAACGAGTTGAGGTAGCGATGCGACGACCTTTCGTCGCCGGAAACTGGAAGATGCACGGCTCGCGCGCAGAAAACGCCGAGCTGATCGAGGCGATTTTGCTCGGAGTTCCGGGCCAAATGACAGCCGAGGTCGCCGTGTGTCCGCCCTTTGTATATTTGTGGGAAGTCGGCAGGCTGCTGAAGGCCTCCGACGTCGCGCTGGGCGCCCAATCCGTGTGTGCCGAGTCGATCGGCGCGTTCACGGGCGAAGTGGCAGCCTCGATGTTGAAAGATGTCGGTTGCCGCTACGTGATCGTCGGACACTCCGAGCGTCGCGCGATCTACAAAGAAGACGATGCGCTCGTCGCGAGAAAATTCCTCGCAGTGCAAGGGCAGGGCATGACGCCGATTTTGTGCGTCGGAGAAACGCTCGAGGAACGCGAGCGTGGCGCAACGAATGCGGTGGTCGAGCGTCAGCTCACGGCCGTGCTGGATCTGGCCGGTGTTGCTGCGTTCGGCGACGCCATCGTTGCCTACGAGCCGGTGTGGGCGATCGGAACAGGAAAGAATGCGACGCCGGAACAGGCGCAAGAGGTCCATGCGCACATTCGATCCATCGTCGGTGCGCGTGATGCTAAGATCGCGGACCGCTTGCGCATCCTGTATGGCGGCAGCGTCAAGGCAAGCAACGCGCGAGAAATCTTCGCGATGCCGGATGTCGACGGCGGGTTGATCGGCGGCGCATCGCTCAAGGCGGATGAATTCTTGAAGATTTGCGCCGCCGTCCAGGTGCACTGAGCGGGATAGCGATGAACTGGCTGCATACGATTACGACCGTCGTTCACGTCCTGTTGGCGGCCGCCATCGTCGGGCTGGTGCTGCTGCAGCGGGGCAAAGGCGCGGAAGCAGGTGCCGGTTTCGGGGCGGGCGCATCGGGTACGGTGTTCGGCGCGCGCGGCTCGGCGTCTTTCTTGACGAGAATGACGGCGACGCTGGCCACGTTGTTCATCATCACGAGCCTCACGCTCGCGTACGTAGGCAGTCGTAAGAGCGAAGCGCCTGCTAGCGTGATCGACCGTGTGCAGCTCCCAACCGAGAGCCCGGTCGACGAAGACGCACCGCCGGCCTTGCCGACGGAACAGGTTTCGCAGCCGCCCGCTCAGGACGAGCAACCGACGCCTTAACGATGCCGTCCGTTTGGACGGCAAACTAAAGTCGATCGCATCGGCGATCGCCACCGGTTTTCGGTGCGGATGTGGTGGAACTGGTAGACACGCTACTTTGAGGTGGTAGTGGGGAAACCCGTGGAGGTTCGAGTCCTCTCATCCGCACCAACTTCTAATTCAGGGGCTTACGCTCAGTGAGCGAAAAGCTCCGAACTCCCCATCTCGTGCGCCACTGACACCCGCTTGTGAGTGCATCCGTATTCGTGTCGATACGGAACGGCGTGAGCCCGCGCCTGCTGCGTCGACGCACAAGCTTGCTTTCGCGGTGAAGCCAATGGCGGAATGCGAGTCGAGGCATTCGGGGCGGTCCAATGACTGGCATGCTCATCCGAGCGCAGCACGCACACTCATGAGTATTTGCGGATTTCTCTGAATCTCGTGCGTTGCGCGAATGTATGTTCGCTCGAATGCACGTTTCGACCGCACTTCGACCACAATATTGGGTTACTGCGTCGCAACGTCCCTGATACAATCCGCGCCCGATGCCGGGCCCGGCATCGAGAGTCAGCAGCGATGTTGGAAAACTACGTACCCATCCTCATCTTCTTGGGGGTCGCCGCCGCGCTTGGCACAGCCCTCATCGGACTAGGTTTTCTCTTCGGACCGCGGCGTCCGGATGCCGAGAAGCTTTCCGCCTACGAGTGCGGATTCGAAGCGTTCTCGGATTCGCGCATGAAGTTCGACGTGCGCTATTACCTCGTCGCGATTCTCTTCATCGTGTTCGATCTCGAAATCGCCTTTCTCTTTCCGTGGGCGGTGGCGCTCGACACGATCGGCGGCCTCGGCTTGGCAGCCATGGGCATTTTCCTGTTGGTGCTGATCGTCGGGTTCATTTACGAGTGGAAGAAGGGCGCGCTCGAATGGGATTGACGGCTCCAACTGCTGAAACGCCTGACGTACCGGTTGCTCAACGCGGCTTCGCGACGACGACCGTCGACAAGCTCGTCAATTGGGCGCGTACGGGCTCGATGTGGCCGATGACATTCGGTCTTGCTTGCTGTGCCGTCGAGATGATGCACGCAGGCGCGTCGCGCTATGACCTGGATCGATTCGGAGTCGTGTTTCGACCGAGCCCGCGCCAATCGGACGTGATGATCGTTGCCGGAACGCTCGTGAACAAAATGGCGCCGGCGCTGCGCAAGGTTTACGACCAGATGCCGGAGCCGCGCTGGGTCATTTCGATGGGCTCGTGCGCGAACGGCGGCGGGTACTATCACTATTCTTATTCCGTCGTACGCGGTTGCGACCGCATCGTCCCGGTGGATGTGTACGTCCCCGGTTGTCCACCTTCCGCTGAGGCGCTGTTGTACGGAATTCTGCAGCTGCAGAACAAGATCCGTCGCACCAGCACGATCGCCCGCTAAAGGTTGCGTTCATGAGTTCCCGCAGCGAGAAACTCACCGCGGCGATCACTGCGCGCTTTGGTGACAGGCTCAAGCCGCTGCCTGTCGTACCTGGTGACGTCGCATTCGAAGTGGCCGCAAGCGATTTGTTGTCGGTCTGCGAGCAGCTTCGCTCGGATCCCGCGCTTTCGTTCGAACAGCTCATCGATCTGTCGGGCATCGATTATCTCGACTACGGTCGCGCGGAATGGCGCACCGAGAATTCGACGCGCACCGGCTTTAGCCGTGCGGTCGATCGCGTGCGCGAGAACGTTTCCGAACAGCGTCCGTCGCGCTTTGCAGTCGTCTATCAGTTGTTGTCGATCACGCACAATTGGCGATTGCGGCTGCGCTGTTTCGCTTCCGACTCCGAGCCGCCCGTCATCGATTCGGTCGTCGGCATCTGGGCATCCGCAAACTGGTACGAGCGCGAAGCATTCGATCTGTTCGGGATCCTGTTCAAAGGTCATCCCGACTTGCGTCGCATCCTCACCGACTACGGCTTCATCGGCCATCCGTTCCGCAAGGATTTCCCGCTGATCGGCAATGTCGAGGTGAAGTACGACCCGGCGAAAGGCCGCGTCGTTTATCAGCCTGTGACGATCGAGCCGCGCACGCTCGTGCCGCGCGTGATCCGGGACGACAACCGCTACGAACGCGAGCTGAAGGACGTTCCGGTCGGTACCGACGCTTCCAACGGAGCCGCCCGTGGCTGAGATTCGCAATTTCACGCTGAACTTCGGTCCGCAGCATCCAGCCGCGCACGGCGTGCTGCGGCTCGTGCTGGAAATGGACGGCGAGGTCATCCAGAAGGCCGATCCGCACGTCGGCCTGCTGCATCGGGCGACCGAGAAGCTCGCCGAATCCAAACCGTTCAATCAGTCGATCCCGTACATGGATCGGCTCGATTACGTCTCGATGATGTGCAACGAGCACGCCTATGTGCTCGCGCTCGAGAAACTGCTCGGCATCACGCCGCCGATCCGTGCGCAATACATCCGCACGATGTTCGACGAGATCACGCGCATCCTGAATCACTTGATGTGGCTCGGTGCGCACGGTCTCGACATCGGTGCGATGACCGTCTTCCTGTACGCGTTCCGCGAACGCGAAGATCTCATGGACTGCTACGAGGCGGTCTCCGGTACGCGCATGCATGCCGCCTACTATCGCGTCGGCGGTGTCTATCGCGATTTGCCGGATACGATGCCCAAGTATCAGCCGTCGAAATGGCGGTCGCAGAAAGAAGTCGACAAGCTCAACGAGCGTCGCAGCGGCAGTCTCCTCGATTTCATCGAGGACTTCACGGACCGCTTCCCGGCCTGCGTCGACGAGTATGAAAACCTGCTCACGGACAACCGTATTTGGAAGCAGCGTACGGTGAACATCGGCGTCGTCTCGCCGGAGCGTGCATTGCAGCTCGGATTCTCGGGGCCGATGCTGCGCGGCTCGGGTATCGCCTGGGACCTGCGCAAGAAGCAGCCGTACGAAGTCTACGACCGGATGGATTTCGACATTCCGATCGGCGTGAACGGCGACTGCTACGACCGTTATCTCGTGCGCGTCGCGGAGATGCGGCAGTCGAATCGCATCATTCGTCAGTGCGTGGATTGGCTGAGGAAGAATCCAGGCCCGGTGATGACGTCCGATCGCAAGGTCGCGCCGCCCTCGCGCGAGGTGATGAAGCGCGACATGGAAGCGCTGATTCATCACTTCAAGTTGTTCACCGAAGGCTACTGCGTGCCGGAAGGCGAGACGTACGCCGCGGTCGAGGCGCCGAAGGGCGAGTTCGGCGTTTGGGTCGTCTCAGACGGTGCGAACAAGCCGTATCGGTTGAAGTGCCGTGCGCCGGGCTTTGCACATCTCGCGTCGCTGGAAGAGATGGTGAAAGGTCATTTGCTGGCCGACGTCGTGGCAGTGATCGGCACGCAAGACATCGTTTTCGGGGAAATCGATCGGTGAACGAAGCGACTCACACACCCGCTCAGGGGCAAGGCGGACTCTCGGAGCACGCCAAGCAGGAGATCGATTCCTGGCTCAAGAAGTTTCCGCCGGATCGCAAGCGTTCTGCCGTGCTTGCAGCACTGCGCACGGTGCAGCACGAGAACGGCGGTTACCTCACTCAGGAGTCGATGGACGCGGTTGCCGACTACCTCGGTCTGCCGAAAGTGCAGGTCTACGAGGTCGCGACGTTCTACTCGATGTTCGAGACGAAGCCGGTCGGACGTCATCACATCTCGGTGTGCACGAACATCTCCTGCATGCTTTGCGGGGGAGACGAGATTCTTGCTCACGTCGAGAAGCGTTTGGGCATCAAGGCGGGAGAGAGCACTCCGGATGGCCGCTTCTACTTGAAAGCCGAAAAGGAGTGCCTCGCTGCGTGCAACAACGCACCGATGATGATGGTGAATCACGTCTACTACGAAAATCTCACGCCCGAGAAGGTCGATGAGATTCTCGATCAGCACAAATAAGCACGCGCGTGCCGTATGACCAAAGAGTATCCAAAGAACTTGGTCTGCTTCGAGCCGCTCGGACTCGAGCGCTCCTGGGAGCTTGCGACCTATCGCAAGATCGGCGGCTACGAAGCGTGGGAGCGCATCCTGCGGGAGAAGACGCCGCCCGAGAAGATCATCGAGGAGATCAAGGCTTCCGGCTTGCGCGGACGCGGCGGTGCAGGCTTTCCGACCGGCATGAAGTGGAGCTTCATGCCGCGCAATGCGCCGGGTCAGAAATACATCGTCTGCAATTCCGACGAGAGCGAGCCCGGCACGTGCCATGATCGCGACATCCTGCGCTACAACCCGCACGCGCTGATCGAAGGCATGGCCATCGGCGGCTACGCGATGGGTGCAACGGTCGGATACAACTACATTCGCGGCGAGTTCCTCGCCGAGCCCGTGCCTCGCTTCGAAGCAGCGCTGCGCGAAGCCTATGAAGCGGGACTCTTGGGCAAGAACATTCTCGGCTCGGGTGTCGATTTCGATCTCTATACCTATGTGGGCGCCGGCGCCTACATCTGCGGCGAGGAAACGGCGCTGCTCGAATCGTTGGAAGGCAAGCAGGGTCGTCCGAGATTCAAGCCGCCTTTCCCGGCGAATTTCGGTCTCTACGGCCGTCCGACCACGATCAACAACACACAAAGTTTCGCGTCGGTGCCAACGATCATGCGCAAGGGCGCGAAGTGGTTTGCCGATCTCGGCGTGGCGAATTCCGCCGGCACGATGATCTTTTCGGTCTCGGGCCACGTGAACAAACCGCAGAACATCGAGTTGCCGCTCGGCATCCCGTTCAAGGATTTGCTCGAGATCTGCGGCGGCGTGCGCGAAGGCCGCAAGCTGAAGGCCGTGATTCCGGGCGGTGTGTCCGTTCCCGTCGTGCCTGGCGACGTCATGATGGAAGTCAATCTCGACTACGACTCGCTGCGTAAAGTCGGTTCGGCGCTCGGTACCGGATCGCTCATCGTCATGGACGAGACGACGTGCATGGTCAAGACGCTCGAGCGGATCACTCGCTTCTATTACGCAGAGTCGTGCGGGCAGTGCACGCCCTGCCGCGAGGGCACCGGTTGGATGAACCGCGTCGTCAAACGCATCCTGGCCGGCCAAGGCAAGATGAGCGATCTCGACATGCTCGTCGACGTCGCGAACAAGATCGAAGGTCACACGATCTGCGCATTCGGCGATGCGTCCGCGTGGCCGGTGCAGAGCTTCCTCAAACATTTCCGGCACGAGTTCGAATACATGATCGAGCACGGCCACAGCATCGTCGAACGCGATAAGCGTCGCGCCGCGTGAACCCATGAGCGATCCATCTGCAGATCTAGTCAACATCGAAGTGAACGGCGTGCCGATGAAGGCACGCAAGGGCCAGATGCTGATCCAGGTGACGGACGCGAACGACGTCTACGTTCCGCGTTTCTGTTATCACGAGAAGCTGGCCGTGGCGGCCAACTGCCGCATGTGTCTCGTCGAAATCGAGAAGATGCCGAAGCCGATGCCGGCATGTGCGACGCCGGTGGCCGAAGGCATGAAGGTCTTCACGAAGTCGCCGAAAGCCATTGCTGCGCAGAAAGCAGTGATGGAGTTCCTGCTGATCAACCATCCGCTCGATTGCCCGATTTGCGATCAAGGCGGGGAGTGCGAGCTGCAGGATCTTTCGATGGGCTTCGGTCGCGGCATTTCCCGCTACACCGAGCGCAAGCGCGTCGTCAAAGACAAGAATTTAGGGCCGCTCGTCTCGACGGACATGACGCGCTGCATTCATTGCACGCGCTGCGTGCGTTTCACGCAGGAAATTCAGGGCTTCCAGCAACTCGGCACGATCGGCCGCGGCGAGATGACCGAGATCGGCACGTATGTCGAACGCGCCGTCGATCATGAGCTCTCGGCTAACATCATCGACCTGTGCCCGGTCGGCGCGCTGAACAACAAGCCTTTCCGATACCGCGCACGTGCTTGGGAGATGACGCAGCATCCGCTCGTCTCGCCGCACGATTGCGTCGGCACGAACATTTATGCGCACGTCCTGCGCGGTCGCGTGATGCGCATCGTGCCGCGTCCCAACGAGGACGTGAACGAGATCTGGATCGCCGATCGCGACCGCTTCAGCTATCAAGGCATCTACAGCGAGGATCGACTCATGAAGCCGCTCATTCGCGAGGGCGGCGTGTGGCAGGAGATCGATTGGGAGCGGGCGTTGCAATTGGTTGCCGAGCGCCTGGGTCGGATCGCGAAACAGCACGGCGGCGCGCAAATCGGTGCGATCGCTTCGCCGAGCTCGACGCTCGAAGAGCTGTATCTGCTCGCACGGATCGCACGCGGGCTCGGCAGCTCGAACATCGACCATCGCCTGCAGCGCGTCGATTTCCGCGACGAGGCGGGCGAGCCGATTCTGCCGACGCTCGGATGCGCGATCGCCGAGCTCGAGCGCGCGAATTCCGTGCTCGTCGTCGGTTCGAATCTGCGCAAGGAAGTGCCGATCATTGCGCATCGCATTCGCAAGGCAGCCGTGCGAGGCGGGGCGAAAATCAGCTTCATCGCGCCGCGCCGTTACGAGTATCTGTTCCCGATCGCCGGGTATCTCGCGTCCAACGGGCTCGACATGTTCGATCACCTGGTCGCCGTGCTTGCTGCAGCGGTGGAGAGCACGGGCAAGCAGACGCCGGCTTCCGTTGCTGCGATCGTCGGCCAAGCGCGTCCGAACGACGAGCATCGAGCGATCGCGCGTCAGCTCACCGAGGGTGAGCGTCGCCTAATTCTGTTGGGTGCGATTGCACAGCGCGATCCTGCGTTCGTCGATTTGCGTGCGGTCGCGCAAGCATTGGCAGACGTAACGGGTGCAACGCTCGGCTATCTGCCTGAGGGCGGCAATGCAGTCGGCGCGCATATCGCCGGTGTGTTGCCGCATCGTGGCGTCGGCGGTCGGTCGCTCGAGGCACCGGGTTTGAACGTTGCGGACATGCTTGCAGCGCGCCTCAAGAGCTACATCGTGCTCGGCGCCATCGAGCCGCAGAATGATATTGCTGCGCCGGATGCGCTCGAAGCGTTGAAAGGCGCCGAGTTCGTGGTGGCGTTGTCGCCTTATGCAACGGCGAAAGAGTTCGCGGACATCGTCCTGCCGATCGGCACGTTTGCCGAGACGTCCGGAACCTATGTGAACGTGGAAGCGCGTTGGCAAAGTGTTCCGGGTGCAGCAAAGCCCGTGGGCGATTCGCGTCCCGGCTGGAAGGTGCTGCGCGTGCTCGCGAACCTGCTCAATTTGCCCGACTTCGAGTACACGAGCTCGGATCAGATTACGGAGGAAGTGCGCAAGGCCTCCGACGACGCTGCCGGCGCGGCGGTGCAGCCGAGTGCACGCAGTGTTCAAGCGAAACACACAACGAACACGCCCGTGCGTGAAGTGACCCTCTATCAACTCGATGCGCTCGTGCGCCGTTCGCCGGCGCTGCAAGCGACGCCGGAAGCATTGCGGGAGCAGGGCAAGTGAATCTCGTTCCGGAATTCGCCGCAGAGCTGCTGTCGTTCCTGCCTGCCTGGGTTCAGGCAGTGGTCTGGTACGGCGTGGTCGCGCTCGTTCTCTTTATCAGCATCATTTTGATGATGGCGTTCCTGACGCTGATCGAGCGGCGCGTCATCGGTTCGATCCAGGCGCGTATCGGTCCGAATCGCGTCGGTCCCAACGGCATCCTCCAGCCGTTCGCAGACGTGCTGAAGCTGCTCGTCAAGGAAATCGTCATTCCGTCGAGCGCGAACAAGATTCTGTTCATCGTTGCGCCGTTGCTCGCCTTGATCCCGGCGCTATGTACCTGGGCCGTCGTGCCGCTTTGGCCGGGCTTTACGGTCGCCGACATCAACGCGGGATTGCTTTACATCCTCGCACTGACGTCCGCAGGCGTGTACGGAGTCATCCTCGCAGGCTGGGCTGCCAACTCTAAGTACGCATTCCTCGGCGCGATGCGCGCGGCTGCGCAGATGGTCGCGTACGAAATCGCGATGGGCTTTGCGCTCGTCGGTGTGATCATGGCGGCCGGATCGCTCAACCTCGGCGACATCATCGAGGCGCAGCGTGGCGGCTTCTTCAGCTACTTCTTCTGGTGGCTCATCCCGCTGTTCGTCGTCTATTTCATTTCGGGTATCGCCGAGACGAACCGTGCGCCGTTCGACGTCGTCGAAGGCGAGTCGGAGATCGTCGCCGGATTCCATGTCGAGTACTCCGGCATGGCCTTCGCGGTGTTCTTCGTCGCCGAGTACGTGAACATGATTCTGATCTCGGCGCTCACGTCGGTCTTCTTCTTCGGCGGCTGGTTGTCGCCGTTCGACGGCTGGCCGCTGCCGTCCTGGCTCGCCTGGCTGGGTGCGCCGAGCTTCATCTGGCTGTTCATCAAGGTTTGGTTCTTCCTGTTCTGCTTCCTGTGGTTCCGTGCCACGTTCCCGCGCTATCGCTACGACCAGATCATGCGGCTGGGCTGGAAGGTGTTCATTCCCGTGACGCTGGTTTGGATTGCGGTGGAAATGCTGCTGGCGCACTACAAGATCGGCCCGTGGGCCGGCTAGGGATCCGTCATGAGAAGCCTGTTCAAGACACTGTTCCTGACCGAGCTGTTCGTCGGCCTGTGGGTGACGCTTCGCCAGTTCGTCTTCCGCCCGAACGTCACGGTCCAATATCCCGAAGAAAAGACGCCGCAGTCGCCGCGCTATCGCGGTCTGCATGCTCAGCGTCGTTATCCGAACGGGCAGGAGCGTTGCATCGCGTGCAAGCTGTGCGAAGCAGTGTGCCCTGCGCTTGCGATCACGATCGAGTCCGACGTTGCCGCCGACGGCACGCGCAGGACGACCCGTTACGACATCGATCTGTTCAAGTGCATCTTCTGCGGCTTCTGCGAGGAAGCGTGCCCCGTCGATGCCATCGTCGAAACGCGCATCCATGAGTACCACATGGAGAATCGCGGCGAGAACATCATGACCAAGGACAAATTGCTCGCGATCGGCGAGCGTTACGAAGCAATGATCGCCGCGGACAAGGCGGCCGATGCGCGCTACCGCTGACGTGCCATGACCATCACCGAAATACTTTTCTATGCGTTCGCCGCGGTGCTCGTGGTCGCGGCTGTCGGCGTGATCACCGCGCGCAATCCGGTGCACGCGGCACTGTTCCTGGTGTTTGCGTTCGTGAACAGCGCGGTGATTTGGCTCTTACTGGAAGCCGAGTTCCTCGCCATCGTGCTCGTGCTCGTCTATGTCGGCGCCGTCATGGTGCTGTTTCTGTTCGTCGTCATGATGTTGGACATCAACATCGCTCAGATGCGCGAGGGATTCACACGCTACGCGCCGCTGGGCTTGCTGTTCGCAGCGATCGTGATCGTCGAGATCGGCAGCGTCGTGTGGGTCAAGCACCTCGGTGGGGTTCAAGAGTCCGCGGCGGCGATCGCCCAGGATCCCGACTACAGCAACACTCGCGCGCTCGGCGAGCTGCTCTATACGCAGTATCTATATCCGTTCGAGCTGGCCGCCGTGATTCTCTTGCTCGCGATCGTCGCAGCGATCGTGCTGACGATGCGGCGGCGCGAAGGCATCAAACAACAAGATATTGCGGCGCAGGTTGCCGTGCGCGCTCAAGATCGCATTCGCATCATCAAGATGGACGCCGACAAGGCGTCGGAGCAGACGCCGGCAACTGAAACAACGGCGGGTGCGCCGCAAACGGAGGCGCAGCGATGATCCCATTGGAGCACGTGCTGTTACTTGCTGGCGTTTTGTTCGCGCTCAGCGTCGCCGGCATCTTCCTCAACCGGAAGAACGTCATCCTGCTCTTGATGTGCATCGAGCTGATGCTGCTCTCGGTGAACTTCAACTTCATCGCCTTCGCGCGTCATCTCGGCGATCTCAACGGGCAGATTTTCGTGTTTTTCATCATGACGGTCGCCGCGGCTGAATCGGCCATCGGTTTGGCGATCCTGGTCGTGCTGTTCCGGCGGCGTAAGAGCATCAACGTCGAGCAGTTGGACTTGATGAAGGGCTGAGGGGCGCGGCACGTGATTCGAGAATCGGTTCTAGTCACTATCGTTCTTGCTCCCCTGATCGCATCGGTGCTGGCAGGGATTGCCGGCAAGCTGATCGGTCGCCGCGGAGCGCATACCGTCACGATCCTCGGCGTGGCGCTCTCGTGCGGGCTGTCGATCTACGTCCTGCAGCAGTTGCTGAACGGCGCGCCGACCTACAACGACGCCTGGTACACGTGGCTGGTGAGCGACGGCATCCGTATGGAGGTCGGTTTCCTGGTCGATCGGCTGACGGCTTTGATGATGGTCGTCGTGACGTTCGTGTCGTTGTGCGTGCACATCTACACGATCGGCTACATGCACGACGATCCCGGCTACCAGCGTTTCTTCTCGTACATCTCGTTGTTCACGTTCTCGATGCTCATGCTCGTGATGTCGAACAACTTCCTGCAGCTGTTCTTCGGCTGGGAAGCCGTGGGCCTGGTGTCGTACCTGCTGATCGGCTTCTGGTACACGCGTCCGTCCGCGATCTTCGCGAACATGAAGGCGTTCCTCGTGAACCGCGTGGGCGACTTCGGCTTCGTGCTCGGCATCGCCGGCGTCGTTTACTTCACGGGTTCGCTCGATTACGTCACGGTGTTCGGTCAGGCCGAGCAAATCGCCTCGCAAACGCTGCAGATCTTCCCCGGTGTCGATTGGAATGCCATCACGGTGATCTGCATCCTGTTGTTCATCGGTGCGATGGGTAAGTCGGCGCAGGTGCCGCTGCATGTGTGGCTACCCGATTCGATGGAAGGCCCGACGCCGATCTCCGCGTTGATCCACGCGGCGACGATGGTGACGGCGGGTATCTTCATGGTGGCCCGCATGTCGCCGTTGTTCGAGTTGTCGGAGATGGCGCTGTCTTTTGTTCTCGTCATCGGTGCGACGACCGCTTTCTTCATGGGGCTGCTCGGCCTCGTGAACAACGACATCAAGCGTGTCGTTGCTTACTCGACGCTTTCGCAGCTCGGCTACATGACGGTGGCGCTCGGTGCATCGGCGTACAGCGTGGCGATCTTCCACTTGATGACGCACGCGTTCTTCAAGGCGTTGCTGTTCCTTGCGGCTGGTTCCGTGATCGTCGCGATGCACCACGAGCAGGACATGCGGAAGATGGGCGGGCTCAAGAAATACCTGCCCGTGACATATTGGACGGCGTTGATCGGCTCGCTCGCATTGATCGGTTTCCCGGGAACGTCAGGATTCTTCTCCAAGGACGCGTTGATCGAAGCCGTGCATGCAGCGAACATTCCTGGCGCGACGTATGCGTATTGGTGTGTGCTGTTGGGCGTGTTCGTCACGGCGTTCTACAGCTTCCGCCTCGTGTTCATGACATTCCATGGCTCCGAGCGATTCCACACGGCTGCGGATCATCATGAATCCCATGGTGGGCACGACGCGCATGACGATCACGGCCATGGGCACTCGGGTCCGCCGGAGGAGGCATTCTGGTCGATCAAGCTGCCGCTGATCGTCTTGGCCGTGCCGTCGCTATTGATCGGAGCCTTCACGATCACGCCGGTGCTGTTCGGTGGCTATTTCGGTGATGCGATCTTCGTGCGGCCCGAGCACGATACGGTCGGCCATGTCGGCGAGTCGTTCCACGGCATCGTGGGCTTCATGCTTCACGCCCTGACGGGGCCGGTGTTTTGGTTGATGCTCGCGGGTGTGGTCGCCTCTTGGTATCTCTACATCAAGCGGCCGGACCTGCCGGATGTGATCGCGGAGAAGTTCTCCGCCATCTACAAGGTTCTGTCGAACAAGTTCTATTTCGACGAGATCAATCAGTTCGTCTTCGGCAAGGGCAGCGTCGGGTTGGGCAAGGCGCTGTGGAAGGTCGGCGATGTGGCGCTGATCGACGGTCTCGCCGTGAACGGTTCGGCACGCGTCGTGGGATGGCTCTCGGGCGTCGTTCGCCGCATCCAAACGGGATATCTGTATCACTACGCATTCGCAATGATCATCGGCCTGTCCGCGCTCATTGCGTGGTACGTGCTGCGCTAACTTCAGGCTCATAAGAAACATCCATGCAGTTCGACTGGCCAATTTTGAGTGTGTTGATCTGGCTGCCCATCGCTGGCGGCTTGGTCATGCTGGCGCTCGGCGAGCGTGCAATCGGTTTGGGACGATGGGTGGCGCTCGTCACGACGGCCGTGACCTTCGGCCTGTCGACGCTGCTCTATACGAATTTCGATATGACGACGGCGCAAATGCAGTTCGTCGAGCGGCTTGCTTGGCTGCCGCAGTTCGCGTCGTACTACGCGCTCGGCGTCGACGGCATTTCGATGCCGCTCGTAATACTGACGACGTTCATCACGCCGTTGGTCGTGATCGCGGCGTGGACGGTGATCGAGAAGAAGCCGGCGCAGTACTTCGCGTCGTTCCTGATCCTCGAAGGATTGATGGTCGGCGTCTTCGCGGCCACGGACGCGCTGCTGTTCTACGTGTTCTGGGAAGCGATGCTCATCCCGATGTTCATCATCATCGGCGTGTGGGGCGGACCGCGCCGCGTTTACGCGACGATCAAGTTCTTCCTGTACACGTTCCTCGGCTCCGTCTTCATGCTGGTGTCGCTGATCTACATGTACTTGAAGACCTGCGATGCCGGCTCGTGCAGCTACGCGATCGCCGACTTCCAGCGCCTGCCGCTGGCGATGAATGCGCAGATCTTGATCTTCATCGCCTTCTTGCTCGCCTTCGCGGTCAAGGTGCCGATGTGGCCGGTGCACACCTGGCTGCCGGATGCGCACGTCGAGGCGCCGACGGGCGGATCGGTCATTCTTGCGGCGATCATGCTGAAGATGGGCGGCTACGGTTTTCTGCGTTTCGCGCTGCCGATCACGCCGGATGCGGCCCAACAGCTCGATTGGCTGGTGATTTCTCTATCGCTCATCGCGGTGGTCTACATCGGCTTCGTCGCGCTGGTGCAGCAGGACATGAAGAAGCTGATCGCGTATTCGTCCATTGCGCACATGGGCTTCGTGACGCTGGGATCCTTCCTGGTGTTCGAGCTGGTGCGAGTGCACGGCGACGTGCGCGGTGCAGCGATGGGCATCGACGGTGCGATGGTGCAGATGATTTCGCACGGTCTGGTTTCGGGAGCGATGTTCTTCTGCGTGGGCGTGCTGTACGACCGCGTGCACAGCCGAGAGATCAGTGCCTACGGCGGCGTCGTGAACAAGATGCCGATTTTCGCGGCCTTCGCAGTGCTATTCGCGATGGCCAACTCGGGGTTGCCGGCGACGTCGGGATTCGTCGGCGAGTTCCTAGTCATTCTTGCGAGCTTCCGCGCCGATTTCTGGTACGCGTTCCTGGCCGGACTGACTCTCATCCTCGGTGCCGCCTACACGCTGTGGCTCGTGAAGCGCGTGGTCTTCGGTCCAGTGACGAACGATCACGTCGCACACCTCACCGATGTGAACAGCCGTGAGCTCTTCGTGCTCGGCGTGTTGGCGGTAGCCGTGCTCTTGTTGGGTGTGTGGCCGGCGCCGCTGCTCGACGTCATGCGTCCGACCATCGAGCAGCTCGTTCAGCAGATCACCGTGTCCAAACTCTAGAAGCCCTCTCATGACAGAAGTCGTCATCAATGCAGCCGATTACGCTGCGGCGGCCGCCGAGATCTTCGTGCTGGGCGCAATCTGCGCGATCCTGCTGGTCGATCTCTTTCTCGACGACGCCAAGCGCTGGATCTCCTTTGCGCTGACGCTGATCGCGCTCGTCGGCGCGGCGTTCGTGACCGTGAATTTTGCGGTGGATGAACGTGTTACGGCGTTCAACGGGGCGTTCATCGCCGACCCAATGGGGGATGTGCTGAAACTATTCGCTTACGGCACGGTCGGTGCGGCGCTGCTGTACGCGCGCGAGAGCCTGCAGCAACGCGGATTGTTCAAGGGCGAGTACTTCGTTCTCGCGTTGTTGGCGCTCCTCGGCATGATGGTGATGACGTCGGCGGGCAGTTTGCTCACCGTCTATTTGGGCGTCGAGTTGCTCGCACTGTCGCTGTACTCGCTCGTCGCGATCGAGCGCGACGCGGAAGTCCCGGCCGAGAGCGCGATGAAGTATTTCGTGCTCGGCGCCATCGCTTCCGGAATGATGCTGTACGGGTTCTCGATCGTTTACGGTCTCACCGGCACATTACAGCTCGATGATCTCGCGATCGCGGTTCGCGAAGTGGGACCCGACAAGCTCGGCTTGCTGTTCGGGCTGGTTTTCATCGTCGCGGGTCTCGCCTTCAAGTTCGGCGCAGTTCCGTTCCACATGTGGGTCCCCGATGTGTATCACGGCGCTGCGACACCCGTGACGCTGTTCATCGGTTCGGCGCCGAAGATCGCTTACTTCGTGCTTGCGATCCGTGTGCTGGCAGAAGGCCTCGGAGCAATGGTCGAGAGCTGGCAGGGCATACTGATCGTTCTGTCCGTACTCTCGATGGCGATCGGCAACGTGGTCGCGATCGCGCAGTCCAATCTCAAGCGTATGCTCGCGTATTCGACGATTTCGAACGTGGGCTTCATCCTGCTCGGCATTCTGGCGGGAACAACCGACGGATATCGCGCAGCGATGTACTACACGTTCGTGTACGTGATCATGGCGATCGGCTCGTTCGCGATGATCCTGCTGCTGTCGCGCAAGGGCTTCGAGGCCGACAAGCTCGACGATTTCCGCGGACTCAATCGCAAGAGTCCGTGGTTTGCTGCAGTGATGGCGATGCTGATGTTCAGCACGGCAGGCGTCCCGCCGTTCGTCGGTTTCTGGGCCAAGTTGGCCGTGCTCGGCGCCGTGGTCGAAGTCGGGTTGGAGTGGCTTGCTGTTGTCGCTGTCGTTTTCTCGGTCATCGGCGCGTACTACTACCTGCGCGTAGTCAAACTCATGTACTTCGATGAGCCGACCGAAGAGGTTGAAATCCAAGCAGGCGGCACAATGCGGGCATTGCTGAGCTTGAACGGATTGGCGGTGCTGTTGCTCGGAATTTTCCCGAGCGTGCTGATCGAGCTCTGTGCGCGCGTTTTGCCGTGAGGCGCGAGTGCGAACCCTTGTAATGGTCGACACCCGCCCTTAGAATGCGCGCCCTCTGCTGCGGGGTGGAGCAGTCTGGCAGCTCGTCGGGCTCATAACCCGAAGGTCGCAGGTTCAAATCCTGCCCCCGCTACCAAACCTTCAACAAATGCGCCGCTCACTCGAGCGGCGCATTTGTTTTTGGGCCACGCAACGACCGGACCCGCTGCCGATTCGAGGCGCCTGGGTATTGCATTTGGTTGCCAGATGCGGTTGGCCAGTTGTGCACTGAAACCGTAGAAGATCCTGTGGATAAGCCGGTCCAGTTTCGTGTTTTTCTCGAAGAAGATGGGGATGGTCAAAATTTGACCAGCACTCGTCCAGGTGAGCAGAGAGCAGGGTTTGGGCCGGTCGGCGGGCAAATCCCCTGATTCCTGTGGCATTTGCCTGCTTCGTTCTATAGAATCCGCGGTCCAAGTGATGGGGTCGCGCGCTCGTCCGCCGGGCGGTCGAGGGTGCAACTGGGTACGTAGCAGGCCCCCGCTACCAGCTTTTCGTAACGAAAAGGCCCCTGAACGAAGGGGCTTTTTGGTTTCTGGGCCTTGCCCACAGTCAGGGCGGGCGTCAGGGAGGTCTGGCGAATCGGCCGGACCGGGAAGGGAATAACGAGAATGGGCCTTGGGCCCATTTTTCGTTTGTGCAGGTTGAAAACCGGAGGTGATCGCGATGCTACGAGACCAGCTGGTCGAGCTGCTCGAGCCGGTCGTGACGAGCCTCGGGTACGAGCTGTGGGAGCTCGAGTACGCAGCGCGCCCTAGAGGGGGGGTGCTGCGGCTATATATTGATTCGCGCGAGGGTATTTCCCTCGACGACTGCGAGCGTGTGAGCCGTGCCGTCAGCGAAGTGCTGGACGCCGCGGACCCGATCGAGTCGGAGTACACGCTCGAGGTGTCCTCGCCGGGCTTGGATCGCGTGTTGCGCACGCCGGCGCACTTCGAGCGCGTTGCCGGCGAGCGGATCAGGCTCGAGATGGTCGAGCCGGTGAACGGGCGAAAGCGGTTCACGGGTCGGTTGACGGACGTGAGCGGAGGCGAGATCACGCTCGAAGTGGACGGGACGGCAGTACAGCTGCCGATCGCAGGAATTCACAAGGCGCGGGTTGCGCCGGATTATCGATGAGTGTCTGCCGGACGGGCAGGAGTGCGCACGATGAACAAAGAAATTTTGATGGTGGTCGATGCAGTCTCGAACGAGAAGGGCGTCGACAAGGAAATCATCTTCGAAGCGCTCGAAGCGGCGCTGGCCTCTGCCACGCGTAAGCGTTACGGCGAGGACATCGACGTGCGCGTCTCCATCAATCGTAAGACCGGCGATTACGACACTTGGCGGCGCTGGAAGGTGTTTGCCGACGACTCGACTGAGCTCGAGAATCCTGAGAGCGAGCTCCGCCTCGAGGATGCGCTCGAGATTTCGCCGGACGCCCAAGTGGGCGGCTATGTCGAACAGCCGCTCGAGTCGATCGCCTTCGGACGCATTGCAGCTCAGACCGCCAAACAAGTGATCGTACAGAAGGTGCGCGAGGCAGAGCGCGCGCAGGTCGTCGAGGAATACAAGGGCCGCGTCGGCACGCTCGTGTCGGGTGTCGTCAAACGCGTCGACCGCAACGGCGTCTATGTCGATCTCGGCGGCAATGCCGAGGGCTTCATTCCGCGCGATCAGATGATTCCGCGCGAGCCGGTCCGTGCCCAGGATCGGATCAAGGCCTATTTGAAAGACGTCCGCTCGGAGCCGAGAGGTCCGCAGCTCTTTCTGTCGCGCACGGCGCCCGAGTTCCTGATCGAGCTGTTCAAGCTCGAGGTTCCCGAAGTGGGGCAGGGTTTGATTCAGATTCTCGGCGCAGCTCGCGATCCGGGTGTGCGCGCGAAGATCGCCGTAAAGAGCAACGACAGCCGCATCGACCCCGTCGGTGCGTGCGTCGGCATGCGCGGCTCGCGCGTGCAGGCCGTTTCGAACGAGATTGCGGGCGAGCGCGTCGACATCATCCCGTACGACGACAATCCGGCCCAATTCGTGATCAACGCGATGGCGCCTGCGGAGGTCGTCTCGATTGTCGTGGACGAAGATGCGCATTCGATGGACATCGCGGTGACGGAGGAGAAGCTGTCGCAGGCGATCGGTCGCGGCGGACAGAACATTCGGCTCGCCAGCGAGCTCACCGGTTGGGAGCTCAACGTGATGACTGAGCAAGCCGCCGAAGCGAAGAGCGAGGGCGAGACGCGCGAGCTCATCGAGATGTTCAAGAAGCAGCTCGACGTGGATGACGAGGTCGCGCAAATCCTCGTGCAAGAAGGCTTCTCCAGCGTGGAGGAAATCGCCTACGTTCCGCAGTCGGAGCTCGAAGGCATAGAAGAGTTCGACGAGGAGATCATCAAGGAGCTGCGCAACCGCGCGCGCGACGTGCTGCTCACGCAGGCCATCGCGAGCGAAGAGCAGATCGATGCCGCACAGCCGGCCCAGGATCTGCTCGAGGTCGATGGCATGGATCAGGAGCTTGCGCGAATCTTGGCCAGTCGCGGCATCGTCACGCGCGAGGATCTGGCCGAGCAGGCGGTCGATGACCTGATGGAGATCGAGGGCATCGATCAAGAGCGCGCCGGTGCGTTGATCATGGCCGCACGCAAGCATTGGTTCGAGGGCGCTGGGCAGCAGGCCTAGTCGCGATCGGGAGGGCCCTTATGGCAGATGTCACAGTCACACAATTCGCCGAGGTACTGAAGGTACCGGTCGAGCGTCTGCTCTCGCAGCTCGACGAGGCGGGCATTCGCGTCTCGGGCGCCGACGATACGATCAGCGACGAAGCCAAGATGGAGCTGCTGACGTACCTGCGTAAGGCCCACGGCCGCGAGGACGTCGCTGCGCCGCGCAAGATCACGCTCAAGCGTAAGTCCCAGGGCGAGATCAAGGTCGCCTCCGCTCAAGGGCGTGCGCGGACTGTGAATGTCGAAGTTCGCACGAAGAAGACATACCTGAACCGCAGCGTGCTGCAGAAGCAGACGCGCGTGCAGCAGGACGAGGCCGAGCAGAAGAAGATTTCCGAGGAAGAAGCGCGCCGCCGTCAAGAGCAGGCCGAAGCCGAGGCTCGCGAGGCCGAGCAACGGATGCGCGAGCGTCTCGAAGCCGAGGCGATGCGTCGCGCCGACGAAGAAGCTCGTCGAGCAGCCGAGGAGGAGCTGCAGCGTCTGCGCGAGGCTCGCGAGGCGCGCGAGCGCGCCGAGGCCGAGCGCAAGCGACAAGAGGAGCTCGCCAAAGCCGAGCGGTTGAAGGCCAAGGAAAAGGAGAAGGAAAAAGAGAAGGATATCGACGAGCAACCGCAGAAATTCCAGCGCACCGAGTTGCACGTCTCGAGCGATGCGAGCGCGCGCTTCAAGAAAAAGAAGCATGCGCAGACGAAGACGCGCAAGCCCGGACAGATCAGCGTTGCGAGCCAGCACGGCTTCGAGCGCCCCGCTGCGCCGGTCAAGCGCGAAGTGCAGATTCCGGAAACGATCACCGTGGCCGAGCTCGCGCAGCGCATGGCGGTGAAGGCAACCGAAGTCATCAAGGTGATGATGAACATGGGCGTGATGGCGACCATCAATCAGCCCATCGATCAGGACACCGCCGTGTTGGTAGTCGAGGAGTTGGGACACACGCCGATCGTCGTCAAGGAGAGTGCGGTCGACGAGCAGCTGCAGATGCTCGATGGACAATACGAGCTGACGCCACGTCCTCCGGTCGTGACAGTGATGGGTCACGTCGATCACGGCAAGACCTCGCTCCTGGATTACATCCGGCGCACGAAAGTGGCCGCCGGCGAAGCGGGCGGAATCACGCAGCACATCGGTGCCTATCACGTCGAGACACCGAAAGGCGTCGTCACGTTCCTCGATACGCCGGGTCACGCCGCGTTTACGGCAATGCGCGCCCGCGGTGCGCAGGTCACAGATATCGTTGTGCTGGTCGTTGCCGCCGACGACGGCGTCATGCCGCAGACGATCGAGGCGATTCAACACGCAAAGGCGGCCGAAGTGCCGATCGTGGTCGCGATCACGAAGATGGACAAACCCGAGGCGGATCCGGATCGTGTCAAGAACGATCTCGCGAAGCACGGTGTGCTGCCCGAGGACTGGGGTGGCGATACGTTGTTCGTGAACGTATCCGCACGTACGGGCCAAGGCATCGACGACCTGCTCGACACGATCTTGCTGCAGGCGGACGTGCTGGAGCTGAAATCCACGCACGAAGGTCCTGCTGCGGGCGTCGTCATCGAGTCGAGTATGGAAAAGGGCCGCGGCGCCGTAGCAACGGTGCTCGTCAAGCGCGGCACGTTGAAGCCGGGCGATCCGATCATCGCCGGACAAGAATTCGGTCGCGTCCGCGCGATGTTCGACGAAAAGGGTCAGCAGGTCACGGAGGCCGGTCCCTCGTTGCCCGTCGTCGTGCTCGGCCTTTCGGGTGCGCCGAATGCCGGCGACGAGCTCCTCGTCGTCGAGAGCGAGCGCAAGGCGCGTGAAGTTGCCTTGTATCGGCAAGGCAAGTTCCGCGACACGAAGCTTGCCAAGCAGGCTCCACAAAAGCTCGAGGACATGCTTTCGCAGATGGGCGACGGCAAGACGGTGAGCGTCCAGCTCATCATCAAGGCCGATGTGCAAGGCAGCGTGGAGGCGCTGCGCGATGCGCTGGTCGGACTGTCGACCGACGAAGTGAACGTGAAAATCGTTGCTAGCGGTATCGGCGGTATCACCGAGTCCGATGTGACGCTCGCGCAGGCTTCCAATGCGCGCATCATCGGCTTCAATGTCCGTGCCGACAGCGCAGCGCGCAACATGATCAAGGAGACGGGCATCGACGTTCGCTACTACAGCATCATTTACGAAGCGATCGACGACGTGAAGCAGATCGTTTCGGGCATGCTGGCGCCGGAGGTCAAGGAACAGATCGTCGGTCTCGCGGAAGTGCGCGAGGTGTTCCGGTCGAGCAAGTTCGGCACGGTGGCCGGGTGCATCGTGGTCGATGGCTATGTCCGCCGCAACAATCCGATCCGCGTGCTGCGCAACAACGTGGTGATCTTCGAGGGCGCCCTCGAGTCGCTGCGTCGCTTCAAGGACGACGTCAACGAAGTACGTGCCGGCACGGAGTGCGGTATCGGTGTGAAGAACTACAACGATGTGCGAGTCGGCGATCAGATCGAGTGCTACTCGCGCGTCGAAGTGGCTCGCACAGTCTAGTACGCTCCCTCTCACGCGCCGGGCCGGATCGAACCGGCCCGGCGCACGATCGTTTCATTCGTCATGAGCAACAAGTCCTTTCCGCGCAGCAGCCGTGTTGCGCATCAAATTCAGCGCGCGTTGAGCGAGCTCATTCGCCGCGAAGTCCGCGATCCGCGGCTTGGGATGCTGACGCTGACCGAGGTGCAGGTCTCCAAGGACTTGGCTTATGCGAAGGTGTTTTACTCCGTGCTCGGCGCGGACAAGACGCAAGTGCAGGAGATTCTCGACGAGGCAGCGCCCATGTTGCGGGGGCCGCTCGGCCGGGCGCTGCGCTTGAGGCACAGTCCTGAGCTGCGTTTCGTGAACGACGAGCTGATCGAGAAGGGCGCGAAGCTGTCGGCGCTGATTCAGCAGGCCGTCAAGGAGGACGAAGCGCGTCATGTCGACGACGACCCCGAGTCCCAACCGGAGAGCGATCGCTGATCTATGTCGAAGCCGCGCAGGTTTCATCGCGACATCGACGGCATCTTGCTGCTCGACAAGGCGCTCGGTCTCTCGTCCAATGCGGCGCTACAGCAGGTACGGGAGCTGTACGGCGCGAAGAAGGCCGGGCATGCCGGCAGCCTCGATCCGTTGGCGACCGGAATGTTGCCGGTGTGTTTCGGTCAAGCGACGAAGGTGTGCGGCCGTTTGCTCAATGCCGGCAAGCGCTATCGGGTCGGTGTGCAGCTCGGCGCTCGTACCGAATCGCTCGACTGCGAAACCGAAGTCGTCGAACGTGCGTCGGTTCCTGCATTGACCCGAGAGCACGTCGAACGCGTGTTGGCGAGCTTCCTAGGGGAGCAAGATCAAATACCCCCGATGCACTCGGCGTTGAAGAAGGACGGCCAGCGTCTTTACGAGCTTGCGCGCCGCGGCGAGTCGGTCGAGCGGCCGAGTCGCCGGATCACGATCAGCGCCATCTCGCTGCTCGACCTAGGGCCCGACCGCTTGGATTTCGACGTGAGCTGCTCGAAAGGGACCTATATTCGAACGCTAGCTGCCGACATTGCTCAGCGGCTCGGCACGTTGGGTTACGTTGTTGCGCTGCGGCGGCTCTCGGTCGATCCCTTCGGCGACCAACCCATGTACACGATCGAGGAGCTGCGCGGACGGCTCGATCAAGGGGGCCGCGGAGCGCTCGAAGAGGTGTTGCTGCCGGCCGACCTGGCATTTGCGGACCTCGGGGCCGCGATCGTCGTGGGTCCGAGCGAGGCAGCCCTGCTCAAGGGGCAACCCGTGTATCCGACTCAGGCAGTGCCTGCCCAACAACTCAGGGCTTACGGCGCCGACGGCCGTTTCCTGGGCTTGGTGCACGGTCAGCCGGACGGGCGCGTGCGGCCGGTTCGGCTGTTCGTCGGGGAGGAGCGCAGCGGGTAGCCTTTTCTTGCGTTTTCAGTCCGCAATTGCGTCGAGGATTGCTTGAGATCGTTGCGGACGCACGAGTAGAATGCGCGGCTTCTTAAAGCGACCAGTTACCAAAATACGGCGGATAGGATCGAGCAGATGTCATTGTCCAGCGAACAGAAAGGCGCAATCGTCGAGCAGTTTCGGCGCAGTGCAAACGATACCGGCTCACCGGAAGTTCAGATTGCTCTTCTTTCCGCGCGTATCAACGACCTCAGCGAGCATTTCGCCACGCACAAGCGCGATCATGCTTCCCGTCGGGGCTTGCTGAAGATGGTCAATCAGCGCCGGAAACTCCTCGACTACCTCAAGAATTCCGCTCCTGAGCGTTACCAAGAAGTGGTGTCACGCCTCGGACTGCGGCGCTAATGCAGCGCCGGCGGTCGACCGGCAGTGTTTCCAATTTGTCCGTAATGTTCCGCCATTCGCACGCCGTTGACGGACCATTCTCGCCGCGCGCCGCCCGTGCGTTGCGCTGTGCATCGCTCTGGATGCAAAACGTCACCGAATTCTCGAAGGCAAGAAAATCGCGCCGGCAGGGCCGGCACTAGGAAGCATCGTGAGCGCAATCAAGAAGACTTTTCAGTACGGCCAGCATCAAGTGACCTTGGAGACGGGGGAGCTGGCGCGTCAGGCGGACGGCGCGGTCGTCGTCACCATGGCCGATACGGTCGTACTCGTCACCGCGGTCGCTCGCAAAACGGCGGATCCCGGTAAGGACTTCTTCCCCCTGACCGTCAACTACGTCGAGAAGACGTATGCGGCAGGCCGTATTCCCGGCGGCTTTTTCAAGCGCGAAGGCCGTCCGTCGGAGAAGGAAACGCTCACTTCGCGGTTGATCGATCGCCCGATTCGACCGCTGTTCCCGGAGGGGTTCTACAACGAACTTCAGGTCGTTGCGACCGTGATTTCGTTGAATCCGGAAGTGGACGCGGACATTCCCGCGATGCTCGGCGCGTCGGCAGCGCTTGCCCTGTCAGGCGTACCGTTCCAGGGCCCGATCGGCGCTGCAAAGGTCGGATACAAGGACGGTCAATACATCCTCAATCCCACCGCTGCGCAGCTCCGCGAGTCCAAGCTCGATCTCGTCGTCGCCGGTACCGCCGACGCCGTGCTGATGGTCGAATCCGAGGCCGACAGTCTTCCGGAAGATGTGATGCTCGGCGCCGTGATGTTCGGCCACGAGCAGATGCAGGTGGCAATCAAGGCGATCAACGAGCTGAAGGCCGAGGCGGGCAAACCGGCATGGGACTGGCAGCCGCCTGCACCGAACGCCGCACTCGAAGCTGCCGTCGCTGCCCAGGCTGAGGCAGGCCTCACCGAGGCCTATCAGATCACCGAGAAGCAGGCCCGCCACGCCAAGATTGCCGAAGTGAAGGCTGCAGCGTTGCAGGCGTTGAGCGGCGGCGAGTCGCCGGCCTACGGCGCCGATGACGTTTCCAAGGAACTGGCCAACCTCGAGTACAAGATCGTTCGTCAGCGTATTCTCGAGGGCAAGCCGCGTATCGACGGTCGCGACACGAAGACGGTGCGCCCGATCACGATCAAGACCGGAGTGCTGCCGCGTACGCATGGCTCGGCATTGTTCACGCGCGGCGAGACGCAGGCGCTCGTCGTTACCACGCTCGGCACGGGTCGCGATGCACAGATCATCGATGCATTGACGGGCGAGCGCAAAGAGCCCTTCATGCTCCATTACAACTTCCCGCCGTTCAGCGTCGGCGAGACGGGCATGCTCGGATCGCCGAAGCGCCGCGAGATCGGTCACGGCAACCTCGCACGTCGCGGCATTCAAGCCGTGATGCCCGATATGTCGACGTTCCCGTACGTCATCCGCGTCGTCTCGGAAATTCTCGAATCCAACGGCTCGAGCTCGATGGCCAGCGTGTGCGGCACGAGCTTGTCGCTCATGGACGCGGGCGTGCCGATCAAGGCTGCGGTCGCCGGCGTGGCGATGGGCCTCGTGAAGGAGGGCGATCGCTTCCAAGTGCTGACGGACATCCTGGGCGATGAAGATCACTTGGGCGACATGGACTTCAAGGTTGCCGGCACGCGTACGGGCGTGACGGCGCTGCAGATGGACATCAAGATCAACGGCATCACCCGCGAGATCATGCAGGTCGCTCTCGAGCAGGCGAAGGTTGCGCGTCTGCACATCCTCGATCAGATGGATGCGGTGCTGGCGGCACCGCGCGCCAACATGTCCGAGTGGGCGCCGTCGATCATCACGCTCAAGATCGATCCGGAGAAGATCCGCGACGTCATCGGCAAGGGCGGTGCGGTGATTCGTGCGATCACCGAAGAGACCGGTACGACGATCGATATCGACAACGACGGTACCGTGAAGATCGCTTCCGTGAACGGCGCTGCGGGACGCGAAGCGCAGCGGCGCATCGAGATGATCACGGCGGAAGTGGAAGTCGGGCGCGTCTACGAAGGACGCGTCGTGCGCCTGATGGATTTCGGCGCGTTCGTGACGATCCTGCCCGGCAAGGACGGATTGGTGCACATCTCGCAGATTTCGGACGAGCGCGTCGAGCGCGTCAGCGACAAGCTGAAGGAAGGCGACGTCATTCGCGTCAAAGTGCTCGAGGTCGATCGTCAGGGGCGCATTCGCCTCAGCATGCGCAACATCGACAACTGAGACCCCCCACCGCGAGGCCGATCCCGAATCGGCCTCCTCGGACTTCTACGCCGACTCGTTCGCCTGAAGGGCTGCGCTACACGCGTTTCTCGTGCAGCCCATCCGCGCCTTCATCGTCCCGCTCTTTCGCGCGCATCGACGGCGAAGACATGGGGGGGGTCATGGCGCGGAACATGTCTTCCTGCATCGCTCGCCAGCGCTCGAGATTCTGCTGTGTCAGCGATGCGATCGAATCGTAGGCCTCGGCGCCCACCATGCTACGCATTTGTTCGCGCCATTGCTGCTGTTGGGATGTCAGCAGCTTCATGCTCTGCTCGAGGTACGTGCCCACCATGCTCTGCATGGCCCCGCCGTAAGAGCGGATGATCTGCGACAGGAAATCCTGGCTCATCAGCGGCTCGCCCATGTGCTCTTGCTCGGCAATGACCTGCAGCAAGATCGAACGAGTGATGTCTTCCTGGGTTTTCTTGTCGATGACGACGAAGTCGATCCTTTCGGTGACGAGTCGTCGAATATCGGCCAGCGTGATGTACCGGCTCTCCACGGTGTCGTAGAGGCGGCGGTTCGGATATTTCTTGATGACTCTCGGCTCGATCATGGACGCTCCTTCGTTTATAGCTTCGGAGCTAAGAACCGGTCGTATTCAAGGGCGCATCCATCCTGATCGCTCTCGGCCAGGACGGATGGTGCCGGCATCAATACTAATCCATTGTCACCCTGATGCCTAACAGGACCGGCCTGTGGACGAAGCAACGACTGCCATCTGACGTAACCCCCTGATCGGCGCTGTAGTCCAATGTTCGACTGCCCAGGCCCACAGCGTGCGCAAGTCGGCGGTTCTCAAATACTCCGGCGGGGACTGACGCAGGAATTCGAGGCTCCGCCAGAGCTCCTCGACCGGCCGAGTGACATCGACGGCACCCGCGCCGGCCGACTTGGAGAGTTTCACGCCCTGGCGATCCGTGGCTAGCGGCACATGTGCGTACATCGGTGTCGGCAAGGCGAGAGCTTGCTGCAAGAGAATCTGGCGAGGAGTGCTGGTGAGCAGGTCGGCTCCTCGAACCACGTGCGTGATGCCTTGCGCGGCATCGTCCACGACCACCGCCAATTGATAGGCAAAGAAGCCGTCCCGGCGCTTGACGACGAAATCGCCGCAGTCCCGGGCGACGTCGATGCAAATGAGGCCCTGGATTTGGTCTACGAACGCCACTTCCCCCGGTTCGACGCGAAAGCGCATCGCCATTGAGGCGCTGGGATCGCGGGGCCCTTGCCGACAAAGGCCGGGATAACGGGCCTCGTCCATGGCCGCTCCAGCTTGACCGGCCAATGCCGCGATCTCCTTGCGGCTGCATGAGCAGGGGTAGGCGAGATCGGCGCGGATGAGTCGCTCCAAGGCGGCTTCATAGGCCTCGGCGCGGGCGCTTTGACGCACGATGGGCCCTGCCCACTCGAATCCGAAGTGCTCCAGCGCGCGGACGATCTCGTCGGCGCTCCCAGGGACTTCACGCAGCCGATCGACGTCCTCGATCCGTACGAGCCATTCGCCGCCTGCCTTTCGAGCCTCCAAGTAGCTGGCTACGGCAGCGACGAGCGAGCCGAAGTGGAGGGGTCCGGTGGGCGAGGGAGCAAACCGGCCGCGATAACGAACGGCCGCACCGGCATCGGTACGGCCGTCTTCAGGCGCTTTCGATGTATTGCCGTGACCGGCAGGCGTATTCACGGCAGAGGGGCGACGGCGCTAGCCGCGAACTGTGGCGTCGAGGGGGTTCGTGGGGCTAGCCGACAATGCTGCCACCCGCCCACGGCCCGCGTTCAGCGATAGCGGTCGTCCCGGTCGCCGTACTGCTTTTCGAGCCGCTCGCGCCGTTCTTGCGCTTCGACACAGAGCGTGGCTACCGGACGCGCTTCGAGCCGCTTGATGCCAATCTCTTCGCCGGTCTCGAGGCAATACCCGTAGGTGCCGTCCTCGATCCGCTTGAGCGCTTCGTCGATCTTGCGGATCAACTTGCGCTCGCGATCGCGCGTGCGCAGCTCGAGGCTGAACTCCGACTCCTGTGTCGCGCGGTCGTTCGGGTCCGGGAAGTTCGCGGCCTCGTCCTTCATGTGAAGCATCGTCCTGTCGACTTCCTCCATGAGGTCGCGCTTCCAATTCAAGAGGATCTGGCGAAAGTGCTCGAGCTGCTCCTTGCTCATGTACTGCTCGCCGCGGCGAGGGATGTACGGCTTTACGTTCCGCGGGCCGGCCAGCAGGCTGGAGCTCGGGCCCTCATCCTCGTCGGAATCGGACGTATCCGCGTCCGGCGGCAAGCGAACCGCCGGATTGGCGGCCGGAATCGACGCCTTCGGCTCAGGCGCCGCAGCGAGCGCCTCTTCTTGCGTCAGTTGCGCGGATTCCTCGTTCTGTACTGTCTTTACGATTGCCTCCGAAGAAGCAAGGTTTTTTGCAGGTTTCGACTGGGTCACTGAACTGGTCTGGGATGCTCGGGTTTTCGCGGCGGCCTTCGCCGAACCCTTGGTTGGGGGTGCAGCTTTACGCCCCGCGGATGCAGCTGGTTTCTTTGCGGATACCGCTTTCTTCGCCGGTTCCGGCTTCTTGGCAATGGTTTTCTTCGACGCGGTCTTCTTGGCCTGGGTCGCCTTTGCAGACGTTTTCTTCGCGGCCATTTAGCAGCCTCCATTACCGAATTCGGTCCGACGTCGGGGTCGAACCAAAAAGAGGGCCGCGATTATACAGACGGCGCCCTGCACGTACAGCCGAAAAAGCTGCGGCATGTCCCGCTCGGTTTGTCGGTGGAAATCCGCCCGTTCCGGCCTGCGAGGACGCCGACTTTCATCGCGGTCGCGAACGTCATTTGATGCTGCGAGCGCGGATTCGTTTCACGTACACTTACCGTCATCGAGCTTGCGGCAGGCGCGCTGCTTCGGTAGGCGTCGTGCGCGTGCACTCCACACACGCAAGCGATCGCGACATGACAACTCAGTAAGGCTGCTTCCGCCCGGAGCGCGATGCGACTCAACAAAATCAAGCTGGCCGGCTTCAAATCTTTCGTCGATCCGACCACCGTCAACCTTCCCAGCAACCTCATCGGGATCGTCGGCCCGAACGGCTGCGGCAAATCGAACATCATCGATGCCGTTCGCTGGGTCATGGGCGAGATCTCCGCCAAGCACTTGCGCGGCGATTCCATGGCCGACGTCGTGTTCAACGGCTCGAGCTCGCGCAAGCCGGTGGGAACCGCTTCGGTGGAGCTCGTCTTCGACAACTCGGATGGGCAGCTCGGCGGACAGTACGCCGGCTTCGCCGAGGTTTCGCTCAAACGCGTCGTCTCCAGGGACGGCAACTCGGCGTATTTCCTGAACGGCACCCGTTGCCGGCGCAAGGACATCACGCAGCTCTTCCTCGGGACGGGTCTCGGGGCGCGTAGCTACGCGATCATCGAGCAAGGCATGATTTCACGCGTGATCGAAGCGCGTCCCGACGAACTGCGCGGCTTCATCGAGGAGGCGGCTGGAATCTCCAAATACAAGGAGCGCCGCCGCGAGACCGAGAATCGCATCTCGCACACCAAGGAGAACCTCGAGCGCCTGAACGACGTGCGCGAGGAGGTCGACAAGCAGTTGCGGCACCTGCAGCGGCAAGCCGCGACCGCCCGACGCTACCAGACGCTCAAGCAGGACGAACGCAAGCTGACGGCCGAGTTGCTCGCACTGCGGCTCAAGGCGATCGAGCAGGATTCGCAGAGCAAGGAAGGCATCATGCGCGAGCGCGATACGGCCATGCAGGCCGCGATCGCCGATTTGCGTTCGATCGAGTCCGCGATCGAAACCGCGCGCGAAGAATTCACGGACAAATCGGAAGCCTTGAACAGCGTTCAGGGCCGCTACTATCAAATCGGCGCGGAGATCTCCCGTACCGAGCAGTCGATCCAGCATGCTCGCGAGCTGCGCCAACGTCAGCGCGAAGAGCTCGAACAGGCCGAGCGAGGCGCGGCGGAAGCGCAGCTTCACCTGACGCGCGACCAAACCCAAATCGACGAGCTGACCGCCGAGCTCCAGCAGCTCGAACCCGGTCTCGTCGAGGCACGCGAACGCGAACGCGCTTCGAGCGCGGCGCTCGAACAGGCCGAGCAGAACATGCAGGTCTGGCAGGAGCGTTGGGAGGAGTTCAACCGCATCTCACGCGCAGCAAGCGAACAGACGCAAGTGGAGCGCGCGCGTCTCGAGCAACTCGAGCATCAATTGCAGCGACTGGCGGCGCAACGCGAGCGCCTCGCAGCAGAGCTCGGAACGCTCGATACGACCGAGATCGAGGCACGCATCGAAGCCTTGCAGCTCGAAGAGGAGAGCGCGCGGACGCAAGGCGAATCGACGGACGAGCAGCTGCGCGCGACCGTCGATGAGCTGCAGCAGCTGCGCGAGCGCGAGCGTCAGCTCGTTGCGGCCGCCGATACCAGCCGACGCGAGCTCAGCGAGGCGCAAGGCCGGTTGATGTCCTTGCAGGCGTTGCAACAGGCTGCACTCGGACTGGCGCAAGGCAAGGTTACGGAATGGCTCGCCGAGAACACGCTGAGCGATCGTCCGCGGCTGGCTCAACAAGTCACCGTCGAGCCGGGTTGGGAGCGCGCCGTCGAAACCGTGCTCGGTTCGTATCTGGAAGCCGTCTCCGTCGATGCAATCGATTCCATTGCAACGAAGCTCGAATCGCTTCAGGTCGGTTCGGTGAGCTTCTACTCGGCGGGCGAGTCGGCACCTACAGCCTCCGACGCGACTCAGCTCTTGGCCAAGGTTCAAGGCCCTGGTGCTGTCGCAGCGTTGCTGAACGGCATCATCGCCGTCGACACGCTGAGCGAAGCGTTGGCGAGACGTCCGAGCTTGGCACCGGGCGAATCGGTCATTACGCGCGACGGTATTTGGATCGGACGGGATTGGCTGCGAGTCAGCCGCGACAAGGATGTTCATGCCGGCGTGATCGGCCGCGAGAAAGAAATGCGGGAGCTGCGCGAAGCCGTCGAAACGGCAGAGCAGCGGCTCGAAGCGCTGCAGGACCAGATTACAGACACTCGCACACGCGTTGCCGATCTCGAGCAGCGCCGCGATGCTTTGCAGGCCGACGTCAATCGGCTCCATCGCGCGCAAAGCGAATTGAGCGCGCAGATCGCATCGCTGCGTGCCAAAGCGGAACAGAACGCCGAGCGCGTTCAGAAGGTCAACAGCGAGACGAGCGAGATCGCTGCCGAATACGCCCGCGCGGAAGAGGCGATTTCCGCTGCGCGCGCCCGCCTGGAAGAGGCCACCGAGCAGATGGCGCAGTTCGAAGAGCAGCGTCTTACGCTCGAAGCCGAGCGCGAATCTTTGCGCAACGACTTGGCGGCCAAGCGCGCGCAAGCGCAGGCCGACCGCGACGGCGCTCAAGAGGTCGCAATCAAGGTCGAATCGAAGCGTTCCGCATTGACCTCCATTACCGCCGGTCTCGAACGGCTGCGCACTCAGCTCGAGCAAATGACCGCGCGGCGCGAGGAGCTCACGCGCCAGCTCGCGGACGGCGATGCGCCGCTGGAGGCGCTCGGTGCCAAGCTCGAAGAACTCTTGCAACAACGCATTGCTGTCGAGCAGGAGCTGACCGCGGCGCGCGAAGCGCTCGAGTCGGCGGAAGGTCGCATGCGCACTTTGGATCAGCGCAGGATGGAGGCCGAATCGGCCGTGGAAGAAGCCCGCGCACGCCTGGAGGATGTGCGCATGGCGGCGCAGGAGCTCAAGGTCCGCCACGAAACGCTGCTCGAACAATTCAAGGCGACGCAGTTCGACTTGGAGGCCGTCTATCAAGAGATGCCTGCCGATGCAGACATCGCTGCTTGGGAGCAAACGCTCGTCGACCTGTCGCAGAAGATCGAACGACTCGGCCAGGTGAATCTCGCCGCGATCGACGAGTACAAAGAACAATCCGAGCGCAAGGAGTATCTCGACAGGCAATACAAGGACCTGACGGATGCGCTCGAGACGCTCGAGGCGGCAATGCGCAAAATCGATCGCGAGACGCGCACGCGCTTCCAGGACACTTTCGATCGCGTCAACGCAGGCTTGAAAGAGCGTTTCCCGCGCTTGTTCGGTGGCGGGCACGCGTATCTGGAGCTTGCAGGCGACGACATCCTGAGCGCCGGTGTGTCGATCATGGCGCGCCCGCCTGGCAAGCGAAACAGCACGATCAGCCAACTCTCGGGCGGCGAGAAGGCACTGACGGCCGTCGCGCTCGTTTTCTCGATCTTCGAGCTGAACCCGGCGCCGTTCTGTCTGCTCGACGAGGTGGACGCGCCGCTCGACGACAACAATGTCGGCCGTTTCTGCGAGACCGTCCGCGAGATGTCCGAGCGCGTGCAGTTCATTTTCATCACGCACAACAAGACGACGATGGAGCTGGCCGATCAGCTCATCGGCGTGACGATGCATGAGCCCGGCGTGTCGCGGCTGGTGGCCGTGGATGTGGACGAGGCCGTGCGGATGGCGGCAATGTAGGCGCGGTGCTTGGCACGAAGCCAAACCCCGCTTCTGAATTCACTGGTGCGTAGCGCGTAACCTTTCCGTATGCCCGAGCTTCGCTGGATTCTGATCGCCTTCGGTGTCGTGCTGCTCGTGGCCATCTACGTGTGGGGCCGGCGCGAATCGGATTCCTCCCGAGCCCGCCCGCGGCCCGATCCGGCATTCGAATCGGGCGTGGATGCTGCGGAGCCTGTCATCGAAGCCGAGCCCGATCCAGTCTCTGTAGAAGCGCGCGAAGCCGATCCCGTCGAGTCGCCGGTCGAGGAATCGAGCGTCGAGCCCGTGCTCGAAGAGCCGAGAATCGAACCGGCGTTCGATCGCTCCGAGCGACATGAGCGGTTTGCACGCATCGAGCCGACATTGGGCGACGACGATGCAACGGCCGAGCTGCCGGCCGACGAACCGGAGCCCGTCTTGGAAGCGGAGCCGATGCAGTCTTCCGATGCGCCCGAGCAGGCAGTGGGGCACGCGCCGCCACCTCGACGCATTGAACGTCGCAAGATCATCGCGCTGCGGCTAGCCACGCTTCCGGAGCGCATTCCGGGATCGCAGCTTCGGGCAGCGCTCGAGGCCGAAGCGCTTCAGCACGGCAAGTACAGCGTGTTTCACAAGCTTGCCGACAACGGCGAGATCGTTTTCAGCGTGGCCAGCATGGTCGAGCCCGGCATTTTCGATCTGGAGAAGATGCCCGACGAAAGTTATCCGGGCGTGACGCTCTTCGCACAGCTACCGGGACCGATTGCAGGCATGCTGGCGTTCAACGAATTGATTGCTTGCAGCCGCCGGCTGCAGGCGGCGCTCGGCGGAACGTTGCAGGATGAGCGCGGCGTGCCGTTGACAGTGCACCGCATCGAGCGCATACGTCAGGAGATCCGCGAGTTCGAGCATCGCCTCGGCGGCGACGCCGGCCTGCACGCGAGCCCGCTCGGGTCCTGAAGCCGGAGTGAATTCCTCTCGAGGCTGCTGCACTCGTTATGACGACGCACGCTTCCGCGCAGGCTCGCGCGATCGAGCTTCGTAAGCTCATCGATCATCACAACTACCTCTATTACGCGCTCGACAGCCCGGAGATCTCCGATGCGGAGTTCGATCGGCTGATGAACGAGCTCAAAGCGCTCGAAGCAAAGTACCCGGATCTCATTACACCGGATTCGCCCACGCAGCGCGTCGGAACCAAGCCCGTCAGCGGACTGGCCGAGGTCGTTCACGCCATTCCAATGTTGTCGCTCGACAATGCGTTCACGGACGAAGACGTCATGGCTTTCGATCGTCGCGTCCGCGAGCGTCTCGGTACGAGCGAAACCGTCGAATACGCCGCCGAGCCGAAGCTCGACGGTCTGGCGGTGAGCTTTCGCTACGAGGAGGGCCGCCTGGTTCAGGCGGCGACGCGTGGCGACGGCACGCGCGGCGAGGACGTCACTCACAACGTACGCACAGTCAAAGCGGTACCGCTGCGGCTGCGCGACGGCGCGCCGGAATTGCTCGAGGTGCGCGGCGAAATCTTCATGCCCATCGCTGGCTTCAAGGAAATGAATCGCCGCGCGCTCGAGAAAGGCGAGAAGACGTACGTGAATCCGCGCAACGCGGCGGCCGGCATCGTGCGGCAACACGATCCGCGCCTGACCGAAGGCCGGCCGCTCGATGTCTATTTCTACGGCGTCGGCGAAGTGCGCGGCTGGCAATTGCCTGCGACTCACAGCGAAGTGCTCCAGCAGCTTCGGCTGTGGGGTTTGAAAATCTCACCTTTGCTCAAAGTCGTGCAGGGGGCGGAAGGCGCGCTCGAGTACTACCGAGAGATGGGCGCGAGGCGCGAGCAGCTTCCGTACGAGATCGACGGCGTCGTCTACAAAGTCAACCGGCTCGCATTGCAGCGCGAGCTCGGTTTCGTTGCGCGCGCACCGCGCTGGGCCATTGCGCACAAGTTTCCGGCGCACGAAGAGAACACGATCGTCCGCGACGTGGAGTTTCAGGTCGGACGTACCGGTGCATTGACACCTGTCGCTCGTCTCGAGCCGGTGTTCGTCGGCGGCGTGACGGTCAGCAATGCCACGTTGCACAACATGGACGAAGTGCAGCGCAAGGACGTGCGCATCGGCGACACGGTTGTGATCCGCCGCGCAGGCGACGTCATTCCGGAGATCGTGAAAGTGATCCTGGAGCGGCGTCCGCCGGATGCGCGCGTCGTGACGCTGCCGTCCAAGTGCCCCGTGTGCGGATCGGACGTCGAGCGGGAAGAGGGCGAAGCGATCGCCCGCTGCACGGGCGGCTTGTACTGTCCGGCGCAGCTCAAGGAATCCATTCGACATTTCGCGAGCCGCCGCGCGCTCGATATCGAAGGACTCGGCGAGAAACTCATCGATCAGCTCGTCGACAACGGTCTCGTGAAGACGCCCGCGGACCTCTACAAGCTCGAGCTCGCGACGCTCGCGGATCTGGACCGTATGGGCGAGAAGTCGGCACAGAAACTCCTGGATGCGATCGAGAAGAGCAAACAGACGACGCTCGCGCGATTTCTATACGCGCTCGGCATTCGCGACGTCGGGGAGGCCACGGCGGCATCGCTCGCGAATCATTTCGGCAAGCTCGATGCACTGGTCGAGGCGAGCGAGCAAGCCATTCAAGAAGTGCAGGATGTGGGTCCGGTCGTCGCAGCACACATCCATCACTTTTTCCAGCAGAAGCACAACCGCGAAGTCGTCGACGAGCTGCGCCGTCTCGGCGTGACCTGGAAGGAGCAGCAGCCTCGTACGAAGGTCGAGGGGCCTTTGTCCGGCAAGACGTTCGTCATTACCGGTACGCTCGACGACATGAGTCGGGATCAAGCCACCGATCGGATTGTCGCGCTCGGCGGAAAAGTCTCGGGAAGCGTCTCGAAGAAGACGTCTTACGTGGTCGTCGGCGCCGAACCCGGCTCGAAGCTCAAGAAGGCTCAGGAGCTCGGCGTCGAAATCCTCGACGAGGCCGCATTCTTAAAGCTGCTCGAGCAGAACGAATAGGGCACTGGGCGCTGGTACGAGGGCTCGGGGCGTGGGGCTCGGGGCTCGAGGCAAGGACACCACGCCAACGGGCGGTTGCTAGTGCTTACAGCTGCAACCGTCGATTGGGGTCGCGCCTCGACGCGACCCCAGCTATCAACTATCCATTGTCAACTATCAACTCGCTCAGATCTTCTTTTCGATCTTCGCGTTCTTCTTCAAGTCGTCGAGATAGCCCTGCAGCTTCTTGCGCTGAAGGATCATACGAACCTGATCCTTCACATCTTCGAACGCAGGTGCTTCGGAGGGGCGAGAGTCTTCCAGTTTGATGACGTGCCAACCGAATTGGCTTTGCACCGGCTCCGCCGTGATCTGGCCGGGCTGCAGCGCCGCGACCGCATCGGCAAACGGTTGGACCATGGTGTCGAGCGTGAACCAGCCTAGATCGCCGCCGCTCTTGGCCGAGGAGTCCTTGGACTTCTGTTCGGCGAGCTTGGCGAAGTCCGCGCCTTTTTGCAGGTCTTTGGTGATCGCATCCGCGGTCGCCTTATCCTCGACGAGGATGTGACGTGCGTGATACTCGCGCGGCAGGGCGGCCACTTGCGCGTCGTACTCCGGTTTGAGCTCGGCTTCGGTTACCGGGTTCTGCTCCAGATACCTCTGCAAGCCGGCATCGAGCAGCACGTTCATGCGCGCGAGCGCGAGCTGATCCGCAACCCTCGGCTCTTTGGCGAGACCGGCTTTCTCGGCCGCTTCCGCGGCGAGCTTCATGCCGATGAATTGATCGAGCACCTGCGACTTTTCCTCGTCCGTGAGCTGGCGCCTCGATCGCTGCTCCACGTCGTTCAAGTAGAGCTCGAACTCGGTTTTTCCAACGGGTTTGCCGTTCACGGTCGCGACGACCTCGGCCGACTCGGCGGCATTCGGGCTCGCGGCGTTGCCGCACGCACCCAGGAGCAACAACGTCGGCAGCACGGTGAGTGCGGCGATCTGGCGATTCATGGCGATCCTCGTGTTGATGAAAGGGGACTCTAAGACGGTTGAGCTTCTTCTCGCGTGAACGCGGCGATGCTCAACGCATGAATGTCGGTTTTCATGAGTTCGTCGAGCGCACGATACACCAATTGATGACGTTGCAAGGGTCGTAATCCGGTAAAGGCATCGGACACGATGCGCACGCGGAAATGACCCTTGCCGTCGCGTGCGCCCGCGTGACCGGCGTGCAGGTGGCTGTCGTCGATGACCTCGACTTCGTGCGCCGTTAGCGCTTCGGTCAGGATGCTGCGGATACGTTCAACGCGGTTGCTCATCGGCGGTCCCTTCGGCTGCGGGTTCCTGTTCCGGGAGGCCTTTCCATTTAACGACGATCCAATACATCTGGACCATCAGGAACACCATGAACACCCCGAGCAGCACGAACTTGGAAACGACCCACGTGTCGCGCGGGTAGTTGAAGGCGATGAACAAATTCAGGCAGCCGAGCACGAAGAACACCGCAATCCATGCGTACGAGAGACGAACCCAGCGCTCGTGCGACAAGGAGATCTCGCCTTGCAGGAGTTTCTCGACGATCGGCTTGCCCGTGATCAAGTGCCCGCCGATGAGCACGAGCGCCACCAGCCAGTAGAAGATCGTCGGCTTCCATAGAATGAACCGGTCGTCGTGCAGCAGGAGCGTCAGGCCGCCGAATACGAGCAAAAGCACGGCCGAGCCGATCTGCATGTGCGTCAGCTTATGGCGGCGCACCAGGCGATAACCCACTTGAAGAATTACCGCGATCACGATGACTGCGGTCGCGACATAGATCCCGGCGAACTTGTACGCGACGAAGAAGGCCAGGAGCGGGAGGAGTTCGAAAAGAATCTGCATCGGTTGGGCAATGCCGGAACGGGTCGCTATCATACCGGCGGCGATCTGGCTTGGCATCGCAACCTCGCCCCCGGTGCTCGCATTGGCACTCGAGGTGCAGGGCATCGACACCGTCAACACTTCCCGGACAAGACCCAACGCTCGACGCGAATGCCGAGTCGATTCTTCGAGATTCATCCCAAGGACCCGCAGCGGCGGCTGATCAAGCAAATCGCCGAGATCATTCGCGGCGGCGGAATCGTCGTATACCCGACGGACTCCTGTTATGCGCTCGGTTGCCACATCGGCGACAAGGCCGCGATGGAGCGCATTTCGCGCATTCGTCAGACCGACAAGCATCATCACTTCACGCTTGTCTGCCGGGATCTGTCGGAAATCGCGCGTTACGCCCGCGTCGACAACCGGCAATACCGCACGCTGCGTGCGTTTACGCCGGGGCCGTACACATTCATCCTCCAGGCGACGAGGGAAACGCCGAAACGACTCCAGAATGCCAAGCGCCGGACGATCGGCATCCGTGTGCCGGAGCATCCTGTCCCGCAGCTCATGCTCGAGGAGCTCGGCGAGCCAATCATGAGCTCGACGCTCCTGCTGCCTGGAGATCCGTACCCGATGACGGATGCGCGGGAAATTCAGGAACGCCTGTACCACTACGTGGATGCGGTCATCGATGGCGGCAATTGCGGCCTCGAGCCGACGAGCGTCATCGATCTGGAAGGCCCTGCGCCCGTGATCGTTCGGCGGGGCAAGGGCGATGTCAGCGTGTTCGAGGGGTGAGCGCTCAGCGCCACGGTTCACGCATCGCCCGTCATTCGCCGTGCATCCTCCGTATAATCGAAAGCCACCCACGAGCATCGTCTGCTTGGTCTAGAAAGTTCGTATAAGACATTGAATTCACTAGGTCTGCTGTGCGCGGGTGGCCCGGCAGGCTCGAAGGAACCTGATTTGAGCGCAAGTACCACGAGCAATCGGCGAGTTCTTTCCGGCATGCGCCCCACGGGCGCACTCCATCTCGGTAACTACTTCGGGGCTCTCAAGAACTGGACGGAGCTGCAGTACGAGTACGAGTGCTACTTCTTCGTCGCGGACATCCACGCCCTGACGACGGGCTACGACGATACGTCCGTCCTCGAGGACAACGTGTGGAACATGGTCATCGATTGGCTCGCGGCGGGCTTGAATCCGGCGAGCTCGACGATGTTCATCCAATCGCGCGTCCCCGAGCACGCGGAGCTGCACTTGCTGCTGTCGATGATCACGCCGCTCGGATGGCTCGAGCGTGTACCGACGTACAAGGATCAGCAAGAGCAGCTCAAAGACAGGGATCTCGCCACCTACGGCTTTCTCGGCTATCCGTTGCTGCAAAGCGCCGACATTCTGCTTTACAAGACGGCGTACGTGCCGGTCGGCGAAGATCAGATCGCACACGTCGAGATCACGCGCGAGGTCGCACGACGTTTCAATCACCTGTACGGCCGCGAGCCGGATTTCGAGGTCAAGGTCGAAAAGGCCATCAAGAGTCTCGGTAGCCGCAACGGCACGCGTTACAAGGAGTTGCGGCGGCTTTATCAAGAACAGGGTGATGCCGAAGCGGTCGAGAAGGCGCGAGCCTTGCTCGAAGGCAACGCGCGATTGACGCTCGCCGATCGCGAGCGACTCATCGGCTATCTGGAAGGCACGGGCCGCACGATTCTCGTCGAGCCCGAAGTGCTGCTCACTGCTACGCCGAAAGTGCCGGGCTTGGACGGCCGCAAGATGTCCAAGTCGTACAACAACACGATCGGGCTGCGCGAGGATCCGGATTCGGTCGTCAAAAAGCTGAAGACGATGCAGACCGATCCAGCACGCGTCCGACGCACGGATCCGGGCGATCCCGATAAATGTCCGGTGTGGGATCTTCACAAGATCTTCTCGGACGCGGACACTCAAGCTTGGGTGCAGCAGGGTTGCCGTAGCGCCGGAATCGGTTGCTTGGATTGCAAGCAGCGATTGGCCGATGCGGTCGTCGCAGAAATCTCCGCAATCCGTCAGCGCGCGCAGGAATTCGAAGAGAATCGCGATCTGGTCCGAGGCATCATCGCGGAAGGGTGCGAGAAGGCGCGCGACGTTGCGCGTCAAACGCTCGAAGAAGTCCAGCAGGCGATGGGATTGGTGTATCGGTAGGCGACACAGGCCACAGGCTACAAGCCCTGACAAAGCCCAAGGCGACGATTTCGAGCTCGAGTCGAGGAAGAATGCTCAAACTACACATGACAATCGTTCTTGCTGCGCGACGCTTTCTCTCGCGGTCGCTCGTGAGCCGTCGCCTGTCGTCGGCGCACGGTGCATTGCGTTCCTTGCCGCTTCCTGTCGCCTGTCGCCTTCAGTTCGCGCCCGGAGTGCCTTCATCGCTTTCCATGCTGTCGCCTGTCGCTTGTAGCCTGTCGCCAGCGCACGGAGTGCGCTCATGAAACCCGAGCT
>CALEKY010000099.1 GCA_937902995.1 uncultured Sinobacteraceae bacterium
GCCGTGCTCATTCATGCGGACCGCAAGTACAGCGACACCCTGCCCGCGCTGAACTTGGCGTTGAACGTCACCGACGATTTCGTCGTACGGTTCGCTGCTGCGAAAGTGATGTCGCGGCCCGGTCTGGGTAATGTGACGCCGGGCGGCGGCGTGAACGTGAGCGGCAACAATCGCGTGGCGACCTTGGGTAATCCCAATATCGACCCGACGCGTGCGAAGGCCTACGACTTGAGCTTCGAATGGTATTTCGCGCCCGAGTCGTTGCTGTCGCTGGCTCTCTTCTACAAGGACATCGAGAGCCGCCCGGTCAGCATCAGCCTGACGAATCAGGTGTTCACCAACAATCCGTTCGGCATCCCGGACAGTGTCGCAGTTGCTGCGTGCGGAGCCACACCGAACTGTGCGCCCGATCTGCCGATCTGGACGTTCAACACGACGGTGAACGGTCCCGGCGGCGACCTGAAAGGCTTCGAGATCAGCTATCAACAGCCGTTCACGTTCTTGCCCGGCTTCTGGAAGAACTTCGGCGTGATCCTGAACTACACCGGTGTGGAATCGGAGATCACCTACGTCAACGGCCGAGCAGACCTGACCGGCCTGTCGAAGAGCGCGTACAACGCGACGATCTACTTCGAAACCGAGCGTTTCGGTGCGCGCGTTTCGGGCGCTTATCGCGACGAATACCTGACACAGGTACCTGGTCGTGACGCGAACGAATTGGAGGGCGTTGCCGAGGTGTTCACCGTCGATGCATCGGCACGTTTCAGCGTCACCGAGAACCTCGATCTGACGTTCGAGGCGCTGAACCTGACCGACGAGTACGAAGATCAGTGGGTGGATTACGCCGCGGATCGCTTGTCCTACTACCACCACACCGGACGCAGCTACTTGTTCGGTGCTCGCTACAAGTTCTGAGGTCCCCCAGCCTCAGCCCGGCCGGCGTCGAGTCCCGCGTGGACTCGACGCCATCTCCTTTCGAGAGCTCGCTATAGAAGTGACGAGCAGGAGTCATCCGTTGATTTAGTTGGACCGTTACATCCACGGGAGGAGCTATGCGCAAGTCGAGCCGTCCTTTGAGCCTTGTCGTCATCCTCACCGCATGCGCAGCGTTGCAGGCGAACGCGCACGATCTCGGACGTCAAACATTGCCCGCCGGAGACGGCTGGGGTTCATTCGGGGCCGGCGTCACCGGCGGCGCAGCGGCCGCGCCCGAACAAGTCTATGTCGTGACCAATCGCGCCGAGCTGATCGCGGCACTCAACAACGGCGTGCCGTCGTCAACCTCTCCTTCGAATCCCTCGAACGAACCCAAGATCATTTACGTGCGCGGTACGATCGACGCGAACGTCGACGATCAGAATCGGCCGCTCACGTGCGAAGACTATTACCGCGACGGCTATACGCCGGAAGCGTACTTTGCAACGTACGATCCGGCCGTGTGGGGCCGCGTGCCGCCGAGCGGTCCGCTCGAAGACGCACGCATCGCTTCGCGCAATGCGCAGCAAGCGCGTGTGCGAATTCGTATCGGCTCGAACACGACGATCGTCGGATTGGGCAAGAACGCAACGATCAAAGGCGCGTGGTTCGATATCCGCGGCACGTCGGGCGTGCCGAACAGCCGCAGCAACATCATCATCCGCAATCTGACGTTCCGCGATACGTACGACTGTTTCCCGGAATGGAGCCCGACGGACGGCGCGCAAGGCAGCTGGAACGCGCTCTACGATGCGATTTCGTTGCGCGACACGAACAATGTCTGGATCGATCACAACACCTTCGAGGATCGCGACACGCGCGACGAGAAGCAGCCGCTGCGGTTCGGCGTGCTGTACCAAGTGCATGACGGACTGCTCGACATTACGAACGGATCCGATCTAGTGACGGTGTCGTGGAACCGGTTTCGCAATCACGACAAGGCGATGCTGATCGGCTCATCGGACGGCGCGACTGCAGACCGCGGCAAGCTCCGGGTCACGCTGCATCACAATTGGTTCGAAGGCATTGGTCAGCGCGCGCCGCGTGTGCGTTTCGGCCAAGTGCATCTGTACAACAACCTGTACGACGTGCGCGGTGCGCACTCGTATCAATACAGCTGGGGCGTCGGATTCGAATCGGCGATCTACGCCGAAGAGAACGTCTTCATCGCCCCGAAGTCGTTCACGCCGGACCGGTTCATCGCGCGCTTCAACGGCACGGCGTTGGCGGCTTCCGGAACGCTCGTCATCGGTCCGCGCGTTCGCAACCCGGTCGATCTGGTTTCCGCCTGGAATCATGTGAACGATCCCGATCTCGGCGTCGATGTCGGCTGGGTGCCGACGCTCGATCGCGGGCTCCTGCCGGCCGTGACGGTGCCGATCCTCGTGCCGTTGTTCTCCGGGCCCGTGTTCCATTGATGGAGGCGTGAATGCACGAGCGGCGGTGGCGGAACTTCGGGATCGCGGTCGGCGCAGCGGCGCTCGCGATTGCTTTGGCGAGCGCCGTTGCCACGGCGCAAAGCCGTCATGTGCGAAATCGGTTCTTCCTGAAACAGGACGGCGACGTGATGCGCGTCGAGCCGGGGCCGCACGAAGGTACCGGCAAGACGACGGCCTATCGCTACTTCGACGATGTGCCCGATGCGCGCGTGATCTTTCGCAAGCGCGCGCTGCATCGCGGTGCTTCGATCGGCATGCACGTGCTCGCTCATGACGAGGTGTATTACATCGTGAGCGGGCGCGGCGTACTGAAAGTCGACGATACCGAACGCGAAGTCGGACCGAACACCGCGATCTTCATGCACGAAGGCGCGGACGTCGGTATCCGTCAGATCGGGGACGAAGATCTCGTGCTGATCGTGGCCTATCCGCCCGCGGAGCGCATCCGGTGAATTGAGCGCGACGCACATCTGAGGGCATGGGCGGATCGTGAAGCGAAGTTTCGCGCTGTTCTTCATTGCGATGCTCGCCTGTGCCTGTTCGCTTGGCGCACCCGAGCCGATCGCGCTTTATTCGGGCTCCATCCCCAATTCGCGGCCTGCAACCGATGAAGAGCGCTTGCGCGATCCGGCAGAGCCTTACGCCTTTTATCTGAACATCTCGCGGCCGCAGATCTATGCGTATCCGCTCGGCGATGCGCCGAACTCTCGGGCGGCGATCGTGATTCTTCCAGGCGGCAGCTATCGCGGCGTGTCGCTCGTCAAAGAAGGGTTCGAAGTGGCCGAGCAGTTGAATGCGTTCGGCATTGCTGCGTTCGTCGTGAAGTATCGAACGCCGAGCGATGCGCACATGCTCGACAAGAAGATCGGTCCGCTGCAGGACGCGCAGCAGGCGCTCAAGCTCGTGCGCGAGCGTGCGCGCGAATGGAACGTGGATCCCGCGCGCGTCGGGCTCATGGGCTTCTCCGCAGGCGGCCATCTCGCGGCGATGGCATCCACGCGGTTCGCACGACCTGTCTTACCCGGCGCGACCGCCGAGCAGGTGCGTCCCGATTTCCTCATCCTGGCGTACCCGGTCATCAGTTTCGAGGATGCGATCACGCACCGAGTCTCGCGCGAGATGCTGCTTGGATCGGTGACGACGCGCGAGTTGATCGAGAAGTATTCGATCGAACGTCACGTCACGGCGCAGACGCCACCGACGTTTTTGATGCATGCAGCCGACGATCGGTCCGTGCCGGTCGCGAACAGTTTGCGTTTCTTCGAAGCGCTGCAAGCCGCAAAGGTGCCGTCTCAGTTGATCGTCTATCCGGCCGGCGGACATGGCTTCGGGCTCAAAAATACGACGACGCCGGATCGCTGGATCGAGCGCAGCCGCGACTGGCTCTTGAGCAGCGGATATTTGCGCTCGTCCGAGATGCCGAATTCGGCGCTCGATGCGAGGTAACGAGATGACCGTCGATTCATTTCACGCGACACGGCGCGAAGTCTTGCGTGCCGCAACGTATTCCGCCTTGTTGCTGGCGACCCCTGCGGTGGCGGCGACTGCCACGCATGTCACGGCCAGGACGAAGTCCGGCCGCATCGGCGGCATCAAGCGCGAGGGCGTGTACGTTTTCAAAGGCGTACCCTACGGCGGCGACACGGCGAAGCGGCGTTTCAAGCCGGCGCTCGACCCCGAGCCATGGAAGCGTGTGCGCGATGCGCTCGAATACGGCCCGGCATGTCCACAAGCCTCGACGAAAGAGCCTGTCAGCGAAGATTGTCTGGTGCTGAATGTCTGGACGCCGGCGCTGCGCGACGGTGGCAAGCGTCCGATCATGGTGTATTTCCATGGCGGCGAATTCAGCAGCGGCAGCGGTTCGAGTCCGGTCTACGACGGCACGCGCTTGTGTCTTCGCGGCGATGTCGTCGTCGTCACCGTGAATCATCGCCTGAACATCTTCGGTCATTGCTATCTGTCGCGGATTGCTGGGCGTGAATTTGCGAGCTCAGGCAACGTCGGGATCCTAGATCTCGTCAAGGCGCTCGAATGGGTACGCGATCACGCTGACGAATTCGGCGGCGATGCGCAACGCGTGATGGTGTTCGGCCAGTCGGGCGGCGGCGCGAAGATTGCGACCTTGATGGCGATGCCGGCGGCGCGCGGGCTGTTTCATCGCGCGGCGACGATGAGCGGACAGCAAATCACGGCACAAGGTCCGCGTAGTGCGACGCTGCGGGCACGCGCGTGCCTCGGTGCGCTGAAAATCGCGCCGAACGATATCGCTAAGCTCGAGGACGTTCCGGCGCAAGATCTCGTCGCTGTGGCTCGAACGGCAGATCCGACGATGGTCGGCCGCAGTGTGTACTTCGGCCCGGTGCTCGACCAGGTTTCGCTTCCGCGTCATCCGTTTTATCCGGATGCGCCGTCGCAGTCCGCGCACATTCCGATGATCATCGGCAACACGCGCGACGAGACGATTGCGTTCTTGGGTAATCAGCCCGGCGTGTGGGAGCTGACGTGGGAGGAGCTTGCCGATCGCTTATTGCCCGAGTTGCACGTCGACATCGATCCCGATCACGTGATCGCGACGTATCGCAGGCTCTATCCGAATTATTCGCCGACGGAAGTGTTCTTCGCTGCAACGACGGCGGGACGATCGTGGCGAGGCGCCATCATCGAAGCGGAGCTACGCGCGCAGCAGGGATCGCCGGTCTATGCGTACCAATTGAATTACCGCTCGCCGCTCGAGAACGGCCGTTACGGCGCGCAGCATGGGATGGATATTCCGCTCGTGTTCGACAACATCGCACAGCCGGGGTCGCTGACCGGCATGACAGCGGAAGCGCAACGCACAGCGGATCAAATGAGCGAGGCGTTCATCGCATTCGCGAAAACCGGCAATCCGAACCACGCCGGCATTCCGCGGTGGGATCCCTACGAACTACCACGACGCGCAACGCTGGTGTTCGACGCCAAGTCCGAGCTCGTCGACGACCCGCGCGGCGAGGAGCGCAAGTTGTTCGCGGCGGTACCGTACATTCAGCGAGGAACGTACTGACGTGCCCGTTGAGCGAGCACGTCGGCGACAGGCAACAGCCACAGGCAGAGCCAAGTCGATCGTCGACAGCGGATCGTTGACAGCGAAGCGCGCGGACTCGCTTCCTTGGGAGAGGTGCGCAAAGCGAGGCGCGCGGGGTGAGGGGATGCTCTCGCGCAGCGAAGCATTGCCTCTCCTCGGGGAGAGGCGCGCAGAGCGAAGCGTGCGGGTGAGGGGATGCTCGCGCAGCGGCAACTTACCGCTACCGCTGGTCCACGCACGCCTGCAAGAAGTCAAGCGCGCGAAGCGCGCTTCAACCTTCAGCCTTCAGCCTTCAGTCTTCAGTGTCGCGCTCAGCGCGGAATATTCTGCTTCTTGAACGCCACCTTCGGCGTCATCGTCTCGAGATCCCAGTCCTTCGGATTGAAGGGCTGGCGGGTCTCCGAATACTTCGGGTAGCCGCCGACCTGATCTTCGTGATCGATGATTTCGCCGCGGCCTTCGACCGTGTCCGCGACGATGCGCGAATCGATCGGATCGCGATCCCACGGACGCGCACCGGCATTACGAATGACCGATTCTTCAACTTGGATTGCCGGAATCGGCACGACGCCGGTCGGCAATTTCGGTTTCGGAATCGGAATGATCTTCGCGGCAGATGTTGTGTAGCGGCCGAATTTCGGCAGCGGATTACCCGCCCAATCGACCGCGATGTTGTCCTCTTCGTACATCTCGATATCGCCCGAGCCGCCGAGCATGAACAGCGGCAGATTCGGATGCGTCGACGGACCGCCGCGCAACACGTTGCCGATCATGACGATGCGGCCGAGCTGATATTCGCGGCCGTACCACTCTTCCGGAATCAGGTTGTAGTGAACGGCCCGCGCACCTGGGTTGTAGATCAAGTTGTTGATGACCATGCCGCGCACGCCGCCCTTGAACAGCGGATTGCGTTCGTAGTTGTGCGCGTACAGGTTGCCGACGATCAGAATATCGGTCACGTTGTCGTGAACGAGCGTGCCTTTCGAGTGTTCGCCCTTCGGATGCGTCGAGTGCGCCAAACCTTCGGCGATGATGTTGTTGCTATAAGTGATTCGGTGCGAGACGTTCTTGCGCCATTCGTCCGGCGTTTTGCCCGTGAAGCGGGGGCCCGATGCGGACAGATTTTCGTCGACGGCCCAGGTGAACGTGCAATGATCGACGATGAGGTTGTAAGCGTTGACCGTGGACAGCGCATCCGGTGCCCAACCAGGTTTGGTCTCGCCCGCGCTGCCTGCACGCACGCGGATGTGCTGAATGATGACGTCGTGCGTCATCACGTCGATGCCCGTCTTGATCAGCGTGATGCCGGGCGAAGGTGCCGTCTGGCCGGCGATCGTGAGATACGGTTTCGTGATCTTGATTTCCTGCTTTTGCATGTCGATCACGCCGCCGACTTCGAAGACGACGATGCGCGGTCCGTCGGTTTCGATCGCTTCGAGCAGCGAGCCCGGCCCCGACGGGGCCAGCGTCGTGACTTTGATGATCTTGCCGCCGCGTCCGCCGACGGTGTCGGCGGCCCAGCCCATCGCGCCCGGAAACGCGAGACGTTCTGCCGCGCTCGCCGTTGCGACGCTCACCGCGCACAACACAATCGTTACGACCCATCTGCGCATCACGCGCGAAGCCTCGAACATTTGCATCGCGTTCCCCCTATCGGTCGACACGCCGCCATCATGACGAGCGGCGCGAATCGGATTGTAAATGACACCGGTTTCCTATATACAGCCAGCCGATATTTTTCACTCGAGTTTTTCGATCCGACCGGTTCGTCCGGCGGGTATCGGGGGATAACTTGACCGCAATCGAGCCTCGAGGGTCCGGCGTGGATCCGGATGCAATTGCTAGCGTTTTCACGGCCGCGCGCGCCGCGGGCCGCTCCATCGAGCGCTATCCCGGCGCGGTGCCGGCCACGCTCGAAGACGCCTATCGGGTTCAAGCCGCGGCCATTCGTCGCTGGCCCGACCCGATTCGCGGTTGGAAAGTGGCGCGTATCCCACCGGCCTTTGCGGCGCAGTTTCCGGAAGAGCGGCTCATCGGTCCGGCCTTCGCGCGCAATGTGCACTGGGTTCGCGAGGGTGAGGCCGCGACGTGTCCCGTATTCGAGGGCGGATTTGCCGCTGTCGAATCGGAAATCGTCATCGTCGTCGCACGCGATACACCGGCTGGACGCAGCGACTGGACGGTCGATTCGATCGGCGAATTCATTCGCTCGGTGCACATCGGCGTCGAGGTGGCGAGCAGCCCGCTTGCTACGCTGAACGACCACGGTCCCGGCGCCGTGATTTCCGATTTCGGAAACAACTGGGGTGTCGTCGTCGGGCCCGAAATTCCGAACTGGCGCAACCTCGAGAGCATCGACGTCGAAACGTTCATCGACGGCGTTTCGGTCGGGCGGGGAAAGGTCGTCATGCGCACGGGGGTACTCGGTGCGCTCGCATTCACGATGAACAAGCGTGCGGTGCAGGGTGCGACCTTGCGCGAAGGCGACGTGATATCGACCGGCATGATCACCGGCGTGCACGACATTCGCATCGGGCAAAGGTCGAAACATGTATTTGCCGGTTGCGGCGAAGTGCATGTGGCGATCACGCGTGCCGAGCCGATTTTCGAACTGAAGGGATGAGGATGCGACGGCGCGACGTGCTCCTGGGATTCGGCGCATGTTGCGCGATGCAAGCGCCGCTTGCGCGCGCGGCGACCAAGGGATTGATGACCGCCGCGGACGTGCACGTCGACAGGTATCCGACCGTGGAGGCCGTGCGCTGGATGAGCCGCAAGCTCGAAGCGGCGACGGACGGGCGCTTGCGTATTCGTGTCTATTTCGCCGGCCAGCTCGGACGCGAGTCGGATACCGTCGAGCTCGCGCGCTTCGGCGCGCTCGACATCACGCGCGTGAACTTCGCGCCGCTCACGAATCCGTTTCCGCTCACGCGCGTGTTCGCGCTCCCCTACGTTTTCGACTCCGTCGCACACATGCGTCGTGTCGTCGACGGACCGGTGGGCAAGGCCGTGCTCGATGCGTTCGAATCGCGCGGCCTCATCGGACTTGCGATCTACGACGCAGGCGTGCGCTCCTTCTACAACGTGCATCGGCCGGTCGTGGAACCGCAGGACCTGCACGGCATGAAAGTGCGAGTGCCGCCATCGGACATCTTCTTGCAGATGGGACGCGCGCTCGGCGCGAATCCGACGCCGCTGCCGTTCGGCGAAGTTTATTCGGCGTTGCAGACGGGTCTCATCGACGGTGCGGAGAACAACTGGCGCACGCTGCACACGAGCCGCCAGTTCGAAGTCGCACGCTTCGTCTCGCTCACCGAGCATTCGTATTCGCCGGAAGCGCTGCTCATGTCGAAACGCACGTTCGATGCGTTGTCGCCGTCCGACCGCGAGCTCGTGCGCGAGGCCGCCGCGGAATCCGTGCCGGTGATGCGCGAGCTCTGGGATCGGATGGAAGCCGATTCCAGGGAGTTCGTGCTCAATGCAGGCGTCAAGGTCAACGAAGTGAACCGCGAATCATTCGAGCGCGCGGCTCAGCCGCTCGTCGAGGAGACGCTGAAGGACGCGCAGCTGCGCAAGCTCTACGAACGAATTCGTGCGAGTGCTTAGCCGGGGAGGTGTGATGACGACTGAGCGATCGGTGCTGATCCGAACCATGGACGTACTCGATCGCGCGGCGCTGGCGATCGCTGCCGTGTCGATCGTCGGCATGGCGTGCGTCGAGGCCTGGCAGGTTTTCGCACGCTACGTGCTGAACGACTCGCCGAGCTGGACGGAGCCGGTCGCCTTGCTGTTCATGAGCACCACGATGATGTTCGGCGCCGCGGTCGGCGTGCGCGCGAGCCGCCACTTCGGGTTCTTCATTCTCGTCGAGGCATCGAGACCTGCAGTCCGCCGCGCCTTGCAGACGTTCGCGCGGCTGGTCGCCGTGGTCATCGGTGCGCTGCTGTTCCTGTGGGGCGGCGAGATGATGATCGATGCCTGGGATTATTCGATGGCTGGCGCGCCGCTGCCGCAAGGCATGGTGTACCTGCCGCTGTGTGCGGGCGGTGCATTGATCGCGCTGTTCGCGCTCGAGCAAGTGCTCGTTCGCGAGCCGCAGCCCGAGACTTCGGCCGTCTACGAGAGCAAATGACATGGCCGTTGCGATTCTGTTCGGTGTTTTCGCGGTACTGCTGATTCTCGGCGTGCCGGTCGCATTCGCATTGATTGCAGCTTCGCTCGCAACGGTGATCTATCTCGATATTCCCGCGATCGTCGTGGTCCAGCAGACTGCGGCGGGCGCCGGCACGGTTTCGCTCATCGCCATTCCGCTGTTCATTTTCGCCGGCGAGCTCATGATGCGCGGCGGCATATCCGAGCGCTTGATCTCGTTCGCGAGTGCGCTCGTCGGACACCGGCGAGGCGGACTCGGGCAAGTCAATGTGCTCGCCTCGTTGTTCTTCGGTGGTGTCTCGGGTTCCGCAATTGCGGATGTCTCTGCCATCGGCGGCACGATGATTCCGCAGATGGTGCAGCGAGGCTTCGATCGCGACTTCGCCGTCAACGTGTCGATCACGGCGGCGCTCGTCGCCTTGCTCGTGCCGCCGTCGCACAACCTGATTCTGTATTCGGCTTCCGCGGGCGGCTCGATTTCGATCGCCGATCTGTTCGCCGCAGGCATCGTACCGGCGTTGCTGATGACCGCGGTTTTGATGTTCACGGGTTGGCTGATTGCGCGTCGGCGCAACTACGCTGTCGAGCCGTTTCCCGGCTTTCGGCAAGTGCTCGTGAGATTCGTGGCCGCGCTACCGGGACTTTTGCTCGTGGCACTCATCTTCATCGGTATTCGCGCCGGCATTTTCACGGCGGTGGAGAGCGCATCCATTGCAGTCGCATATGCGATTCTGGTGACGAGTCTCGTGTATCGACGCCTGACGTGGAGTCATTTCGTCGAGACGTGCGCAGGTGCGGTGCGCACGACCGGTTTGATCCTGTTCGTGATCGGTGCTGCGGCATCGTTCGGCTGGTTGCTGGCGTACTTGCAAGTGCCGTCATCCGCTGTCGAGGCGTTGACCGCGGTGGCAGACAACAAGTACGTGATCTTGCTGTTGATCGTGATCACGTTGCTGATCCTCGGCACGTTCATGGATCTCGCGCCGCTGATCATCATTTGTACGCCGATTTTCCTGCCGGTGGCGCGCGCGTTCGGTATCGATCCGGTGCATTTCGGCGTGATCCTGATTCTGACCGCCGGCGTCGGTCTCATCACGCCGCCCGTCGGCTCCGTGCTGTTCGTCGGCACGGCGATCGGCAAGATCAGCGTCACGGACACGCTGAAGTCCATCTGGCCGTTCTATCTCGCGGCGCTCGTCGTCGTGCTCGTCGTTGTCTACGTGCCGGCACTGTCGTTGTGGTTGCCCGCGGCGATGAAGTGATCGCGTCGTGATTCGTGATCCTCAGAGAGATGTGGTGTAAGTACTGCCGTCGCGAGTCCCGGCTCTCGCGCCGCGAAACAGACCACTCACGGCTCACCACTCACTACTCACTCTCGCCAGTGTCTCGGGCGATTCCACTTCGCTGAGCGTGACGTAGGCGCGTCGAATAGCCGCGCGAAACGCCTGATTGCAGGCCAGTGTGCGTGGAAACATTTTCTCGAGCCCGAGGAATGCATCGACGTCAATGGCGCTGCCGGTTGTGCTTGTGCCTATCGCAAACAGTTCCTCAGCGAGCGGATCGGTGGCGCGTTCTCCTTTCAATGCTTTGCGGCGGATGAATTGCATCCACGCGGCGATCGGGATTGCGAGCCGGGCGATCGATGCGCCTTGCGTCAGGCGATCCGCAATCGTGCCGAGCAGTCGAAAGGGCAGCTTTTGCGAGCCGTCCCAGGCGATTTGTGCGAGCTGGTGACGGATCGCCGGATTCCGGAATCGCCGCAATACCGATTCGATATACGCTTGAAGATCGAGACCGCGCGGTGCGTGCAGGGTCGGGACGATGTCTTCGATCATCGTGCGGCGAATGAGCTCATACAGCGTGTTGTCGCGCATCGCCTCTGCGACGGTGACATAGCCGGCAAGACTGCCGAGGTAGGCGAGAGTCGAATGTGCGCCATTCAGTAACCGCAGCTTCGCACGTTCGAAACCGCGCACATCGTCGGTGATCGTGACTCCCATGGCTCCCCAATCCGGTTGAGCGCCGCGCAAATCATCCTCGATCACCCATTGCGTGAATGCTTCGCGCTGCACCGGCCAACGATCTTCGACGCCAATCGACGCTCTCACGAGTGTGCGCAAGGCGTCATCGCTGGCGGGCGTGATGCTGTCGACCATGCTCGCAGGGAATGCGACTTCGGCAGCAATCCAAGCCGCAAGCTCCTGATCGGCGCGTTCGCAGAAGTCGAGCACGCCGCGGCGCAAGCGCCGGCCGTTGTCGGTGAGGTTGTCGCAGCTCACGACGATCGGTGGGGCAAGGCCGAGCGCGCGACGCATCCGCAGTCCGGCGACGAGATAGCCGATGAGGCTGCGCGGCGCGTCTGGATAGTCGAAGTCGTGCGCGATGTCCGGATGCGCCGAATCGAGCGAGCCGTCGCTGCGCAAGCAATAACCTTTCTCGGTGACCGTGGCGGTGATCAGTTTCGTGCGCGGATCGGCGAGCCGACGTACGACTTCCGCAGGCGATTCCCTCGCCACGAGCAATTCGCAGATCGAACCGACGATTTCGAAGCGGCGCGCTGCGGGCACTTCGAGTCGTGCGGTCGAATCGGCAGCATCGATGGACGTGTCGGGCGCGGCGCCGAGGATCGCGAGCGTGTACAGGCCATCTTGCGGCGCGAGTGCATCCCGAACGTTGCTGGTTTGTAGCGCCACTGTGCAAATGCCCCAGCGCGGATCGCGCTCGAGCGCCCGCTCGAAATACCAAGCCTGATGCACCCGATGAAATGCACCCGGGCCGAAATGAACGACCCCGGGTTGCATGGTGGTGCGGTCGTACGCGGGTACGCTGACGCCGCGGCGTCTGAGCTCGGGGAGCGCGGCGTTGCTCAGCTCGATCATCGGAGGGGCATACCATTCAGCGAGGCGCTCGATCTTACTGCCGGCCGACACCGGTGTCTGTCGCGCCGGCGCGCGGTATGCTGCTCAATCGGCACCGGCAGGGGTCTTCGGCATATGCCAAAAGCGAGAAAGAAGGGCACACGTCGTGCGGGGGCGAAGCGGCGAGAATCGCCTCAGACGCAAGTCGCGGCGGTCAACAACGCTTCGGCGTCGCAGGAACGTGGCAGGATGCCGGGACGTGCCGATCCTCTGGAACGCAAGCACACGATCAACGATATCGCTCGGCTGGCGAACGTCTCGAAGAAGACCGTTTCGCGCGTGATCAACGAATCGCCGTTCGTGCGCGAGGAGACGCGCGCGCGCGTCACACAGATCATGCAGCACGTTGGCTACACGCCCGATCCGCAAGCGCGCGGGTTGGCGTTTCGGCGATCGTTCCGCGTCGGGTTGGTGTACGACAATCCCAATGCGCCGTATGTGATCAATATTCAGGAAGGTGCGCTCGCCGCGCTGCGCAGCAAGGGCTATGAGCTCGTCGTCCATCCCTGCGATCGCCACAGCCCGCAGTTCGAAGAGGACATTCACGATCTCATCCGCCGGCAGAAGCTCGACGGCATCATCCTCTTGCCGCCGGTCTCGGAGATCCAATCGCTCGCCGACATGCTCAAGAGCATCGCATGTCCCTACGTGCGTGTGATTTCGGCGCCGCTCGATGAGCTGGAGAATCTCGTGCTGTCGATGGATCGCGAATCGGTAGCGGAGGTCGCCGAGCATCTCGCTCGTCTCGGTCACACGCGCATCGCCATGATTTCGGGTCCTGCGCAAGGTTATCGGTCGTCGTTCGAGCGCGTGACCGGATTCCGACAGGCCCTCGCCGAGCGTGGCATCACGCTCGAGCCGCATTTTCTCGTCGAAGGCGCCTACACGTTCGAGTCGGGCGCTGCGTGTTCCGAGCATTTGCTTTCGATGTCGCCGCGCCCGACGGCGATCTTTGCAGGCAACGACGAGACCGCCGCCGGCGTCTATCGCACGGCCTACTTGCGCGGTTTGAGAATTCCCGACGATCTGACGGTGGTCGGTTTCGACGACAGTCCGCTGGCCTCGCGGCTCTGTCCGTCGCTGACGACGATGCGCCAGCCCATCCGCGACATGGGACGCGCTGCTGCCGAGAAACTGATCGCCAAGATCGCCAAGGTACCCGGTCCGAGCGCCGCAGCCTCGACCTTTTATCCCCACCTCGTGGTGAGGGAGTCGTCGGGGAGGCCGAAAGAATAGCGGGCAAACGCCCGGTGGTTGCCTGACTGAAGGCTGAAGACTGAAGGCTGAAGGAAGGGGCGCCCCGCGCGCTACGCCCCTTCCCAGTCCCTCCCCGTTAACCGCAGGGGAGGGGACCGAAGCGAGCGCAGTCGGTTGGGCGGCCTCACGCGCTGTTTTTTTCGGTCAAACGCCCCGTCATCTATTGCCATGGCCCGTTCTTGCGCGGACCCCGCAAGAGCGCGGCCTTCAGCCTTCGGTCTTCAGCTTTCTGCCTATGTTCTTTCTCGCTTGGCTCCCCGTATGACACCGGTTACCATGCGGGTCAATGGCCACGCCTCTCGAGCTGCATGAAGACCGTCTTTTTCCGGCAGAGCCGGCCGTGCGAAACATCGCGCGGCGGCTGTATGCGGCCGTGCGCGATTTGCCGATCATCAGCCCGCACGGGCACACGGATCCCGCCTGGTTCGCGAAAAACGAGCCGTTCAAGGACGCTACGTCGCTCCTCTTGGCACCCGACCACTACCTGTATCGCATGCTGTACAGCCAGGGGATTGCGCTCGAACGGCTGAGCGTCCCTTCGCGATCGGGCCCCTCGAACGCAGATCCGCGCGAGGCGTGGAGACTCTTCGCCCAGAACTTTCACTTGTTCCGAGGAACACCCTCCGCACAGTGGCTGAATCACGTGTTCGTAACCGTGTTCGGGCTACGCGTGAAGCTCGAAGCGGTGACCGCGGATCATTATTTCGACGTCATCAACGAGCGTCTTGCGAGCCCGGACTTCCGTCCGCGGGCACTGTTCGAGCGCTTCAATATCGAAGTGCTGGCAACGACCGAGTCGCCGACCGACACGCTCGAGCATCACGCCACGATTCGTGCGAGCGGTTGGCCGGGCCGCGTGATTACCGCGTACCGGCCCGATCCGGTCGTCGACCCCGAGCACGAAGACTTTCAGAAAGCGCTGCAAGTCTTCGGCGAGCTCACAGGTGAGGATGTCTATAGCTGGTCGGGTTACTTGCGCGCCCATTGCAAGCGTCGCGCGTTCTTCAAAGCCGCAGGCGCCACGTCCACCGATCACGGCCATCCCACCGCAGCGACCGCGGATTTGTCCGATGCCGAAGCAGAACGTCTGTTCGTGCGCGTGATCAAAGGCGACTTCACGCCGGCGGATGCGGAGCTCTTCCGCGCAGCGATGCTCGTCGAAATGGCGAAGATGAGCATGGACGACGGGCTCGTCATGCAAATCCATCCCGGCGCGTTTCGAAATCACAATCGTTGGCTATTCGAACGGTTCGGTCGCGACAAGGGCGCCGACATTCCGCAGCCGACCGATTACGTTCGTGCACTGAAGCCGCTGTTGAACCGGTTCGGCAACGATCCGCGTCTGTCGATCATCGTGTTCACGCTCGACGAATCGACTTACAGCCGCGAGCTGGCGCCGCTCGCTGGACATTACCCCGCGCTCAAGCTCGGACCGGCATGGTGGTTTCACGACAGCCCCGAAGGGATGTTGCGGTTTCGCGAGTACACGACGGAAACCGCGGGTTTCTACAACACGGTGGGATTCAACGACGACACGCGCGCATTCCTCTCTATTCCCGCACGCCACGACGTTGCGCGGCGTATCGACTGCGCCTATCTCGCACGACTGGTCGCCGAACATCGGCTCGATGAGGACGAAGCAGTCGAAGTTGCCTGCGATCTGGCGTATCGCTTGCCGAAGCAGGCGTACAGGTTGTGAGAAGGGAAGAAGGGAAGAAGGGAAGAAGGGAAGAAGGGAAGGAGGGAAAAGGGAAAGGGGAAATGGGAAATGGGAATGGAGCGGCTGGGCGCGGGTTACGGGTTATTGAGACGAGAGCGTTCGAGCGCTCGGATGATTGAGGGTTGAGACGTGTTCAAGAAGGTTTATCACGCAACGCATCCGGACATGATGGCCGGCGCAAGCAATCAGCAGCTTCGCGACCGTTATTTGGTGGACAACCTGTTCGCCGACGATGAGCTCTCGCTGAATTACGCGCACTACGAGCGTTTCGTGCTCGGCGGCGCCGCTCCGAAGTCGAAGGCTTTGCGGCTTCCCGAGCAAACCGAGCCGGAATCGGCGAAAGGCAAGCCGTTCCTGGAGCGGCGCGAGCTGGGCGTCGTCAACGTCGGCAAGCAAGCGGGCAAGGTAACGGTTGACGGTCAGGCATTCACGCTGGCGCCGCGCGACGGTCTTTACGTGCCGATGGGCTCGAAGGATGTCGTGTTCGAGAGTACCGGCGGCGAAGGCGCGAAGTTCTATCTCGTCTCCACGCCGGCGCACGCACGCTTCGAGCCGGTGCACATCTCGATCGAGAAGGCGGTGCCGCTCGAGCGCGGTGCGCCCGAGACCTCGAACGAACGCACGATCTATCAATACATCGTTCCTCAGACCTGCAGATCGGCGCAGCTCCTTCTGGGGCTGACGATCCTCAAACCGGGCAGCGTCTGGAACACGATGCCGCCGCATCTGCACGACCGTCGCTCCGAGGTTTATTTCTATTTCGATCTCGAAGGCGACGATCAGCGCGTCATGCACTTCATGGGCGAGCCGCACGAGATGCGTACGATCGTGATGCGCAACTACGAAGCGGTGATGTCGCCGCCGTGGTCGATTCACATGGGCGCCGGCACGCGCAATTACAGCTTCATCTGGGCCATGGGCGGCGAGAACCTGGACTACACGGACATGAACGTGCTCGACATCTGCCAGCTCAAGTAATCGAGGAAGTCATCGCACATGAGTCATGTCAACGGAACGCTCGCGCTTTTTTCGCTTGCCGGTAAGGTGGCGGTCGTCACGGGCGCAAACACGGGATTGGGACAAGGGATTGCCATCGCGTTGGCCCAAGCAGGTGCCGATATCGTCGCCGTAGGGCGTACGCAGGCGACCGAAACGCAGAGCCTAGTCGAAGCGGAAGGGCGTCGTTTTCATTTCGTGCACGCCGATCTGGAGAACAGCCGCGAGGCGCCGAGCATCATCGCTAAGGCGGTCGACGCGAGCGGACGGCTCGATATCCTGGTGAACAATGCTGGCATCATTCGTCGCAACGACGCACTCGAGTTCACGGAAGAGGATTGGGATGCCGCCTTGAACGTGAACCTCAAAACGCCGTTCTTCCTGGCGCAGGCGGCAGCGAAAGTGATGCTGTCTCAAGGAGGCGGCGGAAAGATCATCAACATCGCCTCGATGCTCTCGTTCCAAGGCGGAATCCGCACCGCGTCGTACACGGCGAGCAAGAGCGGGCTGGCCGGACTCACGCGTCTTTTGGCGAACGAATGGGCCGCTCGCGGTATCAATGTGAATGCCATCGCGCCGGGATATTTCGAGACGAACAACACGAGCGCGCTGCGCGCAGACGAGCAACGCAATCGCGACATTCTCGCTCGCATCCCGGCGGGGCGGTGGGGTCGCCCGAGCGATCTTGCGGGTGCGGCCATCTTCCTTGCCTCTGCTGCCTCCGATTACGTGCACGGCACCGTGCTCGCTGTGGATGGCGGGTGGCTGGCGAGATGATCGAACTACGCGACAGGCTACAGTAAAGGCTTGGGGCGTGGGGCCGGATGCTGACTCTCCGGACCGCCCCCAACGCGTTACGACCAAAAAGCGGTGGGAGCCTGGCAAAGCTCGCTCGGTCGCTACTGAATCACTCCAATTCGGGCTTGCCTGGCCTGCCGGCCCCAAGCCCCAAGCCCCAAGCCCCAAGTCTGAAGTCCCACGCCCCGCGCCCTCCTGCAGCCTACAGTCCACAGCCTGGACGTAGGTTGCCGACGCAACCGGAGGCTCATCTTTTCCCTTAATCAACTTCAGACGGGCTCAAGGACACAGTTTTTCGGCCGTTGTTTTTCCATGATGCCTGGCCGCGAGGCAGTACGCTCTCGCGGTTATGTAATTCGTCCAAACCCTGAATACGCAACGTCCGTACAACAAGAGCTTGCGTCAAGCGATGGCCAGCGGTTCTCACACGATCGACCCGACCGTGTATCGCGCGTTCGATGCGATGCCCGTGGCCGTTGCGATCGTGACGGCGGGCGACGAATCGCGCACAACCTACACGAACGCGGCCTTTACGACGCTCACCGGCTTCACGCGCGAAGAATTCAACAGCCGCAGCCTGTACGAGCTCGCCGTCGCCGATAGCGACCCAGACGTCGTGCGGCAATGGCGAACGGCGCTTCGCCAAGCGAAGTCGTTTTCGGACGAGTTGCTGGTCGCGCGGCGAGACGGCCAGCAACTATGGCTCAAGATCTCGATGCAGCCGCTTGCGTTGCCTGGTCTACGAGACGATGCGCTGCTCGTGACGCTCGAGGACATCACCGCGCACAAGGCGGCGCGCGCTTCGGTGCGCGCGAGCGAAGCTCGGCTCCATGTCGCGATGGAGGCGAGCGAACTGTCGATGTGGGATTGGAACGTCGTGCGCGACGAGGTCTATTACAACGATCAGTGGCGCGTCTCGATCGGCATCGAACCGCAAGAGCTGTTGAAGCGCGAAGCGCTGCACGAGCGTTTGCTATTGCCCGACGATGCGGACGTGTTGCAGCGTTTCGAACGTCATTTTCGCGGCGAGACGACTCACTTCGAAGCCGAATACGCCTTGCCGACCGCCTTCGGTAAGCCGAAGTGGTTCAGCGCTCGCGCCAAAGTCGTCAAACGCGACGAGAGCGGCAGAGCGCAACGCGTGATCGGCGTGTTACGCGACATCTCGCGGCGCAAGCACGAGCTACAGCAATCCGCCGAGATCCACCAACGCTGGGAACGCGCCGTGCGCGGCACATCGGACGGGTTGTACGACTGGGATCTGCTCACCGGTCACGTCTGGTATGCCGCACGATTTCGCGAGATCGTCGGCTACACGGAAGAAGAGTTCCCCGACACGTTCGGTGCATTTCAGAACATCGTGCAGGAAGCGGATCGTGCTCAGGTGCTCGCGAGCATTCGCGCGCATCTCGAGCATCGTGCGCCGCTCGACGTGCGTTTTCGCATCAGGCGCGGCGACGGTGCGACACTGTGGTGCCGTTTGCGCGGCGAGGCCGAGCGCACGCCCGGCGGGCGTCCGCTCCGACTCTCCGGTTCGATCAGCGACATCACGGGTCAGGTCGAAGCCGAGCGTGCGGTGAGCCGAACGCAAGATTTCTACGGCACGATTCTCGACTCGCTACCGTTCTTCATTGCGTATGCCGATCGTTCCGAACGCATCGTCTACGCGAACAAACGGTTCGAAGAGCTTCTGGCAACACCGCTGAGCAAGAATCTCGGTCGGCTGCTCAAGGACATCGTCGGTCGACGCCGTTACTTGACGATCGGACCGCTGGTGCGCGAAGCGTTGCAGGGTCGAACGGTCGAGCATCAAGGACGTTTTCGCGATTGGAATCGGCGATACCTCGACATGGAGGCCGCCTTCGTTCCGCACTCTGACGAAACGGGCGCCATCCAGGGCTGCTTCATCGCCGCACGCGACGTGACGGAGCGCAAGTTGCTCGAGGCAGAGTTGCGTCAAAGTCAAAAGATGGAAGCGATCGGCCGGCTCACGGGCGGCATCGCCCACGACTTCAACAACCTGCTCGCTGTGATCATCGGCAACATGCAGCTGCTGGCTCGTTCGTTGCGCGAGAGCCCTCGGTTGTTGAAACAAGCGGAGACCGCCTTGAGCGCTGCGATCCGAGGAGGCGAGCTCACGCGGCGACTCCTCGCGTTCGCCCGTCAACAAGTGCTCGAGCCGAAGGTCGTCGACGTCAATGTTCTGCTCGCGGGCATGTGCGAGCTGCTGCGGCGGTCGCTGACCGGCGAGATCGAGATCCGTTTGCAAACGCAGGCGAATGCCTGGCCGATCAAGGTCGATCCTAGCCAGCTCGAGAATGCCGTTCTCAATCTCGTGATCAACGCCCGAGACGCGATGCCTCAAGGCGGTACGATCGCGATCGCGACGCGCAATGTCGTCATCACAGAGCTCGACATCGATGCTCGTGAAGACGGTGAAGAGCTGCCGCAACCCGGCGAGTACGTGCAGCTCGAAATTGCCGATACCGGCGCGGGCATGACGTCCGAAGTCCTGAAGAGGGTGTTCGAGCCCTTCTTCACGACGAAGGACGTCGGTAAGGGCAGCGGTTTGGGCCTGTCGATGGTGTACGGATTCGTCAAACAGTCCGAAGGCCACATCAGTATCTCGAGCGTGCCCGGACGCGGTACGACGGTGCATCTCTATTTTCCGCGTGCGCTGGCGCAGGCCGAGCGCATCGATGCCGACAGAAAATCGGTGCTCGAAGCGTTGCCGCGCGGACACGAGACCATTCTCGTCGTCGAAGACGATGCGGAAGTGCGTGCAACGGCCGTCGATGTGCTGAGCAGTCTCGGCTATCGCCTGCTCGAAGCGTCGAACGGCCATCAGGCTTTGGAACAATTCATGCGCCACCCCGAAATCGCCCTGGTGTTTTCCGATGTCATGCTTCCGGGGGGATTGCTCGGAACGAGCTTGATCGCGAAACTCTGCGAAAGACGCCCCGGCTTGAAGGTGCTGATGACGACGGGTTTCAGCGAAAGCACCATCATGCATCGCGGCCTGCTCGACGGCTCGATCGCGTTGCTCAGTAAGCCCTACAAAGTAGAGGACTTGGCGCGACGCGTGCGCACGATCCTCGACGAACCGGAGGAGACACGGCGTGTCACTGCATGAGCGAAATCTAGTCCTGGCGGTCGACGATGAGGTCGATTTCCTCGAGCTCATCCAGCAGATCGGCGAGGGTGTCGGCTGCGAGGTGATCACCGCCGATACGGCCACCGCCTTTCGAGAGCAGCTCGCCAAACGGCAACCGTCCTTGATCCTGCTCGATCTGCAGATGCCGGGTATGGACGGCATCGAAGCGCTCCGCTACCTCGGTCGGCAAGGCACGACGGCCGGCATTTTGCTGGCAAGCGGTATGGACTCGCGCGTTCTGGCGAGCGCCCGTCAGCTCGGCGAGTCGCTCGGTCTCAAGATGCTCGGAACGTTGCAAAAGCCTGCCATGCTCGAAGACATCGAAGCGCTGCTCGCGCGTCACATTCAGCCCGGCGAACGATTGTCGGTCGAAGAGCTCAAGACCGCCATCGACGAACACGAGCTGGTCGTTCATTACCAACCGAAGGTCGTGCGCACGGATACGGACTGGGAGGTGCGCAGCGCCGAGGCGCTCGTACGTTGGCGTCATCCGCGGCTCGGCTTGCTGTATCCGGGCGAGTTCCTGCAGCTCGCCGAGCAATCGGGGCTCATTCTCGGGATCACGGACTTCGTGCTCACCGATGCGATCCGTCAGATCGGTCACTGGCGCCAGCGCGGTCTGCAATTGACGGCCGCCGTGAATCTTTCGCCGCGGCTCGTGCAGGACCTCGAATTTCCTGATCGGCTCGGACGCTTGTTGAAAGAGTTCGATGTTGCCGCCGAGCAGCTCACGCTCGAAGTCACGGAAGCGGCATCGCTGCACGATCCCGAGCTCGTCATGGACATTTTCACGCGGCTGCGCGTGAAGGGCGTCGGCTTGTCGCTCGACGATTTCGGCGTCGGTCTATCGCCGCTCACGCAGCTCTACAAGATGCCGTTCAGCGAAGTGAAGATCGATCGCGTGCTCGTGAACGAAATGGCGACGTCGAAGCCGGCCGCGACGGTCGTACGCGCGATCGTCGATCTCGCACACGCATTGTCGCTCAAGGTTTGTGCGGAAGGCGTGGAGACACCCGCCGCATTCGAATTCCTCGAGCAAGTCGGCTGCGATGCCCTGCAGGGCGATTTCATCGCCGCCGCAATGCCCGCAAGCGAGATCGAAACCTTCATGGAAGTCTGGAACGGTTCCGATCACACGCTGGTGCCGGTCGTGCGCAAGTAAAGCCTCGCAGGCTGTAGACCGTAGGCTGTAGGCTGTAGGTAGAGCGCGCGTCCGCGCAACTATTTTTTCCCTTGCGCAGCGGGGGAGGGGCAGAAGAATTGCGGCGCAGCCGCTGCGCCGCGCCTCAGATGGCTCTCTTCATTTTCTCTTTCGTCTGCCGCAGCATGTGTAGCGGTGCGGTCAGCACGATGCGCGTGCCTTGACCCGGTTCCTCGAACGCGATCGTGCCGCCGAGCATGCGGGCGCGATATTCCATGATCTTCAAGCCCAAACCCGGGCGGCCTTGCGCAAGGCCCGCGCTCAGACCGATGCCGTTATCGGTGATCGACAGCTGAAGTTTCCGGCCGATCGTGCGCAGGTCGATCGCGATCGCCGTCGCACGCGCGTAACGCGCTGCGTTCGTCGTGGCTTCCTGTGCGACCCTGTATAAATGTGTCGCAGCACCTTCTTCGAGATCGGGCAACTTCTGATCGCCCGTCGTGAACGTGCATTGCAGCCCGTACATATCGGTGCAGCGCTGCGCAAGATGCTTCAGCGCTTCCGTCAAACCGCCGCGTTCGAGATTGACGGGTGCGAGGCCGCGTGCGAGCGAGCGCGTGCTCTGAATGGCATGCGCGAGCAGATCGCTGATCTTGTGGATCTGGGGCAGGTACTTGTCGGCTTCGCGTGCCAGTTGCACTTCGAGACCCTTGAGCAACAGCGATAGTCCGGTGAGCTCTTGTCCGAGCCCGTCGTGCAAGTCGCTGCCGAGCCGGCGCTGTTCGCGGTTCGATATTTCGAGAATCTCTTGCTCGAGCACTTTCTGTGCCGTGATGTCGCGCAACGCGCAGACCAGACCGGTGATCGTGCCGCGGTCGCGCAGCGGTGCCATCGTATACGTGTACCAACGAATCGCGCCGTCCGGAGAAATCCACGCGCGTTCTTGGTCCATCAGTGAGCGCCCCGTGCGGATGGCCGTCGCAGCTTGGCTTTCGAGATCCAGCACGGTCTCTTCGTTCCACGCTTCCGACAGGCGTTTGCCCAGGACGTCTTCGCGCTTCTTGCGCAGGAGGTCGAGCAAGGCGCGATTCACGACGGTCAGCCGGCCTTCCGTGTTCACGGCGAAGACGATCTCGGGCAGGCTGTTGATGAGCGTGCTGAGCAACAGACGCTGCTCTTCGAGCGCCGTTTCTGCGGCACGCCGTTTGCGACGGTCGCGCGCTTCGGTGAGCGCGCGCTGCACGACGGCGGGCAACCGCTGCAAGCGGTCTTTCAGAACGTAATCGGTGGCGCCGCTCTTCAGCGCTTCGATCGCGCGTTCTTCGCCGAGCGATCCGGAGACGAAGATGAACGGCACATCCGGACACGTTCGCTGCGCGATCTTGAGCGCTGCCAGTCCGTCGAAACCCGGAAGGGTGTAATCGGCCAGCACGGCATGCGGGAATTCAGGCTGCAGGGCTTCCCGGAAGTCGGATTCGTGTGCGGCCACACGCCAATCGACTTTCATTCCGTTGCGGGCGAGTTCAAGCTGGATCAGCTCGGCATCGTGCGGATCGTCTTCGAGCAAGACGATTCTCAACGGCGCCTCCAGCTCCTCATTCATATCCTGGTTCATCCGTAAGGGCTTGACACTCGTCAAAGCTATCACCGAATCGGTGACTGTGGAAAATGTGGATTGTCGCCTGCTTGTACACCCGCGATCTTGAATGATACAAACCCTGAAGGTCGGGCACTTCGGTTTGCGTTATGTCCGCTGAAGGTGGCCAATGGCAGAACAGACTCGAATAGTCATCGTCGACGATCATCCTTTCGTGCGCGAAGGGCTCAAGCAGCTCTTGGCCGGACAAACGGACTTCGAATTGATTGCGGAAGCGTCCTCCGTCAGCGATGCGCAGGCCAAAATCGATGCCGACGAGCCCGATGTCGCAGTCGTCGATTTGGCGCTCGGTCAGGACGACGGCATCGATTTGGTGCGTTGGATCCGTCAAAACCATCCTGACGTGCGAGTGCTCGTCCTCTCGATGCAGGACGAGGCGTTGTACGCGGAGCGCTTACTGCGGCTCGGCGTGAGCGGCTACGTGATGAAAAACGTGGCGGGCACGGATTTCCTCGTGGCCTTGCGCAAGGTCGCGCGCGGTCAGAGGCACGTGAGCGCAGCGATGGGCGAGCGACTGCTGAGCCAAGTGGCGCGCGGGCGCACCTTGGGGGCCGATGAGGACCCAGTGTCTGCACTGACCGAACGCGAGCTCGAAGTCTTCCGACTGATCGGCGAGGGCATCAGTACCCGTGAGATCTCTCAGCGGCTCGAGCTGTCGATGAAAACGGTCGATGCCCACCGCCGGCACATGCGCGAGAAATTGAATCTGCGCTCGACGAGCGAGCTCATTCGTTATGCCACCCGTTGGGTGGCCGACCGAGCAAGCAATTCCGGTACAGCACGCGCAAACTCGTAACCGGTCTGGGCTCCCCTCTGCATTTCATGTGCCCTGGACCGGTGAACGGGGCGTTGAGACGCCCGTCTCCCTATGCCTAACTCATTGAACGGCAAAGTGCATTTTGCATAAGTCGGGTTGCGGCACGGCCACATCGAAAAGGCGTGCCTGACGCCTCCGACATTAGGGGATCGGCTGATATCCCCTACAACCCCTGTACAAGAAGATCGTTGGCGGGTCCTCGGACCGGGTCTAGGCGGCCAGCAGCCGCCACCGGGGGGATGCTTTGCACGTATTTGAGTCTTCTTGGACGTGAACGCCGCTTACACAACTTGCCAGCGCTCTCCGGACGAAGCGGCGGATGCCCTCGAGGACGGTCTTCAGGCCGCAATTCGAGCGCTCGAAACCGGATCTTCGCTGGCGCACCAGCTCTTGGATGCCGCGCCGGTGCAGATCGTCGTGCTCGACCGCAGCCTCATCGTGCGCTGGACGAATGCGGCTTTTGCGCAGGCTCGCAAGTTGGTGCGTAGCTCCCTGCCGGGGCGGCCGGTGACCGAGCTGTTGGGAGAGCTCGGCACGCGCGAGATTCATTTCCGTCGCACGCTGGAAGGCGAGTCGGCGCACTTCGTGATTCGCACGCCGACGCTACCCGACAGCACGATGCGCGATCTGAACGTGTACCTGCGGCCACTACACACCCCGCAGGGCGAGATCGCGGGTCTGTGCATGTATATCGGCGATCTGCGCGTCTTGAATCCGAGTCAGGAAAAGATTCCGACCACGGCCGAAGCGCTGCGCCAGGTCTTCGGCTCGATACCGAACTATGTGTTCGTGCTCGACCGAGAGATGCGGATCTTGTTCGCCAATCGGGGCGTGAGGAACTTGAGGCCGGAGGAGCTCGAAGGCCGGCACATTACCGACGCCTTTCCGCCCAAGTTGCACGCCACCGTGCTGTCGGCACTGCATCGAGTGTTGCAGTCGGGGCAGCTCGATGGCTTCACGGCAGAGCTCAACACCGACGGGCAGCTGCGGCACTTCGATACCGCGATCACGCCGGTGCGGATCGGCGGTCAGATCATTGCATTGACGATGATCGGGGCCGAAACGACCGAGCAGGTACGGGCGGAGCGGGCGATCGCCACCCAGGCGCGCATGATCGAGTCGATGCTCGAAGGCGTCGCCGTCGTCAACGAGCAAGGTCTCATTGAAATCACGAATCCTGCCTTCGACCGAATGTTCGGTTACGACCGCGGCGGGCTGATCGGCCGCGACATGACGGAGCTGACGGACGGCGCATTTGCCCAGCGCGGCCGTTGGCCGCTCGCACCGGGTACGACGTCGACGACCATCGAATTCGAGGCGCTGCGCCGCGACGGGACGATGTTCGCGGCAGCGGGCGTGTTATCGCGCTTCGAAATCGCCGGCCGCAATCACAGTCTGATCGTCCTGCAAGACGTGAGCGAGCGCAAACAGCTCGAGCGCGCGATTCTTCTTGCAGTGAATCGCGAGCAATACCGCATCGGCAACGATTTGCACGACGGCTTGGGGCAGGAGCTCACGGGCATTGCGCTCATGTTGCGCGGCGTTGCCGGTCGTTTGACGACCGAGTATCCGGCGATCCTCCCGGAAATCGAGAGCATCACGAAGCTGGTGAGCAATGCCATCGAGAACACGCGCGCACTCGCGCGTGGATTGTCGCCCGTGAATCTCGAGCGGGGCGGCCTGCAAGACGCCCTCGAGGGGCTCGCGATGAATGCCTTCGAGCTCTACGGCGTTCAAGTGTCGTTCTCCCACCGCATCCAGGGTTCCAAGCCGCTCGGCGCAGAGCTTGCAAACCATCTGTATCGGATCGCTCAAGAAGCCATCCGCAATGCCGTACGTCACGGTCAGGCTCGGACTATACGACTGCACTTAAGGGTGACCCGCGGTAAGGTAAGCCTTG
>CALEKY010000100.1 GCA_937902995.1 uncultured Sinobacteraceae bacterium
CTACGCTGAATCTTCGAAAACCCCAGATCCGGTGCCCGGACGCAACATGCGCGCCGATCGCCCTGAGCACATCCAAGAAGCCTTCCGATGCGCTTCAGGACGGCAATCCTGCATCGCCGAGATCGAAAAGAACATGCCGATCCTCGCCGAATGGCTGGATCCAAACGACGTCGTACTCACTCGCTACCGGCAGCTACTCGACCGCACGGCGTGGTGCGAGCTCGTGCCAGACGATGCCATGATTCCGTTTCCGACGTACTCCGGCGTGTTCGACGGGCAGCGCCTGCACATGGTGGCCCTGTGGAAACAGAGCGGAGACGCCGCCGCGATTCGCGACGGTCTGCAGAAGGACATCGTGTTTTGGCGGACCGTGCTTCGCTCCTCCGACCTACTCATCACCAAGCTGATTGCGGTAGGTGCGCTTCGGCAGCATTTCGCGTATGGCAATGTCGTGCTTCGTGGAGTGCCGACAGCCAAAGTGCTCGACGCAATTCCCGCCTCATGGAAGGAAGAGATTTCCGTTGAAGAGCGATCGATGATGCGCGCATTGGCCGGAGAGGTGAATTTCGCCGGGCAGGTGCTGGATCCGGAGTTCGGGGAGCACCTACTGGGAGATCGGACGGTGCTCGAGCGCGCGGCAGGTGCGATCGTGAAGCCGTTTTTCAAGCGGCAGGACTACCGTAACCAGGTGGCCGAGCACTACATGAAAGTGGCGCGGTTCACCGAAGGCCCGTTCAGCGATTACCCAACGCGCTTCGCGGGCGACGAGTCGACAGTCGCGGCGAAGGGGTTATTCGATTGGCTTTACAACCCGATCGGCGATTGGCTCGCGACCGTGGTCATGCCAGAGAGCAGTGTGTACTCGTATGCCGCTCGTGTCGCCGACATCGAAGGTGCGCGCCGCGCAGCACTTCTGGCCGCGCAGCTGCGTGCGAACGGCGTCACGCCGGAAAACATTAGAGAGCAACTCCAGCAATCGCCGCTCCGCAATCCGTACACCGACGAACCATTCGAATGGGACGATGAGAGCGGGACGATTGTCTTCAGCGGCCTCGCCGAAGGGGAGCGCAAGCGGCAGGACTATCTACTCTAAGAGGGACGGCAAAGCATCGAAACGCGTGCAAATGCTCATGAGCGAACTGCTCGAATGACCGAGTCGTTGATGGAGGATCGAACCAGCAACGCTAATTTAGTCGCGCCAAGCGGGCGCTCAACGAAGCCATCTGCTGCCTACGTCATCGGAACGGCCAGCGTGCTCGAGACTTCCACTTCTCCGTATCGCCAGCTTCTTCGACTTGTGATATTTCGCACGTGTAAGAGTTAGTCTGCGTCGCGCCATTAGCTCTTCCTCTGTAGAGCTCGCAATAGCATCTCGCGAGTCCCGCTTACTCGAAGCGCGCGGCTTCCACACATCGCATCGTCGGCTGATGCCATGCAACCCTCAGCCGCATTGCAGCGAATACTTTTTGCCGTAACCGCCGTTACGGCGCTCGCTGGCGTGGTACGCGCGCAAGAATCCTTCGACGCTCGGCTGAGCGGCGATTGGGGCGGGGTCCGCACCCGCCTTGCGGATCATGGCATCAGCTTCGATGTCGAATCCGCAAGCTACTATCAGGCTTGCTCTCCGGTTTCGGCGGCAACGATTTCGACTACGGCGGTCGTTTCGATGTCCTGTTGAACTTCGATACGCAAAAGCTCGGGCTGTGGGCGGGCGGCATGCTGCGTACCCACACGGAGTATCGCTACGGCGATCTGAATTCGAATCTCGGCGGCACGCTGCTCGCGACGAATTCTGCTTTGCTTCTGCCGACGGGCAAGCACGAGAGAGTCGTCGTGACATCGATTCACTTGGCGCAGCGCATCGGCAATCGAATCAACGTCTTGCTCGGCCGAATCAATGCGCTTGACTTGCTCGCAGCGGATCAATTCTTCGGCGGCGGCGGGCGCAGCCGATTCTTGAACGTTGCCTTCTCGGCGCCGCCGAGTGGCATCACGCCTGCAGTCATCGTAGGTGCAGTCGTCACGTTGCGCACGGCGCCGATCGCATGGACGTTCATGGTGTTCGATCCGGACGATCGAACCGACGACTATTGGTCCGACGACTTCTTCGGCAACGGCGTCGATGTGTCCGTGTCTGCCAGCTACGCCGGCGAAATGCTTGGGCACACGAGCAGCCTAACCGTCACCGGCACGTACACCTCGAAGGACGCGCCAATCTCGGCGAGCTCTTGCTGCCGCCCGACCTGCAAACGGGGCGGAAAGATCATTCGTGGTACATCAGTGTGCAGTTCGGTAGCTACTTGCACGAGAGTCCAGGACGCCAGGGCACGGGCTGGGGCGTCTTCTTGAAGACTGCTGCTAGCGACGGCAATCCGAATCCATTCGAGGCCTCGATCATGGGCGGCGTGGGCGGCAAGGGGCTCTTTGCTTCTCGTCCGAACGACACCTTCGGTATCGGCTACTTCTACGTCGACTTCAGCAACGACCTGCAGAGCTCGCTCAATCCGCTTCTGACCTTTCACGACGAGCAAGGTGTCGAGGCGTTCTACAACTACGTGGTGACCGATTGGCTGCAGGTTGCGGTGGATCTCCAGTATGTGGACCCGGCGCTTGGGGACACGGACAACGCGTTCGTCGCTGGCCTGCGCGCGACGATTCGGTTTTGAGCCGTGCAAGCACGGAGATGGTTATGAGCTCCACGTTACATGCGATGAGAGGCGTGCCGCGGGTGAATGAACCCAAGGAGGTCACAATGACCAGTCGTCCATTCTTCTTTATTTTGTTGGCGTTTCTCCTCATCGGATCTCCGTCCTTCACAGTGGCAGAGCGGACCTCACGCACCGTCTCGCCCGACGAGCGCGCGCGCCAGACCGAAGCACAGATGACCGACGATGAGCGTTTCGGGATGATCCACAGCGTCATTGGCGCCGCCACTGCGATCGGCATGAAGGCCGACCCACGAATTCCTCAAGGCGTCCCCATGAGCGCCGGCTATGCCCGGGGCGTGCCTCGGCTCGGCGTGCCCGCGCAGCTGCAGACCGACGCCAGCATGGGCGTCACGAATCCCGGCTACAGGCCGGATGACCCGGGCGCCACCGCCTTCCCTTCGTCAATTCTCGTGGGCTCGAGCTTCGATCCCGCGATCGCGCGGAGAGTTGGAGAGGCCATCGCGCGCGAGTCGCGCGTGCGAGGATTCAACGTCCTGCTGGCTCCCGGCGCGAACCTGACGAGCGAAGCGAGGAATGGAAGGAATTACGAATACTTCGCGGAAGACCCGTGGCTTACCGGCGTGATGGCTGCGGAAGCCATCAACGGAATTCAGAGCGTCGGCGTCGTCGCGACGTTGAAACACTATGCCGCGAACAATTTCGAGCACAACCGCCATTGGCAGGATGCGATCGTCGATCGGACGGCACTGCGGGAAGGGGAGCTGCTCGGATTCCAGATCGCGATCGAGCGTTCACAGCCCGGTTCCATCATGTGCGGTTACAACAAGCTCAATGGCGATTATCTCTGCGGCAACGACTGGCTGCTGAACCAAATACTGAAGAAGACTTGGGGATACAAAGGGTGGGTGATGTCCGACTGGGGCGCCGTGCCCAGTTGGGATTTCGCGCTCAAGGGACTCGATCAGGAATCGGGCGTTCAGATCGATGTCATCCATTGGGGATCGGAAGCGTTCACCGACAAACTGCGAGCGGCCTATCGTGACGGCAAGTTCTCCAAGGTCCGATTGTCGGACATGGTCCGTCGAATGCTGCGCTCGATGTATGCCGTCGGCGTCGACAAGTGGGGACCTGCTCCGTCCGTCGACATGGCGGCACAGAACGATGTTGCGCTCGCGGCCGCGCGACAAGGCATCGTCCTGCTGAAGAACGAGGGATCTGCGCTTCCACTTGCCACCGATCGTCCGCTCAAGATCGCCGTCATCGGCGGACATGCGCAGACCGGCGTCATCAGCGGAACGGGTTCCGGCGCGGTGACGCCAGTCGGCGGCTATGCCGGACAAATCAATATCGGAGGTGCACACGGCAAAATGGGTCCGGCGCGCAGCCTGTTCTTGTTCCGACCGGCTCCCGTCGATGAGTTGAAGAAGCTCCTTCCTTCCGCGGAGATCGAATACGACGGCGCATATACGCCTGGCGAATCCGCGCTCCTTGCGAAGCGATCGGATGTCGCGATCGTCTTCGGCATTCGCGTGGAGGGCGAGGCGTTCGACTTGACGGACCTGTCGCTGCCGTGGGGACAAGACGCGGTCATCGAGGCAGTCGCCGCCGCCAATCCCAACACGATCGTCGTGCTCCAGACAGGAAATCCCGTGTCGATGCCGTGGCGAAACAAAGTGAAAGCAATCGTCCAGGCGTGGTTTCCGGGACAGGCGGGCGCGACGGCCATTGCGGAAGTGCTTGCGGGTAAGGTCAATCCATCCGGCCGCACGCCGATCACCTGGCCCGCCGATCTTGCCGATACGCCGCGCCCGACGATGCCGATCCTCGCCGAGAAGTGGGGCACGCCGGTCACGCTCCGCTTCGACGAAGGTGGAGAGATCGGCTACCGCTGGTATGCCAAGACCGGTCGCACACCCATGTATTCGTTCGGGCATGGGCTCAGCTACACGAGTTTCGATTACAGCAATCTCAAAGTGAGCGGCGGCAACACCGTGACAGCGACGTTCACTGTGACGAACACCGGCAAGCGCGCAGGTGCCGACGTGCCTCAGCTCTACTTGACTGGTGTCGTCGGCGATACGAAACGGATGCGCCTGCTTGGTTTCGAGCGCGTCGAGCTCGAGCCGGGCGAGTCGAAGGATGTGACGATCACGGCGGACCCACGCTTGCTTGCGCGCTTCGACGACCGGGCGCAGCGATGGCGCATCGACAGAGGCACCTACCAGGTTGCGCTGAGTAAATCAGCAGGAGCAACGGTGCTCACTGCGGAGACGCAGTTGAGCTCGCGGCTATTCGGGAACTGATGCCGCAGTGCTTCGAGTAGCGGCAATCGCTGACAGGAGGAAGTCATGGCAACGCGCATTTCGCGTAGGGATTTCGCAAAGGCGGCTGCGCTCTCGCCCATTGTCCTCGCAGGGTGCGGGCGAGGTCAGCCGAACGAAGGATCGGCCAACGCTACGCAAGATGCACCAGCACCCACTCGGCGGGATGGCGCGTTTCCGCAGGGCTTCTTATGGGGCGTTGCAACCTCCGCGTACCAGATCGAGGGCGCATGGAACGAGGACGGCAAGGGGCCATCCATTTGGGATACGTACGCACATACTCCCGGTAAGATCGCCAACGGCGATACAGGCGATGTCGCCAACGATCACTATCATCGCTACAAGGAGGATGTTGCGCTGATGAGGGACATCGGCACGACGGCATACCGGTTCTCGATCTCATGGCCGCGGATCTTTCCTCAGGGGACCGGCCAGCCGAATCCGAAGGGAGTCGACTTCTACAGTCGCCTGGTCGATGAGCTGAAAGCCGCGGGCATCGAGCCCTTCGCAACGCTCTATCACTGGGATCTGCCGCAGACGCTGCAGGACAAGGGAGGGTGGCAGTCGCGCGATACGGCGCAGGCGTTTGCCGACTATGCGGGTTACGTGGCGGAGAAACTCTCCGATCGTATTCGCCATTTTTTCACGATCAACGAGTTCCGCTCGTTTACAGAGGCCGGCTACAAAGGTTTCGAGATCCCGGCGCCGGGTGGAACTCGAACCATCTTTCTCGCGCCGGGCCTGAAGTTGCCGTCGCAGGAATTCCATCAAGTATGTCACCACGCAGTGCTCGCTCACGGCCTGGCCGTTCAGGCGATTCGCGCCAGAGGGCGACAGGGAACGAAGGTCGGACCGGCAGAAAACATTGAAGTCGCCGTGCCCTTGATCGAGAGCCCAGAGCACATCAAAGCTGCCGAGGCGGCGACTCGCGAACTAAACGCGCCGTATCTCACGGTCATGCTGGAAGGGCGCTACACAGATGCTTATCTAGAGAGAACCGGGAGGGACGCACCCAACTTCACGGACGACGATCTGAAGATCATCGCAAGTCCGCTCGACTTCGTCGGCATCAATGTCTACACCGGCAAGACGTACGTGTTGGCGTCGGATCGGGCGCCCGGCTGGCACGAGGTGGGCTTCTCCAAAGGTCATGCGAAGGCGGCGATCTCGAATGTTCCGCTAGGCCCTACATCGCTTTACTGGGCCCCGAAGTTCGTGCAGTCACTCTGGAAGGCGAAGGAGATCTACATCACCGAGAATGGCTGCGCGAGCGAGGATGTGCTCGCGGAAGACGGTCAGGTATACGACACGGAGCGCATCATGTTCTTGCGCGCCTATCTCACGCAGCTGCAACGTGCGACTGCCGACGGCGTGCCGGTCAA
>CALEKY010000101.1 GCA_937902995.1 uncultured Sinobacteraceae bacterium
CGAGCGCGCCGTCGTGCTCGAATCGTTGCTGTGCATCCGCCGCGCCGGCGCCGACGGCATCCTCACCTACTACGCCAAGCGCGCAGCGGAGTGGCTGCGAGATCAGCGCGGATACTGACATGAGCGAGACTGGCGCACCCGATCGTTATGCCGTGATCGGCCACCCGATCAGTCACAGCTGGTCGCCGTTCATTCACGGCATGTTCGCCAAACAAACGAATCAGAACATCACGTACGGTCGCATCGACGCGACGCCCGACGCATTCGAGCGCGAAGTGGCCGCGTTCTTCCAAACCGGCGGCAAAGGACTCAACGTGACGGTGCCGCACAAGCAAGTTGCTGCGTTCGTCGCGCGTTATCGCACGCCGCGGGCGGAGATCGCGGGCGCAGTGAATACGCTGATGCTGCGCGACGACGGGATTTACGGCGACAACACCGACGGCGCCGGGCTCGTCACCGACCTCACCCGCAATCTCGGCATGTCGCTCAAGGACATCCGTATCCTCATCGTGGGCGCAGGCGGCGCTGCGCGCGGCGTGCTCGGCCCGCTGCTTGCGGAAGGACCTGAGTATCTCGAGATTGCCAATCGCAACGAGCAGCGCGCGCTCGACCTTGCGCGCGAATTCAGCCTGCTCGGCAACGTGCGCGGCTGCGGGTTCGACGGCATCTCGGAAGATCACACCTTCGAGCTCGTCCTCAACGCAACGTCGGCGAGCTTGCAGGACACCGTGCCGCCGATTCCGCGCTCGGTGATCGGTCCCGCCACGCTCTGCTACGACATGGCGTACGGCAAGGGCGACACGTCGTTCACTCGCTGGGCGAAGTCGGTCGGAGCAGGCCGGGCGGAATGCGGCTGGGGCATGCTGGTCGAGCAAGCCGCCGAATCGTTCTATTTGTGGCGCGGCGTGAAACCCGATACCAAACCGGTGCTCGAAGCTGTCAAGAGCCAGAAGTAGATCGACGCGCGCTCGCACGGCGCGCGTTGTCCGCGCGCCTTACACGAAATACGAATCCTTCAGGCGAACGTAGTGCTCGGCTGAATACGTGAGGAACGCGAGCTCCTTCGGCGTCAGATCACGCACGCGCTTGGCAGGACTGCCGACGTAAAGCCCGCCGCGTTCGAGACGCTTGCCCGGCGGCACGAGACTGCCCGCACCGAGGATCACCGAATCCTCGATGACGACGTCGTCGAGCACGACCGAGCCCATCCCGATCAGACAGCGATCGCCGATCGTACAGGCGTGCAGCACGACGCGATGTCCAACCGTAACGTCCGCGCCCACGATACAGGCGCGCCCGCCGGGCGAGTACTCCGGGCTGTCGTGCGTCACGTGCAGGATGCTGCCGTCTTGGATGCTCGTGCGCGCACCGACGCGAATTTCGTGCACGTCGCCGCGCAATACGGCGCACGGCCAGATCGAAGCGTCCTCGCCGATCGTGACGCGACCGATCACGACCGCTGCCGGATCCACGTATGCGCGCGGGCCGATCTGAGGGGCGATGCCGTCGTAGGTTCTGACTGCCATGATGATCGAGAAGCAAGGATCAGGGTTGTAGCGGCGCCGACCGAGCGCCGCCGCCATTGGCGCACAGCCTCCATCCGCGGCAATCGTGCTGTCAAGCACCACGCCGGTACGCCTGATCGCGAGAGTCGCCGCCTTTCGGAACGTGCTCTAGAATCGCGCGTTCCATACGAACCCAGGTCTTGCGCGTCGGGTTCGCCGAACCCATCTCAACGAAAATCCGGGACAGCACGATGGCCGAAGCTTTGCAATTGCCGGCGTTTTCCGCGATTCGCGCCGATCAGATCGAGCAGCAGATCCGTGCGCTCTTGAACGAGAACCGCACGCAGCTGACGGCGCTGCTCGCAAGCGGCGCCAATACCTGGGACACGCTCGTCGTGCCGCTCGAAGAGATGCATCATCGCCTCGCGCGCACGTGGTCGCCGATCGGACACATGAATGCGGTCGTCAACACCGACGAGCTGCGCGCCGCCTACAACGCCTGCTTGCCGCTGCTCACGGCATGGTATACGGACCTCGCGCAGAACGAGGCACTTTATCGTGCCTACGAGACCGTGCTCGCGCAGGAAGGCGCGCGTCTCAGCCCGGCGCAGCGCAAGCTGCTCGAGAACGCGCTGCGCGATTTTCGCTTGGCCGGCGTCGCGCTGCCGCCGGAGCGCAAAGCGCGCTTCAAGGCCTTGATGGAGCGCCTAGCAACGCTGCAGTCGAAATTCGACGAAAACGTGCTCGATGCCACCAACGCCTGGTCGCGCCGCGTACACGATGAGCGCGAGCTCGCAGGCTTGCCTCAACCAATCATCGAACGCGCACGCGGCGCCGCGCGGGAGCGCAACGAAGCAGGCTGGCTGTTCACGCTCGATGCGCCCAACTATCAAGCGGTGATGATGTACGCCGAGTCGGAGCCGCTGCGGCGCGAGTTCTACACCGCTTGGGTCACGCGCGCCTCCGATCAAGGATGGTCGCCCGAGCAATGGGACAACTCGGCCGTCATGGAAGAGATCCTCGCGCTGCGCCGCGAGCTCGCCGCGCTCGTCGGCTTCGAGAATTACGCCGAATACTCGCTGGCGACCAAGATGGCCACCTCTCCGGCGGAAGTGCGCACGTTCCTGGAAGAGCTCGCACATAAGGCGCGTCCCGTCGCCGAGCGCGAGCTTGCCGAGCTCGAACGCTTTGCCGGACGCAAGCTCAATGCATGGGATGTGAGCTTCTACGCGGAACGCTTGAAGCGCGAGCGGTTCGAGCTGTCAGAGGAAGAATTGCGGCCCTACTTCCCGCTCGACAAAGTGTTGAGCGGCATGTTCAAAGTGGCCGAAACGCTCTACGGCGTGCGCATCGTGCCGCGGGAGAGTGTCGACGTTTATCACCCCGACGCGCGCTTCTACGACATTCTGAATGCGGACGGCTCACCGCGCGGCGGGTTCTTCGTCGATCTCTATGCGCGCGCCAAGAAACGCGGCGGCGCGTGGATGGACGAATGCGTGGGCCGCAAACGACTTGGCGGCAGCACCGCGCTGCCGGTCGCCTATCTCGTCTGCAACTTCATGCCGCCGGTCGGCGGCAAGCCGTCGCTCCTTACGCATTCCGAGGTGGTGACGCTGTTTCACGAGTTCGGCCACGGGCTGCATCACATGCTGACGCGCGTCGATTACCCGAGCATTGCGGGCATCAACGGCGTTGCGTGGGATGCCGTGGAGCTGCCGAGCCAGTTCATGGAGAACTTCGCTTGGCGCCCGGAAGTGCTGCCGCTCATCTCGGGTCATGTCGAGACCGGCGAGCCGCTTCCTGAAACCGAGCTCGCGCGACTGCTCGGCACCCGTACGTTCCAGGCAGGCATGCAAACGGTGCGGCAGCTCGAGTTCGGTTTGTTCGACCTGCGCATCCACAGCGAACATCCAACGAGCCGCCAAGATATTCTGCGCATCCTCGATGAGGTGCGCCGCGATGTCGCGGTCGTCACGCCGCCGGAATTCAACCGCTTCCCGCACAGCTTCCAGCACATCTTCTCGGGCGGCTACGCGGCCGGCTATTACAGCTACAAGTGGGCCGAAGTGCTCGCCGCCGACGCATTCAGCGCATTCGAGGAAGCCGGCATCTTCAACCGCGACGTCGCACATCGCTTCCTTGCAAGCATTCTCGAACAAGGTGGCGCACGCGATCCGATGGATGCCTTCGTGGAATTCCGCGGCCGCAAGCCACGGATCGAGCCGCTGCTCAGGCAACTGGGCTTGGCCGCCTGACTGCGGGTTGGGACTGGAGACTGGCAAAAGAGATTCGCGGCGCTGAGGTGCCGCTACTCATATCTCGCGACCGAAAGAGACGTGCCCGCGACGGCACACGAGATCAGCGAGAACTACTGTCCGTGATGCTGCCGAGCTCGACTGCACCATGAGCGCTGGAGCCGCTGGAAACGAGAAGGCGCGCAGCGCGCGCCTTCTCTATTGCTCCAACCTCCTGCCTCCAGCCTACTTGGTGACGAGCACCTTCTTCACCCAACCACTGCCGTGGCCGGTTTCCACTCGGAGGAAGCCGTTCTGCTCCTCGCCCAAGTAGATCATCTCGTCGCTCTTGCTGAGGGTCG
>CALEKY010000102.1 GCA_937902995.1 uncultured Sinobacteraceae bacterium
TTTGCGTCCGGATTCGGTTTCATCGGCAACTTCACGTATCAGGAGAGCGGCGGATCGGCGAAGGAATATCGCAAGGCCGACGGCCCGAGGAATGTGCTCACGCTGCTCGGGTTCCCCGAAGCCTACGACAAGATCACGCTGCCGAATCTCTCGAAGAGGGCCTACAACGCCACGCTGTTCTACGACAAGTACGGCTTGAACGCTCGCGTGCGCTATACGTGGCGATCGAGCTTCGTATCCGAGGACAGCTTCTTCTTCGGCCTGCCGCGGATCAATGCGGCACGAGGGCAGCTCAACGCGAGCATCAATTACGCGATCAACGACAACTTCTCGCTCGGCGTTGAAGGAATCAATCTCCTTCGCGAAGATGCCAATCAATACTGCATCAACGACCGTGCGCTGCTGTGTTTCCAGGGTCTGACGGACCGTCGGATCACGGCGGGCGTGAGCATGAAGTTCTAGCCGGTGCTGAGCGCCTGTCCGTCACTCGAAGCAATGGCCGAGCGGCGCGATCGCGTCGCTCGGCCCGTCGCGACCCAACGCAAACGGATGAAACCGATCCTCATCGTTCTTGCTTGTCTGGTCGGCACGGCAGCGCATGCCCGCGAGACGCTCGTCCGATCGCAAGCCGAGTACTACGAGGCGCTCGAGACGCTTCGTGCGGGCGACACGATCGTGCTCGCGAATGGCGAGTGGCGCGACTTCGAAGTGCTGTTCAAAGGCAAGGGCACGGCGAAGCAGCCGATCACACTGACGGCGGAAACCAAGGGACAGGTCATTCTCGGCGGGCAGTCGAATCTCCGCCTTGCAGGCGAGTATCTCGTCGTCTCCGGTCTCGTGTTCAAGAACGGGTATTCACCGACGGACACCGTCATCGCATTTCGAGGGACGAACGGAGAGTACGCGAATAACAGCCGCGTCACGGAAGTCGTCATCGATCGCTTCAACAAGCCCGACCGCACCGAGTTCGATATCTGGGTGGCGATGGACGGCAAGCGCAACCGATTCGACCACAATCATCTCGAAGGCAAGAGCAATCAGGGTGTGACGCTCGCCGTGCGGCTGGATAGTCCAGAGAGCCAGGAGAACCATCACCGCATCGACCACAACTATTTCGGTCCGCGGCAGACGCTCGGATCGAACGGCGGCGAAACGATCCGCATCGGCACGAGCCATTACTCGCTGACGAACTCGTTCACGGTCGTCGAGAACAACTACTTCGACCGCTGCGACGGCGAAGTGGAGATCGTGTCGAGCAAGTCGGGCGGCAATGTCTTTCGCGGCAACGTCTTCTTCGAATCGCGCGGCGCGCTGACGCTGCGTCACGGGAACGACAACGTCGTCGAAGGCAACGTCTTCTTCGGCAATCGCGTGGAGCACACGGGCGGCATCCGCGTGATCAACAAGCGCCAAACCGTGCGCAACAACTATCTGTACGGTCTGACCGGCCATCGCTTCGCCGGCGCGCTCGTCGTCATGAACGGCGTACCGAACTCGCCGATCAATCGCTATCACCAGGTCGAGGATTCCGTGATCGAATACAATTCGATCATCGAGAGCGCGCACATCGAGCTGGCTGCGGGCGCCGATGCGGAACGCTCGGCACCGCCCATTCGTACGCGATTCGTCCGAAACTTGATCTACAACGCCGATGGGCGAGACGTCATTGCGGTTCACGACGACGTGAGCGGTATTCGATTCGCCGATAACGTCGTACACAACGTCGCAAAGCTGCCCATCGAACGCGGATTCGCCCGCCGAAACGTCGAGCTCGAAAGAGCGCAGAACGGATTGCTCTATCCCGTTGGACTGAGGGCGGGCGCCGCTCGCGAGCTTCAAGTACTCAGCAAGGATGCAACCGGTGTTGCCTGGTATCCGAAGCCGGATCGAAGGGGGCGATTCGATACGGGCACCACGATCTCTGCGACAGATGCGGATGCGTTCGCCAAGGCCGTCGCGCGCGCTCAGGCAGGGGACATCATCGAGCTCGCTGCCGGTAAGTACGTCGTCGAACGCACGTTGATCGTCGATCGACCGTTGACCATTCGTTCTGCGGATGCAGCGCAGCGCGCTCGCCTCGAGTTCACGCGCAATGCGCTGTTCGAGATCGCCGACGGCGGCAGCTTGAAGCTCGTCGGTCTCGATATCTCCGGCAAGGCCGCGCCCGACATGGCAGGCAATTCGGTCATCCGGACGAGCCGCTACTCGATGCTGAACAACTACGAGCTCGAGCTCGACGACGTCACCGTCCGCGATCTCGACGTCAATCACTCATTCCATTTCTTCACGGCGGCGAAGAGCACCTTCGCCGACCGTATTCGGATTTCCAGATCGACGTTCAGCAACATCACCGGTCACGTGTTGGTGCTGAACAATGAGACCGACGATCTGGGGCTGTACAGCGCCGAGTACATCACGATCGCCGATTCGAAGTTCGTCGACGTCGAGGGCACTGTCGCGGACGTTTATCGCGGCGGTACGGATGAAAGCACTTTCGGTCCGCATTTCGAGTTGAGCGGTTCGAGTCTGCAATCGGTCGGATCGGGCAAGCGCAACAAGTCGCGGGCGTCTGTCCGGCTTCTCGGTGTGCAGCAGATCGATATCCGCAACAACAGCTTCTTGGACAGCCGTCCTGTTCGTGTAACGCATACGGTCGGCGAGCCGATCAGCCGCATCGCCGAGAACCGATTCGTGAACACGCCGGAACCTGAGGTCGATACGCTGTGATCCCGGCGATGGTGAAATTGAAGCTCTCGGTCTTCGTGTTCCTGGCGGCGATGAATGTCGCGCTTGCCGGACCTCGGCTGCTGCTCTCGTCGGCGGACGTGGATCTGATCCGGGCCGAGCTGAATTCGACGTCGAGTTTCGCAAAGTCATTGGCGGAAACTCGAGCCAAGGTGGATGCCTATTTCGAGTCGACGCCCGATGTGCCGGTCCCGAGGGATCCGGGCGGCGGCTACACGCACGAGAAGCACAAGCAGAATGGCATCGCCATTCACGATGCCGGAATTCTGTATCGGCTGACGGGCGACGCCAAATACGCGACGTATGCGCGAGACCTCTTGCTCGCGTACGCAAAGCTCTATCCGACGTTGGGTAGACACCCGGTCAAGCGATCGAATACGCCCGGCCGATTGTTCTGGCAAAGCCTGAACGAATCCGTGTGGCTCGTGTACGCCATTCAGGGGTATGACGCAATCGCCGACACGCTCATGCCGCAACAGCGCAAGACGATCGAGGGAGGGCTCTTGCGACCGATGGCGGACTTTCTGTCCGTGCAGTCGCCCGAAACGTTCGATCGCATCCACAACCACGGCACTTGGGCGGTAGCGGCCGTCGGCATGACCGGTTATGCGCTAGGCGACAAGGAGTACGTACAGAAGGCGCTATACGGGTTGAAACGCGACGGCAAAGCGGGGTTCATCAAGCAGCTCGACGAGCTGTTCTCTCCGGACGGGTACTACACGGAAGGGCCTTACTATCAACGCTACGCGCTGATGCCGTTCATCGTGTTTGCACGCGCGATTCATGCGAACGATCCGGATCTAAGAATCTTTGAGTACCGTGACAAAGTTCTGCTGAGAGCGATCTACGCGTGCGTCGATCTTTCCTATGCCGGATTGCTGTTCCCGGTCAATGACGCCATCAAGGACAAGGGTCTCGACACGATCGAGCTTCGGTACGGGATCGCGACAGCCTACGCGCTGACCGGCGATCCAACCTTGCTCTCGATCGCACAGATGCAGCACCCGTATGTGCTGACCGGCGATGGCTATCGTCTTGCCAAGGCTGTCGATGCCGGCCTCAGCAAGCCTTATCGGTATCGCTCGAAGGTTTTTCGCGACGGACCGTCGGGCAAACAGGGCGCGTTGGTCGTCTTGCGTCACGGCGAGCAGCCGGATCAACGAGCGCTCGTGTTCAAGGCGACGTCGCAAGGCATGGGACACGGCCACTTCGACAAACTGACGTGGCTGTTCTACGACAACGGTCAAGAGATCGTACCGGACTATGGCGCTGCACGGTTTCTCAACGTGGAGCAGAAGGAGGGCGGTCACTACCTGCCGGAGAACGAAAGCTGGGCCAAACAAACGATTGCGCACAACACGCTCGTCGTCGATGAGCGCAGCCATTTCGATGCCGATCTAAAGCTTGCCGAGCAGCATCATCCCGAGCTCCTCGTGTTCGAAAGCCGGGATGGCGCTCAAATCACCGCTGCCGTGATGCGCGATGCCTATTCGGGTGTCGAGTTCCGTCGAACGATGGCGCTGCTCAACGGGATCGTCCCTGATCACCCGATCGTCGTCGATGTGCTCAATGTGAATAGTAAGACGGCACACCAGTACGATCTGCCGCTGCACTTCACGGGGCAAATCATCTCTGCGAACCCTGGATTCGATGCTCGCACGGACAGTCTCAGGCCGCTCGGCACCGCCAACGGTTATCAGCACTTGTGGTTGCGGGCGTCGGCTTCCGTGGCCGCGAACGAGAATGTCTCGCTCACCTGGCTCAACAAGAATCGCTTCTACACCTATACCGCGCTCGCGCAGAACGGATTCGAGGTCTTGCTGACGCAGCTGGGCGCGAACGATCCGAGATTCAATTTGCGTTACGACCAAGCATTGGTCCTGCGCGTCAAGGATGCGCGGGCACAAACGTTCGTTTCCGTTCTCGAGCCGCACGGCGAATACAACGGTTCGGCCGAATACACGATCGGCGGCCGCAGCAACATCGCAGAACTGCAGCGTTTTCAAGCGGGCCGCGCCGACGTCATTCGCATCACGACGACCGACGGTTCTCGCCACTACCTCGCGCTGTCGTACGACACGCGGACAGATGCGATTCACAAGGTTGCAGCGGACGGTCGCGACTTCGAATGGCGCGGCTATTACGGCGTATTCGATCAGAACGGAGCGCGGAGATGACACTGAATCAAACCGATGGGCGGGCAGTTCGATCCGTCAGTTCGTTCGAGTAGCGCGATGAATACGAAAAATCTCAGATGGATCGTCGTCACGCTCGTTGCTATCGCGACGGTCATCAACTACATCGATCGCAACGCCCTGGCGGTCATGTGGCCCGGCATGTCCGAAGACCTGGGTCTCGACAAAGCCGACTACGCGAACATCGTTTCCTTGTTCATGATCGGCTATGCGATCGGTCAGTCCGTGTTCGGGAAAATCTTCGATGCTATCGGCACGCGGCTTGCCTTTGTGACGTCGATCGTCGTGTGGTCCGTGGCCATCATGCTCCACGCCGTCGTGAGGACGTTCAGCGGACTGAGCATCGTCCGATTCGTTTTGGGTGTCGGAGAGGCCGGCAACTGGCCGGGCGCCACGAAGGCGAATGCGGAATGGTTTCCGATCAAAGAACGAGCGCTCGCCCAGGGCATTTTCAATTCGGGCGCGTCGCTCGGCGCAGTGATCTCCGCACCGGTGATCGCGCTTCTCTATGTGCAATTCGGTTGGAAAGGCACATTCGTCTTGGCGGGCGTGCTGGGCTTTATCTGGCTGCTGCCATGGCTCGTGATCTACAAGGCGCCGCCTGAGCGCCACCCATGGCTGTCGTCGGAAGAGCGCGAGTACATTCTTTCTGGGCAGAAAGCCGATGCCGGTACAAAACAAAGCGAAGGCATAGCAGCGCCCGGTCTGCTCGAGCTGCTTCGCTATCGACAAAGCTGGTCGGTGATCGCCTCGCGATTCTTCCTTGACCCCGTGTGGTGGCTGTTCGTTTCTTGGCTGCCCATTTATCTCGCCGATCGGTTCGGATTCGATGTTCGCGAGATCGGCCTTTATGCCTGGGTGCCATACGTCGGCGCCGCATTCGGTGCGCTCTTCGGCGGTTGGCTTGCTGGCGCGCTTCTCAAGAAGGGCTGGACGGTCAACGCGACGCGCAAGCTCACGATCACGTTGGGCGGAATCATCATGTTGCCGACGTTGCTCGCCACTGCCGTTGCAGTGACGCCGCTCGTGGCCGTGCTGCTGATGGCCGTCATTCTTTTCGGCTTTCAAATGGCGATCGGCAACATTCAGACGCTGCCGAGCGATTTCTTCGCTGGTAAGTCGGTGGGTTCGCTGGCCGGCGTCGGCGGTACCGCCGCGATCCTCGGTGTGATCATCACCACGCAGATGGTGCCGCGAATCACGACGGAATCCTATGTGCCGTTCTTCGTCTTGGGCGCGTTGCTCGTGCCGCTCGCCGTGCTCTCGGTTTGGGGGTTCGGCGGCGAGATCAAGCCCGTGAGCGCGCGAACGAAATGATCGAGTGGAGTGCGAACAGCAAATGAACATGAAAGACAAAGTTGCGATCGTGGCCGGCGGCGCAAGAGACATCGGGCGCGCCATTTCCTTGAAGCTGGCTGCGGTCGGCGCCAAGGTCGTCGTCAATTTCAACAACAGCAAGACGGAGGCCGAGGAGACCGTGGCGGCCATCCTTGCAGCCGGCGGTACAGCGATCGCCGTTGCCGGCGATATGACGAAGCAGGCGGACGTCGAGAATCTGGTGAACGAGACGCGCGCAGCCTACGGTGACAGCATCGACGTGCTCGTCAATGTCGTGGGCGGAATGGTGGCACGTAAGACGCTCGGGGAAATGGATCAGGAATTCTTCGAGTGGGTCATGCGTCTGAATGTGACGAGCGCATTCCTGACTTCGAAGTTCGTGATGCCTTACATGCCAGAGGGTAGTGCGATCGTGAATCTGTCCTCGCTCGCGGGGCGTGACGGCGGCGGTCCGGGTGCATCCGCTTACGCGGCGTCGAAGGGAGCCGTGATGTCGTTCACCCGCGCGCTCGCAAAAGAGCTCGGCCCGCGCAACATTCGTGTGAACTGCGTCTGTCCGGGCATGATCGCCACCACATTCCACGACACCTTCACCAAGGACGAGGTTCGAGCCAAGGTGGCGGCGAGCACGCCGTTGCGGCGTGAAGGTCGCGCGGAAGAAGTCGCCGATCTCGTCGCCTACTTGGTTTCGCCCGAGGCGAGCTTCATTACCGGCGCCAGCGTCGACATCAACGGCGGATTGGGCTTTTCGTAAGTAAGCACGCTTTAACATTCCATTGGCGTACGGCGACGCCGTTACGCATGACGACACCGATCTTCCTGGCGAGAGCGAGATCGTCGTCGGTCGAGTCCCAACCGTGCTCGATCGAAGTCTGGATGCACGAGCATGTGAGCGGCTGGACGGATCAGCGTTTGGCGGAAAGGGTTGCGCGCGAGCTCATGCCGAATCTGCTGCACGAGCACCGAACTTCGGACGCACTGGTCTGATCAAAGAGCGCCTCGCTCACAACCGCGATTTTCGGCCATCGGCCGCCACGGATCTCATCTCCCTCGCACGGCTTGCTTCGGAGGCCCGCGACCGTAAGACGCAGCGGTGTTGCTGAGCGACTTCGAGACGCAATATCCGAACGACCGCGCCGAAGCCATCGCCAGGCAAATGCGTCTGTCGCTGGGAAAGTAGCGCAATCCCCTTCGAGCCGCGCCGCGTTGCGGGGCAACGACCGACGTAGCGAGTCCGCGCAGATCGGTTCGATCGAACGAGTCGATCGGTTGGTCGTGTCCCCCCCCGAGATTCTTCGTGCGGACACACGGTCTTTGCGTATTTTGGGAACAGGCCACAGGCGACAGGCTACAGGCGACAGTTGGCCGCAGCGCTAACAGTTGGAGACGACGATGACGAATCCGCTACTCGAGCTCGCACGGTTTGGGCAAAGCTACTGGCTCGACGACTTGAGCCGCAGCATGGTCCGAAGCGGCGATCTGCAACGGCGCGTGGAGCAAGAAGGACTGACCGGCGTCACTTCGAACCCGACGATTTTTCACGCGGCTCTGAGCAAGGGCACGGAGTACACCGAGCAGTTGAAAAAGTTGGCCGGACAGCCCGCGCACAGCATCTACGAAACGCTGATCGTCGAGGATGTGCGCGATGCCTGCGATGTTCTGCGCCCTGTGTATGACCGAACAGAAGGGCGCGACGGGTTCGTGAGTCTGGAGCTCTCGCCGAACCTCGCGCGAAACATTCACGGCTCGATTGCCGAGGCGCGCCGGTACTGGCAGGCGGTGTCGCGTCCGAATCTGCTGATCAAAGTGCCGGGCACGATGGAGGGCGTTTCCATCGTCGAGGAGTTGCTCGTCGAAGGGATCAACGTCAATGTCACGCTCTTGTTCTCGGTCGAGCGCTACCACGAGGTGGCGCAGGCCTATGTGAGCGCGCTCGAGCGACGCAAGGCGGAGCACAAGCCACTGTCGAATGTCGCGTCGGTCGCCAGCTTTTTCGTCAGCCGCATCGATACGCTCGTCGACAAGCTTCTGCAGCAGAAGGTCGACAACGGCGTCACGCAAGCCAAGCATCTACTAGGCAAGGCGGCAGTGGCCAATGCCAAGCTGGCCTATCAGCGCTACAAGGAACTGATCGCATCTGGACGGTGGCGTTTCGTCGAAGCGGCGGGCGCGCGGCCGCAACGGCTCTTGTGGGCGAGCACGAGCACGAAGAATCCTTCCTATCCAGACTTGCTGTACGTCGAACCGCTGATCGGACCGCAGACGATCAACACGATGCCGCTGCAGACCGTCGCTGCCTTCGCAGATCACGGCAAGCCGGCAGAGACGCTAGAACAGGACCTCGATGAAGCCAAACGCGTCATGCGCGAGCTGCATGAGATCGGAATCGACATGCAGGACGTGACGCGCCAGCTTCTCGATGAGGGAATCCAGAAGTTCGTCGACTCGTACAACGCAATCCTGCAGCTCATTGCCGAGAAGACGATTTCGGCATAGCCGGACAATGCTGCGGGAGCGTCAGGTCTCTTGCAGGACACAGGCTGGGCGGGGTTTTCATCAGCCTGTTTACGTACGTACGTCGTACCGATCGTGCTTCGGCATCCTCGTACTTCTGCGGGTCGGGCGATCGGCGAGCATTTCAGGCTAAATGGACCTGAAGCTAGCTCCGATCATTCCGACATCAACCAGGCTTGCAGCAACATGCGTGCTCGTCGTCGCGGCGTTCTTCGCCGGGTGCACGTCGATGGCACCGGGCTATCGGCAGCCGGCCGCACCGATTGCGAGCGCGTATCCAGCCGATGCGCCTCGAACCGATGGCGCATTGAGCGGGGCGGTCGAGTGGCGCAGCGTCTTCTCGGACGCTGAACTGCAAGGGATCATCGAACTGGCACTCGAGAACAGCCGCGATCTGCGCGCAGCGGTTCTTCGCGTGCAAGAAGCACGAGCATTACGCGGCATTCAACGTGCGGACCGTTTCCCGAACGTTGCTGTGAGTGCCGGGGGCGACCGCGGGCGCACGCCTGCCGATCTCAGCATCCTGGGTCGTTCCACCGTAAGCAGCGCCTATCAAGTGGCAGCAGGCGTTGCGACGTGGGAGCTCGACTTCTGGGGCCGCGTGCGCAACCTGGACATTGCGGCGATCGAAAACTACCTGGCTGCCGATGCCGCACGCCGAGCATTCACGGTGAGTCTTGTCGGCCAGGTCGCAAATGCATGGTTGGTGCAGCGCGAGCTGGATCGGCGGCTCGAGATCGCGAACCGCACCGTGGGATCCCGCGAGGAGTCCTTTCGCATTTTCAAGCGACGCTACGAGGTCGGTTCGGGCACGCAGCTCGAGCTGATGCAGGTCGAAACGCTGTTGACGCAAGCCCAGTCGCTGACCGTGCAGCTCGAACAGGCGCGTGCAACGAATCGGCATGCGCTAGAGCTACTCGTCGGTGCGCCAATCGAGCTGCCGCCGCGGACCGACGTTTTCGAGCGCGACGACGAGCCGATACGCGCCGTGAGTGCGGGCTTGCCGTCGGATCTGCTCGTGCAACGGCCCGACATCATCGCGGCGGAGCATCAGCTTCGTGCCGCACACGCAAATATCGGCGCGGCGCGCGCGGCGTTCTTTCCGCGTGTGGCATTGACCGGCGATCTCGGGACCGCCAGCGCTCAGCTCGACGGCTTGTTCGAATCCGGCAGCCGCGCGTGGTCGTTCACGCCGGTGATTTCTCTGCCCATTTTCACGGGCGGCCGGCTTCGCTCGAATCTCGATCTCGCCGAAGTGCGGGGCGATCTTGCAGTTGCGAACTACGAGCGGACGATTCAGGCGGCGTTTCGCGACGTCGCGGACGCGCTGTCGGTTCATCACTATCTGGGCGAACAGCTGAACATTCAGCGCAATGCGCTGCGCGCGCTGACGGAACGCGCCCGTCTCGCGCAGCTCCGCTACGAAAGCGGTGCCGCGAGCTATCTCGAAGTGCTCGATGCGCAACGCGACCTCCTGAATGCCGAACAGGCGGTCGTGCAGCTCCAAAGTGCGCTGCAATCGAGCCGGGTGGCTTTGTTCGCGGCGCTCGGCGGCGGTGCGCTCGGGAGCGGCGAATAGCGAGATGGCAATGACCAAAGAAGATTTGAAGAAAAGGGGTATTGCTGCCGCAGTCGTCGTCGCAGCGGCGGCGATCGCGTGGGTGTTGTGGCGCGCGTTGCAGGCCGAAGGTTTCGGCGACGGATTCGTCAGCGGCAACGGACGGATCGAAGCGACCGAAATCAACGTGGCCGCGAAGCTCGGCGGGCGCGTCGAGGACATTTACGTCCGCGAGGGCGATTTCGTGAAGGCGGGACAGCCGCTCGCGAAGATGCAAGTGATTACGCTCGAAGCACAGCGCGACGAGGCGCGGGCGATGCATCAGCAGGCGCTCACATCGGTGGCGATCGCGAAAGCGCAGGTGGCGATGCGCCGCAGCGAGCTCGCTGCGGCGCAGGCGACGGTGATCGAAGCCGAAGCCGCGCTCGATGCCGCAGAGCGTCGCTTGAACCGCTCCGAGGTGCTTTCGAAGGAAGGCGCATCTTCCGGTCAAGAATTGGATGACGATCGAGCGCGCGTGCGTTCGGCAAGAGCGGCGCTCGATGCAGCGAAAGCGCGCGTCGTGGCGGCACAGTCCGCCGTCGAAGCCGCCAGCACACAGATTGCGGGTGCGGAAGCGGCAGCGGCTGCCGCGGCGGCCACGGTCGCGCGCATCGAGGCGGACATCCAAGACAGCGTTCTCTCATCGCCGCGCGACGGCCGTGTGCAATATCGGATCGCGCAGCCCGGCGAAGTGCTCGGCGCCGGTTCCCCGGTCCTCAATCTCGTCGATCTTTCCGACGTCTACATGACGTTCTTTCTGCCCGAAACCGTCGTCGGCCGCGTCGCGCTCGGCAGCGAGGTGCGGATCATTCTCGATGCCGCACCGGAGTACGTGATCCCGGCGACGGTGTCGTTCGTCGCCGATACCGCGCAGTTCACGCCCAAGACGGTGGAAACGGCGAGCGAACGACAGAAGCTGATGTTCCGAGTTCGCGCGCACATCGATCGCGATTTGCTGCAAAAGCACTTGACGCAAGTCAAAACAGGGCTGCCGGGCGTGGCGTGGGTCAAGCTCGACGCGAACGTGCCTTGGCCGGAGCAGTTGGCGATTAGAACCCCCGAATGAGCGTTGCCATGCAGCTCGCCTCGCCGGTCGCGGTGCTCGAAAACGTCACGCTGCGATACGGGAAAGTACGCGCGCTCGATGGCATCGATCTTCAAGTGCCGTCGGGCTGCATGGTCGGCGTGATCGGACCGGACGGCGTCGGCAAGTCGAGCCTGCTGTCATTGCTGGCGGGAACGCGCCGCGTGCAGGAGGGCAGGGTCGTCGTCCTCGGCGGCGACATGTCGAGCGCAAAGCATCGCAATCGCGTCTGCCCGGACATCGCGTACATGCCGCAAGGGCTCGGACGGAATCTGTATCCGACGCTTTCAGTCGAGGAGAACCTGCAATTCTTCGCGCGGCTGTTCGGGCACGATGCCGCGGAGCGGCGGCGTCGAATCGATCTGCTCACGCGTGCGACGGGTCTGTATCCCTTCTTGTCGAGGCCGGCCGGCAAGCTATCCGGCGGCATGAAACAAAAGCTCGGTTTGTGCTGCTCGCTCATCCACGATCCAACACTCCTGATTCTCGATGAGCCGACGACCGGCGTCGATCCGCTCGCCCGCCGGCAGTTCTGGGATCTGATCGGCGATATTCGCCAGTCGCGTCCCGACATGAGCGTGATCGTCGCCACGGCCTACATGGATGAAGCCAGCCGCTTCGACTGGCTCGTCGCGATGGATGCGGGCCGGATCCTTGCAACGGGCACACCGCAAGAACTGTACGAACGCACGCAGACGAAGTCGCTCGAATCCGCATTCATCGCGCTTCTGCCCGAAGACAAGCGACGCGGCTATACGGAAGTGACGATTCCGCCGCTTTCGACTGGCGGAGCCGAAGACATTGCGATCGAGGCGAACGAGCTCACGATGCGTTTCGGCGATTTCGTCGCGGTCGATCACGTGAGCTTTCGGATCCGGCGTGGCGAGATTTTCGGCTTTCTCGGCTCGAACGGCTGCGGCAAGACGACGACGATGAAAATGCTCACCGGCTTGCTCGCGCCGAGCGAAGGCAAGGCCAAGCTGTTCGGCAGGCCCGTTGACGCCCACGACATGGAGACGCGGCGGCGTGTCGGCTACATGTCGCAGTCGTTCTCGCTCTATACCGAGTTGACGGTGCGGCAGAACTTGGTGCTCCACGCACGGCTGTTCCATGTTCCGGAGGAAAACATCCCGGCGCGCGTCGAGCAAATACTCGAGCGCTTCGGGCTCATGGCATTGGCCGACGAGCTGCCGATGCGCTTGCCGCTCGGCGTGCGTCAGCGTCTGTCGCTTGCAGTGGCACTGGTGCACGGTCCAGAGCTTCTCATTCTGGACGAGCCGACTTCGGGCGTGGACCCCGTCGCGCGCGAAGATTTCTGGCGTTTGCTGATCGATCTCTCGCGCAAGGACGGCGTCACGATTTTCATTTCCACGCATTTCATGAACGAGGGCGAGCGGTGCGATCGCATTTCGCTCATGCATGCGGGGAAGGTGCTCGTGAGTGACGCGCCGGCGAGGCTGATCGAGCGGCGAGGCGTGGCGACGCTGGAGGATGCTTTCATCGCGTATCTGGAAGATGCGGGCGCAGGCACTGCGGTGTCGGATAGCGCGGTGGCGGACAGCGTGCGCACTGAAAGTCATACGAGCGCGCGCAAGCGCGGCTTCAGTCTGCAACGGATGCTGAGCTACACGATGCGCGAAACGCTCGAGTTGCAACGCGATCCGGTACGCGCCGCGCTCGCCTTGCTCGGCAGCGCGATTCTCATGTTCATCATGGGATACGGGATCAGTTTGGACGTCGACGATTTGGCCTTTGCCGTGCTCGATCGCGATCAGACGGGGCTCAGTCGCAGCTACACGCTCAATCTCGCGGGCTCCCCGTACTTCATCGAACGCCCGCCCATCGCCGACTACGAGGAGCTCGATCATCGCATGCGCACCGGCGAGCTCGCGTTGGCCATCGAGATCCCACCCGGTTTCGCGCGGAGCATTCAGCGCGGCGATTCGGTCGAGATCGGCGCGTGGGTGGACGGTGCGATGCCGCAGCGTGCCGAGACCGTGCAGGGGTACGTGCAGGGCATGCATCAGCTTTGGCTCCTCCAGCAGGCGAAAGAAAGGCTCGGCTATACGCCCGCAGCCGCGATCGGTATCGAAACGCGTTATCGATACAACCCGGATGTCGAAAGCTTGCCCGCGATCGTTCCGGCGGTCGTTCCGATTCTGCTGATGCTGATTCCGGCCATGCTGACGGCATTGTCGGTCGTGCGAGAAAAGGAGCTGGGCTCAATCATCAATTTCTACGCGACGCCGACGACGCGGACCGAGTTCCTGCTCGGCAAACAACTTCCCTATGTGGGGCTAGCGTTCGTCAATTTCCTCTTGCTGACGCTGCTGTCGATCACGGTGTTCGGGGTGCCCGTGAAGGGCAGCTTTACCGCGCTGGCGCTGTCGATGTTCGTGTTCGTCATCTATGCGACTGGGTTCGGCTTGTTCTGTTCGACGTTCACGCGCACTCAGACCGCGGCCATCCTGCTGACCATGATTTTCAGTATCGTGCTGTCGGTCGAGTACGCGGGGCTTCTGAATCCCGTGTCGTCGCTCGAAGGCTTCGGCTATGTGATCGGTCGGCTGCAGCCGACCACGCACATGGTGACGATCAGCCGCGGCGTGTTCGGTAAAGCGCTCGATTTCGGCGATTTACAGGGCTCGTTCTGGGCGATCGTTGCCGCCGTTCCGGTGGCAGTGCTCGTGTCCATCGGGTTGTTGAAGAAGCAGGATGCATGAGATGAGCGAGGAACGGGCGCTCGAGTCTTCGCCTCCCGAATCCGCGAAGGGCGGAAGCGGGGATCTTGCCATCACCGAGCGGGCCCGAATGCGGCGTGTCGTGTCGAACATCTATCGGCTCGGCGTCAAGGAGCTCTGGAGCATCGCACGCGATCCGATGCTGATCCTCCTGATCGTCTATGCCTTCACCTTGTCGATCTACACATCGGCGACGGCAGTGCCGGAATCGTTGCACAAGGCCGCAATCGCGATCGTCGACGAAGATCGTTCGCCGCTGTCGGGTCGCATCGCATCGGCCTTTTATCCGCCGCATTTCCAACGTCCGGTGATGATTGCGCTGTCGGAGCTCGATCCCGGCATGGATGCAGGAGAGTTCACGTTTGCGTTGGTGATCCCGACCGGGTTCCAGCGGGACGTCCTCGCCGGCCGAAAACCGGAGATTCAGCTCAACGTCGACGCAACGCGCATGAGCCAGGCGTTCATCGGCAGCGGTGCGGTGCAGCAGATCGTGAGCGGCGAGGTGACCGAGTTCCTGCAGGGCTACCGGCGTACGGCATCCTCGCCCGTCGAGCTGACGATGCGCGCACGCTTCAATCCGACGCTGCAGCGATCATGGTTTCTCGGCGTGATGACGATCATCGACCGCGTGACCTTGGTGTCGCTCATTCTCACGGGTGCGGCGCTGATTCGCGAGCGCGAGCGCGGCACGATCGAGCACCTGCTCGTCATGCCCGTCACGCCCTTCGAGATCATGGTGTCGAAGATCTGGTCCATGGGGCTCGTTACGATCGTCGCGACCGGACTCTCGCTCGTGCTCGTCGTCGAGATGATCCTGGGTTCGCCGATTCAGGGCTCCCGGTTGCTGTTCTTGTTCACGGGGGTGCTGACGCTTGCGTCCATGACCTCGATGGGCATCTTGCTGGCAACGTTCTCCCGGACGATGCCGCAGTTCGCGCTGTTGATGATGCTCATCATCGTCCCGCTGCAGTTGCTTTCCGGCGGCATGACGCCGCGCGAGAGCATGCCGGAGCTCGTCCGGAACGTGATGCTCTTCGCGCCGACGACGCACTATGTTGCGGCGAGCCAAGCCATTCTCTATCGCGGCGCGGGGCTGAACATCATCTGGCCGCAGCTCGCCGCCATCGTCGCCATCGGCGCCGCATTCTTTTGGATCGCGCATGCGCGCTTCCGCAGAACGCTGGCGCAGATGGCATGATGTGCTGCGATTCCGAGTCCGTGTCTCGCTCGTTTGTGACTGGCTCGTAACCGTACGGAAATTGTTTCGTTATCGCGCGCATTACTAGCATCGCTCCACCTAAAAGTGGAGACGCACATGGTGACGAGATCTATGCGCGACCAGTCGTTCGCGCGCGCGGGCTCTTAAAGGAGATCGCCCATGGATGCTTGGCACGATTGGCAAGCAGGGGTGGTCGACGCCTTGCGCAGCTTCTTGGCGGAAGTCATGCCGGACGTCCGACGCGAGGACGTCGATTGGGAAGCATGGCGGCCATTCTTCGACGAAGGTCGCTCGCCTCGCGCGGCAGTGGATCGCGCTTTCCTGCTCGACCTGTAGTTGTTTGGCGCGGTTGCTCTCGATGATCGGCGCAAACCCTTCCTTGGGGGAGGAGAGCATAGAACGCTTCGGTATGGTCACATTCTATGTGACCGCGGTCCGATGCTTTCCCAAGCCCAGGAATCCAAGGAAAAGTTCGGTCGGCCCATCGAGGCCGGGATCCAGCTTCGTCTCGCTCCGGATCACGCAAGCTTCAGGACGGGTTTGATCGTCGTACCTTTGGCGGAGTCCTCGAAGGCTTGGTTGATCTCATCGAAGGCGTAGAACTTCACCAGTTTGTCGAACGGGAATTTTCCGGCTTTGTAGAACTCGATCAGCTTGGGGATGAACACGCGAGGGACCGAATCGCCTTCGATGACGCCGATCATCGCTTTGCCTTCTGCCATCAGATCGTTGTGCACGTCGATGTTCATCTCCGGCGTCACGCCGACGATGGCAGCCTGTCCCAAGGGACGCAACGCATGCAGGCATTGGCGCACGACGGCCGGCACGCCGGTAGTTTCCACGCCGTAGTGAGTGCCGCCGCCGGATGCCGCTTTGATCTCCTTGACGACGTCGACCTGTTTTCCGTTCAGCGCGTGCGTCGCGCCGAGCTCCTCGGCGAGCTGCAAGCGGTTGTCGTGCACGTCGACGGCGAAGATGTACTGACAGTTCGCGATTCGCGCGGCCATGATCGCGCTCAGGCCGACGGCGCCGCAGCCGTAGACGGCAATCGACGTGCCGAACTCCGGTTTGAGTCGATTGAGCACCGTGCCGGCACCGGTCTGAATGCCGCAGCCCAGCGGACCGAGCAAAGATAGATCCACATCTCTATCCATCTTCACGACATTTCTTTCGTGAGCGACGACGTGCGTGCCGAAGGAGGACTGGCCGAAGAAGGTGCAGAGATCGGTGTCGCCCTGTCTAAGGCGATAGGTGCCGTCTTCCATGCGGCCGCCGAAGTTCAGTTCGTTGAAGCGCGTGCAAACGGTTGGGCGGCCGGTCAAACAGTTCTCGCATCGACCGCAATGCGCGAACGACACGACCACGTGATCGCCTGGCGCAAGGCTCGTCACGTTTTCGCCGATCCTCTCGACGATGCCCGCGCCTTCATGACCGAGGACGATCGGATAAGGAGAAACGCCTAAATCGCGCGCTACGGCGTCGGTGTGGCAGACGCCCGTCGCCACGACTTTGATCAACACCTCATCCGATTTGGGTGCGGCGAGATCGACGGTCTCGATGGCAAAGGACTGACCCTGGCGGTGGGTCACGGCGGCGCGGATCTTCATCGCTCGGCTCCCGACTTATCACTCGATCAGCGCACAGCGTCTCTCGAATGTGCGATGGATGAAAGTCAGGACAAACGCGCAGACGGTTACGAGCGAGCCTATTGCGAGTGTGTTGGCTCTCTCGGAGACTTCACGGCAGATTCGATTCCGCGAAACAAGAGCAGAAGCCGTGCACGGCAAGATCTTCGATTGAGACCGAGGCACTGGCGCTTAAAGAGTCAAGCCACGGCTGATCTTTATCGCGGCACGTGAGGCGGGACGCGTTGCGCGTTTGAGCGTCAGAGCGCTTTACATCAACGGCGCGAAGAGGGGATCGGGGCGAGCGATTTTCGTTCCCAAGGCGGGACGGGTTGGAACTGTTCCGATAGGAATTCGATGAATACGCGTACACGCGGCAGCATCAGACGCCGCGGCGGCATGACGGCGTAGATCGCGCTGTCCGGATGCCGATATTCGGGCAAGACGAGCTGTAGTCGGCCTGCGCGCAAGTCGTCGCAAACGTGCCAGAGAGAGTGCAACGAAATTCCGAGTCCTGCGATGGCGGCGTCCCGAATCGCTTCGCCCATGTTGCTTTCCAATCGGCCGCGGACGTGGACGTGCGTTACGGAGCCGTCGGGCGCAGTGAACGTCCACTGATCGCGCGCGCCTTTCGGACCGAGCATCAAGAGGCAGTCGTGGTCCCGTAGCTCATCCGGATGACGCGGCATACCGCGACGCTTCAGATAGCTCGGCGCTGCACAGAGCACGCGACGATTCGCGCTGAGACGGCGCGCGATGAGGCTCGAGTCTTCTAGCTGTCCGATGCGAATCGCTAGATCGAACCCTTCTCCGATCAGATCCGCCATCGTGTCGCTCATGTCCACCGAGAGCCGAAGCGACGGGTGCCGGCGCAGGAATTCCGGTAACAGCGGAGAGATGTATTGACGACCGAATGCTGCAGGTACGGTAACGCGGAGCGTGCCGGTGATTTCCTTCGCAGCTTGCTTGAGGCTGCTCGTCAGCGCTTCCAGATCCTCGATGAGTCCTCGACCTCGTTCAGCGAGCGCGAGACCTTCCGGCGTCGCTCGCAGCTGCCGTGTGTTGCGATGGAACAGCTTGACGCCCAACGTTCGCTCCAAACGCTTCAGCCGCTGGCTCGCGACCGCCGCAGACAAATCGAGGCTGCGGGCAGCAGCGCTGATCGAACCCATGTCGAGCACGCGCAGGAACAGCTGCAGATCCGCGAGACGGTCCGTCATTTTCAATGAAACGCGAAAACAGATTCGCTCGGACGAGGATTCTACCGTCAGACCGACGTCGATACCGTGCGATCTCCTGCTACGAGATTCGAGGAGTCAGTCATGGAATATCGCGTGCTGGGGTCGTCCGGCTTCAAGGTGCCTGTGCTGGGATTTGGTGCAGGAACGTTCGGCGGCAAGGGGCCGTTGTTCGGCGCCTGGGGCAACACAAATATCGAGGAAGCCAAGCGGATCATCGATCTGTGCCTCGACGCGGGCGTGAATTTCTTTGACACAGCGGACGCATATTCGGACGGGGCGTCCGAGGCGATTCTTGGTGCGGCTCTGAAGGGGCGCCGCCAGAATGCCATCCTGTCGACGAAGATCGGCTTGCGAGTCGGCGCCGATATCAACGACATCGGTTCTTCGCGAACTCACTTGATCCGCGGCGTCGAGCGGGCGCTGCAACGGTTGCAGACCGATTACATCGATATCCTCCAGCTTCATCAATTCGACGCGTTCACGCCGGTCGAGAGTGTCATGGCAACGCTCGACGATCTCGTTGAGTCGGGAAAGGTTCGTTTCGTCGGTGTGTCCAACTACTCTGGATGGCAGCTGATGAAGTCGCTCGCGGTCGCCGATCGATACGGCTACGCACGCATCGTGGCCCACCAAGCCTATTACTCTTTGATCGGGCGCGACTACGAGTGGGAGCTGATGCCGCTCGCCTTGGATCAGAATGTGAGCACGATCGTGTGGAGCCCCCTCGGATGGGGACGCTTGACCGGCCGTGTGAGACGCAGCCAGCCTCTTCCAGCGCAAAGCCGTCTGCACGAAACCTCGCACATTGCTCCGCCCGTGAACGATGAGCGGCTCTATCGCGTAGTCGATGCGCTCGATGCGATCTCGCACGAGACCGGCAAGAGCGTCCCGCAGATCGCGATCAATTGGCTGTTGCAGCGTCCGAGCGTCGCCACCGTCTTGATCGGTGCGCGCAACGAGGCGCAGCTCAAAGACAATCTGGGTGCGGTCGGTTGGAGTCTCACCGACGAACAGATGCGTGCGCTCGATACCGCGAGTGCGGTCACGCCGCCATATCCATACTACGCGTATTGGAACGGTCAGTTCTCAGAGCGCAATCCGCCGAGCGTGCCCGTTCACACAGGCGTCGAGCGACACAGGGACGGCTGAGCCGGTGTACGGACGATTGCACAGAATCCGTTGAAGGTGTCGACGGCGATCAAGTCGCCGACGAGCACGGGTATCGTTTCTTTGCTTGGAGTGAGAGTGTGCGGTTGCGCTAGGACTGCTTCGTCTGTACTGATCTCGAGAGGGCTCGCTCACAGGAAGTCACTTGTGTTGTGAAATTGGCGGGTGCTAGGCTCGCCCGCCGGTGCGCAGGAGCCGCCCCCGTGTGAGCAACTCGAACGGACAAGGCTCGACACGGTCAACGCGGTGTTTTTGCCGTGCGGCCGGACGATCTTGCAAATCGGGGCTTCAGCGGATCGATACGATTCGCAGTGCCGGTGACCCCGTCCGAACTTTCTGTGTGGTGTACATGACTGACGTTTCTCCTTTGTTTCGATCTTTCAAGATCCGTGGCTTGGAACTGAAGAATCGCGTCGTGATGGCGCCGATGACGCGGGCGCATTCCCCGGGAGGCATCCCGACGGAGGAAAATGCCGCTTATTACACTCGGCGCGCGGCGAACGAGGTCGGTTTGATTCTTTCCGAAGGCACCTTGGTTCGGCGCAAAGGCGCGGGAGATAACCCGAACATTCCATTGTTCTGGGGCGAGGCGGCGCTCGAGGGATGGAAGCGCGTGATCGATTCAGTACATGCGGCGGGCGGCAAGATGGGGCCGCAGCTCTGGCACCAGGGCATGTCGCGCAAGCCCGGCACGGGACACTTCCCGGATGCGCCGTCCGACGGACCTTCCGGCATCACGCTGATGGGCAAGAAGGTCGGCGAAGAGCCGAGCGAAGCCGAAGTGCTCGATATGGCACAAGCGTTTGCCGATGCGGCAGCCGATGCGAAACGTCTCGGATTCGATTGCATCGAGCTGCACGGCGCGCATGCGTACTTGATCGACGAGTTCTTCTGGGAGCGAACGAATCAACGCACCGATCGTTTCGGCGGCTCGATCGAGCGGCGTGCCGAGTTCGCGGCAGAGGTGATTCGGCGTTGCCGTGCTGCCGTGGGCGACTTCCCCATCATCATTCGGATTTCCCAATGGAAGTCGGTCGACTACGCGGCGAAGGTTGCGAAGACACCGGAAGAATTGGAGCGCTGGGTCGGAGTGCTGCGCGATGCAGGTGTCGACGCGATCCACTGCTCTCAGCGCAGAATTCTCGAGCCCGAGTTCCCGGACGTCGATGGACCGAAGGGATTGAATCTCGCGGGCTGGGTCAAAAAGCTCACCGGTCTGCCGACGATCAGTGTCGGCTCGGTGGGATTGACCTCGGAATTCACTGGCGCATTCCGCGGCGAGGGCTCTCGAGCGGGCAAGCTCGATGACGTGCTCGAGCGGCTCGATCGCGGCGAATTCGATCTGGTTGCAGTCGGGCGCGCGATCCTGCAGGACCCCGAGTGGGTTGCCAAGGTGAAACAGGGACGCTTCAACGAACTGCGCGACTACGACGCGAAGTCGCTACAGGTCTATTACTAATCTCTATTGGTTTACTAATCGCGTCTTGCCGATCCTCCCCTGCGTTGCGGGGGAGGAGTTGCCGACGAATTCACGCCTGTCGTTCGGCCCACGAGCATCCCTTCGCTCGAGCATGCTGAACGGGGTGCGTCCGTCGTCAGCCGGCCGCCAGCGCAACCACTGTTGCGGGGTTGAAGGGGCATCAGGCGATCCCTCATGCATCCACCGGGTTGTAGGGTTTACCCATCCCGCAACATCGGACAAAGCCCGATGCGATGACGGGAATTGTTCGATGCAGTAACTTCTCAGTAGGATGCATGCCAGCTTCTTGCACTGCAAAAATCGCCATAGGGAGCTGGGGCGCTGCAAGGAGGGGCTCGCCGGTCTGGCTGCGGGCCTTGTCTTTACTATCGAGGAGCCTGTAGCTGTGAGAGTCCGAAATCCGAAGATTGCATTTGCCATCGCTGTTGCATGCGGAGCTTTGAGCGCAACCAGCGTTCTGGCCGCAGAAGACGAGCAGGTCGAAGAGGTGGTCGTTACCGGCTCGCGTATTCGCGCGAATGAATTCGACGCACCGACCCCCACGGTTTCCGTGAGCGCCGAGGCCATTGCCAACGCCGGTGTCACCAACCTCACCGAGTTCCTGCGTACGCAGCCGGCGCTCGTCGGGTCTTACGATTCCAATCGCACGACCAACAACTTTATCGGCTCCAACGGCCTCAACCTGCTCAATCTGCGTAATCTCGGCACGGATCGCACGCTCGTGCTGGTCGACGGCCGCCGCCACGTTGCGCAGTTGCCGCAGACCGCATCGGTCGACATCAACACGATTCCGAGCGATCTGATCGAGCGGGTCGATGTGGTCACCGGCGGCGTTTCGGCCGTGTACGGTGCGGACGCTGTGTCCGGCGTCGTCAATTTCGTGATGAAGAAGAACTTCGAGGGCATCGTCGGCCGCGCGCAGTACGGTGCCGGCGACGGCGGCAAGCCCGAGGACGTTCAGGCTTCGCTGACTGCAGGTTTCAATTTCGCGGAAGGACGCGGCAATCTCTCGGGCTCCATCGAGTACACGCGCGAAGGTCGCCTGCATTCCACCGACCGCAAGTATCTGCGCGGTACGAACTACACCTCGATACAGCGCAATCCTGACGATCCGGACGACGATCCGAATATTCCCGATCGCATTCCGCTCAACGACATTCGCTTCGGCGATAGCGCGCGTGCCGGTGGCATCGACGTCGACTTCGACGGATGGCCGGATGTGCTGCCGGACGGTTCGCCGTTCGATTACGGTCGGTTTGTCCCGCCGTACTACTCGCAAGGCGGTTCGGGCACGCCCACGGCCGACTATCTCGGCGAGCTGCGTAGCAAGAACGAGAACACGATCGCCAGCTTGTTCCTCAACTACGAGTTCAACGACGCGGCGAAGCTGTTCGCGGAAGCCAAGTACGCACGCGGCACCGGTATCGCCTACGATCAGCCGACGTTCGATTTCTACTTGTACTTCTCGCCGGACAATCCGTTCATTTCCCCGGCTGTGGCCGAGCTCGCCCCGGACGGCTTCCTGGTGAATCGCGATAACTTCGACTTCGGCGTCCGCGGCGAAGACAACACGCGCGAAACCTTCCGTAGCGTGATCGGTTTGAACGGCGACATCTTCGGCGGCGACTACCACTACGAAGCGTCGTATGTGTTCGGTCAGACCGACGTCCGTTCGGTCTACCTCAACAATCGCTACTCCGATCGCTTCCTGGCGGCCATCGATGTCGTGACCGACCCGAACACGGGACTGCCGACCTGCCGTTCGAATCTCGACCCGACGGCATTGCCCGATCAGCCGTATCAGAGCTTCGATTTCTCGGGTGAGCTGTCATTCACGCCCGGTCCTTCCAGCGGCTGCTTGCCGTTGAACATTCTGGGCGAAGGCGTTGCGGATCCAGCTGCGCTCGACTGGATCATGCTGGACAGCGTGGAGCGCGCGAAGATCACTCAGAACGTCGTGAATGCATATGTGTCCGGTCCGGTACCAGGCATCACGTTGCCGGCCGGTCAGATCGATGCGGTGGTCGGCGTCGAGTGGCGCCGCGAGACGAGCCGCGCGAATCCGCCGATCGAAAATCAGAAAGGCCTGACCTTCGGTAATGTCATCCTGCCGACCGACGGCAAGTTCGACGTGAAGGAAGGATTCCTCGAAGTCCGCGTGCCGCTGCTGAAGGACGCGCCGTTTGCCGAGATACTGCAGGTGTCCGGCGCGCTGCGTCAGTCCGACTATTCGACCGTCGGTTCGACGACCACTTGGAATGCGGGCGCATTGTGGGCGCCGGTCAGCGATATCTCGTTCCGCGGCACCGTGTCCGAATCGGTGCGTGCGCCGAATATCTCGGAGCTGTTCTCGCCGCAGAGCCAGACGTTCGAGTTCATCGACGATCCTTGCGATATCGCGAACGTGAACAACGGAACGCAGTACCGTGCGGCGAACTGCGCGGCGCTCTTGTCCGAGCTGGGAATCGATCCGTCGACGTACACGGATCCGAACTCCGCTTCGATTCCGGGCTTCCAGCAAGGCAATCCGAATCTGAGCGAAGAGACGTCGCGTAGCTACACGTTCGGCGCAGTGTTCCGTCCGCGTTTCATTCCGGGCCTTGCGCTCTCGATCGACTACTACGACATCAATATCAAGGGTGCGATCAGCACAGCGGACGCTCAGGACATCGCCGATACCTGCGTCGATCAGCCGACGCTCGACAACGTGTTCTGCGATGCGCTGACCCGCGATCCGGAGCGGGGCGGCATCGACTCGTTCATCGTGCAGCCTGAGAACGTGGCGTCGTTCCGTACGCGCGGTATCGACTTCAATCTGGCCTATCTGCTGGATCCGGCGCGGTTCGGCGTCGATTCGGATATCGGCACGTTCCGCTTGTCGCTCGTCGGCAATCGGCTCGATCGCCTGACGACGATCCCGACGATCGGTGCGGACCAGATCAACGAGCGCACGACCGCGTATCGTCCGAAGTGGCAGACGAGTTTCGATGCGACCTGGTATTTCCATGGTCTCACCGTGAACTACGGCTACTCGTACTTCAGCAAGACCGCGCGCTTCACGCTGCTCGAGATCGCTGCTCAGCCGGATATCGCGTCGCCCGATAACATTTACTACGACGCTTTCCAGCAGCACGATCTGCACGTCGCGTACGATTTCGCAAACGCCTATCAGGTCTACGCAGGCGTCCGGAATCTCACGAACGAGCGTCCCGACTACAGCCTGACCTATCCGATCAGCGCAGTCGGCCGCTTCGTGTACGGCGGTTTCCGCGTCAACTTCGGGCTGTAAGCCATCGATGTGACAGCTGCGTGTGAAGACACGCAGCTGTCGCTAATCCAAACGCACTTCGCTTTCACTTTAGCGGTGCCGTCTTCTCGTAGACGGCACCCGTCGTTAGTCCGTCAAACTTTCCGTAAACGGGGCGAGCCATCGCGCTCGATGAACGGCGCTTTAACTCGACGCGGCTGCCCACGATCCGCCTGTTGCTGTTGACGTGTTGGCGCGATCGCGTCGATCCTCCAGGGTGCGCCCCCTGGTCGTCCAGACCTCGATGGTCAGCTCATCAATTTCGACAGCTCCCGAGCAGACTCGAACCGCACGCAAAAACTGTCCCGGTTCAATCTTCCATACGCCTTTTGGGGTGACTCCATAGTTTGGAATGCTCGAAGCGGCCGGCACGCTGAATAGCTATGTGTTCCTCGCAGCGGTGTTTCTGACGCCGGCGTTCGGACTGCTCGTCGATCGCATTCAGCGTTATGGCCTGCTGCTGACGCTCGGCGCGCTTGGATTGCCGCTGAGTTTCCTGATCCTCGATTCGCAGGGCACCGATGGATTGTCCGTGGCTACGATCTTGCTTCGCCAGCTTTTCGCTCGTGCCGGCGGTGCTATGGTCGGCGGCCGCCCGCTACTGCGCAGCCGAGCAGCTCGGCACAGCGTCTTGGCTCATGATCGCACGTTGGCTTGCGGTCCTTCATGGAGGAACGAGATTCGCATTTCATTCGCGAACGATCGGACGATTGACCCTGCAAGATCGATAGGCGGCGCCCAAAAGCAACGGCATCTCGCCGTCGAGTGACCGCGGTTGCGGCAAATAGGGAGGGACCATAGCATGAGCTCTTTGGATGAATGAGAGAATCCCGTTACTCATTCACGTGATCGGTGTCACGATATGGTAGGACGCATCGCTTTGATCGGATCGAAATCCTCGTGCCCGAAAATGGCAGGGGCGCATCTCAAGCTGACGGCTGTAGTCTCGCCGCGTTCGGGCTGTTCGTTATCCGCTGCCGCAAGCCTATCCAGTCGTCGCGTGCGCTCATGAGCAAGGACCGCGCGACGCGCGGCGTCGACAAAGCTGGATTCGGAACCGGGAAGCCGACGCGCTCGCTGCTCGAGGTATGCAGCAAGCTGCGTCCCCGCGAGCTGTACCACATGCTCAGCATGGTTTTCGTTTCCGCCTGGTTGCTCGATTCGCGGCGCATTCATCCTGCGTATCGGATGACTTGGTGGAAGAAGCTCAAGCTTGCGTTCCGCATGTGCAAGAACGCGCTTCGCATCCGCACGGGCACGTCCTACAAGGCGCACATGGCGATGGCAGCGAAGCTCCTCGAAATCCCACCCGAGGTCGATGGCGTGGTCGTCGAGTGCGGTTGCTGGCTTGGCGGGTCGACGGCCAATTTGTCCCTCATCTGCGATATCGTCGGCCGCAAGCTCATCGTGTACGACTCCTTCGAGGGGCTGCCTGAAGGCGAGCCAGGCGACCGACATGCGAAGGAAAGTGCGGCGGGATTGTTCAGGGGCGATCTCGAGCTCGTAAAGGAGAATGTGCGGCGCTTTGGGGTCATCGAGCGTTGCGAGTTCCGGCGGGGCTGGTTCCGCGATACGCTTCCAAGGCACACCGAGCCCATCGTGCTGTGTTTTCTCGATGTGGACTTCCAGGCGAGTCTCCACGACTGCATCGTGAATCTCTGGCCGCATCTCACCGAGAAGGGCTACGTATTCATCGACGAATTCATGTTTCTCGATTATTGCGCGCTGTTTTTCTCGGAGCGTTTCTGGAAGGAACACTTCGACGCTCCGCCTCCGGGGCTCATGGGTGCCGGAACGGGCGTCGGCGTCGGGCAGTATTACTTGGGTCCGTTCGATTGGTCGCAGGATCCAGCGAGCGTCGCTTACACGAGAAAGGACTTTTATGCGCTGTGGGATTACGTGAGGAAAGATTCGACGCCTCGCGCATGACGTGCCGACATGCCCGGCCGTGCCTTCCGCGGTAATGTGTTTGTGCGCGCCTCTGTGGTGCGCGACGACATGGATCATGAGTTCGCGATGGTATAAGGCGCTCGCGTCGAACGGATCGCGCACGCCTCGTTGCAAGAGAACGCTGTCGCGCTAGAGACGACGAAGGATGCGGTTGGCGAAGGCCACTGTCGTAAGCCCGTCCCGCAAGCTTTCAACTCCTCGCTGCAACTACTAACATCGCTCCATGTGCAACGTGGGTTCGCTTTTGTTCTGCTTCAGGTCGCTGTCGCCAGACATGGTGCGGGGCAAGCGAGTGCTGGAGGTGGGCGCCGCGGATGTGAATGGTGGTCTGCGCGAAGTGCTGGAACGTTGGGGACCATCGGAGTACCTCGGTATCGACATCGCTCCTGGGAAGAACGTCGATGTCGTCTGTTCGATCGAGGATATCCCGCAGCGCTTCGACGCAGCGTCTTTCGACGTGGTTATCTCGACCGAGGTCTTGGAACACGTTCGCGATTGGAGAAGCGCAGTCAGAAATCTGAAGTACGCACTCAGACCTGGCGGTCATTTGCTCTTGACCACCCGATCGTACGGAATGCCGTATCACGGATATCCCCACGATTTTTGGCGATTCGAGGAAGAAGACTTTCGGGCGATATTCGCCGACATGGACATCGTGAGCTTGGAGAAGGACTTTAGTCTTCCCGGCATCATGGTGTTCGCAACGAAAGTACCTGGGGCCGCTGAGGCGGCGCTGGACGACATACTCGTCTACAGCATCGTCACGGGCACGAGATGCTCGTCGATATCCGACGACGATCTCCAAGGGAAGTACTTCAAAGATCTTCTAAGGCGAGAGCGGCTCTGCAAGAAGATCGAGTATTACTTTTACAAGATCATTGAGGCCGTGCGCCGCTATTGAGACGACGGTGACCGGACTCAGCGAGCGCAATCTGGGTGGGATGGCCGTCTAGCCTTCGCCTGTCACAGCAGCATCGCGCCTTGATAGTGCGGGAAGCACGATGGTGCGAACATCCAGCACTCGAGCGCGTAACGATCTCTGGTGCACTCTTCGGGCAAGCTGGTACGGTGCAAGAAGTAGTGGTCGAACAGCAAGGCATCTCCGGCTGAGAACTCGGGGCTGTACACCGGCGCATCTTTCGCCAGTTGCTCGACGATGTCGGGTGCGACGGTCCAATCCAGCACTGCTCCACGCGTGCCGGTTTCCACGATGTAGGGAATGCGTTTCGGCACCAAATCGAGGCCTGGGGCGTCGCGACCGCAGTCGGACAACGCGAGCCAAAGATTGACGCTGCGGATGCCCTCGCCAAGGAACCTGCCGTCCTGGTGCCAGCCAGTCGTTACTTGAGAGGCCGAAACCTTGCGCAACGTCGTCTTGCCGACCGATAGCAAGGGCCTTTCGCCGAGATATTCTGCAACCATGTCAGGAACACGAGTGCGCCCGAGCAACTCGGTGATTTCAAAGAGCATGCGCGGTGAATCGGCGAGCCATGTGCCGCCGCCGCCGTAAATCCACCGTCTCGTGCGGGAGAGTCGCAACAATCTGAAATTCCTGATCGGAGAGAACCAGGGCGTCGGAGGCGACTTGCTGTTCTTCAGCCATGAGGCAAAGCCACGGAACGCCTCGTCGATGCCAGGTCGGAGTCGGGCTGCTTCTTCTTTGGAGATGAGTCCGCGGACCAACAGAGCACCGTGGTGGAGGATCGCGCCGGCCAACACGTTCGTGGTCAAGTCCGCGGCGGCGATTTCCGGCAATCCGGAGAGGCCAGGGAAAGGATCCTCCATCCGAGGCGGCCAGTTGGGGTTGGGCTTGCGTGACGGTAAGGCCTTCGTTGCCTGAACGCGCCATCCGGCCAGCATACGCTCCAGTTCTTCGTCCGGTCGCGAGCGATTTTCAGCCGTCCCGATGACGATTGCCTCGGCGAAACGGTTGCGTTTCGCCAATGCGATGGCTTCGGCTTTACCGTCCTGCTGGCCCGCCGGCTTCGATCTGTTGAACCAAGCCATTCTCATCTCATGCTCAGTTTGCGGACGATTGGCGCGAACATGAGTCGAGCCCATACGAGCTCAGGATCCCGCCGCGCGTTGACTCGAAACCTGCGCGATCGGTGAGGGAATCTCGTTGCTCTGCGCAACCGATGGCTTCCGTTCCCATCCTTCCCAGACGAACGGATAGCTGAACGTCGGATTGTGCGTCTTTTCGATCCCTGCAATCAGCTCGGAACGCAGTTTCCGTGCAAGCCGCGCCGAAATCGGCTTGTCGTGGAATTGTACGAGCACTTTCTTGCAGCGTCGCAAAAGGTCCTGTTCGAGCATGCGCTTCAGTAGAGGGTATTCGCCGCCTTCGATATTGATCTTCAGCAGATCGACGTCCCGATCCAAGGTCGCGAACACCTCGGACACATCTTTCATATGTACGGGTCGCTTCCTGAGCGCGAACCCGAATTCCGAAGAGCCGAGTCCCCGCATGCTCATCATCGAGCTATACGTACGATCGCTCAGTCCGGTCTGGTGAACGTGGACGCGGGGATTGCCGCGAAAGCGCTGCTCGGCACGACGGCAGAATTCCGGGATCGGCTCGAAGCAATGAATTTCGCATTGGTATCGGCGGTACAGTTTCTCTGCGTATTCGCCGTCGAATGCACCGACATCGAGCACGAGGCTGGCTTGGTCGAGGACGTGGTCGTGCAGATGATTCACCCCCTCGACACAGAACTGAATCAGCATCTCGTTGTAGTCGCAGCGACGAACCATGTGAGCGGCGTGCTTGAGCTCCGGATGATTCGCGAGCTGTTTTCGCCAGCGATGGTACCGCGGGCTCCATGGCGCGCCGTTACGAAAAGCGACGAAACTTTCGCGTACGAGGTATCGGGTTCTGCTCGCGATGGTGCGGCACGTCCAAAGCGCATAGCGCAGCAGGCAGTAGATGAGCTGCCCCTTTTGCTTCTTGGGGAAGCTCTTGAAGATCATGAGAGCCGACCAATGGGTTTTCCATTTGATCAAGTACGGCGTCGCCATCTTCAGTCGGGGCTTGCCGAACTTCTCGGTGACTTCGCCGGTCTGTTCGAAGAGCGTGTACATCGCGTGGGTGGAGGGGTCTTGCTCGTGATATGCGTGCGTGAAGACCATCTCCGACACGAACGTGGCTTCATAGATGTTGTGCGGCTGATATTTCTTGAAGTCCAAGGCCGTGAGAACTTCCCGGCGGTATTTGCCGATGTGCGACTCCCAGAAGCCGCTTCCGCTGAGTGACTTACGAAGGAAGAAGGCCACGCTGCGGTGACGAAACTCCTCGAATGCGACATCGAAGATCTTCGGATCGACGATTTCGCACGAATGCGGCAGTAGGAAAAAATTCTCGTACTGCGTCTGGTCATATGCGTAGAGCAGGCCGCCGAACTCGAAGGAATTACTTTTCACTCTGCCCAGCGTCAGCGGCAGGTGACCGAACCTCCGCAGAATCTCCTGGTAAGAAGGTTCTACGTCTTCTTTGTATTCATTGATGACGATCAGAATGGGGTACTTGTCGTAATCGCCGAACGACTCCAGCAAATTTATGAGGAATGGCATTCCCGTGACATGGCTGGGGATGACGATGACATCGTCGTTCGGCTTGCCAAGGGCACTGTCAGCTGTGCGTTCCACGTTCCACCGCTTAGTGTTCTAAGTATCGAGACTTGGTCTGACAAATCGCCGAGAGCCGTACAAACTCCAGAGTCGAGCGCAACATGTGGACCATGCCCAGCTTGTTCTGTGTATATCAATTAATGCCGAATTACAACGAGCGTCGGTCTGAATCAGAGTTGCGCCAGTCGTTGCTTTTCCGGCCGATAACGCCTACTTGGAAGGCGCGCGACTGCGCGCTGGAATCGCTCAACGACCGCGGTAGGTTAGGTCGAAATACGGCATCTTCTCGAGGTCGGCGCGCACGACTCGGTCGTAGATTTTCGATTGTTGGATGTAGTTGGGATGCGCGGGAGAGCGAGTGATCGGGTCGTTGCGTTTCGTGTTGTAGCAGCCGAGGAGTGCCAGTCTCGAGCGGTCGGATAAGTTGGCGTCGGACGCGTGCAGGGTGTTGCAATGGAAGATGACGGCATCGCCGGGATCGAGCTCGACATAGTCCTCGGGAAGACGTTGCAGAATTGCAGCCAGACGATCGGGGTCGACCGAACTGTCGGATACGCCGTCGAACAACTTATGGTCGATACGGCCCATTCGATGTGAGCCCCGCACGAACCGCAGGCAGCCATTGCTGCGATCAGCAGCATCGACCGCGATGAAACAGGTGGCAAGGTCAGGCCACAAGCAGCCCATGTCGTACCAGTAGAAATAGTCCTGGTGATACTTGAAGCCCGGCATGTTCGGGTATTTCAGTGTGATCTTGTTGTGATAGACGTACACCTCATCGTCGAAGATGTGTTCCAGCACTTCCATGATCTTCGCCGAGCGCGTGAATTTCGCGAAGAGGTCATCGCCGCTGGTATCGCTCCAGACCCACAGGGTCTCGAAGGAGGGGTACTTGCCTTTCTGGAACTTCTTCTGAGTTCGCTGAAAATGCGCCGTCATCCTTTCGTTCGAAACGATGGCTTCGCGCAGGATCTCGATCTCGTCCCGGTCGAACACTGATCTGAGCACGGTATAGCCGTCTCGGTCGAACTCTTCTGCATGTCGTGCGAGACTCGCTTCCGAAACCGCACGCATTCGCATCCCCCCTTTTTAATTATTCAGTACGCGAGTACGCCGCTGGATTAACACGTCAACTCTGCCGGAATCACATCCTCTCACGCAAGCAGAAGAGCAGCGTTCAGGGGTGACCTTTGTCATCAGCCGGGAAGGTCATGCTTGGCATGCAGCGTCACAAAGGGTCGAGATGGTGCTCGATACGCAGGCGCTGCTTCTCTATTTTGGTGCCGACTTCTCTGCACTGCAGATTCGGACTATGTCCAATAGCGTGAGTGCTCGAGCGGTTCTCCGACGTTTTCGAGCTTCTTGTCTGGGGTGCAACCGGCGTTGCGCCTCGTGAGACCCCTAATGCTTGACTGGCCCAGGGCACGGACGTGGGAGTGGTCGATCGAGCTTGCCCGTGAACCAATCGTGCTGAGCGCCAAGTCTTTCTCTCGACCAGGCGATCGAAATAAACTCAAACGTCGGTCGATAAGGAAAACGGAGCCATGCCATGGGAGGTATCCGACGCGTCGCGCGAGCGTCGGCATGGATTCTCACGGGAATCCTCGGCGCCATCGTATGCTTCTATCTCGTCCTGATCGCAATCAACTGGCGCGATCGAGCGCCTTCCGAGGCCGTGCTGCTGGCGAGAGCGCTCATCGAGAACCGGCCCGAAGTACCGGCCAGCGACAACGCCTACATTTATATCCTCGGCTTCTCCGCACCTGACGAGGCGGACCCGCAGCAGGCCGGCGAAGCGCGTCTCGCGTGGCTCAAAGCACGCGGCTACGCTGAATCTTCGAAAACCCCAGATCCGGTGCCCGGACGCAACATGCGCGCC
>CALEKY010000103.1 GCA_937902995.1 uncultured Sinobacteraceae bacterium
CGTTGGCCGCGGCCGATCGGCACCATCGAGTCGATCGCCTTGTAACCGGTCTGCAGCGGCTGGCTGACCGACTTACGGTAGATCACGCCGGGCGCCACGCGCTCGACCGGCGAATAGCGTGCGGCAGCGATCGGACCCTTGCCGTCGAGCGGATTGCCGAGCGCGTCGACGACGCGGCCGAGCAGCGCTTCGCCGACCGGCACTTCGAGAATGCGGTTCGTCGTCTTGACGATGTCGCCTTCGACGATGTGCTTGTATTCACCCAACACCACGGCGCCGACCGAGTCCTGCTCGAGGTTCAAGGCGAGGCCGTAGCTGCCGCCCGGGAACTCGAGCATTTCGCCGTACTTCACGTCCGCAAGACCGTGAATGCGGACGATGCCGTCCGTCACCGTGACGACGGTACCGACGTTGCGCTCTTCCGCAGTGCCCGCGAATTTCTCGATCCGGGCCTTGATGAGATCGCTGATTTCAGATGCCTTGATGGCCATTTCCGCTACCTCGTTTCACTAGAACCCCAGGCTCCTCGCCGGGTTCTAGAAGAATCTCTTCGTCCGCCGAACCGCGCGCGGTCCGACCTCCAGCCTTTTTATTGGGCGATCTCTTGCGCCAACCGCTCGAGCCCCGCCTTGAGCGAACCGTCGATCACCAAGTCGCCCGCGCGCACGATGGCGCCGCCGATCAACGATGGATCCACTTTCTCGTGCAAACGCACTTCGCGACGCAGACGCTTCTTCAGCGCGTTCGTGAGCCGAGCCCGCTGCGCATCGTCGAGCGCAAACGCGGAGGTGATGTGCACGTCGGCGACCTGCTCGACCTCCGCACGCAGCTCCTCGTAAATCGAGGCGATCTCCGGGAGCAGCGCCAGGCGTCGGTTCTGCGCCAGCAAGTTGATGAAGTTGCGCCCCTTGTCGTCGAGCTTGTCGCCGATGATGTCGGCAATGAAATCGACCAGTTGCGCCGGCGTCACTCGCGGGCTGGCAATCAGTTTCTGAACGTTCGCGTCGGCAACGATCGCCGATCCGAGTGCCAGCAACTCCGACCAATGCGCGAAAGCGTTGTGCTCGCGCGCATGCTCGAACACCGCTTTCGCGTAGGGGCGAGCGATCGTGACTTTCTCAGCCATGCGTGCCCTGCCTCAACCGCGCTCGATCTCGAGCGCGAGCTTTTCCAGAAGATCGGCGTGCGCTTTCGCGTCGACTTCGCGCCCGAGCAACCTGCTGGCACCGGCGACGGCAATCGCGGCGACTTCCTTGCGCAGCTGTTCGCGCGCACGGGTCGCCTCGAGCTCGACGTTCTGCCGAGCCTCGGCGACCAGGCGCTGGCCTTCGGCGACTGCGGCGCCGCGAGCTTCCTCGATCAGCTCGTTCGAGCGTCGGTTCGCCTGCTCGACGATCTTGTTCGCCTGCTCGCGGGCTTCCTTGATGATTTCCTGCGCGCTCGACTTGGCTTCCGCGAGGCTTTTCTCGCCTTTTTCAGCCGCAGCGAGCCCTTCCGCGATCTTTTGGCGACGTTCATCGATCGCCGCGATCAGCGGCGGCCAAATGAACTTCATCGTCACCCACGCGAGGATGAAAAATACGATTAGCTGGAAGATCAGCGTTGCTGTGACATTCATGGAAGCGAGCGCCTTGGCGAAACCAACTGCCAGATGCGAAGGATCACGACGCCGTGAGGCGTCGCGCTAACCCGATCAGCCGCCCGTAAACGGATTGGCCGTCGCAAACCACAACGCGATACCCACACCGATGATGAAGGACGCGTCGATCAGACCCAGCAACAGGAAGACTTTCGTCTGCAGCACGTTCATGAGCTCCGGCTGACGCGCCGAGGATTCGATGTACTTGCTGGCCATCAGTCCGACGCCGATGCACGCACCCAGTGCGCCGATGCCGATGATCAATCCGCAAGCCAGGGCGACAAAAGCAACATCTGTCATGAGTTTTCTCCGCAAAGAACCAAGTCAAACGACGAACCGACGTGGACCACCATTAGTGATGCTCGTGCGCTTGGCCGATGTAGACCAGCGTGAGCATCATGAAAATGAACGCCTGCAACAGCACGATCAGGATGTGGAAGATCGCCCAGACCGCGCCGCTGAAAATGTGCATGACAATGCCGAAGGCGGTCAGCGAGCCGCCGAGTCCGGCGATGAGGAAGAAGATCAGCTCGCCGGCGTACATGTTGCCGAACAATCGCATGCCGTGCGAGAACGTGTTGCCGACGTACTCGATCATCGTGAAGGCGATATTGACGACCGCGAGCAGCACGAACGCGATCCAGGTCAAAGGATTCGCCGTGACCTTCACGTTGCCGAAAGGCGCCGTGATCCATTGATGCAGGAAGCCGCCGATGCCTTTGACCTTCACGTTGTAATAGAACACCAGCAGCAGCACCGCGATGGACAGACCGAACGTGCCGTTGAGGTCTGCCGTCGGCAGTGGACGTAAATACTCGATGCCGAAAACCTTTGCGATCGACGGGAACAAGTCGACCGGAATCAGGTCGATGGCGTTCATCAACGCAACCCAGACGAACACGGTGAGCGCGAGCGGCGCGATGAACTTCAGATCGCCATGCACCATGCCCTTGGCCTGCTCTTCGACGAACTCGACGAGCATTTCCACGGCGGTTTGGAATCGGCCGGGAACGCCGGGCGTCGCCTTGCGAGCCGCACGGATGAAGGGGATCAGGAACACCAGCCCGCAAAGAATGGAGAAGAACAGCGTGTCCAGGTGGATCACACCGAAATCGATCAAGCCCCGCGCTTTCTCGGTAGCGAGATGCTGCAAGTGATGGGAGATGTACTCGGCGAAACTGTGTTCCCCGCCCGCCTCACTTGCCATCAGCCCCACCCGCATGTTTCACCCGAAACGTCAGCCACACCCAATATGCCAGCAGCGCCGCGAACAACCCACCGAGCAAACCGAGCGGCGCGAACAGCTTCGAACGAAATGCGATGACCAAGAGGCTGATCGTCAGCGCCACCTTGATCACCCATGCCATCACGAAGCTCAGCACGCTCATCCGCACGCCGTGGGTGAGGCTGTGCCGAAAGAGCGTCAGCGCCATATAGATCGTCCATATCGAGCCGATCGCACCGCCCACCAACAACGAGAGGGCGCCGCGAACGTCCCACACGATCGCAGCCAATACGGCGATCGCGACGATCCATCCCATCTGCCATGCCAGGATGCGCAGCGCTTGCACCGCCGTAGCGGCAAGAACATTCCTGCTCACTGGTCGATGGGCAACAAAAATGCCACTGCGTAGTCCGAGCGTTCGGCAACGTGTGGCACTTCGAAATTCAGCTTAATTCCGGCCCCAAAACCCGGACCCGGCCGGAAAAGGCGGCGCATTATACGGTTCGTTTTGCAGTGCTTCAAGGAAACAAAGATGCGCATTTCTCCCCTGTTTTAGACGACAGAATGCGTTATCGGGCTCGGGGCTTGGGGCGCGGGGCTCGAGCGGCGGGAAAAGCACCGCGAAGCCGCGTTCCACGTAAACGCGGCTTACAGAATGGCGCACGGATTTCAACGTGCAGACTTAATTGGAACAGCAAACGAAGTGGGAGAGGGGACTCTGATAAGGAAGAGATGAAAGGGATGCTCGCGCCGCTCGGTTTCTCGCCCGAGCCCCAAGCCCTTACCGGATCCGCTCGAGAATTCCGTCCAGCTCATCCAGCGAGTGGTAGCTGATGATGAGCTTGCCTTTGCCCGACGAGGAATGCCGGAACTCGACCTTGGCGCCGAGTTTCTCGGCCAATTCGCTTTCCAGCTTGGCGATGTTCGGATCGGGGCGCGCCGCCTCCTCCTTCGCTGCCTGCGGCCCGGCTTGCAGCCGCCGCACGAGCGCCTCGGTTTCGCGCACCGAAAGCTTCTTCTTCACGACGAGTGCGGCGACCTCCGCCTGCTGGCGCTTCTGTTCGAGGCCGAGCAAAGCGCGCGCATGGCCCATCTCGAGCTCGCGCTTCTCGACGAGCTCCTTGACCTCATCTGCCAGCTCGAGCAATCGCAAGAGATTCGAAACCGCGGCGCGCGAGCGGCCCACGGCTTCGGCGGCGGTCGCGTGCGTCATGTCGAATTCATTGATGAGTCGTTCGAGCGCACGAGCCTCTTCGAGCGGATTCAAGTTCTCGCGCTGAATATTCTCGATCAGCGCCATCGCGACCGCAGCTTCGTCCGGAACATTGCGCACGACCGCCGGAATCTCGTGCAGCCCGGCCAACTGGGCTGCGCGCCACCGGCGTTCGCCCGCGATGATTTCGTAGCGGCGCGGCTGCGTACCCGTGGCATCGCTGATCGGCCGCACGACGATCGGCTGCACGACACCTTGCGCTTTGATCGAATCGGCGAGCTCCTGCAGGCTCTCCGGCCGCATGTCGATACGCGGCTGATATTTGCCGCGTTGGAGCAGATCGATGGGAATCTTCTGTAGCTCTTCGTCCGTACGCAGTGGCGTTACCGTCGCGGTCTCGGCGGCGGCCACGGGTTGGCCGAGCAGTGCGCCCAGTCCTCGCCCGAGACTTGGTCTTTTCGTCGCCATAGTGCGTGCCGTCGATGGAAGATCACGAATAGTAGTGCAGCGTGGCCGAAGTCGATAGCGCCGCGCACTGTTGCATTGCCCGATTCGCCCATGCGCGATTGGAGCACTGGATTACGAGTTCGCCGTAACTTGCCGTAGCGGCGAATGCGTCGTCAGGTCGCGACTGCTTGGTCGAGCGCCGCTTCGTCCCTGCGGATCATCTCGCCGGCCAGCGCGAGGTAGGCCAATGCGCCGCGCGATTCGCGATCGTAATGCAGGGCCGGCTTACCGAAGCTCGGCGCCTCCGCGAGCCGCACGTTACGCGGAATGATGGTGCGAAACACTTTGTCTTGGAAATGCTCGATCAGCTGCGCCGAAACTTCGTTCGCGAGATTGTTTCGCGGATCGAACATCGTGCGCAGAATTCCCTCGATGCGCAGATTCGGATTCGGACCGGCCTGGATCTGCTCGATCGTATTGAGAAGCGCAGTCAATCCCTCGAGTGCGTAGTACTCGCATTGCATCGGAATTAGCACGCCGTCTGCTGCAACGAGCGCGTTCACCGTGAGCATGTTCAAAGACGGCGGACAGTCGATCAACACGACGTCGAATTGATCGCGGATCGGGCGCAACGCATCGCGCAATCGCCCCTCGCAACCGGGTTTGCCGGTCAGCTCCACCTCGGCAGCGACCAAATCTTGATTCGCCGGTAATAGTTTGAAATCGGAGTATTCGAGCGAAACGATCGCCGAAGCGGCATCGCAATCGCCGAGCAGCACATCCGTCGTCGTACGCTCCACGGTGCGCTTGTCGACACCGCAACCCATCGTCGCATTGCCCTGCGGATCCATATCGACGAGCAGCACGCGCCGGCGCGTGGCCGCAAGCGACGCAGCCAAGTTCACGCTGGTCGTCGTTTTGCCGACGCCCCCTTTCTGATTCGTGACTGCGAGGATGCGGTGCATGGGATTAAAGGCGACAGGCTACGGGCCACAGGCGGCAGCTGGCGAACGCGCAAGCGACGGACAGACCACGCTTCATGATCGAGTTCGTCAGCCAAGCGAAGATTGGATGCTCGGTGATCGACATGTTTAGCCTGTTGCCTGTCGCCTATAGCCTGCACGATCGCTACACGCGATCGTGCGAACGGCAGATTTCCACAAGATGCCGCTCCTCGTCCAGACCGGGGACCGTAAGCCGGTGGACAGCGGCAATTTTCCAGCCGCTCGGCAATGACTCGAGCTCTTCGGTCGGATAGCGGCCTTTCATTGCGAGGAGTCGGCCGCCGCCCACGCACAAGTGGCCGGACCATTTCACGAAACGCTCGACGGGACCGACCGCCCGAGAGATCACCGTATCGAAGCGTTTCTCCGGACGATAGCTTTCGGCGCGCGCGTGTACGGTCGTGACGTTCGGGATCTCGAGCAGCTGCGTCACGTGCTCGATGAACTTGAGCTTCTTCGCCGTCGAATCGAGCAACGTGAACGAACGTTCCGGATTGACGATGGCGAGCGGCAGCCCTGGAAATCCTGCGCCCGTACCGATGTCGATGATCCGCGTACCGCGCAAGAACGGCTGCACCGACAAGCTGTCGAGCAAATGTTTCGTGATCTGCTGCGAACGCTCGCGGATCGCGGTGAGATTCATCCGCTCGTTCCAAACATCGAGCTCGTCGAGCAGACGCATCATGCGTTCGCAATCGGCGTCGGATATTTCGAGGCCGAATTGCTTGGCGGCAGCTTGCAGCATTGCAGATTCCGCCCGAAGGCGGATGGGATCAGCCGATCTTGACGACGGTCCGGCCGGTCACGGCCGACTTCAAATACGCATCGAACGCCTGGGGCAGCTCGTCGAATGCGATCGTGCGCGTGACGATCCTATCCAAATGCTTCGGCTTCAGATCGGTTGCAAGACGCTGCCACACCGTCAGGCGTAGCTCGCGCGGCATCGTGACCGAATTGATGCCGAGCAAATTCACGCCGCGCAGGATGAACGGGAACACGGTCGTCTTGAGCTCGGGGCTCGCCGCCATGCCGACAGAAGCCACATTGCCCAACGGATTCGTCGTCCGCGTGAGCCAAGCGAGGATGTCGCCGCCCACATTGTCGATCGCGCCAGCCCAGCGCGCCTCTTCGAGCGGCCTCGTCCCGAGCGTCAGCTCCTGCCGCAGCAACACGCGCTTGGCACCGATCGACGTGAGGTAGTTGGCCGAATCGGCCTTGCCGGTCAGCGCGACGACGTCGTAACCGCGCGAGGCCAGCATATCGATCGCCAGACTGCCGACGCCGCCGGTCGCGCCCGTGACGACGATTTCGCCGTTGGCGGGCTGCTGTCCGTTGTGCTCCATCCGATGGATCGCCAGCGCAGCAGTAAAACCTGCCGTGCCCAGCGCCATGGCTTCGAACAGATCCAGGCCAGCAGGCAAAGGAACGACGAATTCGCTCGGAATACGAGCGAATTCGGCGTAGCCGCCATCGAGCGTTTCCGAAAGTCCCGACCCGATGACGACCACCCGATCTCCGGGACGGTAAGCAGGGTCGGTCGAGGAATGGACTTCGCCGGCCAAGTCGATCCCGCCCACGAGCGGGTACTTGCGCAGGATCTTGCCGGCACCGGTCGCGGCCAGCGCGTCCTTGTAGTTGATCGAGGAGTAGCAGACCCGGACGACGACCTCACCCGGCGTCAGGTCGTCGACCGATATCGTTTCGAAGCGGGCGGCGATCTTGCCGCCCTCCTGATGGATCCGGTACGCGCGGAAGGACGTCATGCGCGCGTCCCAGCCATCAATTGCACTTGCCGTTCTTGGCGATGACGTTCGTCGTGCACAGACCGGGCTGCTGCGCGAAGAAGCGCGCGATGGCCTCGAAGTCCTTCTCTTCCACGGCGCCGATGATGCCCGCCATCACGGGATTCTTTCGCTTGCCGCTCTTGTAGTCCTTGAGCGCCTGAACGATGTAATCGGCGTATTGCCCGGCGAGCTTCGGATATTCGTCGGAGACGGTCTGAGCGCCGTCCGCACCGTGGCAGGCAACGCACGTCTGCGTGGCCGCTGGCGGCGTCCCCACAACCTGTCCGGACCGTTGCGTCGGCTCACCGGCCAAGAAGGCAGCGAGATCGGCGCGGGCCTGATCGGTCATTCCAGACGCCTGCGAGAACATCGTCGGGTGCGAGCGCTCGCCCGAGGCGTAGGCCTTCAGCGCGTTCTCGAGGTACTTCGCATTCTGACCGCCCAGCTTCGGCACGGCGTAGTTGGGGAATGCGTTCCTATAGCTCTCGATACCGTGGCAACCATGGCAGGTATATGCCCGGATTTTTCCTTCAGCCACATTGCCTTCTGCTTGCGCGGTGGTTACGACAGCCGCAGTCAGAGCCAAGCCGAACACCAGAAGGGTCGGTCGAAACTTCATATCGAAACGTCTCCGCAGTAGGGCGCCGGCGGCGGGTCGTTCGAATGCCAAGCCGGCGGGGCGCGCAATGGTAGCGGAAAAGCGGCGCGCGAGGAGCTTCCGAGACGCAAGAAATGCGCCGTGTGTCCGCAATCTGCCGGAAATTCCCACCGGGGAACCGCGCATTCCCCGCAATCGAATGGCCCAGGCGCTCGTCCGGGCGCCCTGGAGCCGCGTTGGGAGACGTAACCGAGACACCAATTCGCCGCGGTACCGCTATACTGCGCGACCTTTCGCTTGCTGGTTCGAGGTTGGACTATGGCCCGTATTACCGTTGAAGACTGCTTGCAGCACGTTCCGAACCTGTTTCAGCTCGTGCTGGTGGCGGCCAAGCGCGCCCGCAAGCTCGAAAATGGTGCCGAACCGACGGTGGACATCGAGAACGACAAGATGACCGTCGTCGCGCTGCGCGAGATCGCCGCCGGCCACATCGGTCCGGAGATCCTCGAAGAGGCGGAGCGGCCGGTCATCGAGCCGCTGCCGGAACCGGAAATGTCGGGAGAGCTGCGCGCTCCCCACCTGGGATTGGGCGATTGAACCCAGGCGCCCACCCCCAATTGACAGTTAACGCTCGACAATCGACAACGCACGAGGGCCCTGACAGCCGATAACCGCTGTGCGAAAGTGAGGGCGAGACGAGGCGGAGCCGGGCTCCGGCCGCGTTGTCAATTGTCACCTGTCAATTGCCAGTTACCTCGCTAACCATGGATTACGCGTCTTCCCTGCTGGGTCTCCTGCCAACCGGAAGACGCTCGATTGGCGTCACGCAGCTCCTCAACAAGCTCGAAACCTATCTGCCGCCCGCGCAAGTGGAACGAGTGCGCGAGGCGTACGAATTCGGCGCGCAAGCACACCAAGGCCAGAAACGCCTGAGCGGCGAGCCGTATATCGCCCATCCGGTCGCCGTCGCCGACATCCTCGCGGATCTGCGCATGGACGCGCAGACGATCATCGCGGCCATCCTGCACGACGTCATCGAAGACACCGCGACCGCCAAGGACGAGATCGCCGAGCGCTTCGGTCCCGAAGTCGCCGAGCTCGTCGACGGCGTTTCGAAGCTCGATCAGATTCAGTTCCGCAGCCGCGCCGAAGCGCAGGCGGAATCCTTCCGCAAGATGCTGCTCGCGATGGTGCGCGACATTCGCGTCGTGATGGTCAAGCTCGCCGACCGCACGCACAACATGCGCACGTTGGGCGCGGTGCCGCCGGCGAAACGGCGCACGGTCGCGCGCGAGACGCTCGAAATCTATGCACCGATCGCCAACCGGCTCGGCATTCACTCGGTGAAGCTCGAGCTCGAGGATCTGGGTTTCAAAGCGCTGTATCCGGGCCGGTACCGCGTCATCGAAAAGGCGCTGAAGCGGGCGCGCGGCAATCAGAAACAATTCGTCGGGAAAATCGCCGAGAACCTGCGCAACGCGTTGGCGAAGGCCGGCATCAACGGACGCGTCGAAGGCCGCGAGAAACATCTTTACAGCATCTATCAAAAGATGCGCAGGAAGCGCGTGCCGCTCTCCTCGATCATCGACGTGTTCGGCTTTCGCATCATCGTCGATACCGTCGATACGGCGTACCGCACGCTGGGTGTCGTACACAGCCTCTACCGGCCCATGCCCGGCCGCTTCAAGGACTACATCGCCATTCCGCGCGTGAACGGCTACCAGTCGTTGCACACGACGCTGTTCGGCCCGAACGGCATGCCGATCGAAGTGCAGATTCGTACCGAGGAAATGCATCGCGTCGCCGAATCGGGCATTGCAGCGCATTGGCAATACAAGCTCGGCGACGAGCATGCGCACGCGTATCGCGACCGTGCGATCGAATGGCTCCAGCAATTGATGGAGATGCAGCACGGCGGCAACTCCGAGGAATTCATGGAGAGCGTCAAGCTCGACCTGTTCCCGGACAAGGTGTACGTGTTCACGCCGCGCGGCGAGATTCGGCGTCTGCCGCGCAATGCAACCGCGGTCGACTTCGCTTACGCGGTGCACACCGATATCGGAAACCACTGCGTCGCCGCGAAAGTCGATCGCCGGCTCGTGCCGCTGCGCACGCCGCTGCGTAACGGCCAGACGGTGGAGATCATCACCGCGAAAGGCGCGACGCCGAATCCGGCTTGGGTGAACTTCGTCGTGACGGCGAAAGCGCGCACGGCGATTCGCCAATACTTGAAGAGCCTCAAGCACTCCGAAGCCGTGGACCTCGGCAAACGCTTGCTGAATCAGGCGCTCGGCGATCTGGGATTGGCGCTCAAGAAAATTCCCGACGAGCGGATCCAAGCGACGGCAACCGAGCTCAACCTGAAGAGCGCCGAGGAACTGTTCGAGAAGATCGGCCTGGGCGAACGACTGGCGCCGCTCGTCGCAAGACGCTTGTTGCCGCCGGATACGGAAACGCCCGCCGAGCCGCCGGCCGCGCCGACCGGGCCGCTTGCGATTGCGGGCACCGAAGGCATGGTCGTGAGCTATGCGCGCTGCTGTTTCCCGATTCCGAACGATCCGATCATGGCGTACCTGTCGAGCGGCCGCGGCGTCGTCATTCACCGCGAGGCCTGCAACAACCTACGCAACTATCGCAAGCAACCGGACAAATGGCTGTCGGTTACCTGGCAGCCCAACGTCGATCGGCTGTTCAACGTCGAGATCAGGATCGACGTGACGAACCGGATGGGCGTGCTCGCCGCCATCGCCTCGAACATCGCCTCGACGGAAACGAACATCGAGCACGTCGCTGTCGACGAGCGCGGAACTGATGCTTCGACGCTCGTCTTCGATCTGCAGGTGCGCAACCGCAAGCACCTCGCGCACGTGATCAAGAACCTGCGCAAGATGCCGGAGGTGCTGAGAGTGACGCGCGTGCTCGCGTAGCGCGACGCGAGATTGCAGTCGGGAAAAGGGAAAAGGGAACAGGGAAACGACGTGCACGGCCGCTCCTTCCCTTTCCCGATTCCCCTACTCCGCCTCCAACCTGTAACCTGTCGCCTCTAGTCTATAGCCTGTAGCCTTAGTTATGCGCTCCATCATCAATACTCCCAACGCTCCTGCCGCCGTAGGCACGTACTCGCAAGCCGTCAAAGTCGGGAAGACGGTTTACGTCTCCGGACAAATCGCGCTGGATCCTGCGACCATGCAGCTCGTGGAAGGTCCGTTCGAAGTGCACGCGCGGCGCGTGTTCGAGAATTTGCGCGCCATCGTCGAGGCGGCGGGCGGCACGTTCGCGAACGTCGTCAAGCTCAACGTGTTTCTCACGGACCTGTCGAATTTCGCGGCCCTGAACACGATCATGGCCGAGTATTTCAAGGAGCCCTATCCCGCACGCGCTGCGATCCAAGTCGCCGGTCTCCCGAAAGGCGCGATCGTCGAAATGGACTGCATCGTCGAGCTCGACTGACTCGAGCGGTCCTTGAGCAAATGAAACGGCCGCGGTAGGCGGGTTCCCGTAGCCGCCTACCCGCGCAGGCTGGTTAAATCGCCATGGATGGCCACGATGTCTCGAATTTCTTCATCTCCATCGTTTGCATCGGCTGCTGAGCTTCGGCCGGTAACGACGCTGAAAGGCGTCGGCGAGGCGCTCGCCGCACGGCTCGCGAAGCTCGGCATTACGACGGTTCAAGATCTGCTGTTCCTGCTGCCGCTGCGGTACGAGGATCGTACGCGAATCGTGCCGATCGGCAGCTTGCAGCCTGGCGATCGCGCGGTCGTCGAAGGCGAGGTGCAGCTCGCAGAAGTGGCCTTTCGCGGGCGTCGTCAGCTGTTGGTACGCCTGAGCGACGGCTCCGGATTCCTGACGCTCCGCTTCTTCCATTTTTCGGCAACACAGCAACAAGCGCTCGCGCGCGGCGTACGGTTGCGCTGCTTCGGCGAGATTCGCCGTGGGCTCGCCGGTTTGGAAATCGTGCACCCCGAATATCGACGCATCGTGCCGGGCACGGCGGCGGTCGAGAACAGTCTCACGCCGATTTATCCGCTCACCGAAGGCGTGCAGCAGGGCCGGTTGCGGCAACTCACCTCGCTCGCCCTGCGAGAGTTGGCCAACCGCAAGTTGCAGGATTGGGTGCCGGAGGCGATCACACGCGAGCTCGGCATGCCGACGCTGCGCGAGGCGCTGGAATACGTGCATCGACCGCCGCCCGATGCGAGCCTCGAGCTGCTGAGCGCAGGCAAACATCCAGCGCAACGGCGGCTCGCCTTCGAAGAGCTGCTCGCGCATCACTTGAGCCTGCGGTTGCTGCGGCGAGAGATTCAGCGCGATCCAGGTTGGCCGCTGCACGCGAGCGGCGAGCTCACGAACCGTTTGTTGAGCTCGTTGCCGTTCAAGCTGACGGGGGCACAGGCTCGCGCCTGGCACGACATCGAGCGCGATCTCGCGCAACCGAGCCCGATGCTGCGGCTCGTACAAGGCGATGTGGGCAGCGGCAAGACCATCGTCGCAGCGCTTGCTGCGTTGCGTGCCGTCGAGGCCGGCTTTCAGGCAGCGGTAATGGCGCCGACGGAACTGCTCGCCGAACAGCACGCGCGCAATTTCATCAATTGGCTCGGATCGCTCGATGTGCGCGTGACGCTGCTCACGAGCCAGCAAACCGCCTCGCAACGTACGCGAACGTTGCAAGAGCTGGCCTCCGGAGAAGCCCGGATCGCTGTCGGCACGCACGCTTTGTTCCAAGAGGGCGTGCAATTCAAGAAGCTCGGGCTCGTCATCGTCGACGAACAACATCGTTTCGGCGTCCATCAACGGCTGATGCTGCGCGAGAAGGGCGCGAGCGACGGCCGCTATCCGCATCAGCTCATCATGACGGCCACACCCATTCCGCGCACGCTCGCCATGACTGCGTATGCCGACCTCGATCTGTCGGTGATCGACGAACTGCCACCTGGACGCACGCCGGTGCAAACGGTCGCGATTCCCGAAACGCGTCGCGAAGAGGTCGTCGTGCGCATCCGCGATGCGTGCCGGCAAAAGAAGCAGGCGTATTGGGTGTGTCCGCTCGTCGAGGAATCCGATGCGCTCGAAGCACAGGCTGCCGAAGAAACCGCCCGCAAGCTCTCCGAGGCGCTGAGCGATCTGAGAGTCGGACTCGTTCACGGGCGCATGAAACCGCGCGACAAAGAGGCAGTGATGGCGAGCTTCAAGGCCGGGGAAATCGATGTGCTGGTCGCCACGACCGTCATCGAAGTCGGCGTCGACGTCCCGAACGCCAGCTTGATGGTCATCGAAAACGCCGAGCGCATGGGACTCGCACAGCTCCACCAATTGCGCGGCCGGGTCGGACGCGGCTCGGCGGCAAGCACGTGCGTGCTGCTCTATCGTCCGCCGCTCACCGACATCGCGCGCGAACGGCTCGCGGTCATGCGTAAGACCAACGACGGCTTCGAAATCTCGCGTCGCGATTTGGAGCTGCGCGGACCCGGCGAGCTGTTCGGTACGAAACAAACGGGCTTGATGCAGATGCGCGTCGCGGATCTGATGCGCGATGCCGACCTGTTGCCGAAGGTGCAGGCCGCTGCCGAGCTCATGCTCGACCGCTACGAACCGAACATTGCGCCTTTGCTGCGCCGCTGGACCGGTGCCGGCGAACGGTTCGGTAAGGTTTAAGGTTCGAAGCTCTAGAGCGCGTGAGCGTCAGGCGTTAGGCTTCCGATCGCCATGCATCGTCAGGATTGGGTCATGAACGAAGTTGCGCAGCAATGCTGCGCCCTGCTTCAGCCTTCAGTCTTCAGCCTTCAGCCTAGATTCGTATGAGCTCCCCGATCAGCTTCCGCGATCGCCTGCGCTGGCTCGGTCATCGCATCAGCGCATCGCCGCTGTTCGGCGAGATCATGCCGAGCGCCGCCGCGAAAGTCGGCGCCTACGCCCGGCTCATGCGTCTCGACAGACCGATCGGCATCTGGTTGCTGCTGTGGCCGGTGTTGTGGGCGCTGTGGCTGTCCTCGAACGGCAGACCCGATGAACATGTTTTCGTCGTGTTCGTGCTCGGCACCGTGCTCACGCGTTCGGCGGGCTGCGCGATCAACGATTTCGCCGATCGCAAATTCGACGGTCACGTCGCACGCACACGGAACCGTCCGCTCGTTACCGGAGAGGTCGAGCCGATCGAAGCCGTCGCACTGTGCGTTGCGCTGTGCTTGATCGCGCTCGGTCTCGTGCTGACGCTCGATCGAACGACGCAATTGCTGGCGCTCGTCGGCGGCGGGCTGCTGCTGACATATCCCTTCATGAAACGCTTCTTTCCGCTGCCGCAGCTCTATCTCGGCGCTGCGTTCACGTGGTCGATTCCGATGGCGTACACCGCACACACAGGCAGCGTGCCGCGCATCGGCTGGCTGCTCTTTCTCGCAGGCGTGCTGTGGACGATGGTGTACGACACGCAATACGCGATGGTCGATCGCGAAGACGACCGCAAGATCGGCATCCGCTCGACCGCCATCCTGTTCGGCGATGCCGATCGTTTCATCATCGGCGTCATGCAACTCATGGTGCTGCTCGCACTGTGGCTTGCCGGAAGGGAATTGAAGCTCGGTCTTTGGTACGGCTTGGGGCTCGCCGTTGCCGCGATCTTCGCGTTGTATCAGCAATACCTGATCCGCGATCGCCAACCCGAAGGCTGCTTCAAGGCCTTCCTCAACAACAATTACTTCGGCATGGCGATCTTTTTCGGCATCGCGTTGGACTATCTGTTCGCGCAAGGCGCGACGAGCTGACAGTCGATCGTTGAAAGTTGACGACGCCGTGCGTCGACGGTCTGAGACCGCTCGACAACGCTGCTCCTGGAACCAACGGTCCACCCCCCCTCATTCCCTTCTTCCCTTCTTTCCTATTCCCTATTCCCTATTCCCTTTTCCCCTTTCCCTTCTTCCCGTATTCTCCTTTCCGCCGAAGGCGAGCGAAAACGCTCTTTGTGGTCTTCGGTCCTCCTCGCTCCTCGCAACGTTCGCAGAGGAGCAGCCAGAACAATCAAGGACAAGGTCGAGGAGGACTGCTGTAGCTATAACGGATCCCTTTGTAGCGCGAGGACCGACCGCTTCCGTGGCGGATGGCGGTGCACACGTGTGCACAGGAGCGCCGATCTCGAGCAGACGTGATCGCTCGCGGATCGCCGTCGAAGGCGCAGCGCGATACATAGATCCAGGAGATCGGAATGCCGCATCAACAAATCTGGACCAAGGTGACGGGACCCTCGGCCGGGCTCGTGCAACAGCACTACGTCGAGGCGCGAAAAGAAGCGCTCTACCGCCGCGACAAGGATCTCGAAGCCAAGGTCAAGGAGGCGCTGCGTAGTCACAGTCTTCTTCAAGGCGTCAAGATGTCCGGCGACAAGTGGCTGGACATCTATCGCAAGATCAGCTCGAACCTGCAATCCGCCGATCTGACGATCAATTTCAACGCCGCAAGTTGGTTCAGCACCGAGAATCACTACGACACGTACGCTCAACAGTACGAGCGATCGCAGCGGGATGCCTCGGGCGCTGCCACGTTCCAAGGCGACGTTATGAAGAATCCCGCGCTGACCCGAGCTCAAGCGGACGACAGGATCACGTTTAACAACCTGCGAACGCCAGGCCGCCCGCTTCCTTCAACCCAGCCCCGTAGAGGCTTGATGCCCGGCAGACAGGACATGGAACGGATCCAGAAGCAGATGGAGTTCAAGCCACACGATCAAATGAAGATCGACCACAGCGCCCAGAAGACCGTGGTCGTTTCGAAAAACCCGTACTTCAATCTGAAGACGAAGCAGGTCTTCGCCGCTTTGAACTACGGCCGTCGGCCTCACGGTTCCAACACTGACTACGGCACGAGCCATTTCGTGCTATCGCCGAAGCTCAAGGTGAACGCGCTGTATTACCCCGAGGATACGTTCTTCATTCAGGACGCCTCATCCCAGCTTGCATTTCACGTGATCGGCGCGATCGTCGCCTACGCCAAACCTTTATTGCTCGACGCGATCATCAGGAGCTGCTACTTCGGCACGCGGCTCGAGGATACGCGCGAAGCCAAGCTGATGGTCGAAGCACATCTGTTCACAGAACCGCGTTTCTCGGGAAATATCGAGACAATGGTGCTCGACGCACCCTTCGGCTCGACCATCCACGAAAACGCGAAGAAATTCGCCCGCAAGCACGGCATTCGGCTCGTCCTGACGGATTCGCCCAAAGCTTCGTGAGTGGTGAGTAGTGAGTGGTGAGTAGCGTCGCGCGAACGCGCGACCTTCCCTTCTTCCCTTCTTCCCTCCTTCCCTCATTCCCTTTCCCCTTTTCCCCTCTTCCCGGGCTCCGCCCCTCATCCCGCTCGCGCGATTGCCCAAACCTCGACACGGGCCACGCCTGCGCGCTTGAGCACGCGCGCCATTTCGTTCGCGGTGCTACCGGTCGTGACGACATCGTCGACGATTGCAACGTGTTTTGCGCGCAGCGGATGCAGCAATGCGAATGCACGACGCAGATTCTTGCGTCGTGCACGTCGATCGAGACCGGCTTGCTCGAGTGTGTCGCGCGTGCGAATCAGCGCGTCGGTCCGCAATCGGATGCCCGAGCGACGCGCGATCTGTTCGGCCAGCACGATGGCTTGGTTGTAGCCGCGTTTGCGAAAGCGCGCAGGACCGAGCGGCACGGGAAGCAAGAGATCAGGACGAGCCGATCGATTTCTCTCCTGGAGTTGACGTACGAACAACTCGCCGAGCACACGACCATGCGCAATCGCCCCGCCGTACTTGAGCCCGCGCACCATGTGATCGAGCGGGTAGGCGTAGCGATACGGTGCGAAGCAGACATCGAAACGCGGAGGTCGTCGCAAACATGTGCCGCACATCACCCCGCCCGATGCCAAGGGCACGGCACATCGGGCACAACAGCACGTGTTTAGCGGCAAGTCAGCTTCGCAACCGGCGCACAAGTCCAACGCAGGCGGTCGGCCGCGGCGGCCGCAGAGCACGCATTGCGGCGGCCAACATGCCTGTAGAACCGCTCGAACAGGCTGCAAAAAAACGTCGACTCGATTCATGAAAACGGGTTGACAGTTCGAAAAGCCGTGGAAATACTCGCCGCGGTTCATTCTCGCGGTGGCCAGTCATCGCGTGGCTGTGCATTCCTCTTCATTTCGGCGAGAAATTCCCATGTCGAACGCGATTGAGTCGCAAACCGAAACGCTGGTTGCGAAGCTCGGCACTGTCCGCACGGATTGGACGCTCGATGAAGTGCGAACGCTCCTCGACTGGCCGTTTACCGATCTCATCTATCACGCGCAGCGCGTGCATCGCGCGAACTTCGACCCGAACGAGGTTCAGATCAGCACGCTCTTGTCGATCAAGACTGGCGCGTGTCCCGAAGACTGCGCGTATTGCTCGCAGAGCATCCGCTTTCAGACCGGCGTCAAGGCGGAACCTTTGATGGACGTGGAGGCCGTCATCGAGAAAGCGCGCGAAGCCAAAGCGAACGGTGCGACACGGTTCTGCATGGGCGCCGCCTATCGCTCGCCCAAACAAAAACAGCTCGATCAGATCATCGAGATGATCAAAGGCGTGCGCGAGCTCGGTATGGAAACGTGCGTAACCTTAGGCATGCTGACGCCCGATCAGGCGCGACAACTCAAAGAAGCGGGCCTCGACTATTACAACCACAATCTCGACACCTCGGAGTCCCATTACAAGAACGTGATCACGACGCGCACGTATCAGGATCGCTTGGATACGCTCGAAGCGTGTCGTGCTGCGGGCCTGAACGTGTGCTGCGGCGGCATTCTGGGTCTCGGCGAGACGCCGCTCGATCGCGCGCAGTTTCTGCACACGCTTGCCACGCTGCCCGAGCATCCGCAAAGCGTGCCGATCAATCAGCTCATGCAAGTACCCGGCACGCCGCTTTACGGCGCGGAGAAACCCACGCCGCTCGACTTCGTGCGCGTAATCGCCGTAGCCCGCCTGCTGATGCCCCGCTCCTATGTGCGCTTGTCCGCAGGCCGTTCGCACATGAGCGAAGAAATGCAGGCGCTCTGTTTCCTCGCCGGCGCAAACAGCATCTTCTACGGCGACAAGCTGCTGACGACGGAAAATCCGGACGAAGACCGGGACGCCAACCTGTTCAAGCAGCTGGGCCTGCGGCCGCAGTCGCTCGAACAGAGCCTGTAGGCTGTAGACTTGTAGGCGATAGGTTGGAAGCGTTGCCGGCTCTGCGCGACGCCTGAGTCTTCGCGATTGGGCTTCACCTGATCCAAGCGCGCAGCTGCGCGCCTCTTACCTACAGCCTGCAGCCTGCAGTTACAGCCTGTGCCAACACCCTCCGGCGATCCCTACTTCCTCGACTCCCGCCTCGTGCGGCGCGCGTTCGACCGGGCAAGTGCGACGTTCGATGCGAATGCGGCTGTGCATGCCGAGCTGCGCAACCGTTTGCTCGAGCGGCTCGACGTCGTGAAATTGCAGCCGCGAGTCGTACTGGATCTCGGGGCAGGGACGGGGCATGCGACACGCAGCCTGCAGGACCGATATCGCTCGGCCTATGTGCTCGCAGCCGACATCTCCGTTCCCATGCTGCAGCAAGCGCGCAAGCAGCAACGTTGGTTCAAACGGTTCGGCCGCGTGGCCTGCGATGCGCATCTGCTGAGTTTGAAGAACGACAGCGTCGATCTCGTCTTCAGCAATTTGATGCTGCAGTGGTGTGCCGATCCGGATCGCGTGTTCGATGAGCTCGCGCGCGTGCTGCGACCGGACGGACTGATTACGTTCACTGCGCTGGGTCCGGACACACTGCGGGAGTTGCGTGCGGCCTGGGACGGCGACGGGCACGTACACGTGCATCGGTTCATCGACATGCACGATCTCGGCGATGCATTGGTGCGCGCAGGCTTCGCCGATCCTGTGATGGACACAGAGCGGCTGACCGTGACGTATCGCAACCTCGACGCTTTGCTCACTGAGTTGAAGCTCAGCGGTTCGACGAATCTCGCGCAGGGGCGGCCCCGATCGCTTCGTACAACGCGCGTTCATCGACGCGCGCGCGAGCGTTATGAGAATGCACGCACTGACAATGCGCTGCCCGTGACGTTGGAAGTCGTGTACGGCCACGCGTGGGCCGGACAGCGCCGGGAGAAAGCCCGAAGCGCTACCACAGTAGCCGTCCCGATCGACCGAATCGGAAGGCGACAACGTTAAGGTCTATTTAATAGAAAGTTGGTTGGATTGCGAAATATCTGGTTAAAGATTAATCATTACTTAATGATGCAATCACCCTCCCAAGCTGGAGCTCAGTCGTAGGCTCACCGGAGCGTCAGAAAATCCTTGCGCGGCAGAGATTTGCGTGGCTTTTGGCAACCTCGCTGGCTAGCATACGCGCCCTTTACGAGCGTTCGTGCCGGTTCGCGTTCCTTGTTTTTCTATGAATGTCGGTGTCGCCTACGGACCGGAGCCGCAGACCGTGCCGTTCACAGAATCCTCCGCCACATCGCTGCGCATCGAGCTGAGTCGTGGCAATGCCCTTACGCCGGCGACCGCGTGCGTGTTCGTAACGACCGTTTCAATTGCAACTTTCACGATCGCGATCGTTTTTGCCGTTAGGGGCTACTGGCCCGTCCTGCCATTCGCCGGATTGGAGATCGGTTTGTTGATTTGGGCAGTAAGGGCATCGATGCGCAGCGGACTGCAACGCGAGACGATCACGATCACCGAGGATTCCGTCACTGTTCAACGCAGTAGCGTCGCTGGCGAACGACCCTTGGTATTTCCTCGCCATTGGGCGAGCGTTAAACTCCACGCCCCGCCGGCGGCGCTGCACCCTAGTCGACTCACCATCGAGTCGCACGGTCGCGTCTGCGAGGTGGGCAAGTTTCTCACAGAGGCCGATCGCCGCGGACTCGCGGCACGTCTCAAGCAATTAGTGGGGAATGTGAACGAATCACCCGCGCTCAGATGAGCTGGGCAGCGGGGCTAGCTTGCGGGCGCGTCGCAAATTGCGTCGCGACCTCTTCGAATCGCCTGGCTTCGCGCAAGTTCGAAGAGCACTGAAAGAAGCACGTGGGAGCAAAAGCGCCAATGTCGAAGTCGATGAAATACGCCGCGGCCGTCCTCGGAGGATGCCTGCCAGCCGCGTCGGCGTTCGCAGCCTGGGAATTGAACATGCCGCTCGGCGTCACCGACCTGAGCCGCGAGATCCACGGGCTTCACATGCTCATTTTCTGGATCTGCGTTCTGATCGCGATCGTCGTGTTCGGCATGATGATCTACTCGATCGTCAAGTTCCGGCACTCGAAGGGCGCCGTACCGGCGAATTTCGATCACAGCACGAAAGCCGAGATCATCTGGACGATCATCCCGATCGCCATTCTCGTCGGTATGGCCGTGCCTGCAGCCGGAACGCTCATCAAGATCGAGGACATGCGCGATTCCGAGCTGACCGTGAAGATCACGGGTTATCAGTGGAAGTGGCATTACGACTACCTCGACAAGAACGTCAGCTTCTTCTCGACGCTCTCGGAAGACTCGAACCGCGCTCGCCAGAAAGGTTCGGGCATCGATCCGAACACCATTCCGAACTACCTGCTCGACGTCGACAACCGCATGGTCGTGCCGGTCGACACCAAGGTCCGCGTGCTGCTCACGGCAGGCGACGTCATCCACGCGTGGTGGGTGCCTGCGTTGGGCATGAAGCGCGACGCCATTCCCGGCATCGTGAACGAAATGTGGTTCCGTGCCGACGAACCGGGCGTCTATCGCGGCCAGTGCGCCGAGTTGTGCGGCTACGATCACGGCTTCATGCCGATCGTCGTCGAAGTAGTTACCAAAGAGGAATTCGAGGAATGGCTGAAGTCGAAGCAAGCGGACGGCGCTGAGATCGCCACGGCGGCGAATTCCACCGATTCCAGCGATGCGACGATGATCGTCGCTCAGGCGGAGTAAGAGTTGATCATGAGCACGGCACATACACACGCACACGCAGCGGATCACGAAGCGCACGATCATCACGGTCCGGAAAAGGGCTGGCGCCGCTGGCTATTCGCAACGAACCACAAGGACATCGGCACGATGTACTTGTTGTTCAGCTTGTTGATGTTCTTCATCGGCGGCGCCATGGCGCTGGTCATCCGCGCCGAATTGTTCCAACCCGGTCTGCAGCTCGTCGATCCCGGCTTCTTCAACACGATGACGACGGTTCACGCGCTGATCATGGTGTTCGGCGCCGTGATGCCCGCGACCGTGGGTCTGGCGAACTGGATGATTCCGATCCAGATCGGCGCGCCCGACATGGCGTTGCCGCGCATGAACAACTTCAGCTTCTGGCTGCTGTGTGCGGCGTTCACGCTGCTCCTCCTCTCGCTGTTCGTTGCGGGCGGCGGTCCCGCTTCCGGCTGGACGCTGTATCCGCCGCTCGTGCTGCAGACGGGTAATGCGCTGCCGCTCGCGATCTTCGCGATCCACCTGGCCGGCGCGTCGTCGATCATGGGCGCGATCAACATCATCGTGACGATCATGAACATGCGCGCACCCGGCATGTCGCTCCTGAAGATGCCGGTGTTCGTCTGGACGTGGCTCATCACCGCTTACCTGCTCATCGCCGTGATGCCGGTGTTCGCCGGCGCCGTGACGATGCTGCTCACCGACCGCTTCTTCGGCACGACCTTCTTCGAGGCGGCCGGCGGCGGCGACCCGGTCATGTATCAGCACATCTTCTGGTTCTTCGGACACCCGGAGGTGTACATCATGATCCTGCCGGCTTTCGGGATCGTCTCCGAGATCATTCCGACCTTCTCGCGTAAGCCGCTGTTCGGCTACGACGCGATGGTGTACGCCACGGCCGCGATTGCCTTCCTGTCGTTCATCGTGTGGGCGCACCACATGTTCACGGTCGGCATGCCGCTCGCCGGTCAGCTGTTCTTCATGCTGGCCACGATGCTGATCGCCGTGCCGACGGGCGTGAAGGTGTTCAACTGGACCGCCACGATGTTCAAGGGCTCGATCAGCTTCGAGCCGCCGATGCTGTTCGCGATCGCGTTCCTGTTCCTGTTCACGATCGGCGGCTTCTCGGGTCTGATGCTCGGCGTCGCTCCGGCCGACTTCCAGTATCACGACACGTACTTCGTGGTCGCGCACTTCCACTACGTGCTCGTGCCGGGCGCCGTGTTCGCGATCATGGCCGGCGTGTACTACTGGCTGCCGAAGTGGACGGGCCACATGTACAACATGAAGCTCGCGAAGGTGCACTTCTGGCTGTCGGTGATCTTCGTGAACCTGCTGTTCTTCCCGCAGCACTTCCTGGGATTGGCCGGCATGCCGCGCCGTATTCCGGACTACTCCACGCAGTTCGCGGATTGGAACATGGTGTCGTCGATCGGCGCGTTCGGCTTCGGCCTGTCGCAGCTGCTCTTCGTGTACATCATCTTCGCGACGATCCGCAGCGGCGCGAAGGCAACCGACAAGGTGTGGGATACGGCAAAGCCGCACGGCCTCGAATGGACGCTGAGCTCGCCGCCGCCGTATCACAGCTTCGAAGTTGCACCTGAAGTGAAGTAACTGCATCGACGCCCTCCCTGCGAAACGGGGAGGGCGTCGGAATTAGACCCTCCCGCGAAATCGGCGAGGGAGTTGGGATGAAGTCGAGTCCTTATATGGATGCCGATCGTAAGCGCGCCATTCGGCGCACCACGCTGTGGCTGGTGCTGCTCGCTTTGGCGTTCTATGTCGGCTTCATTGTGTTGACCATCTCGAGAGCGAACTGAAGGAGACGTGATGGAAGACGGGCAATGGGTGAAGCGCGAGGGCTCGAAGCTCTTGCCTTGCACGCATCGCCGCTTCCGATTCACGAAAGCGAAGTGTTAGATCGAAAGGCCGCCAATCGACGCCTGACGCGCAGTCTGTTGCTGTTCGCTGCCGGCAGCTTCGGGTTCGGCTTCGCGCTCGTGCCGCTCTACGATTTGGTGTGCGACGTCACCGGCTACGGAAATCGCAAGGCGCTGCTCGAGGCCGCCTCCGTCGTCGAGCAAGTCGATGCGAGCCGCTCGATCACGGTCGAGCTCGTTTCGGCAACGGCTGCTCAAGGCGACTGGGAATTCCGTCCGGCGAACGGCAACATGCAAGTGCATCCCGGACGCCTGTACGAAGCGAAGTTCTACGCAACGAACTTGCGGACTCAGGCCGTCACGGCGCAAGCGATTCCCAGCGTCGCTCCGACACAGGCGACGCGGTATTTTCAGAAGACGGAGTGTTTCTGTTTCACGCCTCAGCGTTTCGAAGCGTCCGAGACGCGTGAATTGACCGTGCGTTTCATCGTGGATCCCGCGCTACCGGCGAACATCGATCGCGTGACGCTCGCGTATTCGATGTACACGACGGAATCAAAAGGATAGGCGAATCCGCGTTTCACCCATTCCAAACACATATCGCGAACGATCATGGCCCACGCACATTCTTCTGCCCCATCCGACAAGTACTACGTTCCGCACGGAAGCCCGTGGCCGATCGTCGGCTCGGCCGCGCTGTTCACGACCGTGGGCGGAGCGGCCCTCTGGCTGAACGATTCCGGCTCCGGTCCGCTCGTCATGAGCCTCGGCCTCTTGCTCCTGGCCGTCATGTTCATCGGCTGGTTCGGTGCCGTGATCAAGGAGAGCGAAGCGCGGTTGTACAACGCCGCGGTGGACCGCTCCTTCCGCATGGGAATGATGTGGTTCATCTTCTCCGAAGTGATGTTCTTCGCCGCGTTCTTCGGCGCGCTGTTCTACGCACGCCAGTTCTCGATCCCGTGGTTGGGCGGCGAAGGCGTCAAGTTCTTCACCAAGTATCTGTTGTGGCAGGACTACGAGGCGGCTTGGCCGTCCAACGGTCCGGCGAATGTCGGCGGCGAGTTCGAAACCATTCCGGCGTTCGGCCTGCCGGCGATCAATACGGCGATCCTCTTGTTGTCCGGCGTGACCGTCACGATCGCCCATCACGCGCTCAAGGCCGGCAATCGCACCGTGCTCAACGTTTTCCTGGCCGCGACGTTCCTGCTGGGCTTCATCTTCGTGTACTTGCAGGCGACCGAGTACATCCATGCTTACCACGAGCTCAACCTGACGCTCGGCAGCGGCATTTACGGCTCGACGTTCTTCATGCTCACCGGCTTCCACGGCTTCCACGTGACGCTCGGCGCGATCATGCTGTTCGTCGTGTGGCTGCGCTGCCTGAAGGGTCACTTCACGCCGACGCATCACTTCGCCTTCGAAGGCGTCGCCTGGTATTGGCACTTCGTCGACGTGGTGTGGTTGGGCTTGTTCGTATTCGTCTATTGGATCTAAGGGCTCGAGCGGTCTGGCCGGCAAAGCGCTAGCCAGACCGCAACCTGCGATCACGACTCACCGCTCACGAGTCACACACCAGAACGTTTCCGGTCCGCAACTCGTGAGCCGGTCTTTCATTGCCCGACGCCGTGAGGCGCGATGAGGCCCTGCCACCAGGCGATGAAGAGCAGGATGAATAGCGCGACGGACAATCCGACGCGCACGGTGAGCGCACGGACCATCTTCTTCGACCCGCCCTTGTCGTTGACGAGGTGAAACAGGCCTGAGCCGAGACTGACGATGATGGCGATCAGGCACGCGATGATGAGGAATTTGATGAAACTCATGGGCGGAAATCGATGATTGGAGCGGGTGCGCTCGGCGGGATCTCGAGCTGACTTCGATCGGTCGTAAGCGCAACCGCAGCGGTATGACGACTGTTCCCCGCGAGTATATACGTGGCAACGCTGTTCGGCCGTCGATTCGCTCCAACTTTGTCAGGTACCGTGCTGGCGCTCGTCGGTATCGTCAGCGTCGGGCATTTGGGGATGTGGCAGCTCGGCCGCGCTGACGAAAAGCGCCAGATCCTCGAACAAATTGCCGCAGGTGCAGCAAGCGTCGCTCCGCTGACTTCCATCGATGCGCAGTTGCCGCGCTATCAAACCGTGACTGCAACCGGTCGCTACGACGGCGACCGCCAAATCCTGCTGGACAATATGCCATCGCCCCGCGGAATGCCGGGCTATCGAGTACTGACTCCATTCGAATTGCAGGGCGGCGGATGGATTCTGGTGGATCGTGGCTGGCTGCCCGTCGGCCCGTCTCGAGCCGTCCTGCCGGACGTTGCCGTCGAAGGCAACGAGCGCACGATCCGCGGGCGACTCGACGAGTTGCCGCGTCCCGGCATACGGCTAGGATCGAATACGGCAGGCGAAGGCTGGCCGCGGGTGATGAATTTTCCCGAGCATGCCGATCTCGAACGCGCGCTCGAACGCGGGATCGGGCCTTACATCGTGCGGCTGGATCCGTCGGAACCCGATGGCTTCGAACGAGCCGGCATCGTCGCGCCCGATTTCGGGCCTGGACGCCACATTGCGTATGCAGTGCAGTGGTTCGGCCTCGGGCTCGTTATGCTGTTCTTGTACGTTTTCTTGAGCCTCAAAACCGAACACCACCGATGACCGAACCGGCCCCATCCGAATCGAATCGCCCAAGCTCGCGAGCGCAGTTCTGGCTGCTCGCCGCTTTGTTCCTGGTGCCGCTGGCGATCGCATTTTTCATGTACTACGGAGCCGGCTGGCGTCCGCAGGGCACCGTGAACAAAGGCGATCTCATCCATCCGGCGCGTCCGCTGAAGGCCAATACCTTCCTGGATCCGCAGGATCAGACGATCGAGGAGGACATCCTCACGGGCAAATGGACGCTCGTCTACATCGGCAACGGTCAGTGCGATGCACGTTGCCGCGAAGCGCTGACGCTCATGCGTCAGACACGCCTTGCGCTCGGCAAAGACGCACCGCGCGTGCGAGGCGTGTTCTTCGCGACCGCCGATTGCTGCGATTCGAGCTATCTCAACGCCGAGCACGCCGGTTTGATCGTCGCCCGCGCCGATGAGGCGAGCGATCGCGAATGGTTGAATCAATTTCCGCAATATTCGGGCGTGCCCGTCGAGCAGGCAGGACGGATCTACATCGTCGATCCGCTCGGCAATCTCATGATGAGCTATGCGCCGGATGCGCCCGATAAGGCGCTGCTCGAAGACCTGAAAAAACTATTGAAGCAGTCGCACATCGGATAGCTGCCCAATGAATACCGAATCGCTTCGCGTCGTTTATTTCCGCCGCATCGCGCTCATCGGCGTGCTGCTCGGCTTGTGCGTCATCGTCATGGGCGCCTGGGTGCGCTTGAGCGATGCTGGTCTCGGCTGCCCGGATTGGCCCGGCTGCTACGGCCATCTCACGGCAGGCGCTGCCGCCAAGAACGCCGAAGAAGTGAACGCGGCATTCCCGCATCGTCCGATCGAGTACCACAAGGCGGTCAAGGAGATGGTGCACCGCTATTTCGCGACTTCGCTCGGCCTCTTGATCGTCATCCTTGCGGGCTGGGCCATTGCCAACCGACGCGATCCCGAGCAGCCGTTGGTTCTGCCGCTCGTACTCGTCGGACTGGTGATCTTCCAGGGACTGCTCGGCATGTGGACCGTGACGCTGCTGCTCAAGCCGCTCATCGTCGTACTGCATCTCCTGGGCGGCCTGGCAACAATGGCGCTGCTCGCGTGGCTGGCGATGCCGAAGAAGCGTGCCGACGTTCCTGCGGAGCCTGCGCGCGGCCAGCCATGGACTGCACGCTGGGTCTCGCTGCGCTCACTGGCGCTGGCCGGCTTGGTCGTGCTCGTCCTGCAAATCGCGCTCGGCGGTTGGACGAGCAGCAATTATTCAGCGCTCGCGTGCCCCGATTTTCCGACCTGCCAGAACTCGTTCTGGCCCGAAATGGATGCAAAAGAGGCGTTCGTCCTGTGGCGAGGGCTCGGCATCGATTACGAAGGCGGCGTGCTCGATCATCCCGCGCGGGTGGCCATTCATTTCGTGCATCGATTGGGCGCGATCGTCGCTGCCATCGTGCTCGGTGCGCTGAGCATCCGGGCTTGGCGTTTCGGTGAGACCCGAGCGATCCGCACGGCAGGTGCCATGGTGGGCATCGTCTTGATTGCACAGCTGATATTGGGACCGGTGATGGTGGTCCGTGCGCTGCCGCTCGCCTTGGCGACCGCACATAACGGGGTCGCAGCGCTGCTCCTACTCGCGGTCGTGAGGTTGAATCGGGTCGTCCGGAGCTGAGGCTTCGGGATCGGCCCGCCTGCTGGATCCGTGCCGAGCGGCTACAATTGTCGCCCTTTTAGCGACCTGCCTCGGATCCCTCCCCACGCCGTGACCTCCGCCGAAGTCAGAACGAATCCCAGTCGCGCGACTTGGAGGGACTACTACGAGCTCGGCAAGCCGCGCGTCGTCATGCTCATCATGATCACGGCGGTCGTCGGGATGTTCCTTGCGACGCCTGCCTTGCCGCCGCCGAATGTCCTCATTTTCGGCACGCTGGGCATCGCCTTAGCGGCTTCCTCGGCTGCAGCCATCAACCATGTGCTCGACCGTCGATTCGATGAGCAGATGGCACGCACGAAAAACCGCCCGCTGCCGACCGGACACGTCACCGAGCGGCAGGCGCTGACGTATGCGGCGATCCTCGCCGTGCTGTCGATGGCCATGCTGTGGGGATGGGTGAATCCGCTCACCGCCGTGCTCACCTTCTGCACGCTCATCGGCTATGCAGTGATCTACACGGTGTGGTTGAAGCACGCCACACCGCAAAACATCGTGATCGGCGGCGCTGCCGGTGCCGCCCCGCCGGTGCTCGGTTGGACGGCGGTGACGGGCCAGATCGATCCGCATTCGCTGCTCTTGTTTCTGATCATTTTCACCTGGACGCCGCCGCACTTCTGGGCGCTCGCCATCGCGCGCCGCGACGAATATGCGAAGGCAGGCATCCCGATGCTGCCGGTGGCCTACAGCATCGAGTTCACGCGTTTGCACATCCTGCTCTACACGATCTTGCTCGTGATCGTGACGTTGATGCCCTATCTCACCGGGATGAGCGGTTTGATTTACTTCGTCTCGGCGCTGGCGCTCGGCGGGTTCTTCATTTATCACGCGTTACAGCTCAAGCGACGTGCGGACGAGCATTTGCCAATGCGCACGTTCGGCTTCTCGATCACGTATCTGGCCCTGCTGTTCGCAGCGTTACTGGTCGATCATTACATCGTTATCAAGCTGTAGCTCGAATGTCGCCGCTCGGTGCCGTGAAATCGCACCAAACGCACCCGAACTGAACTTTGCACTTGCCTCCCCGTAACGCCTGGGCATAGTTGCGTCATGCGACGCGCTCCCAGTAGCAAAATCGTCCCCTGGCTTCTGCTCGGCGTCGTCGCGCTCATCGCCTACGGATCGCTGTATCCGTTCAATTTCAAACCCGATGCCGTTTCCGGCGGGGTGCTCGAGGCACTCGGTCAGCTTTCCTGGGCACGTGCCGGACGCGGCGACCGTATCTCCAATGTCTTGTTGTATTTGCCGCTCGGCTTTTGTTTGGTGCTGTGGCTGCGCACGCGCCTCGAGCGCATCCACGCATTGCTGCTCGCTACGGCGTTGGGTGCGCTGCTCTCTCTGTCGATCGAGGTCGCTCAGGTCTATGTTTCGGCGCGCGTGCCGAGCCTCACCGATCTTGCCTTGAACGCGCTCGGCAGCGCGATCGGCGCCGTTGGCGGACTCGCTTGGCGATTGGGCGCCGCGTGGATGCACGCACCGCCGCACGCGGAACGACCGACCGGCGATCCGGGCGCGATGCTCCTCGTCGGCTTGTGGCTGCTCTGGCGTTTCGCACCCTTCGTCCCCCATTTCGATCTGGGGAAGCTGAAGGCGGCGCTACGGCCGTTGTTCGATCCGCAAATCGACGCTCAGCTCGCCTTTGCGTTTCTCGCCTGCTGGACGGTCGTTAGCCAGGCACTGGCGATGCTCGTCAGCCGGGTACGCTTACTGGAGGCTTTGCTCGCGTTGATCGCCATCGTGCTGGCGGGACGCTTGCTCGTGGCCGAACAAGCGTTCGTGCCGTCGGAGCTGGTTGCGCTCGTATTGCTGCTGCCGACATTGCTCCTGCTCGATCGGCTCACACCGGCACCGCGCAAGGCGTTGCTTGCAGCGGGGATTTTGGCGGTGTTTCTGATCAATCGATTGGCGCCCTTTCGCTTCGAGAGCGTCGCGAGCGAGTTCGATTTCTGGCCTTTCATGGTGTGGTTCGAAGCCGGAATCGGCCCGACGCTGAGGACCACCGACTGGGCGCTGCTTTGCGGCGAAGCGTTTCTATTCGGCGCGGTGTTGTGGACGCTGCGCCATTGCGGAATGCCGACGAAGCTCGCTGCTGGAACGACGCTCGTGCTTGCGCTCGCCACAGAAGTGCTCCAGCTTTGGATTGCCGGACACACCGGGTCGCTCACGGATCCGGCGCTCGCGGTTGCGGTCGCAGCAGCATTCTATTACCTGGATGCCCGCACGCGACGGCGCGGTGCGCTCATCGTCCGTTGACCTCATTCGCCGATTCGCGCGCAACCCTTGAGCTCATCCCCATCGAAGGACGCGCGTGCGCTGTATGCGAAATACGCACCCGACATCGAATCGCGGCACGGCTGCGCATCGACGAAAAGCTCGATCTTGTGTCCTTGAGCAGTGCCCGAATAGCTCACAGTGCCTTCTGCATCCTCGGATTGCAGCGCATCGATCGTCAGCTCCTTCGGCTCCTCCGGCTGACGCCAGATCAACTTGTCTTCCGGCGTAATTTCGATCGACCAGAACGGTTCGTTGCCGTACGCCCTGACGATGTAGTTCGGCGCCGGGGCGTTGCATCCCTGACCTTCACCCAGCGGTGCTGCATAAAGCACTTCCTCGAGGATGAAGGCGCCGGGGAAGCTGCTGGCTTCGGGCACGCTGTTCGGTAGCGGCGCGCGCTCGCCATGCGCTTCGACGTACACCTCGAAAGGTTTCTGTTCGTTGGCGAACGCTTCCCGCAACGATCCGTCGGTTTGATCGATGACCCACAGGCCTGCAGCGTCCCCGCACGGCTGGAACGTCGCTCGCTCGGCGGTCAACGACATTACGCCGCGCTTGAGCGCCAGGCTCGACTCCGCCGGAATGGGAACAGCAACGGAATCGGTGAGCTGAGGTAGTGGCGCAGGCTCCGCCGCCGGCTCGGCGGGCGGCGCTTGCCGCTCCGAGCACGCACACACTATGAGCGCACTCAGGCACACGCTGAACAACGAAGCAGGGCGAGACATCGAGCCTCCGAGCTTGTCCGGCCGGTCCGCGTATCGCGGCACGCAAACCGATTTTCGCGGCGAAGAATAGCTGCAACCGACAGAAGTTAAAAAGCCGACGCACCCAGCCGGTGCGGTGCAAGCTACAATTCCGGCTTGTTTTCGTCGAGCGGATTGCGGATCGTGAACAGTCGAGAACCTGCATTCACCGCTCCTGCTCCCTAGAGATCGCAATTCGATGGACGTCTCTCCACTCCTTGCCGATTTGAACGAAGCGCAGCGCGCTGCCGTCGCTGCACCGCTTGCGCCGACGCTCGTGCTTGCAGGTGCAGGCAGCGGCAAGACGCGCGTTTTGACGCATCGAGTCGCCTGGCTCGTGCAAGTCGAGAACGTTTCTCCTTACGGCATTCTCGCCGTGACGTTCACGAACAAGGCTGCGGGCGAAATGCGCAGTCGTATCGAGAACATGCTGCAAGTGCCGAGCGCGCCGCTTTGGATCGGCACGTTCCACGGTATTGCGCACCGGCTGCTCCGCATGCATTGGCGCGAGGCCAAGCTGCCGCAATCGTTTCAAATCCTCGACGCCGAGGATCAACTGCGTCTCATCCGCAGGCTCCTCAAGAGCATGAACCTCGACGAGTCGCGCTGGGTGCCGAAGGAGATCATGTGGTTCATCAATGCCCGCAAGGACGAAGGGCAGCGGCCGCGCGACATCAAGGAGAGCGGCGATCCGACGCAGCGGCAATTCATTCGCATCTACGAGCAGTATCAGGAACACTGCGATCGTACGGGCGTCGTCGACTTCGCGGAGCTCCTGTTGCGCGCCTACGAGCTTTGGCGCGACAACCCGGATGTGCTCGCTCACTATCGCAACCGCTTCCGCCACGTGCTCGTGGACGAATTCCAGGACACGAACACGATTCAATACATCTGGCTGAAGCTGCTGGCCGGCAAGGACGGTTTGCCGTTTGCGGTCGGCGACGACGATCAGTCGATCTATCGCTGGCGCGGCGCGCGCGTCGAGAACCTGCAGCAATACCGCCGCGATTTCCCGAATTGTCAGTTGTTCCGTCTCGAACAGAACTATCGCTCGACAGGCAACATTCTCGCGGCCGCCAATGCGCTGATCTCGAACAATACCGGCCGCTTGGGCAAGAACCTCTGGACGAGCGGCGAGCAAGGCGATCCGGTGCGCGTGTACGCAGCCTTCAACGAGCGCGATGAAGCGGATTTCGTCGTCAATCGCATCCGCGACTGGGTCGCCAAGGGCGGACGGCGTTCGGATGTGGCGATTCTGTATCGTTCGAACGCTCAGTCGCGCGCCTTCGAAGAAGCATTGCTTGCAGCACGCGTGCCGTACCGCGTTTACGGCGGTCTGCGATTCTTCGAGCGTGCGGAAATCAAAGATGCGCTCGCGTATCTGCGCCTGATTTTCAATCGCGCCGACGACGCTTCGTTCGAGCGCATCGTGAACCTGCCCGCGCGCGGCATCGGCACGAAAACGCTGGATACGGTTCGTGAATACGCGCGCGCGAACGCCTGTCCGCTGTGGCAGGCCGCCGGCGCTTGCATCTCCGAGCTCAATCCGCGCGCCGGGCAAGCCTTGCACGCATTCCTGGTGCTGATCGAGCAGCTCGAGCAGCAGACCAAGCACTTACCGCTTCACGAACAGGTCGATCACGTCATTCACGCAAGCGGCTTGGTCGCCTACTACCAGCAAGACAAGGCGGATCGCGGCGAAGCGAAGCTCGACAACTTGAACGAGCTCGTGAGCGCCGCGCGCGGCTTCGAGCCGGAGGAAGGCTCGGGCCTGACGCCGCTCGCGAGCTTCCTCGCGCATGCCGTGCTCGAATCCGGCGAAGAACAAGCAGATATGGGCGAGGACAGCGTGCAGATGATGACGCTGCATTCGGCGAAAGGGCTCGAATTTCCGGTGGTGTTCCTCGCGGGCATGGAAGACGGCTTGTTCCCGCATCAGCGCTCGATTCAGGATCTGGCGGGGCTCGAAGAAGAGCGGCGGCTTTGCTACGTCGGCGCCACGCGCGCGATGAAACAGCTCTATCTCACCTATGCCGAACAGCGGCGCCTGCACGGCGTCGACACGTATGGCACACCCTCGCGTTTCATCAAGGAGATTCCGCCGGCGCTGCTCGAGGAAGTGCGTCCACGCATTCACGTCTCGCGTCCGGTCTACATGAGCCGCAAGACGTACATTGAAGAAGAAGCGCCCGCATTCGGCATCCGACTCGGTCAGCGCGTGCGTCACGGCAAGTTCGGCGAAGGCGTGATCCTCGACCTCGAAGGCCAAGGCGCACACGCACGCGTGCAAGTGAACTTCGAACAACAAGGCACGAAATGGCTGGTGCTCGCATACGCGAATTTGGAGCCGGTGTGATTGAAGGCGTGGGACTCGGGGCTCGGGGCGTGGGGCGTGAGGCTTGGAACCCAGGCCAAACACGCCAGGCACATTGCGCGCACCTGAATCAGGACGATCAAGTGAGGAACTTCGCGCCGAGCGACGCAGCTTC
>CALEKY010000104.1 GCA_937902995.1 uncultured Sinobacteraceae bacterium
GTCGTGTCATCGACACGCTTCCGAACACCACGTTCCGAGTCCAGCTCGAGAACGGACACACCGTTATTGCCCACATTTCGGGCAAGATGCGCAAGAACTACATCCGCATTCTCACCGGCGATCAGGTCACGGTAGAGTTGACGCCATACGATCTGACGAAGGGCCGCATCGTCTATCGCGGCAGGTAACGGTTGGCTCGGGGGTGTTGTCGATCGACTGACGATCGGACAACCAAAAAAGGCCGGCAAATGCCGGCCTTTTTTGTTCCCGTAGTGCTCGTGCTGCGCTCAGTTGCTCTCGAGGAGCGGCTGCTCGGTACTGGCCCGCACATCCACTTTCAGAGAGTCATCCGGGCCGAGTGTCACGAATGCATGCCCGCCGTTGACGAGTCGGCCGAATAGCAGCTCCTCTGCAAGCGGCCGCTTGATCGCATCCTGAATGACCCGAGCCATCGGGCGCGCACCCATCTTGGGGTCGTAACCCTTGCGGGCGAGCCATTCGCGTGCCGTATCGTCGATGTGGAGCTGCACGCCCTTCTGCTCGAGCTGCGCCTCCACTTCCACGAGCAACTTGTCGACGACCCGCTGGATCGTCCGCGGATCCAAGTTGTTGAACTGAATGATGGCATCGAGCCGATTGCGAAACTCCGGCGAGAAGAGCCGGCGAATCGCCTCCATGCCGTCGCTCGTGTGGTCTTGCGGTGTGAAACCGATCGACGGACGACTCATCTCGAACGCACCGGCATTGGTCGTCATGACGATGATGACGTGACGGAAATCCGCCTTGCGCCCGTTGTTGTCGGTGAGCGTGCCGTGATCCATCACCTGCAGCAGGAGGTTGAACACATCCGGATGTGCCTTCTCGATTTCGTCGAGCAGCAGCACCGAGTGCGGATGCTTGTTGATCGCCTCGGTCAGCAAACCGCCTTGGTCGAAACCTACGTAGCCCGGCGGCGCGCCGATCAGACGCGAGACCGTGTGGCGCTCCATGTACTCGGACATGTCGAACCGAATCAACTCGACGCCCAGCGCGATGGCGAGCTGACGAGTGACCTCCGTCTTGCCGACGCCGGTCGGACCGGCGAAGAGGAACGAACCCACGGGCTTGCGTTGGTCGCCCAATCCTGAACGCGACATCTTGATCGCAGCCGCGAGCGTCTCGATCGCGTGATCCTGCCCGAAGATCACGAGCTTCAAATTGCGCTCGAGGTTCTTGAGCACGTCGCGGTCCGACGTGGACACGTTCTTCGGCGGGATGCGCGCGATGCGCGCAACGACGTCCTCGATCATTTCCGTCGTGACGGTATCCGTGCGCTCCTCCGGGGGCTTGAGCCTCAGCCGCGCACCGGCCTCGTCGATGACGTCGATGGCCTTGTCCGGCAATTGACGATCGTTGATGTGCCGCGCGGCCAGCTCCGCAGCCGCCTTCAACGCCTCGTCCGTGTACTTGACGCCATGATGTTCCTCGAAGCGCGACCTCAATCCCTTGAGGATCTCGATCGTCTCGGCCACAGAGGGCTCGACGATATCGATCTTCTGGAAACGACGTGCAAGCGCATGGTCCTTTTCGAAGATTCCGCGATACTCGCTGTACGTTGTCGATCCGATGCAGCGCAGCTCGCCGTTCGCAAGCGCCGGCTTGATCAGGTTCGAGGCATCCATGACGCCGCCCGACGCAGCGCCTGCGCCGATCACCGTGTGGATCTCGTCGATGAACAGAATCGCACCCGGGTTCTTCTTCAATTCCGAGAGCACGCCCTTCAAACGCTTCTCGAAATCGCCTCGGTACTTCGTACCCGCGATCAAGGCGCCCATGTCCAGCGCGTAAACCGTGCAATCGGCTAGCACGTCCGGAACCTTGCCTTCGACGATCAGACGGGCAAGCCCCTCGACGAGCGCCGTCTTACCGACACCTGCTTCGCCGACGTACAACGGATTGTTCTTGCGCCGACGGCAAAGGATTTCGATCGTGCGTTCGATCTCCTGCTGACGACCGATCAGGGGATCGATACGCCCTTCCATTGCGAGCTTGTTCAGGTTCGTCGCGTATTTCTCGAGCGCAGTGCCTGCTTCGCCGTCGCGCTCGGATTCGGTACCCGGCGACGCTTCGTCCTTTTCGGTCCGGTCGTCGGCGATCTTCGACAAGCCGTGCGAGATGTAATTGACCACATCGAGACGCGCGACATCCTGCATGGAAAGAAGATACGCGGCGTGCGAATGCTTCTCGCTGAAGATTGCGACGAGCACATTCGCGGCGGTCACTTCCTTCTTCCCACTCGACTGCACGTGGAACACTGCACGCTGCAGCACGCGCTGGAACCCGAGGGTGGGTTGTACCTCTCGGTCATCGTCCTCTTTCAGACGCGGCGTCGTCTGATCGATGAAATCCTTCAGATCCTTCCGCAGTCGGGCGACGTCGGCGCCGCACGCTCGCAGAATTTCGCGAACCTTGGGCGTATCGACGATTGCGAGCAGCAAGTGCTCGACCGTCATGAACTCGTGACGGGCCTCCCGAGCCTGCTGGAAGGCTTCGTTCAGGCAGATTTCCAATTCACTACTAAGCACGGATTCGATCTCGATCTTGAATGCCTGCAACTGCGCAGGGGGGTCCTCTGTAAGAGTGGCTCGGTCCTGAAAGGTTCGCGCGCATCGTTCCGGCCCACTCTAACGACTGGAGCTGCGATCGCCCTGGGATCAGCCTCACGTTTCTTCCATCGTGCACAACAGCGGATGCTGGTGTTGTCGGGCGTACGTCGTGACCTGGGCGACCTTGGTTTCGGCGATTTCGAAAGTGAACACCCCGCAGACGCCCTTGCCCTTGGTATGAACCTCCAGCATAACGCGCGTGGCAGTCGTTCGATCCATTCCGAAAAAGCGCTCCAGGACGTCGACGACGAACTCCATCGGCGTGTAGTCGTCGTTCAAGAGGATGACTTGGTAGAGCGGTGGCCGTTTGAGCCGAGGCTCGGCGGGCTCGACGACCAGCTCACGTTCGTGTCGTGTGCTCTCTTCCGCCATCAACGTCGACACATGATTGAGACCGGATCTTTATAGGGTGGAAGCGCAGACAATACAAGGCAGCACTGGGCGCCATGAAGCCGTTGATTTACCTCGTGGCACGTATGCCGCAATCGCCTGCCCGGCGCCTCGTGGGAAGTCTTAATCTCGATGGTCTACGCCGGCGTTGTCGCGCATGCGCGACGTATTCACGTATGCCCGTGAACGCGGCATGGTGCTTCCATCGCAAGCCGAATCGCGCTTGGTTGGACGGCTGCAGCAGCGAGCCGGTCCCAGCTTCGGCCCGCGGCAGCCGCGAGGCATTTTTCATTAGGCAGAACAATCCCTTGTGACGAAGTACGCAGACTCCTTATGATGTCGCGCCCGCACAATCAGCCATCATTCGTCTAGCGGCCAGGAATGTCCTCCTCTCTGAGCATGCGCGATTTCCAGAATGTTTCCGCCCAGCAGTGGGTGGACCGCATCTCGCGCATCGCTCCTCGCGTTCTGTGCGCGGTCTTCGTAGTTGGGATCGCATGGGAGCTCGTACAGATGACCTGGCTGCTCCTGGAGCGCGAACCGAACACGCCGGTCGCAATGGCCGCAGCCCCTCCTCCCGCAACAGCGCCCCGTAAAACTGTCAACGTGCAGGCGATCGTGGACGCCCACTTATTCGGCGTCGAACAAGGGCCACCAGTGCCCGATGCTGCACAAGCCCCGCAGACGCGGATGAACTTGGTGCTCGCGGGCACCTGGGCATCGGAAGACCCGGCGAAGGGATTTGCGTTCATCGGCGAATCCGCTACGAGCGCTAAGAAGTTTGCAGTCGGCGAGGCCGTTCGCCAGGGCACGACATTGCACTCGGTCTACCCCGACCGCGTCATTCTCGATACGAGCGGCAGACTCGAAGCGCTGCTGCTACCTCGAGCGAGTAGTGGAAATCTGACGGCGCTAGCACGACCGGCGCAGCCCCCGCCTCGCCCCACCGCGAACCCGACCGTCGAGAATCTGCGGCGCATGGCCGAATCGAACCCGCAGGCGTTCGCGGAGATCATGCGTCCGCAACCGGTCTTTGCGAACGGCGTTCAACGTGGCTACCGCGTCTATCCGGGGCGTAATCGCCAGCAGTTCGCCCGACTGGGTTTGCAACCCGGTGACTTGATACTCGCGATCAACGGCACGCCCCTCGACGATCCGCAGCGGGGCATGGAGATCTTCAATACGATCAGCAGCGCCGATCGCGTGACGGTGACCGTCGAGCGCAACGGTCAACCGCAAGAACTTTCGCTCAACATGGCTCAGCTCTCGGTTCCCGAGAACAATCCGAACGCGGGCCCCTCTGCGCCCGAATGACGACGCCGATGAATGAACAACCAATGAAGGATCGTCGATGACGACTGGCATTCGAAGCACATCGCGCGCAACCGGACTTGCACGCCGTTCGACAGCGCTGTTCAGGGCGGTGCTGCTCGCCTGTCTCTGCACTTGGACCGGCGCCAACGCCCAGGAGCGGTCGGCGACCACGCTCAACTTCCGCGACGTCGATTTGGCGCAGGTGGTCGAAGTGGTCGCGACGATCACCGGCAAGCCGATCATTCTCGATCCGCGCGTGCGCGCCAACGTCACGATCATTTCCCCGACGGCGCTGCCGCCCGATCAGGTCTACGAGACCTTCCTTTCGCTGCTCCAAGTGCACGGCTTCGTTGCGGTGCCCTCGGGCAACGTGATCAAGATCGTTCCCGACGCAAACGCCCGTCAGTATCCCGCCAACGATTTGCCCGATCGCATCGATCCGAACTCCGATGAGCTCGTCACTCAGGTCGTGCCGGTCCGGAACATCAATGCGACTCAGCTCGTGCCGATTCTGCGACCGTTGATGCCCCAATACGCTCACTTGGTGGCCTCGCAAGCAGGTAACGCCCTCATCCTGTCGGATCGCGCGAGCAACGTGAGCCGCATCATGCGGATCATTCAGCGCATCGACCAAGCCGGCGACGAAGAGATCGACGTCGTGCGGCTGGAAAATGCGACGGCCGGCGAAATCGTTCGCGTCATGAACGCGCTGTTCCAAGGACAGGGACAGCCGCAGGAAATCCCGGGCAATCAGGTTCGGGTCGTTGCCGACGAACGGACGAACAGCGTGCTGATCAGCGGCGAACGTTCACAACGCTTGCGCTACAAGGCGCTGATCGCGCACCTCGATACGCCCGGCCCGTCGGGCGGCGATACCCAAGTGCGCTACCTCAACTACGCCGATGCCGAAGCGCTTGCCGCCAAGCTCAAAGAGCAGGTGCAGGGATTCGTTGCCGCGGCCGGCGGCGCGCCCGGGGCCCCCGGTGCTCCTGGAGCAAGCGCTGCTGCCGACCGCAGCACGACGATTTGGGCCGATCCGCAGATGAATGCGCTCGTGATCACGGCGCCGCCCAAGATCATGCGACAGATCATGCAAGTCGTGGATCGCTTGGATGTGCGCCGCGCGCAAGTGCTGATCGAAGCGATCCTGGTCGAGGTCTCGAGCACGCGCGCCGCCGAGCTCGGCGTGAACTGGGCGATCGGGAGCCGCGAAGAAGGCAGCACTGTGCCGATCGGTACGTTCAATCAGCCCGTCGGCGGCGCAAGCATCGGCAGCATCATTTCTGCCGCCTCGGATCCTGACTTGCTCACCGAGATCGGCCTGCCCACAGGATTGACCTTGGGCGCGGGACGCTTGCGCGATACCGGCGTCAGTTTCGCGATGTTGTTGCGGGCTTTGCGGGGTGATTCCTCGACGAACATCCTGCAGACCCCGTCGATCATGACGCTCGATAACGAAGAAGCGGAGATCAAAGTGGCGCAGGAAGTGCCGTTCATCACCGGCCAGTTCGCGAATACGGGCGCTTCGACGACGACGCCGAGCGGCATCGTGAATCCGTTCCAGACGATTCAACGCGAGGAAGTCGGCGAAATCCTCAAGATCACGCCGCAGATCAACGAAGGCGACGCCGTTATTCTGAAAATCGAGCAAGAATCGTCCGGCGTCACGCAAGGCCCGCAAGGCGCGGTCGATCTGGTGACGAACAAGCGCACGATCAGCACGAAAGTGCTCGTCGAGGATGGCGGCATCATCGTGCTCGGCGGTCTGATCAGCGATTCGGCCCGCGAAGGCGAAAGCCGCGTGCCCGTGCTGGGCTCGATTCCCATCATCGGTGAGCTGTTCAAGACACGTTCGGGCTCGAAGGAAAAGCGCAATCTGATGATCTTCATTCGTCCGACCATCATTCGGGACGGCATCTCGGCCGCGATCGAGACGAATGCGAAATACAACGTCATCCGCAATCAACAGCTTTCGCGCCGACGCGGTCGAGTCACCTTGTTGCCGGGCGAACGCCAGCCGCTGCTGCCGCCGATCGAGGAATTGTCGAAGTACGCCGATCCGACTGCGGGCGCACAGCCGCCGACCCAAGAAGAATTGAAGCCGCCCGTACAAACAGCACCGCTTCCGGAAACGCAGCCGCCGCGGGAAACTCCCGATCCGTCCGCGCCCGACGTTCCGCCGCCCGCTTCTCCCGGCGAGCTACGGCCGCGGGCGCAATAGCTCGAGATCGAAGGAGGCTCCATGAGCGCGGAACCCGAGACAGCGGTCACGCCCGTCGACCCCGCTCCCGTCAGCACGACGACACTGCCGCCTCTTTCATTCGCTTTTTGCAAGCGTCACGGCGTGCTCGTACAACGAATCGTCGACGGCGTCGGCGAAGCCGTGTATCGCGTGGGCACGCAGCCGTCGAGCGTGTCCGAAGTGCGGCGCGTGCTCGGTATCCCACTGCAGATGCGTCGCGTGGAGCCCGAGGAATTCGATCGCATGCTCCGCCAGCACTACGAAGGCGGCAGCTCGGCGATGCAGATGGCCGGGGGACTCGTCGAAGAAGACACCGATCTTGCGCACATCGCCCAGGACATTCCCGAACAAGCCGATCTGCTCGAAAGCGATGACCACGCGCCCATCATCAAGCTGATCAATGCCATCCTGACGCAGGCGGTCAAAGAGAACGCTTCCGATATCCACATCGAGCCGTTCGAGAACCGGCTCGTCGTTCGGTTTCGCGTCGACGGCGTGCTGCGCGAGGTGCTGCAGTCGCGCCGCGCGGTCGCCGTCTCGCGCATCAAGGTCATGTCGAAGCTCGACATCGCCGAGAAGCGCCTGCCGCAAGACGGACGTATTTCGTTGCGTATCGCCGGCCGAGCCGTCGACGTTCGCGTCTCGACAATTCCGGCCGGTCATGGCGAACGCGTCGTGCTGCGTTTGCTGGACAAGCAGGCGGGTAGACTCGAGCTCAATGCGCTCGGCATGGATCCGCGCATCCAGAGTCTCGTGGACGAGC
>CALEKY010000105.1 GCA_937902995.1 uncultured Sinobacteraceae bacterium
TTCACATGCGGCTTCGTACGTTCAAACTTCTCTTTGGCCACAGCGGCGGTCCTCGATAAAAATGACTAGTGATCTGTTGACTACTTCAAATGCAACGCAAGCGCGCTCAAGCGCCTTTGCCCAATTGCCTCACGTCTTCTTGATCGCCGCCGCAACCTGCGACGGGACTTCTTGATACTTCGCGAACTCCATCGAGTACGTCGCGCGTCCTTGGCTCATGGAGCGCATGGACGTGGAGTACTGGAACATCTCGGCGAGCGGCACCTCGGCTGTCACGACCTTGCCCGACACCGACTCTTCCATGCCAATGATCTGGCCGCGGCGGCGGTTCAGGTCGCCGACGATATCGCCGTAATACTCTTCAGGCGTGACAACCTCGACCTTCATGATCGGCTCGAGGAGCACCGGGTTCGCCTTTGCCATGGCCTCCTTGAACGCCATCGAACCCGCGATCTTGAAAGCCATCTCGTTCGAGTCGACGTCGTGGTACGAACCGTCGAACAGCGTAACCCTGAAGTCGACGACCGGGTATCCGGCGAGTACACCGTTTTCGGCCGCCTCGCGAATGCCCTTATCCACCGCCGGGATGTACTCCTTGGGAATCACACCACCAACGATGGCGTTGACGAACTCGTAACCCTTGCCCGGCTCCAGCGGCTCGAGCTTGATCCACACATGTCCGTACTGTCCGCGACCGCCGGACTGGCGCACGAACTTGCCTTCCTGCTCGACGGCGCGGCGAATCGTCTCGCGGTAAGCCACCTGCGGCTTGCCGACGTTCGCCTCGACTTTGAACTCACGCTTCAGGCGGTCGACGATGATCTCGAGGTGCAGCTCGCCCATGCCGGAGATGATCGTCTGACCGGACTCCGCATCCGTAGAAAGACGGAAAGAAGGGTCCTCTTTCGCCAGACGCTGCAGCGCCATGCCCATCTTTTCCTGGTCGCCCTTCGTCTTCGGCTCGACGGCCACCGAAATCACCGGCTCCGGGAATTCCATCTTCTCGAGCTGAATGACGGATTCGGGATCGCACAACGTATCGCCGGTGATCACGTCTTTGAGGCCGACGGCCGCAGCGATATCGCCCGCGCGAACTTCTTTGATCTCGTTGCGTTCGTTCGCGTGGATCTGCAGCAAGCGGCCGATGCGCTCCTTCTTGTCCTTGCCACCGTTAGCAACCGTGTCGCCCGAGTTGAGCACACCGGAATACACACGGAAGAACGTCAGATTACCGACGAACGGATCGTTCAGGATCTTGAAAGCCAGCGCAGAGAATTTCTCGTCGTCGCTTGCCTTGCGCGTCCCTTCGCTGCCATCCGGCAACGTGCCCTTGACCGGCGGCATGTCCACCGGAGAAGGCATGTACTCGATGATCGCGTCGAGCAGAGCCTGGACGCCCTTGTTCTTGAACGCCGACCCGCACAGGCACAGCACGATCTCGTTGCGAATCGAGCGTTCGCGCAAACCGCGGCGGATTTCCTGATCGGTGAGCTCGCCGGTTTCGAGATACTTGTTCAGCAGCTCTTCGTTCGCTTCGGCAGCCGCCTCAACCAGCTTGCTCCGCCACTCTGCGCACAACTCGCGCATGTGCTCAGGAATGTCGCGGTACTCGAACTTCGTGCCCTGCGTCTCCGGATCCCACCAGATCTCCTTCATCCGAATGAGGTCGACGACGCCCTCGAACGTGTCTTCGGCGCCGATCGGCATTTGAATCGGCACGGGGTTGCCGCCGAGTCGCGTACGAATCTGCTCGACGCAACGCAGGAAGTTCGCGCCGGCACGATCCATCTTGTTGACGAACGCGAGGCGCGGCACCTTGTACTTGTTCATTTGTCGCCAGACCGTCTCGGACTGGGGCTGCACGCCCGCCACCGCGCAGAACACGGCTACAGCGCTGTCGAGAACACGGAGGCTGCGCTCCACTTCGATCGTGAAGTCGACGTGGCCCGGCGTGTCGATGATGTTGATTCGGTGCTCAGGGAACTTGCCATCCATGCCCTTCCAGAAGCATGTGGTGGCTGCCGACATGATGGTGATGCCGCGCTCCTGCTCCTGTTCCATGAAGTCCATGATGGCCGCGCCGTCATGCACTTCACCGAGCTTGTGCGACACACCGGTGTAAAAAAGAATGCGCTCGGTCGTCGTCGTCTTGCCCGCGTCGATGTGGGCAGAGATACCGATGTTCCGATAGCGTTCGATCGGGGTCGTACGAGGCACTTTTGATTCTCTCTTCGCTCAGCGCCCCGCGGGAATCGGCCCGCGCGGGCGTCATTCGTCATTACCAGCGGTAATGCGCGAAGGCCTTGTTCGCCTCCGCCATGCGGTGCGTGTCCTCCCGCTTGCGGACCGCCGCGCCGCGATTCTCCGCCGCATCGAGGAGCTCGGCTGCCAAACGATGGGCCATGGACTTCTCGCTACGAGCCTGAGCGGCTTCGATGACCCAACGCATCGCCAACGTTTGGCGGCGGGCAGCACGAACTTCCACAGGCACTTGATACGTCGCGCCGCCGACGCGACGGCTCTTCACCTCGACCGTCGGCTTGACGTTGTCGAGCGCCTGCGAGAGCAGCTCGATCGACTGCTCGGGCTGCTTGCCCGTCTTCTCCGCAATGCGATCGACCGCGCCGTACACGATCTTTTCCGCGACCGACTTCTTGCCGCGTTCCATCACCATGTTGACGAACTTCGCCAGCAACAAACTGTTGAAGCGCGGATCCGGAAGGATCGTACGAGTCGGTGCTGATGCTCTGCGGGACATATTCGTTTCCGAGATTCGTGAATCGTGATTCGTGAATCGATGCGACTCGCGCCGCGACTCCTACGAGTCACGAGTCACGAGTCACGAGTCGCTTACTTCTTCGGCCTCTTCGCGCCGTACTTCGAACGCCCCTGCCGGCGGTCGTTGACGCCCGCACAGTCGAGCGTGCCGCGCACCGTGTGATAACGGACGCCGGGCAGGTCCTTCACACGGCCGCCGCGGATGAGCACGACCGAGTGCTCCTGCAGGTTGTGCCCTTCGCCGCCGATGTAGCTGATGACCTCGAAGCCGTTGGTCAGCCGCACCTTCGCCACCTTGCGCAGCGCCGAGTTGGGCTTCTTCGGCGTGGTGGTGTACACGCGCGTGCAAACCCCGCGCTTCTGCGGACACCCTTCCAAGGCAGGAACCTTGGTTTTGAACTTCGGCGGTGTTCGCGGTTTACGAACGAGCTGACTGACCGTTGCCATAAGCCTTTGGATTCCAGGTTAAAAGCGATTTCTCAAGAGCACGAGGCCGCCTGGAAGGCGGCCCCGTATGGAAAAAGTGACTGGCGGCGGAGTGAGGCGCTGGCCAATCAAAGGCGCGCGATTGTAGGAACGGGACCTTGGTGTGTCAACCGCGCAGGAGCCATGAAAATGAAGAAGTTAGGCCCTTGTTGCGTCCCGTGATATCGGGGTTTCCGCGAACCTGCCCGGCGCGCGGAAACCCCGGGGGGTTCCCACCTACTCAGCCGAAGCGCCGGCCTCGTCGGAGACCGACTCCTCGCTCTCGGACACGCCACCGCCCACATCCATGAAACCGCGCCCCGTACCGCTGTCCGCACGACGGCGCCGTCGGGCGTGATAGAACGAGCCCGTACCGGCCGGGATCAACCGACCGACGATCACGTTCTCCTTCAAGCCGCGCAGATCGTCCTTCAGACCGCGCACCGCCGCTTCCGTGAGCACGCGGGTGGTCTCCTGGAACGACGCTGCCGAGATGAACGACTCGGTCGCCAGCGACGCCTTGGTGATACCCAGCAAGACCGGCTCTGTACGGGCCGCGATCTTGCCTTGCTCCTCGATCCGCTCGTTGAGGTCCGAGACCCTGGCACGGTCGAGCTGCTCGCCGCGCAGCAATGACGTGTCTCCCGTGTGGGCGATTTCGACCTTGCGCAGCATCTGGCGAATGATCACCTCGATGTGCTTGTCGTTGATCTTCACGCCTTGCAGACGGTAGACGTCCTGAATCTCGCGAACGAGGTAGTTGGCCAGCGCCTCGACGCCCTGCAGACGCAGGATGTCGTGCGGATTCGGCTCGCCGTCCGCAATGACTTCGCCGCGTTCGACCTGCTCGCCTTCGAAGACGTTCAGGTGGCGCCACTTCGGAATCAGCTCCTCGTGCTTCTCGCCGTTCTCGTCCGTGATGATCAGGCGGCGCTTACCCTTGGTCTCCTTACCGAAGCTGACCGTGCCTGAGTACTCGGCCAGAATTGCCGGATCCTTGGGCTTGCGTGCTTCGAACAAGTCGGCCACGCGGGGCAGACCGCCCGTGATGTCGCGGGTCTTCGAGGACTCCTGCGGGATACGCGCGATGACGTCGCCCACGGACACCTTCGCACCGTCTTCCAAGCTGACGATCGCGCCCGGAGGCAGCGCATAGACCGCCGGAATGTCGGTGTTTGCGAACGTGACCTCCTTGCCCTTGGCATTCACCAGACGGACAACCGGACGCAGGTCCTTGCCGCCCGAGCCGCGCTGCTTCGGATCCATCACCACGATGCTGGACAGACCCGTGACCTCGTCGACCTGGCTCTGAACCGTCACGCCATCGATGAAGTCCTGGAACTTGATGAAGCCCGCCACTTCGGTGACGACCGGGTGGGTGTGCGGGTCCCAAGTCGCGATGACTTGGCCGGGCTCGACCTTCTCGCCGTCGGCCACGGTGATCGTCGCACCGTACGGAATCTTGTAGCGCTCACGCTCACGGCCGTACTCGTCGATGATGCCGAGCTCGCCGGAACGCGAAGTTGCAACCCAGTGCCCCTTCTCATGGTGCACCGTCTTGAGGTTGTGCAAGCGCACAGTGCCCTTGCCCTTGACCTCGACCGAGCTGGCCGCTGCCGCACGGGACGCCGCACCACCGATGTGGAATGTACGCATCGTGAGCTGCGTACCCGGCTCGCCGATCGACTGGGCCGCAATGACACCGACGGCTTCGCCCAAGTTGACGAGGTGACCCCGCGCAAGATCGCGGCCGTAGCACAGTGCGCATACGCCGTAGCGCGTCTCGCAGGTGATCGGCGACCGCACCTTGACCTGGTCCACACCTTCCGCTTCGAGCTTCTTCACCAGCTTCTCGTCGATGAGCGTACCGGCCGGGATGACGACACCATCGCCGCTCGGCTTCAACACATCGACAGCAGCCACACGGCCGAGCACACGCTCGCCAAGGCCCTCGACAACATCGCCACCTTCGACGATCGGAGTCATCGTCAGACCGTTCTGAGTTCCGCAGTCCTGTTCGGTAACGACCAGGTCCTGCGCAACGTCGACCAGACGGCGGGTGAGATAACCGGAGTTCGCCGTCTTCAACGCCGTATCCGCCAAGCCCTTGCGCGCGCCGTGCGTCGAGATGAAGTACTGCATCGCGTTCAAGCCTTCGCGGAAGTTCGCGGTAATCGGCGTCTCGATGATCGAGCCGTCGGGCTTGGCCATGAGGCCGCGCATACCGGCGAGCTGACGGATCTGAGCCGCGCTACCGCGGGCACCCGAGTCGGCCATCATGAAGATCGAGTTGAACGACTTCTGATTGACCTTTTCGCCCTTGGCGTTCACGACTTCTTCCGTGCCGAGCTTCTCCATCATCGCCTTCGCGACTTGGTCGTTGGTACGCGACCAAATATCGACGACCTTGTTGTAACGCTCGCCCCAGGTGACGAGACCGGACGCGTACTGCTCCTGAATCTCCTTCACTTCGCGCTCGGCGTTCTGAAGGATCTTGGCCTTCTGCTGCGGCACGACCATGTCGTCAACGCCGATCGACACGCCTGCACGAGTTGCGTAGTGGAAACCCGTGTACATCAACTGGTCTGCAAACACGACCGTCTCCTTGAGACCGACCGTGCGGTAGCAGACGTTGATGACGTTCGAAATCGCCTTCTTCGTCATGTCGCGATTGACGAGATCGAACGACAGACCCTTCGGCAGGATCTCCGACAACAGGGCGCGGCCGACGGTAGTGTCGACGAGCCGCGTCTTCGGCTCGAACTCGCCGTTATCGAGTAGCAGGTACTCCTTGACGCGCACCTTCACCTTCGCCTGCAAATCGGCGACGCGGTTCTCGTATGCGCGGTGCACTTCCTGCACGTCGGAGAACACCATGCCCTCGCCCTTCGCATTGATGCGCTCGCGAGTCATGTAATACAGGCCCAACACCACGTCCTGCGACGGCACGATGATCGGATCGCCGTTCGCGGGCGAAAGGATGTTGTTCGACGACAGCATCAGAGCGCGCGCTTCGAGCTGCGCTTCGAGCGACAACGGCACGTGCACAGCCATCTGGTCGCCGTCGAAGTCGGCATTGAATGCCGTACACACGAGCGGATGCAACTGGATTGCCTTGCCCTCGATCAGCACCGGCTCGAACGCCTGAATGCCGAGACGGTGCAGCGTCGGCGCACGGTTCAGAAGGACGGGATGCTCGCGAATCACTTCTTCGAGAATGTCCCAAACTTCCGGGCCCTCGCGCTCGACCATGCGCTTTGCCGCCTTGATCGTAGAGGCTTCGCCGCGCATTTGGAGCTTGGAGAAGATGAACGGCTTGAACAGCTCGAGCGCCATCTTCTTCGGCAGACCGCATTGATGCAGGCGCAACGTCGGACCGACGACGATCACGGAACGGCCGGAGTAGTCCACGCGCTTGCCGAGCAGGTTCTGACGGAAGCGACCCTGCTTGCCCTTGATCATGTCGGCGAGCGACTTGAGCGGGCGCTTGTTCGTGCCGGTAATTGCGCGGCCGCGGCGGCCATTGTCGAGCAACGCATCGACGGCTTCCTGCAGCATGCGCTTCTCGTTACGCACGATGATGTCCGGAGCATTCAGCTCGAGCAGCCGGCGCAGACGGTTGTTGCGGTTGATAACGCGACGATAGAGGTCGTTGAGATCGGAGGTCGCGAAACGACCGCCGTCGAGCGGCACGAGCGGACGCAGATCCGGGGGCAGCACGGGCAGCACCGTCATCACCATCCACTCAGGCCGGTTGCCCGACTCGATGAACGACTCGAGCAGCTTGAGGCGCTTGGTCAGGCGCTTGATCTTCGTTTCCGAATTCGTGCTTTGAATCTCTTCGCGCACCTTGGCCACTTCGGACGGCAGATCGAGCGACTTCAGAAGCTCGTAGATGGCCTCCGCACCCATGCGGGCATCGAATTCATCGCCGTGCTTCTCGATCGCCTCGAGATACATTTCGTCGGTGAGCAGCTGACCGCGCTGCAGCTCCGTCATGCCCGGATCGATCACGACGAAGGCCTCGAAGTACAGCACGCGCTCGATCTCGCGCAGCGTCATGTCGAGCATCAAGCCGATGCGCGACGGCAGCGACTTCAAGAACCAGATGTGGGCGATCGGGCTCGCGAGCTCGATGTGACCCATGCGCTCGCGGCGCACTTTGGACTGCGTCACCTCGACGCCGCACTTCTCGCAGACGACGCCACGATGCTTGAGACGCTTGTACTTGCCGCACAAGCACTCGTAGTCCTTCACGGGACCGAAGATCTTCGCGCAGAACAAACCGTCGCGTTCCGGCTTGAACGTACGGTAGTTGATCGTCTCCGGCTTCTTCACCTCGCCGAACGACCACGAACGGATCATTTCGGGAGAAGCGAGCCCGATACGAATCGAGTCGAAGTTCTCGACCGGCGTCTGCTGCTTGAACAACTTGAGTAAGTCTTTCATCTGGGTCACCTAAAAGTGGTGCATCCAATAAATCTGTTGGTCGACGCAAGTAAGGCGTGGAGCTCGGGGCGTGAGGCTTGGGCCGGAGGTCCTTGCCTATACCCCGAGCCTAGGAGCCTTACTTCTCGCTCTCCTGTTCGAGCTCGATGTTGATACCGAGCGAACGAATCTCCTTGACGAGCACGTTGAAGGATTCCGGCATGCCGGCCTTCATCTCGTGATTGCCATCGACGATCGCCTTGTACATCTGCGTACGTCCCGTCACGTCGTCGGACTTGACGGTGAGCATCTCCTGCAGCGTGTACGCGGCACCGTAGGCCTCGAGCGCCCACACCTCCATTTCACCGAAGCGTTGACCGCCGAATTGCGCCTTGCCGCCCAGCGGCTGCTGAGTGACGAGCGAGTACGGACCCGTCGAACGCGCGTGCATCTTGTCGTCGACGAGGTGGTTCAACTTCAGCATGTACATGTAGCCGACCGTGATCGGGCGATCGAATTTCTCGCCCGTACGTCCGTCGTACAGCGTCGTTTGGCCGGACAGCGGCAGATCGGCGAGCGCAAGCATGTGCTTGATCTCCTCTTCCGTCGCACCGTCGAACACCGGCGTTGCCATCGGCACGCCGTGACGCAGGTTGCTGGCCAACGTGACGAGCTCTTCGTCGGTCAACGAAGCGATATCGGCTTTCTGGCCGCCGGTCTTGTTGTAGATCTCATCGAGGAACGCGCGAATCTCCGCGACTTGGCGCTGCTCGTCGAGCATCTGTCCGATCTTGTTGCCGAGTCCCTTCGCGGCCCAACCCAGGTGCGTTTCCAGGATCTGACCGATGTTCATACGCGAGGGCACGCCGAGCGGGTTGAGCACGATGTCGACCGGCGTACCGTCCTCGAGGTACGGCATGTCCTCGACCGGAACGATCGTCGAAACGACACCCTTGTTTCCGTGACGGCCGGCCATCTTGTCGCCCGGCTGAATGCGGCGCTTCACGGCCAAGTACACCTTGACCATCTTGAGCACGCCCGGAGCCAGATCGTCGCCCGCAGTGATCTTTGCGCGCTTCTCTTCGAAGCGCTTCTCGAACTCCTTGCGCTGCAGCTTGAGGCGTTCAGCCGAACGCTCGAGCGCCGCATTGGCCTCTTCGTCCTGCAGACGGATTTCGAGCCATTGCTCGCGCGGCAGCTCCGACAGGTACGTTTCATCGATCAACGTACCGGGCTTGAGCTTCTTCGGACCAGCTTCGGCCGGCTTGCCGAGCAGAATCGCCTGCACGCGCTGGAACAGGTCTTCTTCGAGAATGCGGCGCTGATCTTCGAGGTCCTTGCGAACCCGCTCGAGCTCGGCCTTCTCGATGGCCAACGCACGCGAATCCTTCTCGACGCCGTCGCGCGTGAACACGCGCACGTCGATCACCGTGCCGTCCATGCCCGGCGGAACACGCAGCGAGGTGTCCTTCACGTCGGACGCCTTCTCGCCGAAGATCGCGCGAAGCAGCTTCTCTTCCGGAGTGAGCTGCGTCTCGCCCTTCGGAGTGACCTTACCGACGAGGATGTCGCCGGATTTCACTTCGGCGCCGATGAAGGCAATACCCGCTTCGTCGAGCTTCGCCAGCGCCGCGTCGCCCACGTTCGGAATATCCGCCGTGATTTCTTCAGGACCGAGCTTCGTGTCGCGTGCGACGCAGGTCAGCTCTTCGATGTGAATCGTCGTGAACCGATCTTCCTGAACGACGCGCTCGGAGATCAGGATCGAGTCTTCGAAGTTGTAGCCGTTCCACGGCATGAACGCGACGAGCAGGTTCTGGCCGAGTGCGAGCTCGCCGAGGTGCGTCGAGGGACCATCGGCCAGCACGTCGCCGCGAGCGATCACATCGCCTGCCTTCACGAGCGGACGCTGGTTGATACACGTATTCTGGTTCGAACGCGTGTATTTCGTGAGCGTGTAAATGTCGACACCCGCCTCGCCGGCCGTCGTCTCGTCGTCGTTGACGCGTACGACGATACGCGACGCGTCGACAGAGTCGACCACGCCGCCACGACGCGCAACGACCGTCACGCCCGAGTCGATCGCCACCGCACGCTCCATGCCCGTACCGACGAGCGGCGTTTCGGCGCGCAACGTCGGAACCGCCTGGCGCTGCATGTTCGAGCCCATCAAGGCGCGGTTCGCGTCGTCGTGCTCGAGGAACGGAATCAGCGATGCAGCCACCGACACGATCTGCTTCGGCGACACGTCCATGTATTGGATCTTGTCGGGCGAGGACAGCATGAACTCGTTCTGATGGCGGCACGACACCAGCTCATCGACGAACTCACCCTTTTCGTTCAGCGTCGCATTCGCCTGAGCGATGACGTACTGGCTCTCTTCGATCGCCGAGAGATAGTGAATCTCGTCCGTCACCTTGCCGTCGACGACCTTGCGGTACGGCGTCTCGAGGAAGCCGTAGTCGTTCGTGCGCGCATAAACGGCCAGCGAATTGATCAAGCCGATGTTCGGACCTTCCGGCGTCTCGATCGGACATACGCGGCCGTAGTGGGTCGGATGCACGTCGCGGACTTCGAATCCGGCGCGTTCGCGCGTCAGACCGCCCGGTCCAAGCGCCGACACGCGACGCTTGTGCGTGACCTCGGAGAGCGGGTTGTTCTGATCCATGAACTGCGAGAGCTGCGAGGAGCCGAAGAACTCCTTCACGGCAGCCGCCACCGGCTTCGCGTTGATCATTTCCTGAGGCATCAAGCCCTCGGATTCCGCAACCGTGAGCCGCTCTTTCACGGCGCGCTCGACGCGCACCAAGCCGATGCGGAAAGCGTTCTCCGCCATCTCGCCGACCGAACGCACGCGGCGGTTGCCGAGGTGATCGATGTCGTCGACCTGGCCGTTGCCGTTACGGATCTCGCAAAGCTCCTTGATCACCGCGATGATGTCGGACTGCTCGCCGAGCTCTTCGACGAGCTTCTTCGAAAAGTCATCCGTGCGCTTTGAGAAGTACGCGTAGTCGTACAGAACGCCAGGACCAGTGACCTCGTCGCGATGTACGCGACGGTTGAACTTCATGCGCCCGACGGCCGACAGGTCGTAGCGCTCCGGATTGAAGAACAGGTTCTGGAACAGGTTCTCGGCCGCATCCTTCGTCGGCGGCTCGCCCGGGCGCATCATGCGGTAGATCTCGACCAGCGCTTCGAGACGCGTGCGGGTCGGATCGATGCGCAACGTGTCGGAGATGTACGGACCGCGATCAAGATCGTTCACGTACAGGCAGCGGATCTCAGTGATGCCAGCCTCGATCAGCTTGTCGACCGTCGCAATCGTGAGAATGTCGTTCGCCTTTGCGAGGATCTCACCCGTCTCGGCATTGAACACGTCGTGAGCGAGGATCTTGCCGATCAAGTATTCCTTCGGCACTTCGAGGCGCGTGATCTTCTTCTGCTCGAGCATGCGCACGTGACGTGCCGTGATACGACGGCCTTCCTCGACGATCACTTCGTCGCCGACCTTGATGGTGAAGGTCGCGGTCTCGCCGCGCAGACGCGCGGGGATCAGGTCGAACTCGATCTTGTCCTGCGAGATGAAGAACGTGTTCTTGTCGAAGAACATTTCGAGCATCTGCTCCTCGGTGTAGCCGAGGGCGCGCAAAATGATCGTGACCGGAACCTTGCGGCGGCGGTCGATACGCGCGAACACGCAATCCTTCGGATCGAATTCGAAATCGAGCCACGAACCGCGATAGGGAATGATGCGCGCCGAGAACAGAAGCTTGCCCGAGCTGTGCGTCTTGCCGCGATCGTGATCGAAGAACACGCCCGGCGAACGGTGCAGCTGCGAAACGATCACGCGCTCGGTACCGTTCACGATGAACGTGCCGTTCTCGGTCATCAGCGGCATTTCGCCGAGATAGACCTCCTGCTCGCGGATGTCCTTGACCGTCTTCTTGGTCGGCGTCGAGGTTTCCTTGTCGTAGACGACCAGGCGCACCTTGACGCGCAGCGGCGCGGCGTACGTGAGTCCGCGCATCTGGCATTCTTTGACGTCGAACACCGGCTCGCCGAGCCGATAGCTCACGTATTCGAGAACCGCGTTGCCCGAGTAGCTCGTGATCGGAAAGACGCTCTTGAATGCGGCGTGCAGCCCCGCATCCACCCGTTGATGCTCCGGCACATCGGCTTGTAGGAACTTGCGGTACGAATCCAGCTGGATCGCCAGCAGGTAAGGCACCTCAAGGATGCTCTCACGCTTGCCGAAATCCTTGCGGATGCGCTTTTTCTCGGTGAACGAATAGGCCATCTGGATCACCCTCAAGCTACGAGGTCGGGCAACACGAAACTCTTACGAATACTGCGGGGAAGAGATCCGATTTCGGGGCCCTTCTCCAAAATACAAATGGCGAACGCGACCGGCGGATTCTCTCCGCGGCCGCATTCCCCAAAAATTTCCAACTCAGCAAGCGCTGCAAAACCAGTAAGAAGCGGGGACGGTCGTCGAAGACCGTCCCCAAGTCCTCACTTGATCTCCGCAGCCGCGCCTGCTTCTTCCAGCTTCTTCTTGATGGCTTCCGCGTCGGCCTTCGAGACGCCGTCCTTCACCGTGGAAGGCACGCCTTCGACCAGGTCCTTCGCTTCCTTCAAGCCGAGGCCCGTGATCTCGCGGATCACCTTGATGACGCCCACCTTGTTCGAGCCAAAGCTCGTCATCGTGACCGTGAACTCGGTCTTCTCCTCGGCGGCAGGAGCAGCAGCGCCACCAGCAGCAGCTGCGCCAGGAACGGCCGCCACAGCCACAGGAGCCGCGGCGCTCACGCCCCACTTCTCTTCGAGAGCCTTGATGAGGTCGACGACTTCCATCACCTTCAGATTGGAAAGTGCTTCGACCAGTTCTTCCTTCGTAACAGCCATTGTCGTAACTCCGAACTAACGTGTAACTGAAATGGAAAGCGC
>CALEKY010000106.1 GCA_937902995.1 uncultured Sinobacteraceae bacterium
CTTCAACGGCTTCCAGCACAACGCGCATCCGATGGCGATGCTGTCGGGCGTCGTGGCGTCGATGGCGGCGTTCTACCACGACTCCATGGACATCTATAACCCGCGCCACCGCGAGATCTTCGCGCACCGGATCATCGCCAAGATTCCGACGATTGCGGCGGCGGCCTACAAGCACTCCGTCGGGCAGCCGTTCATTTATCCGCGCAACGATCTGGATTACTGCAGCAATCTGCTGCACATGTTCTTCGCCGTGCCGTGCGAGGCGTACAACGTCGATCCGGTCGCGGCGCAAGCGCTCGACCTGCTGTTCATCCTGCACGCCGACCACGAGCAGAACGCCTCGACGTCGACGGTGCGCTTGGCCGGCAGCACCGGTGCGAATCCGTACGCTGCCATTTCGGCCGGCATCTCCGCACTGTGGGGCCCGGCGCACGGCGGTGCGAACGAAGCCGTGCTCAACATGCTCGAGCAGATCGGCACGGTCGACAACGTGCCGAAGTACCTCGCGAAGGCCAAGGACAAGAACGACAACTTCCGCCTGATGGGCTTCGGCCACCGCGTGTACAAGAACTTCGACCCGCGCGCGACCATCATTCGCGCGATGTGCCACAAGGTGCTCGCCAAGCTCGGCAAGTCCGACAATCCGCTGTTCGAGCTCGCGCTGCGGCTCGAGGAAATCGCGCTCAAGGACGAATACTTCGTCGAGCGCAAGCTCTATCCGAACGTCGATTTCTACTCGGGCATCATCTACAGCGCGATCGGCATCCCGACGTCGATGTTCACCGTGATGTTCGCCATCGCCCGCACCGTCGGCTGGGTTGCGCACTGGCAGGAAATGATTTCGGATCCCTCGATGAAGATCGGCCGTCCACGCCAGCTCTACACGGGCCCTGCTCGCCGCGATTACGTCGAGATTTCGAAGCGAGGCTGATGCATAGGCTGAAGGCTGTAGACTGAAGACTGAAGGAAAGGGCGTTCCGCATGCGATGCGGAACGCCCTTTTCTATTTATGGGGCTGTGGTGTCGTCTTCAGCCTTCAGCCTCCAGCCTCCAGCCTCGAGAAGGCTCCGCCTCCTCCATCAACATCGCTTCCAGCTCGTCGATGCTGGCGCGGCGCATCGGCCGACCGTCGACGGGACTGGCCGGCGCCTGGCGAATGCCGTTGACGGGAAATACGACGGCCTCGATTTCATGATGACCCGCGACGAATCGCACGACCGGATAGGCCACCAAGCGGTCGGGTTCGTAGCGGAGCCTTCGTTCGACGATGCGATGCGGAATGCCGCTGTCCATGAGATGCAGCGCCACGGCTTCGGGGCTGTCCGCGAACACATGCAGGCTGACCTCGGAATGCGCAGACGCCGTGCCGCTCAACACCGGCCCGACCAAGCGCGGCTGAAAGCGCTGGAGCAGTCGCATCGCACGCAACGCCGTTCTGCGCAGCTCTTCCAGGGTCGAGGAATGCGTGTCGGCGTGAAACAGGCGTTGGTGATCCGCGAGCGCCGATTCGATTTCCGTGTTCTTGGGGAGCACCGCTAAGTCCGTCGCACCGAACCGTTCGGCGGCTTTGCGTTTGGCGAGGCCGTAATCGTCGATTCCTTGCTCGGCCATGATGCGCGCTGCTTCCTGCGCGAGTGCACGCCGCAAATTGTCGGCGCGTGGATTGGTTCGTTTAGTCATGCCGCCCTCGTTGACGGGACGAACGATTGAAGGAAAGCACCGAAGATTCAGGGATGCGTCTGGAAGGCGAGCTCCTCGATAACGGAAATGTAATGAAGGCGAGAGTCTAGTCGATTTCGTCAGAACAGCGGCTCGCTCGAAGACGGCTCGTTTTGCGCGCCTTCTGCAGGATCGCCGGTAATCACGTCTTCGGCCGGCGGCGGCAGGTGACCTTCGATGAAGGTTTCGAACATCGCATTTTCGTCGTCCGGTCGTGCAGCGCGTCCGGTCTCGGCGGAAATGCGCATCGTGACCAAACCCGGAGGAGGCGTCAGCCGATGTTCCGCAGTTCCCTGCAACGCTTCTGCCATGAAATAGATCCAGATCGGCAAGGCGGTTCGGCTGCCTTGCTCGCCCCGACCGAGCGGGCGCTCCTGATCGAAACCGACCCACGCGGTGCCGACGAGCGAGGCATTGAAACCGCAGAACCATGCATCCCGTCCGTCGTTCGTGGTGCCCGTCTTTCCGGCCAAATCGCCGCGCCGCAACTGCATGGCGCGTGCACCGGTACCGCGCCGAACGACGTCCGCCATCATGTCCGTCATCACATAACCGTTCTGCGGCGAGATCACTTGCGGCGCAATCGCCGATTCGTCGAGATAGTTGAGTCCTCCCCAACGCGCTTCGTCGGTCGTGGCGGTCGGTTGCGCGAACTCGGGCGGTGCGCCTTCTGCGGCGGCAGTGCCCTGCTTCTGCTCGAGACAGCGGTCGCAGACGAAACGCGGCGCGGCTTCGAACACGATCGAACCGTCCGATGCATGAATGCGTTCGATGAAGTACGGATCGACCCGGTAGCCGCCGTTTGCGAAGACCGCATAACCGCGCGCCATTTCGAGCGGCGAGACTTGGGCAGTGCCGAGCGCAAGCGTGAGATTGCGCGGCAGAGAATCTTCGGCGAAGCCGAAGCGCGAGATGTACTTCGTCGCGTACGCAGGCCCGAGCGCGTGCATGACGCGAATGGAGACGAGGTTGCGCGAGCGCACGAGCGCCTCGCGCAGGCGCATCGGCCCGCGAAACTCCCGCGAATCGTTCTGCGGACGCCAGGTCGCCTCGAGGGACGGATCGTCCATCACCCAAGGCGCGTCATTGATCATGCTCGCCGCGGTGAAGCCGCGATCGAGCGCAGCCGAATACAAGAACGGTTTGAACGCCGAGCCCGGTTGGCGCTTCGCCTGAACCGCACGGTTGAATGCGCTCGCAAAATAATCGAAACCGCCGACGAGCGCGCTGATACCGCCGTCTCGCGGATCGAGCGCGACGAATGCCGCCTGTGCTTCGGGAATCTGCACCATACGCCAGGCGCCGGAAGTTTCTTGCGCGACATAGACCACATCGCCGCGTGCAACGACATCCGAAGCGCGTTGTAGCGGCGGTCCGAGCGTGCCGTCGGCGAGCGGCGATCGCGCCCACGACAGTGCCGACCAACCGAGATTGATGCGCCCTTCGCGGCGCGACCAGGCAACGGCGCTGCGTTCATCGACCGAAAGAATCACGGCAGGCTCGAGTCCGCCGCGCGATGGGAAGTCCTTCAGCAGCTCGGCCCATTCGCTCTCGCGTGCGTTGTCGTTGAGCGCGATGCGTCCGACAGGACCGCGATAGCCGTGACGCTGATCGTATTCAAGCAAGCCTGCTCGCACGGCTCGATTTGCAGCCTTCTGCAATCGACTGTCGATCGTGGTGATCACGCTGTAGCCGGCCGTGTACGCTTCGCTGCCGTAGCGGTTGAAGAGCTCGGCGCGGACCATCTCGGCGACGTACGGCGCTTCGACCTCGACCGCGTAGCCATGCAGCTTCGATTCGACGGGCGCATCCAACGAAGCGGCATGCTCGGCATCGGTGATGAACCCCTTCTCGCGCATGCGGCGTAGCACGTAAGCGCGCCGACGCTTCGCGAGCTCGGGATTCGCAACCGGATTGTCCCGCGACGGCAAACGGAACGTGCCGGCGATGAGCGCGATCTCCGGCAACGTCAGTTGATCGACCGTCTTGCCGAAGTACACCTCGGCGGCAGCGCCCACGCCGTAGGCACGCTGCCCGAGAAACATCTTGTTGAGATAGAGCGTGAGGATTTCCTGCTTGGTGAGCTGCTGCTCGATGCGCAGCGTGAGAAAGATTTCGAGCAGCTTGCGGCGGTAGCTCTTCTCGGGGCTCAAGAAGATGCCGCGCGTGAGCTGCATGGTGATCGTGCTGCCGCCTTCGCTCTTCTCGCCCGAAATAAGGTGACGAACCGTCGCACGGATCAAACCCGGGTAATCGATGCCGCCGTGCTGAAAGAAGCTGTCGTCTTCGGCCGCCAATACCGCATTCACGAGCTGACTCGGGATCTGCTCGAACGACAGCGGGATTCGTCGTTGCTCGCCGAACTGATCGATGAGGCGGCCGTCGCGGCTGTACACCCGCATCGGCACCTGCAGCCGGATGTCGCGAATCGAAGCGACGTCCGGGAGCGCCGGCTTTAAGTATTGGTAGGCGCCCAACAGGGCGAGCGCGATGCCCCCTACGCCGGCGACAAAGGCCGCAAGCACCAGGCGCAACGGGGAGGATAGATAACGTCGCATGAGAACAATGATGCGTAAGTCCTTGCTTCGCAAAAATCGGCTATGCAATAGTAAGTACCAAACTTTATGACAAGCTCATCGTCGACGGGGGGTGAGCATTATTCGCGGCGGTCTTTGGGGACAGGCCGACACACGGACGTCGCCTGAGGCCATGGTACCGGGATTTGATCACTGCCGATCGCTGCACGTCTCGCCGCGAAGCCGGCAGGGTACGCGCTTCGTGGGTGCTAAGTGTTTGTCTGGAAAAGGATTCGCCGGTGGGACAATACCTTCCGCAAACCGGCAGGCAATCTTCCGGGACTGTCTCGATGGTATTTCGTGAGGCCTCTCACATTCAACTTAAATCGCGACTGTATATGCTTGCGACCCGTGTTTAGTGTCGGATCTCCGATCGTCACCTAAGTGTCTGATCAATATAGGGAACTAGCGTGCTCTTCACTCCCAAAGCCAGGCCGCTTCTCGGATTGGACATCACTACCTCCTCGGTCAAGCTGATCGAGTTGAGCATGAGTGGTGGCCAATATCGTGTCGAAGCCTACGCCGCCGAACCGACACCTCCGAATTCGATCAACGAGAAGGCCATCGTCGATGCGAATGCCGTCGGCGAGGCCATCAAGCGTGCCGTAAAGCGCGCTGGCGCCCGCGCCAAGGAAGCCGCCGTCGCCATCAGCGGCGATGCGGCGATCACGAAGATCATCCAAATGCCCCGTAACTTGAGCGAGAACGAGCTCGAGGGGCAGGTCGAGATGCAGGCCGACCAGTACATCCCCTTCCCGATGGAAGAAGTCAGCTTCGATTTCGAAGTGATCGGCCCGTCGGAGAAGGACCCCGAAATGCTGGATGTGCTGCTCGTCGCGACGCGTTCCGAGAACGTCGAGCAGCGCGTTGCCGCGTGCGCGGCAGCCGGGCTCACGGCGAAGATCGTCGACGTCGAGGCCTTCGCGCTCGAGAACGCCTGTCGACTGTTGACTCATCAAATGCCGGACGGCGGGCTCGGCCGCGTGATCGCGGTCGTCGATTTCGGCGCGAGTAGCACGACGTTCAGCGTGCTGCGCGACTTGAAGGTCATCTACACGCGCGACTTTGCCTTCGGCGGGCAGCAGCTCACCGAAGAAATCATGCGCACGTACGGCTTGAGCATGGAGGAAGCCGGCCGCGCGAAGAAGGAAGGCGGCTTGCCGAGCAACTACGAGAACGAAGTACTCGGTCCCTTCATCGACGATATGTGTCAGCAGGTGAGCCGATCGCTGCAGTTCTTCCTGGCTTCGGGTGCCGGACGCGAGCAGCCGGAGCAGATCATCGTCTGCGGCGGATGCGCAAACATCGCCGGGGCCGCCGAGATGATTCAGAGCAGAGTCGGCATCGAATCGGTGCGCGGCGATCCGCTCGGCCAGATGAAGATCAGTCAGAAGGCCAAGGCGCAAGCCGTGAAGAAGGATGCAACGGCCTTGCTGACCGCCTGCGGGTTGGCATTGAGGAGCTTCGACTGATATGCCGAGAATCAATCTACTTCCCTGGCGCGAAGAGCAGCGCAAGCAGCGTCGGCAGGAGTTCATCGTCGGCATCGTCGCAGCGTTGCTGTTTGCCGGCGTCCTTGCGTTCGCCGTGCGCTGGCAGATGAGCTCTGCGATCGACGCGCAGAATCGCCGCAACGACTATTTGAAGGCCGAGATCGCCGATCTCGACAAGCAGATTGCCGAGATCCTCGATCTCGAGCAGCGCAAGAACCGGCTCAAGTCCCGCATTCAGGTCATCGAGCAGCTCGAACGGAGCCGCCCGGAGATCGTGCACGTTTTCGACCAGCTCGTACGCACGTTGCCCGACGGCGTGTATCTCACGGGCGTGAAGCAAACCGATCGCCGGCTCACGTTGAAAGGCGTTGCGCAGTCGAGCACGCGTGTCGCCTCCTACATGCGCAACATCGAGGCTTCGGAGTGGCTCGCCGAACCTTCGCTCGAAATTCTCGAAACGAAGGGTTCGGGTGATGGTGGCTCCGAGTTCACCTTGCGTGCCCGTCAAGAGAATCCGCAGCTTCCGAAAGACCCCGATCAGCAAGCGGTGGCCGCCCGATGAGCAACTTCCTGGATCAACTGCGCGATTTGGATCCCAACGACCCGGGTCGTTGGCCTCTCCCTTTCCGCCTCGGCACCATCGGTGTGGTCTTCATCGCGGCCACGTTCCTGATCGCATATTTCTGGGCATGGAAACCGATCAAGCCTGAGCTGGATCGCGTGCGCGGCGAGGAGGCGAAGCTGCTCGACACGCTCGAGTCGAAGGCCAGGAAAGCCGCGAATCTCGATGCCTACAAGGCACAACTTGCGGAAATGGAGCAGTCCTTCGGTGCGATGCTGCGCAAGCTGCCGAACAAGACGGAAGTGCCGAACCTGCTCACCGATATTTCTCAGCAAGGCGCGGGTGCGGGTCTCGATCAACGCTTGTTCCAGCCTGGCCAGCAGGTCATCAAGGACTTCTATGCCGAGCTGCCGATCAAGATGCGCTTGACGGGCAGCTACCACGCAATCGGCAATTTCGTCAGCGGCATCGCCTCGCTGCCGCGCATCGTGACGTTGCACGATGTCGAGATCACACCGGCCTCGAAGGAACGCGGGGTCGATCAGCTCCAACTTGATGTCACCGCGAAGACGTACCGCTATCTGGATGAAGAAGAGCAGGCGGCGGTCAATGCTGCGAATGCGCGGCAGACCCGCCAGACTCGCCAGAGTCGTTCGCGTTCCCAGCGCGCTAAGTGACGGATCGACACGCCATGACCGAACGTAAATCGCTCGTCGCTGTGATACTCGCCCTCGCGTTGGCGGGGTGTTCTTCGGGTCTCGAGGACCTGCAGGAAAAGGTCAAAGAGATCAAGGCCCGTCCCGGCGACCGCATCGAGCCGTTGCCCGAGATCAAGCCGAACGAGACATTCCTCTACTCGGCATCGAATTTGCGTTCGCCGTTCGTGCCGAGCGCGCCCGCGCGCAGCGAAGTTGCCACTGCCGTGCGTCCCGATACGAAGCGGCCGCGCGAGTTCCTCGAACAGTTTCCGCTCGACACGATGACCATGGTCGGTACGTTGGAAATGCAAGGCCGCACCTACGGTCTCGTACAAGGCAAAGACGGCCTCGTTCACCGAGTGCTCCCAGGTAATTACATGGGGCAGAACGACGGCCGCATCGTCAGCATCACGCCCACCAGAATCTCGTTGATCGAGATCATTCCCGATGGGCTTGGTGGATACATCGAGCGTCCTGCAGCGCTGGCATTGAACGAATAATCGACAGGGAGATTCCCGAATGTTGTCTCGCAATCTTGCAACCTCAGCGAGTGCATCTACGAGCGCGCTGACGCAGACGCTGCGCTTCGCGTCGCGGGTGACTGCTGCCTGTCTGGCGCTGTTCGCACTGGCAATTCAGGGGGCCAACGCACAAGGCTCGAACCGCCTCGAGAGCGTTCAAGCGAACCCGCTTCCGGGCAATCGGGTGGAAGTCACGCTGCGTTTGAGCGACAACGCGCCGCAACCGCTGACGTTCACCGTCGACAACCCGGCGCGCATTGCGTTGGATCTCCCGGATACCTCGGTGGCGCTGAGCTCGCGTCGCATCGACGTCAAGCAAGGCGTGCTCGATACGGTCAACGTCGCCGAAGCGAACGGCCGTACGCGCGTCGTACTGAACGTCGATAGCCTCGTTCCTTATGAGACACGCGTTCAGGGCAATTCGATCATCGTGAGCTTGGGCACCGGCAGTGTGAGTACTGCAGCGACGGCGGCAGCGCCCGCTCCGGCAGCTCGCGCTGCTGCCGCAGCTGTCAGCGGCTCACGCACCATCAATAACGTCGATTTCCGCCGCGGCAGCGACGGATCCGGCCGCGTGATCGTCGAGCTCACCGATGCCAAAGTGCCGGCCGATCTGCGTCAGGAAGGCGGCCGTGTCGTGGTGAATTTTGCGCGTACCTCGGTGCCCGACACGTTGCTGCAACGTCTCGACGTCGTCGATTTCGCCACGCCGGTGAACTCGGTCGACGTGCTGCGCGTCGGCGATTCGGCCCGGCTGGTCGTGAACGCCACGGGCGATTACGAGCATCTCGCGTATCAGTCCGATAACGTCTACACGATCGAGTTCAAACCCGTCGTGAAGCTTCCGCCGGGACTCGAGGACCAGAAGGAATACACCGGCGAGCGGCTCACGCTGAATTTCCAAGACATCGAAACGCGCGCAGTGCTGCAGCTCTTGGCCGATACGGCCGGCCAGAACATGGTAATCAGCGATTCCGTGCGCGGCAGCGTCACGCTGCGGTTGCAGAACGTGCCGTGGGATCAGGCTCTCGACATCGTGATGCGCACGAAGGGTCTCGACATGCGTCAGGAAGGCAACGTGATGTACGTTGCACCGGCCGCGGAAATTGCCGCCCGGGAAAAGGAGCTGCTCTCCGCTCGTAAGGAAGTGCAGGAGCTTGCTCCGCTGCGCACCGAGTACTTGCAGGTCAATTATGCGAAGGCTGCCGACTTGGCCGCCCTGATCAAGGCGCGCTCCGGGAACTCGCTATTGTCGGAGCGTGGCAGCGTCACGATCGACGAGCGCACCAACACCCTGCTCTTGCAGGACACCGCAGAGCGGCTCGCGGATATCCGCCGACTCGTCTCGACGCTCGACATCCCGGTTCGCCAGGTCATGATCGAAGCGCGCATCGTGATCGTGAACGACGACTTCAGCCGCGAGCTGGGCGTTCGCTTCGGCACGACCGCAGCGTTCGATCACGGCGGCAGTGAAGGCGGCGGCATCATCGGCGGCAGCCCGTACGTGACCGAGGATGACGAGTACATCCTCACGCGTGCGCGTCCTGACTTGCGCGGTACGCCGGGCTTCGTCCAGGGGGATCCGGACACGCGCTACATGGTCAATTTGCCGGTTTCGAATCCGGCCGGCCGTCTGGCGATGACGCTGCTCGATTCCGACTACATCGTCGACCTCGAGTTGTCGGCTGCGCAAGCCGAGGGTCGCGGCGAGATCATTTCTTCGCCGCGCCTGATCACGGCAAATCGCCGCGAGGCCACGATCGAGCAGGGTGTCGAGATTCCGTATCAGGAGTCTTCGTCCAGCGGCGCGACGACGACCTCGTTCAAGAAGGCGGTCTTGAGCCTCAAGGTCACGCCGCAGATCACGCCCGACAACCGCGTGATTCTCGACCTGACGGTTTCGAAGGACAGCGTCGGTCAGCTCGTGGCGAGCGCAACCGGTGGCTTCGTTCCGAGTATCGACAAGCGCGAGATCGTTACGCAGGTGCTCGTGAACGACGGTCAGACCATTGTGCTCGGCGGCATTCTCGAGACCGAGCGCCGCGAAGGCGAGCAAAAGGTGCCGCTCCTCGGCGATATCCCGGTGCTTGGCCGGCTCTTCAAGTCGACTACGAAGACCGACAACAAGGACGAGCTCCTGATCTTCGTGACGCCGCGCATCCTGCGCGAAGGCGCGAGCCTGTACTGACCGATCGGAGGCCGGTGCAACAAATTTGCCCCGGTCAGCCGATAGACAGACAATACGCGGCCGCAGTAATGCGGCCGCGTTTGTTTTTGCATGAACCAAAACCGGAACGTCTATTTGATCGGTCCCATGGGCGCCGGTAAAACCGCGGTCGGCCGCCAGCTCGCAAAGCAATTGCACCTGACGTTCCACGACAGCGATGCAGAGGTCGAGCGTCGGACCGGCGTCGATATCCCCTACATCTTCGAGCGCGAGGGCGAAGCGGGTTTCCGCGAACGCGAGCGCGAGGTCATCGACGCGCTCACGCAGCTCGACGGCGTCGTCATCGCCACAGGCGGCGGCGCAATCCTGCACCCCGACAATCGTGCACACCTTGCGTCGCGCGGCCACGTCGTCTATCTGAAGACGAGCGTCGAGCAACAGCTCGAGCGTACGAAACATGGCCGGCAACGACCTCTGCTCTATACCGACGATCCGGAGCAACGCTTGCGAGAGCTGATGGCGCAACGTGCCCCTTTGTATGAATCCATCGCCGAAATCACCGTGGAAACCGACGGACGACACGTGCGCGCGGTTGCGGACGAAATCGTGCAGCGGCTGACCGGCAGGAGACGTTCGTGACAGCCTCTTCGATACGCGCCGAGGTCAATATCGATCTGGGCGAGCGCAGTTATCCGATCGTCATCGGCCCCGGTCTGCTCACCGATGCGAATCTTTTGGATTCGCACATTCGTGCCCGCGACGTGTTGATCGTCACCAACGAGACCATCGCGCCGCTTTACCTGGCGCCTTTGACGCAAGCGCTCGGCGCTCGCCGCATCGGGTCGGTCGTGCTGCCCGACGGGGAGCAGTACAAGACGCTCGACGGCTTCGCAAAGATTCTCGATGCGCTCGTGACGGGCCGGTTCAATCGCGATGCTGCGGTCCTGGCGCTCGGCGGCGGCGTTGTCGGCGACATGGCCGGATTCGCGGCTGCCTGCTATCAACGCGGCATCGACTATGTGCAGCTTCCGACGACCTTGCTTGCGCAGGTCGATTCCTCGGTCGGCGGTAAGACGGCGGTCAATCATCCGCAAGGCAAGAACATGATCGGTGCCTTCCATCAGCCGAAGGCCGTTATTGCGGACATCGATACGCTTGCAACGCTGCCGGAGCGGGAATATCGCGCGGGTCTTGCGGAAGTCGTCAAATACGGCCTGATCTACGACCGCGAATTTCTCGAATGGCTCGAACGCCAGGTAGCGGCGCTCAACGCGCGCGAACCGGAAGCGATCGTGTACGCCGTGCGACGCTCGTGCGAAATCAAAGCGGCGGTTGTCGGAACGGACGAACGCGAACAAGGCTTACGCGCGATCCTGAACCTCGGCCACACGTTCGGTCATGCCATCGAAACGGCGACCGGCTACGGCGAATGGCTGCACGGCGAAGCGGTTGCTACCGGCATGGTGATGGCTGCGGAAATGTCCGCCCGGCTCGGTTGGTTGACGTCCGCCGACGTGGAGCGCGCGGTAGCGCTTCTGCGCCGCTTCGAACTGCCCGTCGATGCACCGCGCATCGGCGTCGACCGCGCCTACGAGCTCATGGGGATGGACAAGAAAGTCTTGAAGGGCCAAATACGCCTCGTGCTGCTGCGCAAGCTCGGACAAGCGGACGTCGTGAGCGACTATCCGCGGCAGGCATTGCTCGATACGCTACAGGCCCATTTCGGCTGAAGGCTCGCGCGTGCGAGCGGCTTTGGGTGCTTGAAACTCCGGAACGTCACGGAGCACGCGTCATGTCATATTCACTCGCGACGTATGCGGCTTTCGACGAGCGCACGCGCGGACGGCGGTTTCCCGAACCAGCGCCCGCGCTGCGCAGCGAGTTCCAGCGCGATCGCGACCGGATCATCCATTCGACGGCATTTCGCCGCCTGGTCTACAAGACCCAGGTTTTCGTCAATCACGAGGGCGATCTGTATCGCACGCGACTGACGCATTCCATCGAAGTTGCGCAAATCGCGCGCACGATTGCCCGAGCGCTGCGGCTGAACGAAACGCTTGCCGAGGCCATTTGTCTCGCGCACGACTTGGGGCACACGCCGTTCGGCCATGCTGGGCAGGACGCATTGAACGAATGCATGCGGCCCTACGGCGGTTTCGAGCACAACCTGCAATCGTTGCGGGTCGTCGACGAGCTCGAGGAACGCTACGCGGCCTTTCCCGGGCTCAACCTCACGTTCGAGACGCGCGAAGGTATCCTCAAACATTGCTCGCTCAACAACGCGCGCAAGCTCGGCGAGCTTGGCGAGAGGTTCATCAAACGTCAGCAGCCTTCGCTCGAGGCGCAGATCGCCAACCTCGCCGATGAGATCGCGTACAACAATCACGATCTGGACGACGGCGTGCGCGCCGAGCTGATCACCATCGACGAGCTGCGCGACGTCACGCTGTTTCGGCGCGAGTTCGAAGCGGTCGTCGCGGCGTTTCCCGAAGTCAGCGGCCGCCGCCTGGTGCACGAAGTCGTGCGCCGCATGATCAATCGCGTCGTGACCGATCTGATCGAAACGACGAACGCGGCGATCCTTGACGCCGATCCTGCAGATATCGATGCGGTCAGACAAATGTCCCAGCCGCTCGTCGGATTCAGCGACGAAATCGCCGCTGAGCATCAGGAGCTGAAACGGTTCCTGCGAGACCGCGTCTATCGCCATTACCGCGTGCTGCGAATGACGAGCAAGGCTCAAACCGTGGTCAAACGCTTGTTCGAAGCGTTCTTCGAACGCCCGGAGCTGTTGCCGACCGAGCATTACGAAGCCGCGCGCGACATGGAGAGCCAATCAGGCGACGACGGCCGTGCGCGCGCCGTCGCCGATTACATTGCCGGCATGACCGACCGCTTCGCGATTCTCGAGTACGAGCGCCTGTTCGATCCGGCGAAGCGCAGCTGAAGCGCTCGAACGCAACGCGTTTGAGCGCCAGACTGAAGGCTGAAGACCGGAACGCGCTGTCCTTGACCTTGTCACGTGCGAAGAGTCCTACCGGGGCCTGCCTTGATGTGCGGGACGTACGAATGCCGCGAACGCAGGATGCGTTGGATCGGCGTCCCGCAAGGGGAGGCGAGCACGCGCGCGAGCGCGCCCTACCTTCAGTCTTCAGCCTTCAGTCTTCAGCCTATGGTATTGCGGGCTGAGCTCATGCACCGCCTCGATCATCGCACCGGCGTGCTCGGGCGGAATCTGCGGATGAATGCCGTGGCCGAGGTTGAAGACATGGCCGTGGCCGTGGCCGTAACTCGCCAGAACGCGGGCGACTTCTTCGCGAATGCGAGCCGGCGAAGCGTACAAACACGAAGGATCTAGATTGCCTTGTAGGGCCTTCGAATCGTTCACCGCCGTGCGCGCGGTCGCAAGGTCGGTTGTCCAATCCACGCCGAGCGCATCGCAAGAAGTCTCCGCCATCACGCTCAACCATGCGCCGCCGCCCTTCGTGAACAGAATCGTCGGGATCCGCCGGCCTTCGCGCTCGCGAGTCAGTCCATCGAGAATGAAAGCCATGTAGTGCAACGAGAACTCGCGGTACTGACTCGGCGTGAGCACGCCGCCCCAAGTGTCGAAAATCATGATGGCTTGCGCACCCGATTCGATCTGTGCGTTGAGATAAAGCAAAGTCGAACGCGCGAGCACGTCGAGCAGCTCGTGCAGCACTTCGGGCGTGTCGTACATCATCGCCTTGATGCGCGAGAACTCGCGCGAGCTGCCGCCTTCCACCACGTACGTCGCGACCGTCCATGGGCTGCCCGCAAAGCCGATCAGCGGAACTTTGCCGTTCAGCTCGCGGCGAATCAGCGCGACGGCGTCCATTACGTAGCGGAGCTCGACCAACGGATCGGGCACGGCGAGCTTGCGCACATCCGCGCGCGATCGCACCGGCCGCTCGATCTTCGGACCCTCGCCCGTCTCGAACTGCAGTCCGAGCCCGAGCGCATGCGGAATCGTCAGAATGTCGGAGAACAAAATCGCGGCGTCGAGGGGATAGCGTGCAATCGGCTGCAACGTCACCTCGCACGCCAGCTCCGGCGTCATGCACAAGTTCAAGAAGCTGCCCGCACGCTCGCGCGTCGCGCGGTACTCGGGCAGATAGCGACCCGCTTGGCGCATCATCCACACAGGCGTGCGGTCCACGGGTTGGCGAAGCAGAGCGCGTAGGAGCAGGTCGTTTTGGAGTTGAGACATATTGAAGACTGAAGGCTGAAGACCGAAGTCTGAAGGCAGAGGCTACACGCCACCTTGGGCTCTGGGCACTGGCGCTGGCTAGAGTTGATAGTTGCTGGAGAGTCGACGGCGAGGCGCGTCGCAACAATTCCCCCTGCGGCTAGGGGTAAAGTGCAGCGCACCGCGCGATCTTCTTCCTACAGCCTACAGTCTACAGCCTACAGCCTGCTTTAGCCTTGGACGCTCGCGCGCAGCTCGTCACGCAACGCTCGCCGCAGGATCTTTCCGACATTCGTTTTCGGTAGCTCGTCGCGGAAATACACGTGTCGCGGCACTTTGTAGCCGGTGAGCTGCGAACGTGCGTAGTCGATGACCTGCTGCTCGGTCAGATTCGGATCCTTCTTGACGATGAACAGCGCCACCGCCTCGCCGGAGCGCTCGTCCGGTTGCGCAACGGCGGCGACCTCGAGCACGCCGGGGTGTGCTGCGATGACAGCCTCCACTTCGTTCGGATACACGTTGAAGCCCGACACCAGGATCATGTCCTTCTTGCGGTCTTCGATGTAGACGTAACCCTCTTCGTCGATGCGGCCGATATCTCCCGTGCGCAACCAGCCGCCCGGCAGCATCACTTCGGCGGTCTCCTCGGGACGATTCCAATAGCCGCGCATGACCTGCGGTCCGCGCACGCAGATTTCGCCGATCTCGCCGATACCGAGCTCGTTGCCCGCATCGTCGCGAATGCTGACCTCGGTCGAAGGAATCGGCAGCCCGATCGAGCCGTTGAAATCGTGCTCCGGTCCGAACGGATTCACGCAGACCGCCGGCGAGGTTTCGGTGAGCCCCCACGCCTGGGTCAGCACGTTGCCGGTCACTTTCTTCCAGTGTTCGGCGACCGAGCGCTGCACAGCCATGCCGCCGCCGAGCGTGATTCGCAGGTTGCTGAAATCGACTTCGGAGAATCCGGGCGTGTGGAGCAACGCATTGAACAGCGTGTTCACGCCGCTCATGTACGTGAACCGATACTTCTTCAGTTCGGCGACGAACGCCGGGAAGTCGCGCGGATTGGCGATGAGAATGTTCTGCGCGCCGAACTTCACGAACACCATCAAATTACCGGTGAGCGCAAAGATGTGATACAGCGGCAGTGCGGTGATGACGACGTCTTCGCCGTAACGCGCTTCAGTGCCGATCCAGGCGGAGGCCTGCAGCACGTTCGCGACGATGTTGCGATGAGTGAGCATCGCGCCCTTGGCGACGCCCGTCGTGCCGCCCGTGTATTGCAGGAACGCGAGGTCCTCGGGACCGACCGCAACGGGCGCGAACTGCCGATATCGCCCCTCAGCCAACGCAGTGTTGAACTCGACGTAGTGCGGCAGCTCCCAGCGCGGAACCTGTTTGCGTACGCGACGCACGACGAAATTGACGATCGACGATTTCGGCCAGCCGAGCTGGTCGCCGACGGCCGTCACGATGACGTGCGACAGCTCCGTGTGCTCGATGACTTCGGCGAGCGTGTGCGCGAAGTTCTCGAGAATCACGATGGCCTTGGCGCCGGAATCTTTGAGCTGATGCTCGAGCTCGCGCGCCGTGTAGAGGGGATTGGTGTTGACGACCGTCAACCCCGCGCGCAACGCGCCGTACACGGCAATCGGATACTGCAAGACGTTCGGCAGCATGAGTGCGATGCGATCGCCTTTCTGCAGACCCGCGACGTTTTGCAGGTATGCAGCGAAATCGCGCGACAGCCGCTCGTACGTCGCGTAGTCGATCGTGCGCCCCATGCTCGTGAAGGCGGGTCGATCGGCGAAACGCTCGATGCTTTCGTCGAACATGTGGACGAGCGACGGATACTCGTCCGGATTGATTTCGGCAGGAACGCCGGGCGGATAGTTCTTGAGCCAGATCTTCTCCATCGATTCCCCGTTTTACTTGCGTAGCAGCGGCTTCAACACCGGCCACACGTTGTCGAGCAGAATGGGTTGCGCTTTCGCGTTCGGATGAATTCCGTCGGCTTGCATGAGCTCGGGATCGAGTGCCACGTTATCGAGAAAGAACTCCACGCGCGGCACGTCGTACTGTTTCGCGAGCTCCCCGTACAAAGCATGGAAACGGTCGGCGTATTCCGGGCCATAGTTGGTCGGGATGCGCATGCCGATCAATAGGGGTTTCGCTCCATGTGCTTGAATCTTTGTGAGCATGGCTTCGAAGTTCGCCCGAACCTGTTTGAGCGGCAAGCCGCGCAGCCCGTCGTTACCGCCGAGCTCGAGGATCACGATCGCAGGTTTGTGAAGCTCCAGGGCGCGAGGCAGGCGGTTCAGCGCGCCGCCGGTCGTATCGCCGCTGACGCTGGCATTCACGACGCGGTACCCGTACCCTTCTTGCGCCAGTCTGCGCTCGAGCAGCGCGACCCAGGTCGCATCCACCGCCATTCCGTAGCCGGCGCTCAGGCTGTCTCCGACGACCAGAATCGCGGGCTTCTCAGCGTTTGCAGGGGCGGCCCACTGGAAAGGACCGACGAGAAGGACACAGCCGGCTGTCGCCATGCAAACCGAGCGCACGAGCAAACCGGACAGCGACCTGAGCGACGATTCCAGACGCCGAAGCCATCGCGACCAAGAACTCCACATGAGCATTGCGGAACCGGTCCTCAAAGCGGAAAAACTCACCAAGCAGGTTAGCAGTCCGGAAGGAACGCTGACCATCCTCGCGGACGTCGATGTAAGCATTACTGCAGGCCAGACGGTGGCGATCGTCGGTGCCTCGGGCGCGGGCAAATCCACGCTGCTCGCATTACTGGCCGGACTCGACGAGCCCACGAGCGGCCGCATCTGGCTCAACGGCGCAGAGCTCACGGCATTGGACGAGGACGGCCGCGCAGCCGTTCGCGCTCGTCATGTCGGATTCGTATTTCAGAGTTTTCATTTGGTGCCGTCGCTCACGGCGATCGAAAACGTCATGCTGCCGCTCGAGCTGGCGGGTCAGCCCAACGCGCGGGCAGCGGCAGCCGAGGTGCTCGCAAAGGTCAATCTGACGGCCCGGCAAGGACATTATCCGCGTCAACTTTCCGGCGGCGAGCAGCAGCGCGTGGCGATCGCCCGTGCGTTCGTGACCCGTCCGGCGGTGCTGTTCGCAGACGAGCCGACCGGCAACCTCGACGCGCAAACCGGCGAGCGCATCATGAATCTGTTGTTCGATCTCAATCGCGACATGCGCACGACGCTGGTCATCGTCACGCACGATCAAGGGATCGCCAAACGTTGCGAGCGCATCATCCATATCGAAGCCGGACGAATCGTATGAGAGCGCTGCGCCTGGCCGTTCTCGCACTGGCCCGCGACGGCAAGTCGGGCGAGCTGCGCGTACTCATGCTGGCGCTGCTCGTTGCGGTATCGGCGTTGACGGCCGTCGGTTTTTTCACGGACCGCGTCAGCCGTGCCGTCGACCAACAAGCAGGCGAGGTGCTCGCAGCGGATTTGCGTCTGCGATCGAGCAATCCGATCAGCCGCGATTATTTCCGCATGGCCGAGGAAGCCGGTTTGCAGACGGCAGAGCTCGCGACATTTCCGAGCGTCGTATTCGTCGGCGAGGAAAGTGCGCTCACTGCGATCCGCGCGGTGACCGACAACTATCCCCTGCGCGGCCGCGTTCGTGTTGCCGACGAGCCTTTCGCCAAGGGCGTGGAGATCGATCGCATCCCAGGCGAGGGCGAAGCGTGGCTCGAGTCGCGCGTGATGGCACAGCTCGGAGCGAAAGTGGGCGATCGCGTGCGCGTCGGCTCGAAGGAGCTCACGATCTCAAAGGTGCTCGAATACCGTCCCGATCAAGGATCGGCATTCGTCGATCTTGCGCCGACGTTGCTGATGCGGCTCGATGAGCTGCCGCAGACCGCGCTCGATCGCACCGGCAGCCGAATCGGCTACGCGGCATTGTTTGCCGGCGATCCGGAAACGATCGCAAAGTTCAAGCAGGAGCTCGAAGCGCGCAAAACGCGCAGCGAGCGCATTTCCGATCTGGCCGACGCCAGTCCCCAGATCAGTTCGGCGATCGATCGCGCCGGACGGTTCCTGAGCTTGTCGGCGCTCGTCACGATCCTGCTCGCGGCCATCGCAGTCGCAATTGCGGCCCGCCGCTATGTCGCTCGACATCTCGACACGGCGGCCTTGATGAAGGCCATGGGCGCACCGCAACGGTTGGTGTTGCAGATCAGCGTGCTGGAGCTTGCGATGCTCGCGGTTGCCGCAGGTGTCATAGGATCGTTGATCGGCTACGCCGCGCAGGCCGGGATAGCGACGCTGCTTCGCGATCTCGTTCGAGGCGAGCTGCCCCAACCGTCGCTCGCGCCCGCAGCGCTCGGGCTCACGACTTCCCTGTTGATGCTCGTCGGCTTTGCGCTGCCGCCGCTCCTACAACTTCGGCACGTCCCGCCGGCGCGCGTGTTGCGGCGCAATCTCGAGCCGCCGCCGCTGAGGTACGTCACGGTGTACGGCACGGCACTCGGTTCGCTCGTGGGACTGCTGTGGTGGCTGTTGCGCGATTTCGAGTTGCTCGTCTACGTGATCCTTGCGACGGCCGGCACGTTCGCGGTGCTGTTCGGCGCAGGGTGGTTGCTCGTGCGCGGTTTGACGCACCTGCGCGGCAGCGTCGGCGTAGCATGGCGCTACGGCATGGCGAACATCGCACGTCGCGGCCGGGACAGCGTCATTCAGATCATCGCGTTCGGTCTGGGATTGATGGTGCTGTTGTTGCTCGGTGTCGTGCGACGCGACTTGATGGAAGAGTGGCGTGCGAGCCTGCCTCCCGATGCGCCGAACTATTTCATGATCAACATTCGTGCCGACGAGGCGGAGCCGATGCGCGCGTTTTTCGCCGATCGGCAGCTTCCGGTCCCTGATCTCGTGCCGATGGTTCGTGCGCGGCTCGTGGAGATCAACGGCACGAAGGTGAGCGAGCTGCGACTGCCGACCGATCGCGGCCGCGAGTTCGTCGAACGCGAGGCGAACCTGACGTGGGCGCACGAGCCGCAAGCGAGCAACAGGATCGTTGCAGGACGCTGGTGGCGCGAAGGCGATGGCGGCGGACCGCGCGTGTCGGTGGAGATCGAGCTGGCACGCAATCTCGGGCTCAAGTTGGGCGATCGACTCACCTACGACGTCGCGGGCGAGATCGTCACGGCACGCGTGGCGAATTTCCGCGAAGTGCGCTGGGATACGTTCCTACCGAACTTCTTCATGGTGTTCTCGCCCGGCGTGCTCGACGATGCCGCCGGCACGTACATCACGGCCGTGAACATTCCGGAGGATCGTCGTTCGATGATGATCGACTTCACGCGCAGTTTCCCGGAAGTCACCGCAATCGATCTCGAAGCGATCATTACGCAAGTACGCGGCGTGATGGACAAGGCGACGCTTGCGGTTCAATACGTTTTCGGATTCACATTGCTCGCCGGTATCACGGTGCTGCTCGCCGCGATTCAGGCTACGCGCGACGAACGTCGCTACGAAAGCGCGATGTTGCGCACGCTCGGAGCAAGCCGCCGTGTCGTTTTCCAAGGCGTCGCCGCAGAGTTCGCCACGCTCGGCTTGTTATCGGGAACGCTCGCGGCGCTCGGCGCGAGCGCTGCAGGCTATTTCCTCGCGAAACGACTCTTCGATCTCGATTACACCTTCGATCCGCTCGTGTGGGCCGTTGGCCTCATTTCGGGCACATTGCTCGTCGGCGTGAGCGGCACGTTGGCGACGCGGTCGGTGGTGAGTCATCCGCCCATTGCAACTTTACGCGCAGGGTAGCCCGGCGCGTAAAGTTGCAGGCTGAAGGCTGAAGCGCGCGTTCGCCCGTCTCGCTGTCAACCGTCCACAGTCAACTATTAGCTCTTGCCAGAGCTCAGCGCGCTCGCTATTGCCTGTAGCCTCGAGCCCCAGGCCCCGCGCCCCACGTCCTTTCTTCACTGCAGCCCTAACATCGCCCACCCGATCTCTTCCGTCTGTCCGCGCCAGTTGTAGCCGTCGAATCGCAGCAAGTAATTCCCTGGACCGAACGCCGAAGAATTGAGCGCAAGACGTAGCTCTTTGTTCGAATCGCGCGAGATGCGCCGGATCTGCATCACACGCGTGCCGTCCGCTTTGTCGATCGTGATCTGAAATGTGGTGTAGCGGCCCTCGGTCACGTCGACGTGCAGATCCATGAATTGCGGTGGGTTCGGCCAACCGATCGACACCGTGGGGGAGGAAGGTTTATTGCGGCTCAGTTTCAGACGATAGGTCTGTACGCTGCCGGGCGCCTGCATCTGCAAGGACTGGCTTTGGCGTTTCACATCGTCCAGCTCGTTCGCAAGCTTTCCTGCTTGCACGGCATACGCAATCAGTCCCGCGATGGCTGCAATGAGCGCGAAGATGAGCCCGAATACGACGAAGCGGTTTGCGCCGCCGGCAACGACCCGACCGGCCGACGGTTCGGGCTCCTCGTCGTCTTCATCGTCGTCGAAGCCTTCTTCGGCTGCCCGCAACGCCGCATGGGTGGTGCTCGACGGAATCGCCGGAAAGATGCCTGTTTCGCTGTCCTCGAGCGGCCGGCGCGAAAGCCGCGCTTTGAGCCGCACGGGTATCGGCAAGCTGTTCAAGAACTGCGGATGCTCGAGGCAGTACTTTTCGAACTCGCGGGCCTCTCGCACCGTGAGCTCGCCGGCCAGGTAGCGATCGACGATGTGTTCGCGTTCGATGTAATTGCGATCCATTTCAAGACTGCCTGAGAGTTGCAAACTCAACGATCACCGGCATGTCCAGTCAAGCCGCCCGAGGGGAAAAGCGGAGGCACGCGCGAAGCCTCATCAGGGCTGCTCTTGCACACAGCTGGTGCACTTCGGCCAATAAGGCTTGGCCATCAGGTCGAGTGTGGCGCGGTTGCCTTTCGCGAAGAACTCGCGCATGGCCTGCGATTCGGAATCGTCCGAGTAACCAAGACCGACGATGCGCACCCGGGTCATGGTCCCGGCGGGCTCGAGATAGATGACCGTCCAGGTGCCTTGCATGGCGTTCTTGAACGGAAAATCCGCGGGCGCGCGCTTGATGCGCAGCGCCAGCATCCGCCCCGGATCGTAAGCCAGGATTTCGTTCTCGATCGTATTGGGATCGCCGAGGCTTCCCTTCGGATCGTAGTGCGTGCGAATGTAGCCGCCGATGCGCAGGTCCACCTCCGCATGGGCGACCCCGGTGGCCTTGAACCCCTCGGAAGTCGTGAACAGCCGCCAGACTTCCTCGACCGGCGCGTTGATGAACCCCTCTGTTACCAGCGGTTCGGCATGCCCGATCCCACTGACCATAAGGCAGAACAGGGATGCGGCAAGAAAAGGCAGAGATCTCGTCATAGGCGATCCCCGGCGAAATGTGCTCCAAGACGCATTATTGTTGCAGACCTATGGCCGATACTGACAGGCTACTGCATCGGCTTTCATTACCGGATCTCTTCGCACATCAGGGATTGTAGGCGCTCATGATCCTCACGCTGGAAGTAATGGGCGAGCAGGCCGAAGTTCTGGGCCCTGCGAGGCGCAAGGTCTTCGATTCCATCGGCGGGACGATCGGTCGGTTGCCGGACAACGATTGGGTCTTCCCCGACCCCTACGTCTCCGGTCGTCACGCTCTGATCCGATATCTCAACGGTAAGTTCTTCGTGGAAGACACGAGCACGAACGGTGTGTTCGTGAACTCGCCCGATAATCGTATCCCGCGTACCCAGGCCTATCAGCTCAAGGATGGCGATCGACTCTACATCGATACGTATTGCATTCAGGTGCGGATCGAAAAGCCGCGTCGCGACGCTGCGCAAGCGAACGATCCGCTCGATCTGCTGAAGGCCCATGCGTTCGGCGGACACGTCGACAAGACCGTCGCGATGCTGGACAGGGAAGAGGACCGCACGGCGAGTCTTCGAGCCGAACCGGACGAATCGCGCACCGAATGGTTCGAGGACGAGGCCGAGTCGACCGCGACTGTTGCTCAGGTCAACGAACGCCCGGTCGTTCGCACGCATGCCGCACCGCAAGCGAAACCGGCGCCCACTCGTCCGGCGCCGCATGCGCAGAGCGACGAGCCGCTGCAAGCGCTACTGGCTGCAGCCGGTATCGAAGCTGTCGAGCCTTCGGTCGAATTGGCTCAGACGTTGGGTGAAGTCTTGCGCACGTCGCTCGAAGGGATCATGGAGGCGCTGCGCGCACGCGAGCGAGTGAAGGACGACTTACGGCTGCCCGGCACGGCATTCAAGCCGCAGCACAACAATCCATTGAAGTTCTCCGCGAACGTCGAGGACGCGTTCCACAACCTGCTGGTCAAACGCAACCCGGCATATCTCTCCCCGCCGGCTGCATTCGATGAGGCCCTGCGCGATCTGCGCGATCACCAGGCGGCCGTCGTCGCGGCGATGCGCGTTGCGTTCGAAGCCGTGCTGGCGCAATTCGATCCCGCGCGCTTGCAGCAGGAATTCGATCGCCAAATGAAGAAGGGTTCCATCCTCGGCGTACCTGCGAAGCTCCGTTACTGGGATCTGTACCGGGACAAATACACCGAGATGACGCAGAACGCGGATGCCAGCTTCCGCGCGTTGTTCGTCGAAGAATTCGGAAGGGCGTACGAAGATCAGCTGCAGCGCCTGCAAGCGCTAGCGCGCAATCGCCAGAAATAGGCCGTGTGCCGCCGTAGGGCAGGCACGCGATGCGGAAGGGAGATACACGTGTTCGAAGACACGGTGGTGGAAGCCGACATCCATCCTGTTTATACGTCGGCCGGGCTCACCGATACGGGGCGTGTGCGGCCGACGAACCAGGACGCCTTCGTCGATCGTAGCGATGCGTGCGTGTGGGCCGTTGCCGATGGCATGGGCGGGCATCGCGACGGCGATGTCGCAAGTCGCATGGTGTGCGATGCACTGAGCTCGTTCGAGATACGCGGCAAGCTCGACGACGCGCTCGAACACTTGCAGGAGCGCATGAGCGAGGTGAACGCAAAGCTCTATGCAGCCGCGGTGCGGCCGGTCGATCCGGTCTTCAGCGGCAGCACCGTTGTCATCATGATCGCCCAGCGAACTTCCTGTGCGTTCTTGTGGGCCGGCGACAGCCGCGCCTATCGCCTGCGCGACGGCCAGCTCGTGCAGCTCACGACCGATCACACCTGGGCGTCCGAGTTGCAAATCGAAGGAGCGCTCAGCGATGACGCCGACCATGCCATTACTCGCGCAGTCGGCGGCGAACAAACGCTCGAGCTTGCGATCCGGCGCGAACGCGTGAGGCTTGGAGACCGGTATTTGTTGTGCTCGGACGGACTCACGCGCGAATTGTCGGGCGAACGAATCGCCGAGATCCTCGGACGCGGCGCAGTGAACGAAAGCGCCAGGGCGCTGATCGATGCCACGCTGGCCGCCGGTGCGCGCGACAACGTCACCGTCGTCGTGATCGATGCCGGCGATCAAGCGGATGGCGATGCAGCCGACTGATCGTCGAATTCCGTGACAGTTGGCGCAGTGAACACGCGATCCCCTTAGGCCGATGACTGCAGAGCCGCAACCTGTCGAGTCCATGGCACGACCCGGCGCTCGGTGGGTCGTGGCCTATGCTTGGGGAGTCGCAATCGTCGCGCATGTCGTGGCTATTTCGATCGTCACGCCTGCGGCGGCGATCTGGATCAACGACCTGACCTGGACCTTCGCCTCGTTCATTGCCCTTCTGCTGTGTGCGAAGACGGCCAAGCGCGTTTCGGCGTCGGCACGCAAGGGATGGCGGTGGATTGCGCTCGGCTGCGCAAGCTGGTTCGTCGGCCAGCTCTTTTGGGATGTCCAGCAACTCGTGCTCGGGCAGCCGGTGACGTTTCCGAACGTCGCGCAGCTCTTCTACGCATTGTTTGCCGTGTGTCTCATTGCCGGCATCTTGAACCTGCCCGAAGTGCGCGGCACCGAACCGCTCGCGCCGAAACACTTGGGCAATGTCGGGCTGGTCGTGTGCTGTTTGGCTGCAACCGGCGTCTTGGGACTGCTGGAACCGGTGTCGAGCACCGCCGCCTCCGGCGCCGTGGTCTTCGTCGGCGCCGTGCACAGCGGGCTACTGGCCGGCACGTTTCTCGTCGCGTTGTTCGCGCTGTGCACCTATCGCTGGAATCGGGTTTGGACCTCGATGCTGCTGATCGTCGCGGGCGCGGGCGTGTATTCGCTGACGAACCTGATTTATTCGTACTCGGTTCTGACCGAGAGCTACTCTCCGAACGGTCCGGTCAATGCAAGCTGGACCGTCGTCTTCTGTTTCCTGAGTTGCGCGGCGCACGAGCGCCTTTGGCTGGATGCGCATCCGAGCGTCGAGATGCCGCATCGCATGCTCGCGCGCGAGCGCTGGCTCGAAGCGGTGATCCCTGCGTTGCTGATCGCCGTCATGGTCATCGTCGTGCTGATTACGGCCCCGCACGCCTCTCCCCGCACGCTCGGGATCGCTGCCGTGCTCTTCATCCTGTTTGCCGTGATTCTGGGCGTTCGAGAAGCATGGATTCACGATGAAGCGCAACGTCTGAACGAAGAACTGATTCGTGCCAACCGGCAGCTCGCGGTCGCGAACGCAGAGCTGCAAGCAAGCGAAAGCCGGTATCGCGAGCTCAATGTGCAGCTCGAGCGGCGCGTTGCTCAGCGAACGACCGAGCTCGGACGGGCTTACGGCGAGCTGGAAAGTTTCGCTTACGCAGTTGCGCACGACTTGAAAGCGCCGCTGCGTACGATCAACGGTTTCGCACACATGCTTCGCGAGCACTTGGGACCGGGCGCCCCGCCGGACATCCAGCGATACATCGAGCGCATCGGTAAAGGCGCGCTGACGATGGCCGAGCTGATCGACGACTTGCTCGCCTATTCGCACATGGAGCGCAGGCAGCTCAGCGTCACCGCGGTGGACTTGCAGGCAGCGGTCAAGGCCGCGCTCGCGCACTACGCCGACGAGATCCAGCGGCGCAGCGTTCATGTACAAGTCGATGTCGAGCCCTTGACGTTGAAGGTCGATGCCGAGGGGCTCATGCTCGTGCTGCGCAATCTCATCGAGAACGCGCTCAAGTATTCGCGCGCGATCCCCGATGCTCGCTTGCGCGTGTATGCCAGACGCAGCGGCGAAACGGTCGTGCTCGAAATCGAGGACAATGGGATCGGCTTCGACATGGCCCATCACGAACAGATCTTCAAAATCTTTCATCGTCTGCATCGCGATGAGCGCTATCCCGGGACCGGCATCGGGCTTGCGCTCGTACGCAAGGCGGTGCAACGCATGCGCGGACGCGTGTGGGCGGACAGCGCACCGGGTCAGGGGGCGAGATTCTTCGTCGAGCTGCCGCTGGCGGAAAACGCAGAGCTTCGGGCACCGGATCTCGCGCAGGTCGATTGAGCGCTGCGCCCGCTCAGCTACGCAGCACGAACCGGCGTCTTCCAGACCTCCGCAACGCGCGCCGGCATTGGCCGTCGATCCAAGGCGAACACCAGGGCGAGCGTACCGGCGAGCGTGAGCGCAATACCGATTCCGAACGTCGTTACGTACCCGAAGAACTGCGCGATCGCACTGCCCGCGAGCTGACCCGCCGAACTGACGAGCACGTACACGCTTGCAAGCACGGTGTAATCCGTGCCGGCGTGCTCGGGATCCGACGCATCCATCATCAACGTGAACAACGCAACGGTGGCCATTGTGCCCACGATGCCTTCGACGACGGTTGCGAACCAGAGCAGGCCGATACCGCCGACGCCGAGCGCCGAGATCCAATACGGCACGAAGGAAAGCGCTTGACCGAGGCCGGTCGCAAGCACAGCGAAACGACGGCCGACTTTGAACGTAAAGATGCCGCCGAGCAGCGCGCCGAGTAGGCTCGTCGCCGATCCCACCGTGCCCTTCATGAGCGCAATCGTCTCCGTGCTCACCTGCCGATCCTTCAAGAACAATCCGAGCAGCGTCGAAATCATCGCATCGCCGAAACGGAAACAGAAGATGAGCAGCACGAAGCCGAGCATGCCCGGCATCAGCAGCCGTCTGAGCCATTCGAGCGGGAGCTTCCGGGCCGGCATATCGGCACGCGGCTCTTGCTTCGGACTGCGATAGAGGAGCACGGGCACGGTCGTGATGGCGAGCAAGACGGCCATGCACACGAACATCGTCGACCAACTCGTGCGCGCAAAGATGAACAGCAACAGGCCGCCGCCGAGAATCATGCCGATGCGGTACGCGCCTACCTGCACGCCGTTTCCCAGACCGCGCTCGCGCGAATCGAGCGTGCGTACGGCCAGGCCGTCCGTCAGCACATCTTGCGAGGCGGCAATGAAACTGAACGCGAAAATGGCAACGGCGATCGGCACATAACTCGCCTCGATCGGCAGCTGGCTCAGTACCAAGGCACCGACGATGCCGCTGACCTGTAGCGCGAGCAGCCACGCCCTGCGATTACGTACCGCATCCAGATACGGTGCCCACAGGAACTTGAGCGTCCACGGCAGATACAACAGCGATGTCGCACCGATCGCGATCAGCGACAGGCCGGCTTCGCGCAGTACGACCGGGAATGCCAGCGTGAAGAAACCATAGGGCAGGCCTTGAGCTGCATATAACGCGCTCAGCAGGACGAGTTTGAACGATGCGCGGTCCGAGACGGCAACCGGTTGCGTCGACATGTCGTGCACGAGGTTCGTGGCCATCGCGCGCATCCTCTCATGGATCGCGCGAGAACCGCATCACGCCGGCACAGTTCGAATTGCGCAGGCAATCGTGTATGTTCGCCCCGGCTGCTCGCGAAGTATTCGCTCCGATCCACCGCACATGTCCTGGTTCGTCGAAGGATTCACGCTCGTGTTGAGCACTGTCGGCGCTTTGCTGCCGATCGTGAATCCGTTTTCGGCGGCCGGGCTCGTCGCCGCCATCACCGCCAACTTGACGGATGCGGAGCGCACGCAGCAAGTCCGCCGCGCATGCATTTACATGTTCTGCATCCTGACGACCTTTCTCATCGCCGGCGGACTCATCATGAACTTCTTCGGAATTTCGATACCGGGGCTGCGGATCGCCGGCGGCATGATCGTGAGCTACCTCGGCTTTCGCATGCTGTTTCCCGAATCGCCCCCGATCACGAAACAGGAACAGGCCGAGGCGCTGCAGAAGCCCGATGTGTCCTTCACGCCGCTCGCCATGCCGGCTTTGAGCGGTCCGGGCTCCATTGCCGTCGTGATCGGCGTGTCCTCCACGATTCAAGAGCGCGGCTCGATCATTTTCGGACACATATTCGTCGCGGTCGGTATCGCCGTGACCGCCATCATTTCCTATGTCGTGCTGCGTGCCGCCACGCGCCTCGACCGTCTACTGGGCACGACCGGCATGAATGCCACGGCGAGAATCATGGGATTCCTGCTGATCTGCATGGGTGTGCAGTTCGTCATCAACGGCGTCACGGATATCGTCGCCGTGTTGCGCACGGCGTCTTAGCGCGGCTATCGCAGCGTTGGCTTTTGCACGTCGACGACCTGACCGTTCTCGAAAACGACCGAACCCGTCAAGAAGCCGGTCGTGCCGATCTCCAGTGTGTACAGCAGCGCACGGCGCTCGGATTCGGCAGGTCGAACCGCGGTCGGACGGCCCAGGATTTCGATGACCTCGAGCTCATCCATACCGATACGAATTCGATCCCAGGCGCTTGCACTGAGCCACGTTCGATCCGGCTCGAGCGTGGGTTCGCGGCCGGAGCGCGCCAGCTCGGATGTCGATACCGGCGAGCGCGTGCTTTGAGCAAGCGCACGGACTTCCCGCTCCAGCGTTTGAACCTGCCGCTCGAGATTGCGCACGTCCTGCTCGAGCTTCATGACCCGGAAATCTTCGGCAGCGACGGTCGGAATGGCCCATAGTGCAGTGCATACCAAAACGCCGATTCGCATCATGGGGCGCTCCTCGATTTGCCTGTCCGGTTCGGCGTTTCGAGCGTAAGCAACCAGCGGTCGGTGCGAAACTGTATACGCCGCTCGTTTCGCGTTACCGCAATGCCGACTCGCGGATCGTTGCGCTTGAGTTGATGCAAAGCGCGGCAGTATCGTTCCCCGACCTTTCAGCGAGGATCCTTCGATGCATCGAGAACTCACGGCCGCGCTCGCGGCGGCGGTCATCGTCTTCGCGGCCGGATGCAGCAAATCGGAACGGCCGCCGCGTTTTGCGCCGGCACCCACAGCAGCCATCGGCTCGTGGGGCTTCGACATGGCGGGCATGGATACGAGCGTGAAGCCGGGCGATGACTTTTATCGTTACGCCAACGGCAAATGGCTCGAGTCCAACACCATTCCGCCGGACCTGACTGGCTGGGGCAGCTTCACGAAGCTCGACGTCGATACCGAGCATCAAGTGCATGCGATTCTCGAAGAGCTACAACCCGGAGCGCCGGTCGGCTCTCCGGAGCAGAAGGTTCACGACTTCTATCGTGCGTTCCTGGACGTCGATGCGATCGAGAAGGCCGGTCTGGCGCCAGCCGAGCCGGGACTCGAGGAAATCGCCGAGGCCAAGACGCACGCCGACATCGCACGGCTCTTGGGACGTCCCGATCTCGGCCTCGAAACGCCGGTCAACATCGGTGTGACGATCGACCAGAAGAATCCGGATCGTTACATCGCGATCGTCGTGCAAGGCGGCTTGAGCCTGCCCGATCGCGATTACTACCTGAAGAAGGACGCGCAGTTCGTCGAGCTGCGCACCAAGTTCGTCGAGCATGTCGAACGCATGTTGACGCTTGCGGGCGAGACGGATTCGGCGCAGAAGGCGCGTGCACTGCTCGATCTCGAGACGCAGATCGCGCAGCGGCACTGGCCGATCGAGAAGCGGCGCGAGCGGGAGTTGACGTACAACTTGCGTACCGGCGATCAGCTGCGCGCGCTCGCGAAGAACTATCCGTGGCAGGAGTTCCTGTCTGCGGCAGGCCTGGCCGATCAGCCGGAGTTCATCGTTGCCGAGCTCGATGCCGTGCAATCGCTGGCTGCATTCTTTACCTCCGTGCCCGTCGATCGTTGGCGCACCTATCTGCGTTACCACTACTTGGTGGCGCACGCAGGCGTGCTACCGAAGGCGTTCGACGACGAACGCTTCGAGTTCTACGGCCGCGTTCTGAACGGGCAGCAGCAACAGCGCGAACGCTGGAAGCGCGCCATCGACGCGCTCGACCGTGCGATCGGCGAAGTCGTTGGGCAGCTCTACGTGAAGAAGCACTTCCCGCCCGAGGCGAAGGAGCAGATGCTCGATCTCGTCGAGAATCTGCGCCGCGCCTATGCGCATCGGATTCGCGGGCTCGATTGGATGTCGGAAGACACCAAGAAGGTCGCGCTCGAGAAGCTGCAGACCTTCAAACCGAAAATCGGCTATCCGGACAAGTGGAAGGATTACAGTGCGCTCGACGTGCGCCCAGGCGATGCGTTCGGCAATGCGGTTCGTGCGCGGCTGTTCGAGTGGAATTACGACTTGAGCCGGCTCGGCAGGCCGACCGATCGCGACGAATGGTTCCTCACGCCGCAAACCGTCAACGCGTACTACAACCCGACGTTCAACGAAATCGTCTTCCCGGCGGCCATCTTGCAGCCGCCGTATTTCGATCCGCATGCCGATCCGGCAGTGAATTACGGTGCGATCGGCGGCGTGATCGGTCACGAAATGGGTCACGGCTTCGACGATCAAGGCGCGAAGTCCGATGCACACGGTGTGTTGCGCACCTGGTGGAAGCCCGAGGATGAGAAGGCCTTCAAGGGGCTCGTCGATCGCATCGTGGATCAGTACGCGCAGTACGAACCGCTGCCGGGCCTGAAATTGAATGGACGCCTGACCGCGGGCGAAAACATCGGCGATCTCGGCGGACTCACGGTTGCCTATGCCGCCTACAAGCTCGCGCTCAACGATGCAGAAGCGCCCGTGCTCGACGGCTTCACCGGCGATCAACGGTTCTTCTTGTCATGGGCCCAGGTGTGGCGCGAGCTGCGACGCGAGGAGTCGTTGCGCAATCGCGTCATGAGCAATCCGCACAGCCCCGCGATGTTTCGCGTGATCGGCGTCGTCCGCAACATGGACGAGTGGTACGCCGCGTTCGACGTACAGCCCGGCGACAAGTTGTATCTGGCGCCGGAGGAGAGGGTGAAGATCTGGTGAGGGCTTGGGACGCGGGGCTTGGGGCTTGGGGAGGGAAGAGTCGTCCCTCCGAACGGCGCCACGCGGTGATTGAAACTCACGGGCTCAAGCCGAGGGTCAACTAAGGGATAGGCCGCAACGTTTAACCCCGAGCCCCGAGTCCCACGCCCCGAGCCCTGTGGCGTGCGCAGCGCCCAGCGCAGCGTCTAGCCGAACACCGCGACGACCTGCCTCGTCAGCGCCACAGGCTTTTCATCCGGGTTGTACAGCACGCCCGTCTGATTCACATACCCGTTCCCCGCCGCATCGATATCCGTGTCGATGCGCCACCAGCGTTCTGACGGAAACTCGATGTCGTGCTCGAAGAATTCGAGCGTCCACGTGAGCGAGCTGAACGGCGCAGGGCTCTTGAACATCGAGATCGCTGCCGTCGGAATGCAGTCGATCAAACCGACGACGTGAGATTCGGTGAGCGGTGCTGGGTCGCGGTGGCGGATGAAGGCTTTCGTCGGAGTACGCGGCGAACCGGAGAACGGCTTTGCGCCCTCGGCCCAGCGGATCGCGAAATGCTGCATGAAGTTCGGGGCCAGGCCGGGTTTGAAGCGCACTTCGTTGATCTCGTCGATCGCACGCGCCGCGCGTGTCGGTTCCGGTCGAACGTCGATCACCGAGCTGCGCGAGCCGCCATAGACGCCGACCAATGTCGCAGCGACGTTGTCGCCATCGATGATGTCGCACCGTGCCACCGTGACAGCCTTGCCGACGCGTAGCACTTTAGCGTCGAGTCGCCACGTCGTCGGACCGGCCGGACCGACGAACGTCGTTTGCAGCGAACGTAACAAACGATCGGAAGGTACCAGCTTGCGCATCGTCGCATTGCCGACCGCGGCAACGAGCCCGCCGTACGTCGCGCGCCCTTGAGACCAGTCCTCGGTGATCGTGACACGACCGACCGAACCGTCGAATTCGATGGAATCGAGAACCTCAGAGAACAGCATCGCAAGACCTGTGCAGTGACTAGCGCGAATTGTCGCTCAGGCATCGCGCAATGCGCCATCGCACGCGGGTGCTCACAACAGCTTTGCACCGTTCGGAACGCTGCGTTCGGGAATCGCGAGTACGACGTGTCCATCTGCATCGTGAAAGCCAGTGATCAGCACTTCGGACACGAACGGTCCGATGCGCTTGGGAGGAAAATTCACGACACCGATGACCTGACGGCCGAGCAACGCTTCCTTCGAGTAGTGATGCGTGATCTGCGCGCTCGATTGCTTGATGCCGATCTCCGGACCGAAATCGACACGCAAGCGCCACGCCGGCTTACGCGCTTCAGGAAAATCCTGCACGTCGACGATGGTGCCAACCCGCAGCTCTACTTTCTCGAAGTCGTTCCAGGTGATGGGCATGCTCGTGACTCGTGACTGAGCGTAAGAAGTCAAACACGAAAATGTAGGGCCCAGCGGTCGGAATGGAAAGAAGGAAAGAATGCTCTCCGCTCCTTGAGCAACGGAGAGCAGGCGAAGTGCCAGTAAGGAAGATCGCGAAACGTGATTACTGGGCTTGTCGAAGGCCGCAATTCTATGCGGCCCTTACGAGTCACCAGTCACGAGTCACGCGGCGGCGGTCCCACATACAGTCCCGCCGGCCGGATGATCCGGTTGTCCTGACGCTGCTCCACGACGTGGGCTGTCCAGCCGAAAGCACGCGAAGCGGCGAACATCGTCGTGAAGAATTCCTTCGGGATGCCGAGCGCGAGATACACGATGCCTTTGTAGAACTCCATGTTCGCGCGCAGCGGCCGCTTCTTGGCCGCAGTTTGCGCGATGAACGACTCTTCCACCGCACAGAGGATTTCGAGCAAGCGCTGCGTTTCCTGCTGCAAGGCCAAGCGTCCGGTGAGCGACTTGATGATGCGGGCACGCGGGTCGACGACGCGATACTCGCGGTGTCCCATGCCCATCACGAGCCGGCGAGTCTCCAAACATTTCGCGACAAAGGCTTCGGAGTTCTTCGGATCGCCGACTTCTTGCGCCATTTCCAACGCGAGCTGATCCGCAGCGCCGTGTTTCGGTCCGAACAGCGCGCCCATGGCGGCCGCAAGCGCCGAGGCGGGCGGCGCATCGGTGGACGTGACGACGCGCGCGGTAAAGGTGCTCGCGTTGAAGTTGTGGTCGAGCTGCAAGATTTGCGTGGACTCGAACACCTCGACCGCTTCCGGACTGGCATCGGCGCCTTCGAACATTTGCAAGAAACGCTCGCCGTACCGTCGGCTGCTGGGATAGACGGGATCGGGATGGTCCTCGAGCGCAGCTCGGATTGTGGCGATTACCGCCGGAATGCGTGCGGCGATCAGCAGTCCTTCTTCCTCGGCGGCGGTGCGTCCCAAACGCACGGCGGGCGGTTCGAGCGCAAGCAATGGCGTGACTGCTTGCAGCGTCGCCATGGGGTGCGCACCGTGACGGGCCAGTTGTCGAAGCGTTGCAATGAACTCGGGCGGCAGGCGCCCCGCTTCCCATAAGTAGTCTTCGACTTCGCTCAACCGTGCTGCATCCGGCAACGAGCCGAACACGACGAGGTGCATGACCTCGGCAAAACGCCGCTGTGCCAGCGTTTCGATCGGTTCGCCGCGGTAATAGAGGCGTCCAGCTTCGCCATCCACGTGAGACACGGACGTCGTATTGACGATGACGCCTTCGAGCCCTTTGTTTATGGATGTAGTTTCGGTCACGGCACACCTCCGACAGCGAAATCGCCGTAGAAACGTAGCGCGGCGAGGAAGCCGGAGCCATGGCCCGGCACCGATGGACCTATTAGCTCATGCGATAGCCGACGACCCGGACGGTTCGTTTGCATTGGCCCGTGCGGAGGCGAAGAATTCTCCCCATGCAAATCGAGCGTAACGAAATCCGTTGTTTTCACGCGGTCGTCGAAGCGGGCGGCTTCAGTCGAGCGGCAGAACGGCTGGGCCTGTCGCAGTCGGCGGTCAGCCAGGCGATTGCCAATCTCGAGCATCGGCTGGAGACGACATTGTTACGCCGCGGCAATCCTCCGCAGCTGACGGAAGCGGGCATGCGGTTCCTGCGTTTCGCCGAGACCGTGATGAACGAAGAACGGGAGACGCTGGCCGACATTGCGCAAATCAAATCGGGTGCGTTGTCGACGTTGTCGCTCGCGTTGTCCCCTGCGGCAAACGTGCGTTTCGGAGTGAGCCTGCTTCGCGAGTTCTCGGAGCGCAACCCGCTGACCCGTCTCAAGGTCGTCGTCGCGCCGAGCCGCGAAATCGTCTCTGGCGTTTCGGAAGGACGCTGGGAGGTCGGGCTCGGGCCTCTCCATCACACGATGCCCGATTACTTCGCCGTGCATCCGTGTTTCTCCGAAACGCGCCGTTTGATGATCTCGCGCGACCACCCGAGTCGCGAAGCGCTGCGGCGCGATCCGCGAGGGACACTGCGTACTTTGCCGCTCATCACTTCGTACCTGGACGAGAATCCGCGTCGCCCGGGCGGCGATCGTCTGCGCAACGCTTTTGCAGCGGTCTGGGAAGTCAGTCACATGGAATTGCGACTTGCCCTGGTCGCGGAAGGCAAAGGCGTCACTTATGTGTCGGATCTCGTCACGAACCTTCCTCCCGAGCTCGTGCCGATCGAAGGGTTGCCGTTCTCCAGCATCGAACGCCAAGTCGCCGTGTATCACTTGAAGCACCGGCCGCTGTCGCAGGCAGGTGCGAGATTCGTGGCGTTGTGCCGAGAGCGTTGGCCGGGCGTTAGCCCGGCCAACGCTGGCTGAAGACCGAAGACCGAAGGCTGAAGGTAGAGCGCGCGATGTCGCGCGATGTTCGAATTGGGCGCTGGGCTGATGCGCGCAACGCGCGCAAGCTTCCTACAGTCTACAGCCTAGAGCCTACCAGCCTGTCGTTGCAGCTATGCTGCAACAACGTACCTGTTCTTGCCTCCCGTCTTCGCGCTGTACAGCGCGCGATCGGCGGAGCGATACATGTCGTCGAAATCGACATGCGGGCCGCTCGCAATGCTGATGCCGATCGAGACGCCGAAGGCATCGGGCTCGGATGAGTCCCGTGCGTAAACACGTTTCAAGATTCTTCTGGCGATCTCCGTAGCGGCATCGAGATCGCAGCCGCTGGCGAATACCAGGAATTCGTCGCCGCCGAGTCGCGCGCAGATATCGGCATCGCGCACGCTCCCGCGTATTCCATCCGCTACTTTGCGCAAGAAATCGTCGCCTGCCGCGTGACCGTACGTGTCGTTGATGTGCTTCAAGTCGTCGACGTCGACGAGAATGGCAGCATAGCTACTCGCTCGCAGCGTCGTGGCGGTTGCAATGGCATGCATCGCGCCGCGCCGATTCAGCAAATGAGTGAGCTCGTCGTGAATCGAGAGCGCGTAATGCTCCTGAATGCGATGCTGCAACGAGTAGTGATAACGGGCTACGAAATAACCGATGAGCAGCGCGATCAGCATCGCAGCGGTCAGCGTGCCGATGGAGATCGTGCGGAAGCGAGCCTCGCGCGCCAGGTAGTACTCGATATCGAAATCCACGCCGACGAAGCCGCTGTACCGGCCGGCGCTGTCGTAGATCGGTGTGTGGCCCGAGAGGAAGTAGCCGTAGCTGTCGTGCAGGAAGAAGGGGTACACGTACGTTTCGCCGCGTGCGATGCGTTGCAGCCAGTCGGGATCGGGCTCCTGATCGAGCGGCGCGAACGGCTCCATGTACGACGAAGCCTTGAGCTTGCGCGACGTTACGAGCTTGTCCGAAGCGGCCGTATCGAGCACGAACACGGTCTTTCCGTCGCGCTCCATCATCGTGTAGACGTAGAACACGTCGGTTGCTGCCGAATGGAAGCGCACGAGCGGCTCGAGCGCCAGCTCGTACAGCTCGGACGTGTAATTGGCAGGGTCGAGCAGTTGACGATGCAAATCGCCATCGACGACGCTGGCCGCCAACTGCGCAATCTGCGCGACGTTCGAGCGCAGCACTTCCAGACGCGCCTGCTTGGATAGCCATTGCGGCACAGCCACGATTGCGCCGAGCACCGCGGCGGCAGCGATCGTGGCAATCCAGAAAACTCGCGGAGTGAAGTGGCGGATACGGTGCTTCATTAGGGAGCGAATTGTTGCACAGGACTGCGTGGCGAAACGAGTTGCAGAACACGGAATGCGATGCCGCTCGATGAGTCTCGGTCTCGTCGTCTTGATTTTGCAGTAGGTTTGACCGGGCAACTCATTGCCAGCGACAATTTCAAAATCCAATTGCGGTATTGCGTGCCTTCCGCTCGGTAAGGTGTACCGACGAAACCATTTCGAACACGCCGAAGTGCGCCCATTCCCGGGTTCGCGGCGGCACAATGAGCAACCTCTGAGTCAACCAACGGAGAGATCCATGAATACGCTACGCAGAATGATCGTGATTTCGGCAGCCGCGCTCGGTGCATTTGCGATGTCCGCGTTCGCCGCGGACGCCAATGTGGCCGGGACCTGGAATATGTCGGTCGAGATGTCCATGGGCTCCGGCAACCCCACGTTCGAGCTGACCCAGAACGGCAATCAAGTCACCGGCACCTACAAAGGTCAGCTCGGTGAAGCACCCGTGACGGGCACGGTGAAGGGCAACGAGGTCGAGCTCAAGTACACGCTGAGCGCCCAAGGTATGGAGCTCACCGTCACGTACTCGGGCACGGTCGAAGGCGACACGATCAAGGGCAAAGTGTCGTACGGCGACATGGGCGAAGGAACGTTCACGGGAAAGAAAGCCAATTAAGTGGCGCGTGCCCTCTCCCTTCCGCGATTCGCGGAAGGGACGGGCGAGCTCAGGCTGTACCGATGCCGTAGAAAAGAAGGCGCTCTTTCACGGTCCGTGCGGCAGCGGGAGAACGTTCTCTTCGGTGCCTCTTTTCACCGGCCTCACGCTTCGCGACCCACACCGTGTGCGCTCAGCGAGAAGACGTGCGCAGCGGTGCTAGGCCTGACGTACAGGCTACAGCCTGTTTTCAATCGAGCCCTTTCCACCGATGCATCTGCGCAAGCTCGAGCGCGCTTGCGCGGCGAGTGCGCCAGCGTAGCTCGCGCAGCTCGCGTTCGCGACGCAATTCCGGCCAGCGTTCGAGATAGGCGTCGAGCACTTTGCGGTCCGGCGAATAGCGCGCGAGCGATTCGGGATTCGCTGCGCGCAAGGCGATCGCACCGTTGTACCCGCCGAAACCTTGCGTGGCGCACAGGGCACCGCCGTCGTTGTTTCCCGTGTGCGGGTTGCGGTCGAGAACGAAGGATTCGGTGACCGGACCGAGATCGGGATCGAGCTGACGCAATGTCGGCACGCCGACGGCCGGTTTGCCGAGCAAGTATTGAATCGCCTGTGCCACCGCCTTGAGACCTGTCTCGCCCATCGTATGACCATCGCCGATGGCTTTCGGCGTGCCGACGATCATCGGCGGTAGGTTGCCCTTGAAACCTTGGCGCTCTGCGGCCGTTGCGCGTGCATTCGCGGCGGTCGTCAAATCCGTCTTCGAATTCGTGCGCGTGCCGGTCGCATGGGCGACGAAGTATTGGAAGTCCGTAATACCGTAGCCATGACCGCGATAGGCGAGATCGAGCGCATGAATGATCGCGTTCTCGCCGCCGAAACCGACGCCTGCGAAATGCGCCTTGCCGCCCGCTTCGCCGCTCTGTCCCCAGCCTGCGATGATGGACGTAATGTCCAGGAAGTTGCGCAACGCGAAGTCGAGCGTCGTGATCAACAATCCCGAGCCTCCTTCGCCCACAACCGTACCGTTCGCATCGACGTCGAACGGCGCGAGACACTGATCGACCGGACGCCGTTCTTGCGGAGCTCGCCCCGCATTCAACGCTTCGAGCTTGCCGCGCGTCATCAATGCACCGGGACCGAACGCATCGAGCAAGCCCCACTGCGGACGCACGGCGGCATCTGCAGCAGTCCAGAGCGCAAGCTGCGGACGTTGATAGCCGGGATAATCGAGCAGCATCTGCGGTGCGATCTCGCAGAATGCAATCGAGCTCGACGCGCAAGCTCCGACCGCATTCAGCGGCGATTGCGGCACGCGCATGTAGCCATCAGGCGATTTCAGCGAGTCGAGCAGCGACGGATTCTTGAGCGATTTGCTCAGACTGTAGGCGGGCGCCAGCATCGTGGAGATCAGCGCCGGTCCGTGCGAGGCGAGCGAGTTCGCCAGCCGCATGGCGAACTTGTCGCGCAGCTTGTCGTCGGGAGGAACGCTGCCGGCATTGCGCCATTGATGCAGGGCGTCGAGACCCGCAAATGCGGTTGCGGCCACGATCCGGAACGCGTAAGGGTGCGGCAACAATTCCGATAGCGACACCGGCAACGCTGCGAGCGCGCCGAGGCCGCTGCACACGAAGAGCTGCGCTTGCAACGAAGGTCCGAGCCGCGGATCGTCGTCGAACAGCCCGTACATATCTCTCAGGGCCGAATCGCGCACTTCGCGGAAGGAAAGCCCGCCGAGGCGCCGCAAGCCGCCGGTGGCGAAATCGTGCGGCAGGCTCGCCACGATATCCGTGACGACGGTATCGCCGAGCTTCGTCAGCTCATCGATGTGACGAATCCCCATGTTGGCGCGCAGAGACGCGCCGTGCCGCGCTTCGATCTCTTCGAGCGATGCAGGCTCGCCGTTCGACCATTTGAAGCGCAGGCTCCCATCCGGCTGAGGATCGACATCGACGAGGCCAGCATCGAACGCCGCCAGCCCGATGAACTCCGGCGCGCCCGACACTTTCGCCAGGTACGTCTGGGTGGTGCCGACAGCTGAAATGCAGCAGGGAGTACCGACAGTAACTAGAACTTTGTCAGCCGTGAGCACCGTGAAACCTTGCGAGGGCCAAAAACCAGGGTGCGAAGGATACACCCCGGGCGCTCGCTTCGCGCGGCGAGCGTGCGGCGTAGGCCTGCTCGTACGCGCGAAATGCCAGAGGAGTCAGCTCTTGCGCAGATGCTCGACCACGTGGTCGACCTCGTCCGGGCTGCCGAGAACGACCGGGATGCGCTGATGGATGTCTGTCGGCTGCACTTCGAGGATGCGCTGATCGGGCGCGCAGACGGCCTTGCCGCCGGCCTGTTCGATCAGCATGGCCATCGGATTGGCCTCGTACATCAGCCGGAGCTTGCCGTTCGGCGCCTTCTTGGTCGGCGGATACATGAAGACACCGCCCTGCAGAAGAATGCGATGAACGTCCGCGACCATGGCGCCCACATAGCGGCTCGAATAGCCGTGCTCCTGCGCCCAGGTCAGGTACTGCTGATATCCCTGCGGAAAGCTCAGGCGATTGCCTTCGTTCACCGAGTAACACTTGTGCGCTTTCGGGATCTTCAGGCCCTGCGCGACGCGGATGAACGCACCGTAGGACGGATCGAGCACGAACATGTCCACGCCGTTGCCGACCGTCAGCACCAACACTGTCGATGACCCGTACAGAACGTAACCGGCGGCGACTTGCTGAAGCCCGGGTTGCAGCAGCGAATCGGCTGCCTTCTGCGAGCGGCGATCCTTGCGCAGGATGCTGAAGATCGTGCCGACCGAGCCGCAGACATCGAGATTCGACGAGCCGTCGAGCGGATCGAACAGCACGCAGTACTTGCGCTCGCTCGAATCGTCGCTACGAAGAATCACCGGCTCCTCGTTTTCCTCGGAGGCGACGATGGCGACGCCTTCGCGTCCGCCGAGCGTGCGCAACAAGATTTCGTTGGCGATCACATCGAGCTTTTGCTGCTGTTCGCCTTGCACGTTCTGGCTGCCGACGGCGCCGAGCACATCGTCGAGGCGCGCGCGTCGCACGTGTGCCGCGATGATCTTTGCCGAAATCGACAATGCCGACAGAATCCACGAGAACTGGCCGGACGCATCCGGATGCGTTTGCTGCTGGAGAATGTGGGCCTGCAGAGTCACGATGTCCGGGCCCACGAGAGACTTGTCGAGAACGTTGGCAGGTTCGCTCATCATCAACCTCTGGAAAACAACTCATCCGTCCGTCGTGCAGCGAAGCCGCCGACGGCGTCCGGAAAAGCTCGATATCGATCAGGCTGCCGCTCCGCCGGCGCGGCGCACCCTGAATGCGCCGGTCACGAGCGATTCGTATTCGCGGTCCATGATGACCGTGCGGTCGCGGCCGTTTTCCTTTGCAGCGTACAACGCTTCGTCGGCGAGCTGAATCAAACCTTCGGGATGGCGATCGGCGCGCGGCTGTACGCAAGCAGCGCCGATGCTGAAAGTCACGATGCCGGTCGGCGAAGACGGATGCGGAATCGCGGCATGTTTCAATGCCGCATGCAACTGAATGCAGGCCTCTTCGACTTGCTCGCGCTGCACATCGTAGAGCAGTACGACGAATTCTTCACCGCCGTATCGCGCGGCCAGATCGAGCGGACGTCGCGCGACTTGCGGGAAGAGCGATGCAACCTTCGCGAGACAGGTATCGCCGCCTTGGTGGCCGTGCGTGTCGTTGAATTCCTTGAACCGATCGAGATCGATGAGCAGCAGCGCCACCGGAACGGATTCGCGTGCTGCCTGTTGCCATACTCGACGCATGTGCTCATCGAACATGCGACGGTTGTGAATGCCCGTGAGGCTGTCGCGATGCGCCGATTCGTTCAACGACTGCGTGGCCATGTAGCTGCGCCGTACGGCGCGTTGCAGAGAAAAGTGCACAGCGCCGCCCAGTACGCTCGCGAACGCGGTGATCGAAACGTCCAACCCGCGCTGGAACGAACCGAGCCCGGCCAACTCGCCGGCGACGAGATACGCTGCGACGCAAATCATCGAGGAGCGCGCCGCTTCGACGTGCAGCATGCCGAAGATGAAATAAGGCGCGATGACGACGAGCGGCATCCAGGCCGCCAGCGAGTATCCCTGTCTCTGCATGAGTACGTCGATGACGACGAAACACATTGCCTGGACCGGCGCGATGATTTGCGCCGCAAAGTCGTAGCTCTTGGCGAATCTCGGCACGGAGACCAAGATGAGAGCAAGGACGCTCGTCGCGGACAGGATGCCTGCGAGCGCCGCTACAATGCCGTCGCGATCCGGGCCGAACAGCTGATGCCGGATCGAGGTGAAAGGGCCGAGCGCGAAAACGACGAGCAGAATGTTGCCCATCGCCAGCCAGAGCGTCGCGCGGATGCGCCAGCGTACGCGGCTCGCGAACCACTGCCGGAACTCGCTCTCGAGCGGCTCCGGGAACGACAAACGGGGGAGGACGCCCCTGACCCGTTGGAGCGCGTATCTGAGCGACCCGCCAGTAGTGCGCGAGCCGAGCGGGGTTGAAGGGGTTGATCTCATTGGCGTATCGGACATTACCCCTCGGGGATTCCCCCAGGCGGCGAACATGTTCACAGAAGACGTGATGCCGCTGCCGGTGCGGCGCAGCCGCAGGCAATGGACGTGAACCAGTTCTCGCGCAGCTCGGGGGGAGAGCGCTGCCAGGGACGCTCCCCGGCGTTGAACGGCTGTTGGCCGGTGAAGGTTGGCCATACTGGCCGCCAGAGGTGCACCATCGCAGCCAGCCGAGATACGGATGAGGGATCCATGACTGCCAAGAGCATCCGACCGATCGCGATCTTGCTTTTGCCCTTGGTGCTCTTGAGCGCATGCGGGGACCATGAGTTCGAGAGCGGTCCCGTCGTCGATGAGCAGCGGGAAGTGGGGAACTTCACCGCGATCTCCTTGGAAGGCAGCGCACGCCTGGAAGTCGAGGTCGGCTCGGGTCCTGCCATCGAGATCTCCGGCAGAGAACGTGCCGTGCGCAGCCTGGAGACGGATGTTTCCGGAGACACCTTGCGCATCCGTACCGATCATCGCGGAGGGTGGGTGCTCGCAGGCGGGCGCTCGCGGCTCGTCGTGAGAGTTTCGGTGCCGAAATTGAACGAACTGGAGGTCTCCGGCGGAAACGAAGTTCGCCTGAGCGGATTCGACGGCGGCTCGACGGTCATCACGATCGAAGGCGCCGGGCATCTAAGGGCCACGGGCCGGCTCGACTCGCTGGTGGTGAGGATGTCCGGTGCCGGACATGCGGATTTGCGCGAGCTCATTGCCGCCGAGGCGAAAGTAACGGTTGACGGTGTCGGTTCGGTCAATGTGCACGCCACAGAGTCGTTGGATGCGACGATGAATGGCGTCGGCGCCATTCTTTACTCCGGCTCGCCGCGCCGAGTGAACACATCGATGAATGGCATCGGCACGATCAGCAGAGATCGCGAACGCCGCTCGAACGACGACGAGCCGGCGTCTGAGCGTGACGCTAGCGAATCGGAAATGAAAATCGAGGTGTAGCCGAGCGGACGCGCTCTACCTTCAGCCTTCAGCCTTCAGTGTTCAGCCTTCAGTCTCAAGTCTTCAGCCTCGCTGGGCGCGGCTCAGGACAAGTCGGCTAGCGCGGACGGTACTTGACGTCTCAACAGCGCATTCTGCGCGTCCCACAATTCCTTTCCCTCCACTCCAACCAGGAATCGCACATCGCCGCCGACGAGAACGGCGATCGGCGTACCGTCGCGATAGAGCACACGATTGCCGGTGAGCGAAGGCACCCGCGGACCCGGTGTCAGAATACCGATCAAATTGAGCGGATCGGCCGCCGAGATCGAGATCAATTGATTCGTGTCGGCCGCGCGCCGGATCTCGCGAAGCGCACCGACCGCTTCGGGCAATGCGAACTGTTCGCCCGAGAATCCCGCAACGAAGCGTCCGCCGCGAATCTCACCGCGCGCCTCCAGCCGCCGCAAACACATGAGCAGCGTGCGCCATGGCGGTAGCCACTTGGCTTCGCGTTCGAGCAACTTCCAGAACACGACGCCCCAGCGTCGCAACAAGGTACGGCACACGTGCTCGATCGATTCAGGGTCCGCGCCGTTTCCGCGTTCCGTCGTCGGCGATTCCGATTTGCGGACGATCGACCAACGTCCGGCGTCCTGCATACCGAAGATGGCGATGCGGCGTTTGCGGCGCGCATCGCGCGCGTGCGGGCGGCGGCGATCCGACGGTACGAGCAGCGCACGCAGGCCGCCGAAGCTATCCGAGTTGACGATGCCGAGCGCGACCAGCTCGCCGAGCGCTTCTTCCGCTTGGCTCGGCAGCAGGCCGGCGCCGTCGACGATTTCGTCGAAGAACGATGCGCCGTGCTGTTGGATGAACTCGCGCACGCGTTGCGCTTTCGGCGTGAGCTCCGTCGTCGCAGGCGGCGCCGCAAAGGCGGTCCAGAGTTTCAGATTGCGTCGCGCGAGCAGCGCTATCGGCGTCGAACGCACGGGCGCAGCGCCGCGTTCGGAGTCGCTCGTTCGCGGCGCCATGCGCATCCACGTGATACGGCCGGCCAGCGATTGTTCGTCGAGCCATGCCGGATCGTATTCGGCAATGCGCATCGGCAGCACTTCCGTTTCCCACGCGCCCGCAGGGGCATCGAAACCTTCCAACTGGCTCAACACTGCCGCGATGGCATCCGAGCCCTGCATGCGTGCGCCCGGCGCAACGTGCTGCCAGCCGAACAAGAATCGCAGGAAGTCGCTCGCTTGTACGGGCTCGATCTCGGCACGCAAGCGCTTGACGGTATAGCGATGGATGCGCGCCAACAGTCCGCGATCGCACCATTCCGTGCTCTGTTCCGCCGCGTTGCCCGTGAAGTTGCCGCGCATCGCGGAGCCTTCCGTTTCGAGCGCGAGAAGCGCAGCTTCGACGCGCGGCTCTGCGATGCCGGATGTTTGTGCGATGGCGGCGGCGGTCGTCGGTCCCAAGCCTGCAAGACGGCCGCGCACGACGGCAATCGCAGCATCCTCCGGCGACCATTCCTTCATGTATGCGGAAGGAATGTGCGCATGAGGATCGAACGAAGCGTTCTCGACGAGCGTTCGGAAGATCGGCAATCGCTCGACGGCAACGTACAACGTGCGCGTATTCGGCAGCTCGATCCGCGAGATCCGACCTTGCTTTTCCAGCGCACGAATGAGCTCGGGCCAGGCTGCATTCGCTGCGACTTCGTCTTGTGTCAGGAACGTCAGCCAAGAAAGCGCATCGTGAAGCTCGTCTGCCGTCGTCGCATCCGGCCAAGCTTCGTGTCTCACGCGTGCAATCGCATCGGGATCGAGACGGCCGAGATCCGCAGCCGATTCGGGATCGAGCCAGCGGCGGCTCACGACGGCTTGCGTGCGGCGCTCTTCGAGCGGCGCATCGTCGAGGTAGGCGTAAGGACGTGCAGACAGCACTTCCAGTGCGAGCGGCGAAGGCTCGGTCAGGTCGCGCGCTTCGACACGAATTTCTCCGCTGACGAGCCCCTGCAGAAGCCGCTCGAATCCGTCGATGTCCATGGCTTCTTCGAGACAATCGCGCACGGTTTGCTGCACGAGCGGATGATCCGGTACGACGATGTCGCCGGAGATGTTCTCGAAACAGGCGACTTGATCGGGGAACACCGCGGCGAGCAGATCTTCTGCATTCATGCGCGCCAATTGCGGCGGAACTTTCTTGCCGCCGCGGAAACGCGGCAGAGCGAGCGCAATCGATGCGCTCCAGCGCCAGCGCGTCGTGAACATCGGTGCGGCGAGCAAGGCTTGAATCAATATGTGTCGCGCACTGTTCGGGTGGAGATAGCTCGCGACGTCTTTGAGCTCGAAGCTGTGAGCAGTCGTGAGCGACAGGATGATCGTGTCTTCGGTCGCCGCCGCTTGCAGCTCGAAATTGAACGTTCGGCAGAAACGCTTGCGCAGCGCGAGTCCCCAGGCGCGATTGATGCGGCTGCCGAACGGCGAATGAATGACGAGCTGCATGCCGCCGGCTTCGTCGAAGAAGCGCTCGAAGACGATGGTTTTCTGCGTCGGCAAACAACCCAGCGCTGCGTAGCCCGCGGCAAGATACGCCGTGAGCTGAGAAGCCGACTCGCGATCCAGACCGACTTCTTCGATCAACCACTCCGCAGCGCGCGCGGTGTCCGGACCTTGTGCCGCGGCCGAGGATGTCAGACGCGCTTCCACTTCCCCGCGCAACCTCGATACGGCTGCCGACAGCTCGTCCGTGCGTCCGGGCGCTTCGCCAATCCAGAACGGAATGGAGGGCGCCTCGCCGTGAGCATCTTCGACACGAACGGTGCTGCGCTCGACACGCAAGATGCGATACGACGTATTGCCGAGCTGGAATACGTCGCCCGCCAAGCTCTCGACCGCGAAATCCTCGTTGACCGTGCCGATGAGCACACCATCGGGCTCGAGCCGCACTTGATAATCGGCCGTGTCGGGAATCGCGCCGCCGGAAGTGAGCGCTGTCAGTCGTGCGCCTTTTCGCCCGCGAATGAGCTGATTGACGGCATCGTGATAGAGCAGTGCACCGCGCCGGCCGCGGCGTGTGGTGAACCCTTCGGCGAGCATGGCGACGATCTCGTCGAACTGCTCCCGCGTCAGCGTTCTGTAGGGGTACGCCGCGCGCATCGTTTCGAACAGCGAACGCTCGCTCCGTTCTTGCGCGGCGGCTTCCGCGACGATCTGCTGTGCCAGCACATCGATGGGCGCTTCGGGGATTTTCAGCCGATCGAGCTCGTCGCGCCGGACACAGTCGAGGAGCGCCGCGCATTCGACGAGATCGTCGCGCGACAGCGGAAACAAGCGCCCCTTGGGTGTTGCGCCAACTGCGTGCCCCGAGCGGCCCACACGTTGCAGAAACGCGTTGATCGAACGTGGCGAGCTGAGCTGGCAGACCAGATCCACATCGCCGATATCGATGCCGAGCTCGAGCGAAGCCGTCGCAACGAGCGCCTTGAGCTCGCCGCGTTTCAAGCGCTGCTCGGCGTCGAAACGCAATTCTTTTGCGAGGCTTCCGTGATGAGCCGCAACGCACGACGGCGTGCGCGGCCTAGCGAGCGGTGCAGGCGGTGTTCGCTTGCCTTCTCCATCGGTTGCGGCTTGCGGTGCATCCAGTCGCTCGGACAGATGCCGGCACACGCGCTCGGCGAGCCGCCGCGTGTTCACGAACACCAGCGTCGTGCGGTGCGCGCGAATCAATTCGGCCAAGCGGTCGTAAACCTGCGTCCACACCTCGTTCGACATCACCGCTTCGAGCGGCGAGTCGGGCAGCTCGATCGCAAGATCTCGATGGCGCACATGTCCGCTGTCGACGATCCGGCATTCGGCCTGGCCGTTCGCATCGATGTATTTCGCACCGACGAGGAAACGTGCGACTTCTTCGATGGGTTGTTGCGTGGCCGACAGTCCGACGCGTGTCAATCGGCGGCCAGTCAGCGCTTCCAATCGTTCGAGCGTGATCGAAAGATGCGAGCCGCGTTTGTTGCCGGCAATCGCGTGAATTTCATCGACGATCACCGTGCGCGTCGTCGCGAGCATTTCGCGGCCCGATTGCGAGCCGAGCAGGATGTACAACGACTCGGGTGTCGTGACGACGATGTGCGGAGGACGCCGCCGCATCTGCGAACGTTCGGCCGAGGTCGTATCGCCGGTGCGAACCCAGGTGCGTATCTCGACATCGCGAATCGAATGCGCGCGCATCTCTTCGCGAATCCCGGCGAGCGGCGCTTCGAGATTGCGATTGATGTCGTTGGAAAGTGCTTTGAGCGGCGAGACATAGACGATGCGCGTTTCGTCCGGCAGCCCCCATTGCTCGCCTTCGCGCACGAGCTCGTCGATTGCGGCGAGGAACGCGGCGAGCGTCTTGCCCGAGCCGGTCGGTGCGGCGATCAGCACGTGCTGGCCAGAACGAATCTCCGGCCACGCTTCCTGCTGCGCCGGCGTCGGCGCATCGAACGTCTTGGCAAACCAAGACGCTACGGCCGGATGAAATAAGCTCTGGATATTCATACAGGAAGAGATCAGGATATCCGACCGTGCCAGAAAGGGAAGCCTGAAATTCCGCGCGACTCCTCATCCAGGGCCCGTGACCGGATGCGATCTGCAATCGAGAAAATCACGAGCCAAGACAGATCGTTCGCGGCATGATCGCAGACAATCCCGACAACTTCTGCTCGTCGGCTCAGTTACGATCCGGGAACACAACGCAAGGGGGATGTATGTTCTTGAGACGGATAAGGAATGGTTTTGCAGTTTTCTTGGGCTGCCTGATGATCGCTGCAGCGTTCGCCGCCGGCAGCGAATTCCTGGGCGCATGGACCGGAACTTGGGAAGGCGCGGGCTCCGGCGGAAGCTTCAAAATCACGCTGACCGATTCCGAAGGAAAGCTTGGCGGCAAGGTCGATGTCGGCCAAGACACGGGCGATTACACCGCGACGTTCTCCACAGCTTCGCTGGAAGGCGGCACGTTCAAAGCGCGCTACGACTACACGCCCGATCCGCAAGCAGAAATCATTCTCGAAGGCACATTTGCTGGAAACGAAGGCAAAGGCACTTGGGCGATGGTACAGAAAGGCGGCAACGAGCCGTTCTTCACTGGGACGTGGCAAGTGACGAGAAAAGACTGAAGACTGAAGGCTGAGGGTGGTAGAACCGAGCTATCGATTCTCCTCTGCGATAGTGGGGCAGCACGCCGAACCGCGCGCTTACGATGCTGCGCGAGGCAAATTCATTCGCGAGAGATTGCAGGGGAGGGATACTTGCGCGCGCATAGCGCGCGTCTTCCTTCAGCCTTCAGTCTTCAGCCTAGTGAGCAACCAATGTCGCTCGCTCGATCACTTCTCCGCGCAGAATTACCTTGTCGATCGAGTCCCATGCGCGCACGGTTTCGAACGGATTCAAATTGAGCAACAACAGATTGGCGATCTTGTTCGGTTGCACGGTTCCGTAATCGCGTTCGAGACCGAACTGCCGCGCATTGTTGATCGTGGCGGCGCGAAAGATTGCGTCGAGCGGAACGCCTGCCTGAGCCATCGCGCGCATCTCGCGGTATGTGTCGTAGCCCGGCTGATTGCCGTAAATGGGACCGGAGGGCGTATCGCTGCCGAGTAACAGTGGATGGCCGAGATCGTGCAAGTACTTCGCGGCGCGCAGATTGCGATTCGCAACTTGCAGCTCCATCTGCATGATCTTGGCGTCCGGCATATCGCCCATCTGCGACTTGAGCTCGTGCTTGTACCATTGGCCGGCGTCGCTCGCGTACCAAGCAAGCAACTTGCTCGGAACCACCTTCGCATAGGTTGGATCTTTCAGCGTATCCGACCGGAACAGGTCGGCCTCGCCGTAGATCACGCGTAGCGTCGGCTGATAGCCGATCTTGCGTTCGCTTATGCTGCGCAGATGCGCGGCGATGGGCTCCGGAATGCCATCCGTCGAATTCGATTGCTCCCAATGCCACAGTCCATGGGCAAGCACGTCCACGTCGCCTGCCAGCGCTCGCCGTTGCCACGTAAGCGCATTCGCATGCGCGAGTACGAGCCGTCCCTTGGCACGCGCCGCGGCATGCAAGCGGCGTAACGTCTCCTCGCTGGGGACCGGCCACATGCTGCTCTCGCCGAAACCGTCTTCGATGAAGACCTTGATGCAATTCGCGCCGCTTGCAGCGATACGCTCGACCACGGCTTCCGGCGTGTGATCCTCCGCTTTGGCTCCAGCGGGTAGCGGATGTTCTTTGGCGTTGGCCGGTTCGTAGATCCAATTCGGCATGATCGTGTAACGCACGCTCGGCGGAATGAACGCCGTGGGATAACCGTCCAGTACCGGCGCACCGCCGCACCAGAACAAGTCGGGATGCTGAGGCTGATCGAGAAAGGATCGATTGAGCTCGGGACTGCTGTTCGTATCGAGCACCTGCGTGACGCCGAAATACAAGTAGCTGCGCGGCTGCTGTCGAAAGTACTCGCTGTGCAGAGCTCGAATCTCCGGATCGTCGCTGACGAACGGCAGTCCCACGGCATCGGAGGTGTGAACGTGCGAATCCATGATGCCGGGCGACAAGAACTTGCCGCGGCCGTTCACGCGTTGCGCATTGGCGGCTTCGATCGGCTTGTCGCTGATCGACACGATGCGCTCGCCGCGAATCAAGACGTTGCGCGGTCCGCTCGCACGCGAAACTTCGGGCGAGATGATCGCGACGTTCTCGATCAGCACGTCGGCGGACGCGATGCCCACGCCGACGACACACGCAAGAATGCACGCTTGAGCTCGCTGCAACGCCGTGCACGGCACCGCGGCAAGCCTGGTGTGTAAACGAGAGCTCGATCCCGATTCGATTCGCTGCCGTCGATGCTGCATGGGATCACCTCTTGGCCCGAGTTGCTCGAGCCTTGGATATGCGGCTACCAACCTCGGCGGTGTCGGTCTCGCGGGCATCGAGCGCCTTCAACATGCTGCGCAGCGCAAAATGCCTGTAGCTGAACAGCGCAAGCGAACGAATCTCGCGCCAGTTGGCGGTCTTCGTGACATCGACGGCGATCCAGCCGTTGTGTCCGATATAGGGCGGGATCGAGAACTGCGTGTCGCGAATCAAAAGCGCCTGTTGATCGACGCCGACCCAGAAGGCGAGCTGCAGCTTCCGGTCGTAGCGATAGCAGTACGCTTGCGCGAACACTTTCTTGCCTGCACGCCACACCGGAAAGCCGAATTGTGTCCCCTCGCTCGTTTCCGGGAACGACAAACAAATCTCGCGGAGATTCTCGACAACTTCCCGCGCGCGCGTCGACTGCATCGGGTCGATGTCTTCGAGCTTCATCTTCTCCGTTGGCGGATCGATCTCGATCGTCTTGCCGAGAGATTTGGCGAGCGCGGGTGGCGCAACTTTCTCGTAAGCCTCGCGCACGAGTTCGGCAACAACTTTCCAGGAAATGCCCTTGTCCAGGTGGACGCCCAGCCATCCGCGTGGTCCGACGTATGGGGGCACGAAGAAGTGTTTCGGTTCCGTGCTTACGTAGTGCTGCTGTGCGCCTTGCGGCGAATTGAGCCACAGTGCAATACGTCCATCGCCGTGATGATTGACGACGAAGCTGGCGAACGTCTTGCCCTTGACGCGAAAGTCGGGTTGACCGTGCGAGATGACTTCCTCTGTGCCAGGAAACCACAGACAAATCTCGCGAACGGCTTGAGGGATGTCTTTGGGCATCCGTTTCCTCCAGGCTGAAGGCAGAGCGCTTTCGCGCATCTTCGCATCTGGAAGGTGCGAAGGGAAAAGGGATTGGTGGGGAAAGGGGAAAAGGGAAAAGGGAAAAGGGAAAGGGACAGAGTGTTCGCGCTCAGCGTCCCTTAAGAAGAGACAGCGATGGTGCGTTGTACGGAGAGATTCTGAGTGAAGTACTGAACTTGATTCGTCAGTTACCGTGCTGGGCGTTCCTTGGAGCTGGCGTGCAGCGTCCGTTTCCCTTTTCCCCTTTCCCTTTTTCCCTAGCTCAACGCGTTAGGCGCCACGGACAACTCGATCGTCCGCCCCTCGTTGTCGACGGTTGTTACGGACACGGGACGTCGCCACACGCGCACGATGTATTCGAGCACTTTGCGTCCTTTGTCAGGGTCGAGGCCGCGGCCGTCGGTGACGTGATCGTGAACGAGCTCGAGCTTGCCGTCGACGCGCACATGAGCGGCGGTGACGGTCGGTGCGCCAAAACCATATTTCGGTGCAAGCAGCGCATCGTGCAGAGCGGGCAGATCCATCTCTTGGACCGTGAGCATGCCGTTCGGCGGCCCTTTGTAACGGAACAGCTTCAATTTCGTCGCAAGGTCCAGCGTCAGGTGATTTCGCACGAAGGCGAAGTCATCGTCCTGTGCCATGACGCGTCGCGCATAGTCGATGCCGTGGTTCTCGACGATGTCTTCCCAGATCGTGAAGCCCAGGTGATAGGGATTCGTCGCGAGCGCGACGTTGTCGCCGCTCGCTGTGGGCCGCACGACGTCCGAGTGGCACTTGATCGCATCGACATACGCGTCCTGAGGCAGGAAATCGGCTTCGCGGAGCAAGCGTGCGTGCCAGTACGACGCCCAGCCCTCGTTCATGATCTGGCAGGCAAATACCGGATAGAAATAGAACGACTCCTCGCGCACCGCGAGGAAGATGTCGCGCTCCCAAGGCTCGAGCTCGGGCGCGTATTGCGCGATGAACCAGAGCAAGTCCTTTTCCGGATGCGGCGGAATCGGAGCGCGTTTCGGCGGACCGCCCCAGATCGGGCGAGCCGTGTCGGGTCCGAGCGCTGCGTATCGCTTGGCGAACTCATCGTCCACGGGCAGCGTGCGCTCGGGCAAATAGTCCGGATAGCGCGGCCGGCGCAGCGGTTGATCGACGTCGATGTGCTGCTCGAGCGCCAACGCCGCATCGAGCACTTGCTCGACGCGCTCGATGCCGTGCTCCTCGATGGCCATGCCGATCTGGCGCGCATGTGCCGCAGCCTGTTCGACGATGTGTTCGCCGACCTGCTCTTGGCTGCGGCGGAACAAGATGTTGTTCGTCGAGAAGTCGGCGTGGCCGAGCACATGCGCAGTCACCAGGACGTTTTCCGCCGCGCTGTTCGATTTCGCCAAGTAAGCGCGGCCAGGGTTGCCGGGAAAGACGACCTCGAACAGTCGCGACAAGCCCATGCGATGTTGAATGAGCTGGTAGATGTAGCGAACGCCGAACGACCAATGCGGCATGCGCACCGGCAATCCGTAGATCGCTATTTCCGTCATGAAGCTCTCGGGAACGACCTCGAACTCCACCGGGTGATATTTCAGTCCCTGGCTGCGTGCGAGCTGCTCGATACGGGAGATGTGTACGCGCCAGTCTTCCATTGCTGCCTCTAGCCGCCGACGGTCGAAGGTCGGCAATCGATCGCGAATGTGGAGCGAAGCGCAGCCATTGCGGTTAGTCGCTAGTGTCGGAACTAGCTGCTACCTCCTGCGGCATCGCTGCTGAAGAAATGCCGGACGGCGCCCCAAATGTCCTCGGTGCCGTTGACGCGATACGCACCGACTTTCCGGTCGCGACGCGCCAGATCGAGGAACAGTTTGCCGATCTCGCTATCGGGCATCGTGCCGGCGAGCGGCGCAACTTCGAGGAAGCCGGAGTAGTTGCACACCTTCGAAAGCTCCTCGAGCTCGGCATACGCCGCGGGTTGATCCGAAGGAAAGTTCTCGCCGTCCGAGGCGTAGAACAGATAAACGTTGTACTGACTCGGGCTGAAGCGCTCTTCGATGATCTCGCGAACCTTCTTGAGTCCCGCCGAGGCGACGGTGCCGCCCGTGCCGCTGACGCGGAAGAATTCCTCTTCCTGGAATTCCCAGGCATCGGAGGTATGCGCGACGAAAACCAGATCGAGATGCCGGTACTGGCGACGCAGGCCCTGAATCGCCCAGAAGAAAAATGTCTTCGAAATCTGCCGTTCCCGCTCGCCCATGCTGCCCGACACATCGAGCAGCAACATCACCACGGCTTGCGTCGCAGGTTGCTCGCGCTTGGCGAGCTGGCGATAGCGCAAATCGTCATCGGTGAACGGAGGGCTGTCCATGCCGGCGGTGCTCTGCACGCCGCGCCGTTTGATCGATTCCTTCAACGATCGGCGCCGATCGAGCCGCGACCGTGCGCCGCGCCGATCCCAGCCTTCGCGCGTCCAATCGTCTTCGCGTGTCTTGCCGGATTTCGCCTCGAGGTTCGGAAGCTGCATCTCCTCCCACAGCCAATCGACGATGTCGTCGATCCGAAATTCGAGCGTGTATTGAATGCCGCCTTCTTCGTTGCCGCCTTGGCCGCGCTGATTGTCCGCTTCCTGTTGCGGACGACCGATGCGATCGCCGGGTTTCGCTTGTCCTTGACCGACGCCTTGCTGTTCGTTCGGCGGGCGCAACCGGAATCGATAATGCTCCAGCATGCGCACGGGCACGCGCACAGTGGTCGCACCGCCCGTGAGCACATCAGCGCCGGCTACGATCTGCGGCAAGTGCTGTTTGACGGCATCGCGAACTTTGTCGTTGTGTCGAAGCCAGTCCCTTGCGCCTCGCGAGAAGAGGTCGTACCAGCCGGCATCGCCTGGTGCAACCTCCGGAGTGTCGCTCATGGCTCTATCACAACCTCCGTCGTCAACTCATACCCGGCTCGCCGAGCCGCACCGAGGCTTACTCTTGAGCCAGCAACGTCGTCACGTAGCTCAAAGCTTCCTTGGCGCTATGCTCGTCGTAACCATACTCCGTAGTAAGACGGTCTTGTACTGCAGAAATCTTCTTACGCGCTTCCTCATCGGGACGCGCCGCAGAAGTCACCAGCCGCAACACGTCGCGACGCTCTTCGAACAAATACTGTTCGATCGCTTCGCGCATTCGCGAGTGGCTGTTGAGCGTGAATTTCTCGCCCTGCTTGTACGCAACCATCGCCTTGCGCAC
>CALEKY010000107.1 GCA_937902995.1 uncultured Sinobacteraceae bacterium
TTCCCTATTCCCTATTCCCTATTCCCTATTCCCTATTCCCTATTCCCTATTCCCTATTCCCTATTCCCCTTTCCCAACCATGCGGCCGCCAAACTCGTGCGACTTCGCTCGCTCTTCGCTCACGAACTCATCGAAGCTCGGGCCTTTGGTGACGCGCTCGAGCATGCGGGCTTGCTGATCGAGGCGGCGGATGGCGGCAAGACGATCGTCGTTGCCGAGCTTGGCGTGCTCGACCGCTCGCTTTAGTACGCGAATGGTTTCATCGTAGACCTTGAGGGGCACGGGAAACGGATGGCCATCTTTGCCGCCGAGCGCGAGCGAGTAGCGCGCCGGATCGCTGAACCGCGAGGGCGCGCCGTGAAGCACTTCGGCAACGAGCGCAAGCGCTGCGACCGTGCGCTCGCCTACTCCAGGTGTGAGCAGAAGATCTGCGAAATCCTTCGGTCCGCGATCGGCCGCTGCGGCAAGTACGCCGTGCAATCGTTTGAGCACGACATCCGAGGCGCGAACGTCGTGGCGCGCAGGCATTTGCAGATGCGGCAGCGGCTCATGATCGGCTCTTCGATCAGCGTCCTCGAACAGATCGAGCGCGGTGTTTCCAGATGCATTCAAGCGCTTCAGCACCGAGATCGTGCGATCAGGCCCGGCACGCACGAGCTCGAGCCCGACCTCGCGATTGCGCTGCGCACGGCGGTCCGCGAGATTGACGATCGAGCCGCGATTGGGTCCTTCGATGGCGCTGTGCGGCGAGTCGAGAAAGCTCTCCAGCTGTTCCGACAGCCAGTGATAACGCCGAGCTTCGCGGCGCTGCTCGTTCATGCCCTGCTGCACGACGCACCAGCGCCCTTCCTGGGTGACGATGAAGCCGTGCAAATAAAGTTGATAGCCGTCTTGGACTGCGGCGTTGTCGACCTTCGCCACCAGCTTGCTCGCGTGAATCAACGGACCGGCATCGAGCCCGGTACGCTCGCCGACGGCATCGAGCTCGATGGGCGTCTTGCGCGAATGAGTGCCTTTGCCTCCGCACACATATATACCGAGCTCTTGCGAGACCGGGGCCAGCCCTCTCTTCAGCGCTCCGAGCACGCTCGTCGTGATGCCCGAGGAGTGCCAATCCATGCCCATGACGGCGCCGAACGATTGAAACCAGAACGGATTCGCCAGCCGCTGCAACACTTCGTCACGTCCGTAATGATGAACGATGGCTTCGACGATCACCCGCCCGAGCGCCGCCATGCGCGCAGACAACCACGCCGGCACATAGCCGCCATGAAGAGGGAGATCGGCGCTTCCGGAACGACGGGGCATTGTGACGGACGCAGGGCTTGGGGCGTGGGGCTTGGGGCGTGGGGCTTGGGGCGTGGGGCGTGGGGCTCGGGGCTTGGGCAAGTAAGGAACGCAGACGAAGAGCGCTCTTCGACCGTTCAATCCTCAGCTGGCCTCAGCCTCTACGAACAAGAACAAGATGAGAGGGTACAGACTGTTTTGTCGATTGGAAGCGTGCGCCTGCTTCGCTCGAACGGTACGGCGTTTCGGCCCCAAACCCCGAGCCCCGAGCCCCGAGCCTCGCGCTCCGCAAAGATTTGCCATCCTTCGCCAAGCGCGCTCCCGTTGCTCGCGCGCCGGTGTCATAGTCGCGTCCAGATCGGCCAGGCACAGGACGCCATGCGCAAACTCGATCAATATGCCGTCGCTTTGCTTGCGAGCTGCATCGCGGCCGCTGGGCTTGCGGATGAAAGCCTCAACGGCAACCCTTCGCGCGAAGCTTTTGCAGGAGGACCCAAGCTGTATTACCTCGCGCTGCGCGGAGGCGTGATGCGCGCCGGGCCGAACGGCGAATCGCCGACGAACATCGTGCCCAGCGCCGCTGCCGGTGTCGGACCGGACGGCATTGCGATCGACAAAGCTGCCGGTCACATCTATTGGACGACGATGGGCAGGGTTTCGGCAAACGACGGCGCCGTCATGCGCTCGGACTTCGACGGGCGCAACGTCAAGACCATCATCCCTCCCGGCGGAACGTTCACGCCGAAACAGCTCAAGCTCGACACCGTCAATCGCAAGCTCTATTGGTCGGACCGCGAAGGCATGCGCGTGATGCGCGCCGACTTCGATGGCTCGAACATCGAAACGCTCGTCATCACCGGCCACGGCGAGGAAGATCGCAAGGATGCAAGCCGATGGTGCGTCGGCATCGCCATCGACGTGCGCGGCGGCAAGCTGTATTGGACACAGAAGGGCGGCGACAACGCCGGTAAGGGCACGATCAAGCGCGCGAATCTCGACCTGCCGCCCGGCGCGACTGCCTCGACACGCAACGACATCGAAGTGATGTTCGCAAACCTGCCGGAGCCGATCGATCTCGAAATCGACGAAGACACGCGACTCTTGTACTGGACCGATCGCGGCGACAACACGATTTCGCGCGCACCGCTCGATCCGCCCGCGAGCTTCGATCCTGCCAACCGCAAGGATCGCGAGATCATTCTGCGCAATGTCGGCGAAGCGATCGGTATCGCGCTCGACGCGCAGCGCGACCGCTTGTACTACACCTCGCTCGACGGGGTGCTCGGCAGCGCCACATTGAACGGCCGCAACGCGCGCGTGCTGCTCGAGAAACAAGGCGCGCTTACGGGGATTGCGATGCTGTACTAGCTGATAGTGGATAGTTGATAGCGGGAAAGCGCTGCTGGATCAGTTGATAGTGGATAGCGTTAGCAGATCAGTACGAACGGGGCGTGCTAGCGATGTGCACCAACGAGCTCGAACGGTCATCGACTCCTTCGCGTCGAGTCTTGCTACGGAAGCGAGACACACAAGAATCTCTCCGCTATCAACTATCCACTATCCACTATCAACTTGCCGTTTTCTTATTGCTCGACTCTCTCCTGCTCGCTCCTGCTCTCTCCTTCGCCGAAACTTATTCGCCGCCCCGAACCCCCGACGGACATCCCGATTTCCAAGGGGTGTGGGCGAACAATACGGCGACGCCGCTCGAGCGGCCGAAGAGCCTTGCCGGTCGGGCGTTTCTCACCGACGAGGAAGTGGCCGCGCTGCGCAGGCGCTATGCGGAGATCTTTGCGGGCGATGGCGATGCGGCATTCGGCGATGCGGTGTTCGAGGCCGTGCTGTCGGAGGTTCAGGTGTACAAGCCGAAAACCTTCGATGCGGCGACGGGCAATTACAACGCGTTCTGGCTCGTCGAGCGGGAGTTCGACAATCGCACGTCGCTCATCGTCGATCCGCCGGACGGACGCATTCCTCCGTTGGTAGCCGGCGCCGCAGAGCGCATCCAGCGCTCGCGGGTACGCTCGAATGACGGCCCCGAAGGTCGCTCGCTGGCCGAGCGTTGCATCACGTATGGCGTACCCGATCTGCTGGCGGGCTACAACAGCTACTACGAGATCGTGCAGACGCCCGATCACGTACTGATCCATGCCGAGAAGATTCACGATGCGCGCATCATCCCGCTCGACGGTCGTCCGCACACGCCGCCGTCGATCAAGACTTGGCTGGGCAGCTCGCGCGGACGCTGGGAAGGCGATACGCTCGTCGTCGAGTCCAAGCACTTCAGAAACGGCTTTCGCGGCGCCTCGGACAGTCTCGTCATCACCGAACGCTACACGCGCGTCGGACCGAACACGCTGAGCTACGAAGTGACGATCGACGATCCGGAGACTTGGACGCGCCCCTGGACGTTCATGATTCCGCTCAAGCGCACGGACGAGAAGATCTACGAGTACGCCTGCCATGAAGGCAATACGGCCATGGCCGGCATCTTGGCAGGAGCGCGTGCAGAGGAAGCGCGCGCGGACGCATCTCGGAAACAAGCGCGACAGCCTTGAGCCGGTCTCGTTACTACCGAGCTTAAGAATCGTCGAGCAACGCGTTCGCGTTCGATGGCTGTGCTAGTAAGGTACACGGTCCATTGCCGCCGGAATCCGACTTGAACGCATCGCCGCTCGATCGCACTGCCATGCGTGCTTCTCGCATGCTGCTCGCCTCGCTTCTCCTTGCTTGGAGCTTCGGCAACGCCGCCGAAACCGAATGGCCGACCTACGGTCACGATGCCGGCGGCATGCGATTTTCGCCGCTCAAGCAAATCACGCCCGCGAACGTCGCGCGCCTCGAACCTGCATGGACGTATCACCTGCGCAAGACGAAGAACGGCGCGCAGTCGTCGCGTTTCCTGCCTTCGCAGGTGACGCCGCTCGTAATCGACGGCGTGATGTATCTGACTTCGCCGTACAACGAAGTCATTGCGCTCGATGCAGCGACCGGCGAAGAGATGTGGGTATTCGATACGCGCGAGGTCGGACAGCCCGCGCGACGCGGGCTCGAATACTGGCCCGGCGATCGCAAGCATCCGCCGCGGATTTTCTTCGGCACGCGCGACGGCAAGCTCGTGGCGCTCGATGCCAAGAACGGCAATGCCGTCGAATCGTTCGGCGAACGCGGTGCAGTGAATCTCAAGACGCCGGACGTCATGAACGGATTTCCGAAGGCGTTGTATTCGGTCACATCTCCGCCCGTCGTCTACAAGAACCTCGTCATCACCGGCGCGATGACTCAAGAGCAGCCCGCGTTCGGCGCAGCCGGCGATGTTCGCGCCTGGGATGCGATCACGGGCAAGCACGTCTGGACGTTTCATACCGTACCGCGGCCCGGCGAATTCGGTCACGACACCTGGGAAGGCGATAGTTGGCGCAATCGCTCGGGCGTGAACGTCTGGGGTTTCATGACGGTCGATACGCGCCGCGGCATTCTCTACATGCCGGTCGGTGCGCCGACCTACGACCGCTGGGGCGGCGATCGCAAGGGCGCCAATTTGTTCTCGAGCTCGATCGTCGCCGTCGATGCGAATACCGGAAAGTATCTGTGGCATTTCCAGACCGTGCATCACGATGTGTGGGACTTCGACACCCAGGCACCGCCGATCCTCGTCGATGTGAAACAAGGCCGCCGATCGGTGCCGGCAGTTCTCATCGTGTCGAAGACCGGCATGCTCTACGTGCTCAATCGAGTGACCGGCGAGCCGATTCATCCGATCGAAGAGCGGCCGGTACCGGCAAGCGACGTTCCGGGCGAGCAGACATGGCCGACGCAACCGTTCCCGGTGAGACCGCCGCCGTTTGCGCGCCAATCCTTCACGATGGATGACGTGGCAACGGTGACGCCCGAGCTCGAACGCTACTGCCGCGAGTTCATCGCCCAGCATCAGATGCGGTTCGGCGGCATGTTCCTGCCGCTGGCGGAAACGCCGACGATCAGTTTCCCGGGCCGCCAAGGCGGCGCGAACTGGGGCGGCGGATCGTTCGATCCGCGCTTGCGGTTGCTGTTCGTGAATGCGAGCAATCTGGGACAAGTGGAACAGATCACGAAGCTGCCGGACGGCACGGTGACGAACGGCGGCCGCGCGACCGGTCGCTTTTCGGAACGCAAGCAACGGCTGATGTGTCAGCAGCCGCCGTGGGGCACGCTGACAGCGATCGATGTCGATAGGGCCGAAATCGTCTGGCAGAGCACGCTCGGCGTCACCGATGTGTTGCCGCCGGAAGTTGCGAACACGGGACGACCAAGTGCGGGCGGTTCGATCGCCACCGCCGGGGGCTTGGTGTTCATCGCGGCAACGGACGACAACCGTTTTCGGGCTTTCGAATCGAAGACCGGACGCGAGGTGTGGACGTACCGATTGCCGGCCTCCGCACACGCAACGCCCGCAACCTACGCCAAGAACGGGCGACAATACGTCGTGATCGTCGCCACCGGCGGCAGTCTCGTCGAAAGCCCGATCGAGAGCGATGCCGTTATCGCATTTGCGCTGAGAGAGACGGACCGCTGATTCGCGCGCAGCGCTGGAGATTACGAACTTTCCATCGATTTCGCGGACCCTCGCGCGCCGGCACCGATCGGTGCACTGACGCGATTTCGCCCAGCGAGCTTGCTGCGATAGAGGTAACGGTCGGCCACGTCGAGCAGAGAGCGCGCAGTCGCTTCCTCCTCGGCACCGATAACGGAGAGCGAACCCACGCCGAAGCTTGCCGTGATCTGAAGATCCCACGCCGCAACGTGAAATGGACTGCGCTCGATGGTGTTGCGCAACCGTTCGGCGATCTCGACGGCTTCCGTCACATCGAGCCCCGGCAGCACGATGGCAAATTCGTCGCCTCCAATCCGCGCAAGCCAGTCCTCGTCGGCGGGAAGCGCAAAGCGCACTCGATTGGCAAGCTGCCGCAACAGCTCGTCGCCGACGCCCCGACCGTACCGGTCGTTCACGCTCTTGAACGAGTCCACATCCATGACGAGCACGGACAATGCTCGCGCGCGTTGCACGGCTTCCTCGACGTCGCTGCTCAAACCGTGCAGGAACTGCGATCGTGCCTGGACGCTCGACACTTCCGCAGAGACCGGTTGCGTGCTTTGCATCGCTGCTTCGTGCAATTCGCGCTCGAGACGAACGATGCGCGTCGCAATATTGATGCGCGCAAGCAGCTCGCCCTCGCGCACCGGTTTGCGCACGTAATCGTCGGCTCCGGCGCGCAAGCCCGCGACGACCTCTTCGCGCGAGTCGTTCGCCATCGCGAGAATCAGATACAGATGCGAGGACTCGTGACGGTTGCGAACCTCTCGGCACAACACGAGGCCTTCGCCGTTGCCGAGGTCCTTGTCGATGACGACGATGGGAAAGTATTCCTCCGCAAGCGCTTCCCAAGCCATGAACGCCGTGTGCGCGGCGACTACACGAAACCCCCTCTCTCGCAGGAACGCTTGCAGCGCTTGCGCGTCCTCGCCGTCGGGGAGCACGACGAGCACACTCAGCTGTCGTGCAAATGAACGCGTGGGCTGCGTGCTTTGAAGATTGTTGGTCTCTAAAGCCGAATTCGAGTCGCGGCTTGCTTGCATCGTTGTACGCTGGTTCATTCGTATTGTTGTTGGCCGCAATCGAAGTTTGTAACCGCAGACGGTTACTTCAGGCACAGGCTCGCAGCGGCGACATCCAGACGCGGAAAAGCGTTCGCGCCGTCGTCGCTTGCGCAGCGCCTGGGTCCGGCCGTTCCAGAGCACGTGACGGGCACTTCGCGCAGCGCCGGTGCGCCTGCCGGGACGCACACGACCTGATAGCGCGTCGAGCCGTCGGGTTGCACTTGTCCGCTGTCGCGCAAATACCAGATATCGCCGGCCACTTTTGCCGCTTGCAGCACACGCGCACGGCATTGATCGCTCACGTTGCCTCCGCAGTACCGACGCTCGCAATCGGATAGGGAACCGGACGCGCAGGCCTTCTCGGAGGCCTGCTCTTTCTCGCGCAAACTGTTGGGTCCGCCGCTACGCGTCCAGAGGTTACAGGCCTCGAGGTTGCCCGCGTTGCATTGCTCGAGCAATGCGTCGAGCTCCTGGGGGCTCTTACGTTCGGGCTGCGGCCGAGGCGCCGGGTTCGACGGCTTCTTCGTCGTCGTGATGTTCGGCACGACCTTCGCGTCGGGTCCGCAGCGCTGGTCGGAGTAGATCCGGGTCCCGTCCTTGGCCGTACACATATAGATCTGCGCCTCGAGATCGACGCTCACGAGCAAGGCACCAAGTACGACCAGCCAACGCCATTCGAACCGCATCCGTCCTCCGCTGCGCGACTTCCGGCGCGTAGATGCCACAGACGAGTGCTCCCAGCAAGGGCACGTGACACAATGGAAGGCACGAAGATTGCCTTCGCCAAGGAATTCAGCTTCGCGATCTGCAGCTTCCGAGGACCACTATGCCGTTTTGGAGTCGCCGCAAGACGCTCGAATCCGTGGCTGTTCGACCTGGTCACAGCACGCTCAAACCGACCCTCGGCTGGCCTCACCTGATCGGTTTGGGTGTCGGCGCGATCGTCGGCACAGGCATCTACACGTTGACGGGCGTCGGCGCCGGATTGGCGGGACCGGGCGTCATCCTGTCGTTCGTTCTGGCCGGCATCGTTTGTGCCTGCGCTGCGCTCGCCTATACCGAAATGGCGACCATGATGCCGATGGCCGGCAGCGCGTACACATATACATACGTCGCGCTCGGCGAGCTGCTGGCATGGTTCGTCGGCTGGACGCTCATCCTCGAGTACACGATCGTGTGCAGCGCCGTCGCCGTCGGATGGTCGGGCTACGTGGCGGGCGTCATTCAATCGGCGGGGTGGAACGTGCCTACTGCGCTGCTTGCCGGACCGGCAGCGGGCGGCGCGATCAACGTTCCGGCCGTCGTCATTTCGCTTGCGGTTGCGGGTCTCTTGGCGGTTGGCACACGCGAGAGCGCGACGATCAATCTGATTCTGGTGTTCGTGAAGATCATCGCGCTGTTGGCATTCATCGCGCTGGCGCTGCCTGCGTTCACGGCCGAGAACTTCGAGCCGTTCGCGCCGTACGGATTCGGCGCAAAAGAGATCGACGGCGCCAAGCGCGGCATCGCTGCCGCAGCGGCCATCATATTCTTCGCGTTCTACGGCTTCGATGCCGTTTCGACCGCAGCCGAGGAGGCGCGTCGTCCGGACCGCGACCTTCGAATCGGCATCGTCGGCTCGATGCTCGTCTGCACGCTGTTGTACATGGCGGTCGCCGCCGCAGCGCTGGGCAGCGCCGACTATCGAACGCTGGCGACGAGCGCCGAACCGCTTGCGATGGTGTTGCGTAACTTGAACCATCCCGTGGCGGCGACGCTGATCGCGGGTGCCGCCGTCGTCGCGCTGCCGACCGTCATCATGGCCTTCATGTACGGTCAGTCGCGTGTGTTCTTCGTGATGGCGCGCGATGGGTTGCTGCCGCAGCAGTTGAGCGCAGTGCACCCGCGTTTCGGCACACCGTTTGCGATGACCCTCATCACGGGCGTCATCGTAGCGGCAACGTCAGCATTTCTTCCGCTACAGCAACTCGCCGAGCTGGCCAATGCCGGCACGCTCGTCGCCTTCATTGCCGTGGCGATTTGTGTGCTCAAGCTACGACGCGATGCACCGACGGCGCCCCGCCTGTTCAAAGTACGTTGGCCGTGGGCGATCGGCATCGTCAGCATTGCCGGCTGTGCCTATCTATTCGTGAGCCTGCCGCAGATCACGATCACGCGTTTCTTCATTTGGAACGCGATCGGTCTGGTCATTTACTTCATCTATGCGAGGCAGCGTAGCGCGCTGGCCGCGGAGCGCGTGTAACCTGCACTTTCGCCGCCGTCAGACCGGCAGCGCACCCGAGTTCGCGCGGTCTTTGATCGGGAATCACTCCACCGATGAACTGGCTAGCTCACGTCGTGCTTTCCGAGCCCACCATCGAGTTTCGGCTCGGCAATCTGCTCGCCGATCTGGTGCGGGGTGAGGCACGCACCCGTATGCCGATGGAGTTCTTGCGCGGCGCCGAATGCCACAAGGCCATCGATGCTTACACCGATGCGCATCCCATCGTTCGCGCGAGCTGGGCGCGCATCGATGCGCGCTACCGGCGCTTCGGCGGCGTGCTCGTCGACATCTTCTACGATTACTGTCTCGCGCAACGGTTCGAGGAATACGTGAACATGCCGCTGGCGCAGTTCACGCAGGATTTCTACACGGCAGTGCGCGCACATCCGTTGCCGCTACCTATCGATGCACGCACGACGCTCGACCGCATCGTCGCTCACGATCTGCTCGGCCGCTATGCGCGGTTGGACGGCGTAGAAGATTCCCTGCGGCGAATCTCGATCTATCTCGCGAGGAAATGGGGCCGCGAATTTTCCCTTGCGGACGCTGCCGCAGTACTCGGCGAACACGAGGCTGCTTTCGCGGCCGACTTCGAAGCCTTCTTTCCGCAGTTGCAACGACACGTCGCCGGATTGCGCACGACGCGTTGAATCGACCTGTCGCAAGACGAGGCGTCAGTGGCTCGCACCCGTCTGACAATAAGGCAAACACTGCACGAGCTCGACCGACCTGAATGTTCGAGTGGTAGTCCGCGGCCATTCGAAACCCGATACCGCTCACCGTAACCTGCATATTGCATATTCAGCTCGTTTCCGGGACCGACTGAGAGGATAATGGGCCATGCCCAACTCGGCCGCCCCCTCCGTGACGCGCGGTTCCCTCGGCGACCGCGTATTGGCCGAGCAACTTGCACTCATGTGCAAGCTCACGATCTCTCCGCTGCTCGCGACAGTCATCGTCGGCGCCATGTTCGCGTCGCTCACCGTCGAAGACGATGGTTTGCTCGCAAGCTTCGGTTGGTACTGCGCACTGCTCGCGATCACGTTCCTTCGCTGGCGCGTAGCCCGTGCCTATCTCGCGCGACCGCAACCGGTCGACACGCTTTCGCGCTGGCGGCTGCTCATGATCTCGTTGACCGCGATCTCCGGTGCAATCTGGTCGATTCCCGGCTCTTTCATGCTGCCCGGCAATCGCGAGAAGGAAATCGTCGCGACGATTCTCGTCGTCGGCGCCATCGCTTCGGGTGTCAGCTCGCAAGCACCGGTGCGCCATGCGTACGTCGCGCTGCTCGTGCCTTTCGCCCTGCCTTACGCACTCTGGCAATTCGCTCTCGGCGGCCAACGCGTGATCGCCGGGCTCGCGATGCTCATCTACATTCCCATCGTGCTCGTCATCGCGTATCGACAAACCGACTCGGTCGAACGACAGATTCGCCTCGCATTCGAGAACGAGGCCTTGGCGGAAGAACTGCGCCACGAACGCGATCGGACGAAGCAGACGAACGTCGAGCTGCAAGCGCAGATCGAGCAACAACGTCGCTCGACGGAGCGTATTGCCGAATTGAACCGCGACCTCGAATCGCAGGCACAGGAGCTCAAGCGCGCGAACAGCGACCTCGAAGGATTCTCGTATTCCGTTTCGCACGACTTGCGCGCACCGTTGCGTGCCGTGCACGGCTTTACCACCTTGCTCGGCGAACGGTTGGCCCGGAACGCGGACGAGGAAATCCGTCATTTCCTCTCGCGCATCAACGAGAACGTGCTGCGCATGTCGACGCTCATCGATGCATTGCTGGCATTCTCGAAATGCGGCCTGCAGCCGCTCGAGCACGCCGAGCTCGACATGGAGGCGCTTGCACGCACGGCCGCCCAGGAGGCAACAGAAGCGCACGGGCTCGACACGCCGGCTGAGATCGTGATCGAGGCGCTGCCGCGCGCTTCAGGCGACATGCACTTGATTCTGCAGGTGTGGCGCAACCTGCTCGACAATGCTCTCAAGTACTCGAGCAAGGTCGCAGCGCCGCGCATCGTCGTGAGCGGACGAACCGATGGCGATCGCGTCGTTTACGAAGTCGCGGACAACGGTGTCGGATTCGATCCGCGCTTCAGCGAAGCCTTGTTCGGAGTGTTCCAGCGGCTGCATCGCCAGAGCGACTATCCCGGATCGGGCGTCGGCCTGGCGATCGTTCACCGCATCGTCACGCGCCATGGCGGGCAAGTATGGGCGCGCTCGGAATTGAACATGGGCGCGACGTTCGGATTCGCGCTACCTTCAAAACTCTAGTTCACTCGCTGGCGGGGGTGTCGCGGCGCGCGCAGCGCACGCCTACCAACTTTCGGTCTTCAGTCTCGAACGCACAAGCACCCGCGCCGCCCGCCAGCTATGCGAGCGACGCGGCAATGGCTCCGTTCCTTGCGAATGGCTCAGCGGATCCAGTGGCTCTTTGCCCACTCGTCCGGCGGATTGTCTCGAGCGACGCGTTCCGGATCTGCAGCTTCACCCTTTTCGTAGCCTTCGTCGAACTTGCCCCAGTGGAACACGGCGAACGTGAGCAGCACGGCAAGCGCGACCAAGCCCACAATGAGCCAGAAGTGATCGGCGAATATGAATCCCGACATATGATTCTTTGCTCCCCCTAGCTGCCGAAACGGCAAAAAGGGTTTACTCCTTTGTGCGTTGCGTTGGCAACAGCGTCGCTCAGCGCGAAGATCAGGCTGAAGACTGAAGGCTGAAGACTGAAGGTAGAGAGCGAATTGCGCGCTTCTTTGTCCAGAGCGCAGTACCCGGCGCCCTCGGAGTAAGTACATTCCGAATTCCATCGACCGGCCACTGTCGCCGCCTCAACGTGGACATATCAACGTCCGCGGCACCGCGGCAAATCACCGCTGACAACCTGAAAGTTTTGGTCTATGTTCGCCGGCACATGGAAATTCAGTGCCTGCAGATCGCAGACACCGTTGCATAAGACGCGCTGCAGCAATTGGTGCAGCGCGACAAGTCGAACGGCCTTGTCCTGCTCACGCTGTCGAGGGGGCGACAAATGGCGCTTGCGCTGGTGTTGATCCTGTTGGTCGTTGCCACGGTGCTCTTTCATTTCCTGAGCCCGTGGTGGTTCACGCCGATCGCCTCGAACTGGCAAACCGTCGATGCCACGGTCAACGTGACGTTCTGGGTCACGGGCATCGTGTTCATTCTGGTCAATCTCTTCCTCGCGTACGCGGTCTACCGCTATCGCCACCGCGCGGGCCAGAAAGCGCATTACGAACCGGAGAACAAGAAGCTCGAGTGGTGGCTGACGGGGCTGACGACCGTCGGCATCGCCGCCATGCTCGCGCCCGGGTTGTCGGTCTGGGCGAAGTTCGTGACGGTTCCCGACAACGCGAGCGTCGTCGAGGTCGTCGGCCAGCAATGGAATTGGAGTTATCGGCTGCCGGGAAACGACGGACAGCTCGGCAAGTCCGACGTACGGCTCGTATCGCTCGACAATCCGTTCGGCCTCGACAAGAACGATCCTGCCAGCGCCGACGACCTGCTCGTTCCTTCGGCTCAGCTGCATATGCCCGTCGACAAACCGGTGAAGCTGCAGCTACGCGCGAAAGACGTGAACCATCAATTCGCCGTCCCGCAATTCCGTGTGAAGATGGACATGGTGCCGGGCATGATCACATATTTCTGGTTCACGCCGACGCGCACCGGCGAATTCGATGTGCTGTGCGAGCAGCTCTGCGGGCTTGCACACTTCATCATGCGCGGCCGCGTCGTCGTTCAAGACCAGGAAGATTATGAGCGCTGGCTCGCGTCGCTGCCGACGTTCGCCAGCACGCAAGCAGAGATCGCCGGCGATCCCGCCGCCGGCGAAGCGTTGTACGCCACGTGCAGCGCTTGTCATGGCGCGCAGGCCGAAGGCAATCGAGATCTGAACGCGCCGAAATTGAGCGGCCAGGCCGCCTGGTATCTCGTGCGGCAATTGCAGGATTTCAAGGCCGGCCGTCGCGGCACGCACGAAGCGGACACATTCGGCCAACAGATGGCACCGTTCGCAAACATGCTGCCGGACGATGCAGCGATTCGTAATGTCGTTGCGTACATCACCACTCTGCCCGAAGTGCGTCCCGCCGCAACCGTTCTAGGCAATCCCGAGCGAGGCGCGAAGACCTACGCGACGTGTGCAGCGTGCCATGGCGCACAGGGCCAGGGCATTTGGTCGACGCGAGCACCGCGCCTTGCGAACCAGAGCGATTGGTACATGGAGCGGCAGCTCAAGAACTTTCGCGACGGGATCCGCGGGGCCCATCGCGAGAATTTCGATGGCGCGCAGATGGCCGCCATCGCGAAGTATCTGACAGACGACCAAGCGATTACCGACTTGATCGATTACATGCACAACCTGGGCGCTCAGCCAGGAGCTGGGAGTTGAGTTGCTGAGGATGAAGACTGAAGACTGAAGGCTGAAGACCGAAGGCGGATGGTATTGAGCCGCTAGTTGGCGGCTGGGAATCGGACCAGCGCTGTCAACTGAACAACAGCCTTGCCGGAGGGCATACGAATGGCTTTCGTTGCAATCGCCGATCGCGACCACGAGCACGCGCATGACGAGCCGCATAGCTGGATCCGTAAGTACGTTTGGAGCCAGGACCACAAAGTCATCGCGATTCAATACGGAACCGTTGCCATCCTGATCGGCCTGGTCGCGCTCGTGATGTCGGTGCTGATGCGCCTACAGCTCGGGTTCCCGAACACGTTCTCCTTCATCGCGCCGCAGGACTATTACCAGTTCATCACCATGCACGGAATGATCATGGTGATCTATCTGTTGACCGCGCTCTTCCTCGGCGGGTTCGGCAACTATCTCATTCCGCTCATGTGCGGGTCGCGCGACATGGTCTTCCCGTACATGAACATGCTGAGCTTCTGGTTTTATCTCCTCTCGGTGCTCGTGCTCGTCGCAGGCTTTTTCGTACCCGGCGGGCCGACAGGCGCCGGCTGGACGCTATATCCTCCGCAAGCAATTGCGGCAGGCACGCCCGGAGTCAGCTGGGGCATCATCACGATGCTCGCATCGCTCGCGATTTTCATCGTCGCGTTCACGATGGGCGGTCTCAACTACGTGACGACGGTGCTTCAGGCCCGCTGCCGCGGCATGACGCTGATGCGCATGCCGCTGTCGGTGTGGGGCATTTTCACTGCGTCGATTCTCGGCCTGCTCGCGTTTCCGGCGCTGTTCGTCTCCGCGATCATGCTGCTGCTCGATGCGGTCGCCGGCACGAGCTTCTTCATGCCCGCAATGTCCTCGATGGGCGAGACCACGCAATACAGCGGCGGCAGCCCGCTTCTGTTCCAACACCTGTTCTGGTTCTTCGGCCATCCGGAGGTGTACATCGTCGCGCTGCCCGCGTTCGGCATCGTGTCCGATCTCATTAGTACGCACGCGCGCCGCAACATCTTCGGCTATCGCATGATGGTGTGGGCGATCCTCGCGATCGGCTGCTTGAGCTTCGTCGTGTGGGCGCACCACATGTACATCAGCGGCATGAATCCGTATTTCGGATTCTTCTTCGCGACGACGACACTGATCATCGCGGTGCCCACGGCCATCAAGGTCTATAACTGGGTGCTGACGATCTGGCGCGGCGACGTGCATCTCACCGTGCCGATGCTGTTCGCGATCGGTTTCATCTTCACGTTCGTGAACGGCGGGCTAACCGGCCTCTTCCTAGGCAACGTCACCGTCGATGTGCCGCTCTCGGGCACTTACTTCGTCGTCGCGCACTTCCACATGGTGATGGGCGTTTCGCCGATTCTGGTGGTGTTCGGCGCGATCTATCACTGGTATCCGAAGATCACGGGGCGGATGCTCGACGAAACGCTCGGCAAGTGGCATTTCTGGCTCACGTTTCTCGGCACGTATTCGATCTACCTGCCGATGCACTACCTCGGCTTTCTGGGCGTTCCGCGACGCTACTACGCCTACGACAGCAGCATCGAGTTCATTCCGGAGTCGGTGCAGTTCGCGAACGAGTGGATCACGATCTCGGCCATCATCGTCGCGCTCGTGCAGCTCATCTTCCTGTTCAATCTCATCTGGTCGTATCGACACGGTAAGGAGGCCGGGCCGAATCCGTGGCGCGCGACGAGTCTCGAATGGCAGACGCCCGAGACGCCGCCGAAGCACGGCAACTGGGGCAAGCAGCTGCCGGTGGTTTATCGCTGGGCGTACGACTACAACGTGCCCGGCGCGCCGGACGACTTCATCCCGCAAAACGTGCCGCCGGGTCCGCAAACGCCGGCAGGCAGCCACGATCACGGTCCGCAGCCATGAACCTGGGCGTTGCAGTCGGCGGGTTGATTGCCGGCATCGTCGTCTGGGCAATCATCGTTAGGCAGCTCACGGTCAAGCCGTGGGAGCTGCAGCCGGCTGGTCCGACGGATGAGCTGCAAGAGATCTCGCGGTCGAAGACGATCAAGGTCGGGCTGTGGGTGCTGCTGGCCGTCATCACGTCCTTGTTCTCGCTGTTCATCGCTGCGTATTACATGCGAATGGGCGGCCACGGCGATGCGCTGGCACTCGATTGGACACCCGTTCCCGAGCCTCGAATTCTGTGGCTCAACACTGCGCTGCTCGTCGGCAGCAGCATCGCGATGCAATGGGCGCGCACCAATGTGCTGCGCGGCCGGCGGCAAGGGGCATTCCAAGCGTTGGCGATCGCCGGCCTTGCGACGATCGCATTTCTCGCCGGACAGATCTTCGCCTGGCAGCAACTGGCCGAGGCCGGCTTCTTCAGCCCGCGCAATCCGGCGCTCGCATTCTTCTATTTGCTCACGGCCGTGCACGGCGCTCACCTGCTCGGCGGATTGTTCGTCTGGGTGCGCACGCTCCTGCGCATGCGGCGCCGCGAGCACGAGCTCATCGATGCGCGGTTGAGCGTCGAGCTGTGCGCCGTGTACTGGCATTACCTGTTGATCGTCTGGCTCGTGCTCTTCGCGTTGCTGCTGTCGACTTGAAATCCGAGGACGCTCATGGCCGAAACCGCATTGAAAGTCGAACAATCCGCCTCTGCGCTCGAAGGTTTACGCAGCGTTGCCGCCGACTGGTCGCAAGACAAGCAGGCGTTCCCCGTCCCTTGGGGCAAGGCGATGATGTGGATTTTTTTGCTGAGCGACACGTTCGTGTTCACGTGCTTCCTCACGTCGTACATGAACGTCCGCATCTCGACGACGGAGCCTTGGCCGAATCCGAGCGAAGTGTTCGCGCTGACGGTCGGTGGCGCGCACATTCCGCTGCTCCTGATTGCGATCATGACCATGATTCTCATCACGAGCAGCGGCACGATGGCGATGGCCGTCAACTTCGGCTATCGGCGCGACCGCAAACGCACAGCCCTCCTCCTGTTTGCGACGGCGCTCCTGGGCTTGTCCTTCGTCGGCATGCAGGCATTCGAGTGGACGAAGCTCATCGTCGAAGAAGGCGTGCGGCCCTGGGGGAACCCCATGGGCGCGGCGCAGTTCGGTTCTTCGTTCTTCATGATCACCGGCTTCCACGGCCTGCACGTCTCGTGCGGCGTCATCTATCTGCTCGTCGTCGCGTATCGCGTACTGAGCGGTTTCTATGATCGCAAAGGCACGTACGAGACCGTGGAGGTCGCAGGCCTGTATTGGCACTTCGTCGATCTCGTCTGGGTATTCATATTCGCGTTCTTCTATCTCTGGTAGACGCACCTATGAGCCACGCAGTCACGCAAGAACACGCAGGACACGGCACCGCTAGTGCGACCCACGCCGACGGCCATCAACAGCATCCGATCAAGATCTACCTCGGGATCTGGTTCCTGTTGTTCGTCCTGAGCGCGTTCTCGTACATGGTCGACTATTTCCATCTGGAGGGCGCGCTGCGCTGGACGCTCATTCTCGTATTCATGTTCCTGAAAGCGGGATTCATCGTCGCGATCTTCATGCATGTCGCCTGGGAACGGCTTGCGCTCAAGCTCGTGATCCTGGTTCCGCCGCTCACGTTGTTGGTGCTCATCGCACTGATGGCGATCGAAGGCGACTATACGTTCCTCACGCGCATTTCGTCGTTCGTCCAATGAACCTCATGCACGCAGCTCTGTGGATCTGCGCCGCGCTCGCCACAGCGATCTTCGGCGTGATGCTGCATTCGGTTGCGACATTCCGCGGTTCGCCGACCGGCCTGCGCCGACGTACGCTCGTCGAAATCGCTTGGGCGCTCGTGCCGATCTTGATCGTCGTGGCCGCTGCCACGCCCGTGTTGCGCATGCAGATCGAGCCTCCGGTCGTCGTAGCCGCGGAGTGAGCCCCGCTGCAAGCGGCCTGAGTCTGAAGTCTGAAGGCTGAAGGCTGAAGGAAGAGGCGCCTCCGCGCCTTTTCGTCTGGGCCCAGCGCCCAGTACCCAGAATCCTAAGTGCGTGGATTGGCCGCAGCGGCAAAAATGTTGTCATCGGTTGTCCACGATCCGCCGCAGACTCTGCGCGCGATCGACGGGAGCACCGACATGAAGAAGACCTATCGAGGAAGCTGCCACTGCGGCGCAGTGAAGTTCGAGGCCGAGTTGGACTTGAGCGAAGGTACGGGCAAGTGCAATTGCTCGATCTGCACGAAGCAGCGTTGCTGGGAAGCGTTCGTCTCGCCAGAAGCTTTTCGGCTCTTGGCAGGCGAGCAGAATTTGACCACTTACCAGTTCGGCGCCAGGAACATGCATCACCTGTTCTGCAAGACTTGCGGCGTGCACGCGTTCAGCAGCGGCAATATCCCGGAACTTGGCGGCGCGTTCTGGGCCGTGCAGGTAGCCTGTCTCGACGATGCAGATCCCGCCGAGCTGATCGCTGCGCCCGTCCGTTACTTCGATGGCCGCAACAATGCGTGGGAGCGCGAGCCCGCCGAGACGCGACATCTTTGAACGGACGGTGATCCATGACAATCAGCCAAGCGGAACGTGCAGCGGCATTCGTTGCGCTTCACGAAACCTCACGCACGTTCATCATCGCCAATGTTTGGGACGCGGGCTCGGCGCGCATTGCAGCGGGACTCGGTTTCGAAGCGCTTGCGACATCGAGCGGAGCCGCGGCAAACAGTCTCGGTCGGCTCGACGGCCGCGTATCTCGCGACGAGGCGCTGGCTCAGATTCGCTCGATCGCGAGCGCGACGGATTTGCCGCTGTCCGGCGATCTCGAAAAAGGCTTCGGCGATAGACCCGAAGACGTCGCACAAACGATTCGCCTGGCAGCCGAAGCCGGTCTGGTCGGCGGATCGATCGAAGATGCGACCGGCGATCCGGCTCGGCCGCTGTTCCCGTTCGAACAGGCTGTCGAGCGTGTCGCCGCTGCGGTGGAAGCGGCGCGGGCGCTGCCCTTCCCATTCACCCTCACTGCACGGAGCGAGAACTTCCTGCGCGGCAATCCGGATCTCGACGACACGATCAAGCGATTACAAGCCTTCGAAAAGGCCGGCGCCGACGTACTGTTCGCGCCCGCATTGCCCGACCTCGATGCGGTCCGGGCCGTGTGTGCCAGCGTGACGAAGCCGGTGAATTTCATGGTCGGCATTCCCGGCAAGTCGTTCAGTGTTGCCGAGCTGAAAGCCGCCGGTGTCCGTCGGATCAGCCTCGCAACTTCGCTTTATCGCGCTGCTATGACGGGATTCATCGACGCCGCTCGCGAGGTCAAGGACCGCGGCACGTTTTCGTTTCTCGATCGGTTGGAGAATGTCAGCGGGTTTATGCAGCGCGGCTAGCTGAGGCACTGAGCTCTGACAAGAAGTCGCGACAGCGCTCCTACCTTCAGCCTTCAGCCTACGGTCTCCAGGCTTCGCGTCAGCCGCGGTGCCCTAGCAGCCTTGCCGGCAGGAACAGCAGCGCTTTGACGAACGCGAACAGTGCTTCGACGAGAGCGCCGAGGAACCGGAACGGCAGGGACAGCAGCCAGATGATGGGCAGCAGGAAAAGCACGAGCAGCGCGAGCGGCCAAGCCACTGCCAGCAACACGAACCAAGCAATGACGACGAAAACGAACCGCACGGCAACCTCCCGATTGATGGCCCTTTTGACGCAGCGCAACCGTCCCGGGTTGCACTATTGGAGCTTGCTCACGAACCGATAAATCAGCACGAGCACTCCGCAGCCGAAATACAAGCCTACCAGCCCAACCAGCATCAACAGGGCGAGCTGAAACGTCACGGCGCCGAATGCCGCCAGCGCGATGACGATGAGCGCCAGTAGCGTAAATGAAGTGGCGACCAGAACGAGCGTGCGATTCATAGGCGATAGGCTACGGGCAACAGCCAGAGGCGCTGGGCGTGATTCGTGGCGCATAGCGCCAAGCGCGCTATCTCGGCCTCCATTTGCCCTTACGTGACAGGCACCCGTTCGGGTCCGTCAGTGCCCTCCTTGGGTTGAGTAATGCCGCGCGTCCACGCCTGCGAATCACGGATCACGAATCATGTCCTCGAGGGCTTTCCTCGCCGCCTCTACGATGTGCTCGCAGAGCGGCCAGTGATGGCAATCGAGATCGAAATCCACGCGCTCGACATAGACGTTCGTGCATGAACAGATCCAGCCGAGGCCAGGTTCGTAGCGGACTTTGGGAGGCTGTTGATCGCTCATCGTTGGGCTGTAGGCTGTAGACTGTAGACTGTAGGCTATAGGCGGTGCGCGCGTTCGCGGGTCTCCTCCCTCTCCTGAGGAAAGACGGCCGCGAGCCGAGTGAGAGACTCAGAATATGCGTGCAGACTACAGTCTACAGCCTAAGGCCGCTGTCCATGTTCAGACATCTCACACTGTTCTGTCTGCTGCTGGCATCCCGAAGCGTTGCGGCGGCAACGGCGGTACCGCCGCCGGAGATCGATCTGCCGCGTGCCCAGACGTTACAAAAAGTCGTGTTGGCAGGTGGATGTTTTTGGGGCGTCGAACTCGTGTTCGAACATGTGAGAGGCGTGCGCGACGTCGTCGCCGGATATTCCGGCGGGAAGAGCTACATGGCGCACTATGCAGCAGTGGCAAGCGGCGATACAGGACACGCCGAAGCCGTCGAGATTTTGTACGACCCGCAGGAGATTTCGTATGGCGAGCTGCTGCGCGTGTTTTTCTCGGTCGTGCACGATCCCACGCAATTGAACCGCCAAGGCCCCGACGAAGGGCCGCAATACCGCTCGGCAATTTTCGTCGCGAACGCCGAAGAGGAACGCGTAGCGCGCGCGTACATCGAACAGCTCGAAGCAGCACGCGTATTCGATGCGCCGATCGTGACGACGATCGAGCCGAATCGCGGTTTCTTTCCCGCCGAGCCCGAACATCAGGATTACGCGACACGCAACCCGCGGCGTCCGTACGTCGTGATCCACGATCTGCCGAAGCTCGCGGCCCTGCGGCGGCTGTTGTCCGAGCTCTACGTACCGCGCAGAATCGAGAATTAGTTGAGAGTCGACAGCCACCCGCGCGATTGCGCGAGACGATTTCACCCTAATAATCTGCGCACTTCGCGGTGGCCCCCTCGCCAAGACGCTATCGCTCTCGTTGCCTCTGCCCAAACGAGAGGCGAGCCCAGTATCCGCTGCACCCCGGCCTTTCTGACCAGTGCCAAACGCCCAGAGCCCTTCCGTCGTCTATTTCCCTCCCGCGCCTCGCGTTGCTGCTAGCAGCGCTGCGCGCGCTTCCTCAGGCGTCAATTCATCGCCCGCGCTCTTGGCAATCGCGCACAGCAACTGCACTGCGCTACCGACGCTGCGCTTCGTGACCTGCGTCGACCACTTGAGCCCATGATGCTCGTACGTCGCACGCAGCGCTTCGGCGGCAATCAACGGTGCATTTGCACGCTTACGTCCGGTGAGCTGCGTTTCGGCTTCGCCCGCCGCGCTGTCCGTACGTTTCAACCATTCGACGAACGTACCGCTCGTTGCGAGCAGTTGATTCGGCGCGGTACGGAGGCTCGCGGCGATCTTCGTCAATGCCTCGTGCTCGAGCGAGCTCGGACGCGATTGTGCGGTGCTCAGCCACTCGACCAAGCCAGCCGCATGACGGCGGAACGTTCGCAAAGCTTGCCGCACTTCGCGGCCGCGCGGACCCGTGTCGAGCGCGTGCTCGCGGCGATAGCGGTCGGCAATGCTGCCGACATGTATTAGAAAAGCCTCGGAATCGTGGATGGCACGCGCCACCTTGGCGAGCGCGGCACTGATCTTTCTACGTTTCATCGGCGGGAATTGTAGCAACGCGACCGGCGGGCCGGCCGGTCCGTGCGCGAGCGCCCTCAAAGGTAACCTTCGACGCCGGTCGACGATGATCCTTACTCACAACGCAGACCGGCGGGCGTATAGTCGGGCCACAACGATTCTCACGCGTGATCGGGGGAAGCATGATCAAACTCACGCTAAATGGCCAAGCCCAAGAAATCGACGTCGCCGAAGACACCCCCCTGCTTTGGGTGCTCAGGGACACGCTGGGACTGACCGGCACGAAATACGGTTGCGGTGCTGCCCTGTGCGGCGCATGCACGGTGCACGTGGACGGCGAGCCCGTGCGCTCTTGCGTGACGCCCATCGGCAGCGTTGCAGGCAAGTCGGTGACGACCATCGAAGGCCTGTCGAGCGATCGCAGCCATCCCGTGCAGCGCGCGTGGATCGAGCTCGACGTGCCTCAATGCGGCTATTGTCAGTCCGGACAGATCATGTCGGCAGCGGCTTTGCTGTCGAAGAATCCGAACCCCAGCGACACAGACATCGATCAGGCGATGTCCGGCAACATCTGCCGATGCGGTACGTACTCGAACATTCGCAAGGCCGTGCGTCGGGCCGCTGAGCTTTCGAAGTCGGGAGGTTGACATGTCGCACGCCAACTCCTTCGATTCGCCGATCTCGCGCCGTACTTTTCTGAAAGGCGCTGCTGCCGCCTCGGGCGGACTGATCATCGCGATTCACCTGCCCGGCTGCGGCCGAAACGATCGCGCGAGCTCGGGACCTGCCAAGACCGTCGAAGCCAATGCCTGGCTGCGCATCGGCACCGACAATTCGATCACGGTGCTCTGCGACCGCTCCGAGATGGGCCAAGGCGTGTACACCGCCTTGCCGACGCTGATTGCCGAAGAGCTCGACGTGCCGCCGGAGCGAATCAAGGTCGAATTCGCACCGCCCGGCGATGCATACATCAATAATCTGCTGGGCGGACAAGTGACGGGCGGCAGCACGAGCGTGCGCGATGCATGGGACAAGCTGCGCATGGCAGCGGCCGAGGCGCGCGCACGATTGATTCAGGCTGCCGCCAAAGAGTGGGGCGCACCGCCCTCGGCGTGCTCCACTGTCGACGGTTACGTCGTTTTCACGAGCAGGCGCTTGTCCTTCGGCGAGCTCGCCGAAGCGGCGGCGGCATTGCCGAAACCGGAGAAGATCGAGCCCAAACCGCGCGACAAATTCCGATTCATCGGCAAGCCTCAAAAACGACTCGACACACCGCTGAAGGTCGACGGCTCGGCGCAGTTCGGCATCGACGTGCGCTTGCCCGACATGCTCTATGCCGCTTTGGCGCTGCCGCCGGAGCTCGGCGCAAGCGTCAAATCCTTCAAGGCCGACAAGGCGCAGAGCATGCCCGGCGTTCGGCACGTGCTGCAGACCACCTCGGGTGTCGCCGTCATTGCCGACTCCTGGTGGCAGGCGAAACAAGCGCGAGATGCGCTCGAGGTTCAATGGGCTTCCGGACCCAACGCGCGCCTCAACAACAACGCGATCTATGCAGGACTGAAAGCGGCGGCGAGAAACAAGGGCAAGGAGGTGCGTAACGAGGGCGATGCCGATGCCGCGCTGCGCTCCGCGGCACGCCGCATCGAAGCAACCTACGAGCTGCCGATGCTCGCGCATGCAACCCTCGAGCCGCAAAACTGTACGGCGGAGTTCAAGGACGGCGCCTGCCACATCTACGTGCCGACGCAGGTTCAGCAGATGGCACAGTTGGCCGCTGCGCAAGCTGCGGGGCTTCCGCCCGAGCAAGTGTTCGTGCACACGACCTTCCTCGGCGGCGGATTCGGCCGCAGGCTCGAAGTGGATTTCATTCCCGACGCGGTCGAGTGCGCCAAAGCAGCAGGTAAGCCCGTGAAAGTGATCTGGACGCGCGAGGACGACATGACGCACGACAAGTATCGTCCACCCGCGGTCAACATCGCCCAGGCCGGGTTCGGTGCGGACGGCAAGATGAATGCGTTCAAGCTGCATCTCGTCGCACCGTCGATCACGGCGCGTTGGGCACCCGATGTCGTCAAGGACATCATCGATCCGTTCGCGATCGAAGCTGCGCACAACTATCCGTACGGCGTGCCGAACGTGTACGTCGACTATCTGCGGCACGAGATCGGCATCGACGTGGGTTATTGGCGCTCGGTCAGCCACGCGCTCAATTGCTTCACGGTCGAGTGTTTCATGGACGAATGCGCTGCTGCCGCGAACATGGATCCGTACGATTTCCGTCGCAGCCTTCTCGACGAACAACCGCGTTGGCAGGCCGTGCTCGACGCGGCTGCACGAAAAGCGCGTTGGGGGCAGGTGCCGCAGGGCCGTTATCAAGGCATTGCGCTGATGTCCGGCTACGACACGTATCTCGCGCAGGTTGCCGAGATCTCGATGGAAGGCAACAAGCTCAAGATCCACCGGATCGTGTGCGTCGTCGACTGCGGCCAGATCGTCAATCCGGACATCGTCATGGCACAGGCCGAAGGCAGCATCGTGTTCGGCTTGACGGCGGCGCTCTGGGGCGAAGTGAACATCGAGAACGGTCGCGTCCGCGAGCACAATTTCGATGCGTATCGCATGCTACGCATGAACGAAATGCCGGCCATCGAAGTCTTCTTGATGGACAGCACAGAAAAACCGGGCGGCATGGGCGAGCCGGCGGTCGCGCTCGTCGCGCCCGCTCTATGCAACGCGATCTATGCGGCAACGAGAAAACGCATCCGCTCGCTGCCGCTGGCGAAGCATGGAATCGCGATCTGAAGCAAAGGCGTCAGGTCTGCCATAAGACGCGACGCCTCGATGCAGCAGGAGGGCGGCTGAACGGCCGCCCTCCTGCTTTGGCGAGATGATTCGGAGTTGCGCGTGAACGCAGCGGTTCCGCTGCCCTTCCCTGATGTGGCGATCAGGCGCCCAATGCGTTACTGATCTGGGTGCACGTGTTGAGCACCGAATGCGACAACTTCTCCATGCGCTCCTTCGTCATTCGCTCCTGAGGGCCTGACAGAGCGATCGCGGCGATGGGCTGCCGGTTCGGACCGAAGATCACGCCGGCAACGCTGTTGATGCCTTCTCGCCAGCCGCTGATCGAGTACGCATATCCGTCGGGCTTGATCCGCTCCAGATCTTCGAGCAGCTCGTTGAGCTTCAACCCAGGCTTCATGGACTTGTACTTGTTGTAGATCGCGCGCGCCCGCTTCTCGCCGTCGGGCATATACGCGAGCAACACCTTTCCCGATGCCGGATAGATCGCCGGAACGCGATTTCCGAGCGCCGAGCTGGCTCGAATAGGCATCACCGAAGTGATCTGATGGATGTAAAGGCACTCATCCCCATCGAGCACGACGAGATTGACGGTTTCCGACGTCTCCTGATTGAGTGCCTGCATGAACGCATGTGCGGCGCGACGCACGGGGTGGCGTGCGATGACTTTGATCCCCTGCTCCCAAATTCGGAGCGTCGGGCGATAGCTTCCGTCCTCCCCCTGTACGACGTAACCGGCGTGGATGAGCGTCGTGAGCGTGCGGTGCACGTTGCTCTTCGGTAGATCCAGATCCGACGCTATCGCGGTAATGCGAAGCGGCGAGTCGGCCTGAATCAAATGCTCCAACACGTGCAATCCCTTGATCAGGGTCGTATCCAAGTTAGCCTCCCAGAAATACCAGCGGCATGCCAGCAGTTCTGAATTCTAGAACACTTGCTGCGGCCGGGCATGCCCACCGCCACGCCAAAGCCCAGCTCGCTCAACCGCCCGCCGCGCTACGGCGCCGGTGCAATGCACGTCCGAGCTGCTGGGTCGGGTACTTCTCCATCGCAATGCGCTCTTCCCGCCAGGGATCTTCGCGCGCCTCGCACTCGTCGTCGAAGATCATGGTCGTTCGCTTGTCCAGATCGTAAGGCGCCCAGGGAGGTACGCTCGAATTGTTCGGATCGCCTGTCCGGGCGAAGGCAATCCAAGAACCCGCCATGGCATCGGTCAGAGCACGAGTCCGTTCGTTGACCGGGCCGGCCATCGAAGCGGCCTTGTCCACGTTGTCGAAGATGAAAGGAATGTCGAGGGCGTGGGGCGTAACGCGTCGCCCTCCTTCGACGGGCGTGCGCCATGCGAGCATGTATCGATACACGGGCGCGGCGCCTTCCTGCTGGGCGCGGCGCTCGGCCTGAATGGTTGCATCGCGGTTGTAGCCGCGAGCCGAGACGATGAGGAAGAACAGCTCCGTCGGATTGGCTTGCGGATTCGATTTGCGAAACACATCGACGACCGATTCGATGTCTTCGGGCGGCAGATAGGCCTGGAGCCGCTTGTGCAAGCCGGCTTCGTCCAACGTGTAGATGGCCGAATCGTTGCCGAGCTGATTCGAAATCTCCGTGCGATTGGTCCCCACCAGCAACGGCACTCGAGCCGATATCGCCGGCGCGACAGGATCCCACGGATGAGCTTTGAAAACGGCGTCGTCCAACACCGGCGCAAAACGCTCATCGACTTGGGAGATCACCTTGAGCTGCGCATCGAGGACTTGTTGCCATGGCAAAGTCAGCAGTTTGCTCGCCTCCTCCGGCTTGATCTCGAGTTGGTCGAGCAGCCGGTCGGTGAGTTGTACCGCTCGCTCCACGGTCATCAATCTCAAGTGCGAACCGCTTTGCACGACTGCCCGATGGAAAAGCCCTTGGGCCGCCTCCGCGGCCATTGCGATGCTGACTTTCCTGCCGCCGCCCGATTCGCCGAAGATCAGCACATTGTTCGGATCGCCGCCGAAGCGCTCGATGTTCTCGCGCACCCATTGCAGCGACGCAACGAGATCCAAGAATCCGACGTTCGCCGATGCAGCGAAGTCCGGGCCGAGTTTGTCGGCGAGATAACAATGACCGAAAACGTTCAAGCGGTGGTTCACGGTGACGACGACGACATCGCCTCGCTTACAGAGATTCGTGCCGTCGAACCAGATCCCCGATCCTGAGCCGGCCTCGAATCCGCCGCCATGCCACCACACCATGACCGGTCGACGAGCGCCGTCGGCGGCAGGCGTCCAAACGTTCAGCACCAAGCAATCCTCGTCCGCCGGCGGCTCCGGACGCGTCGATGCATATAGATTGACTCTTTGACCCAAGCGCTCTGCTCGTTGGGGAGCGGCAGGACCGTACTCGAAGGCATCGCGCACGCCTGCCCATTGCGGCGCCGGACCTGGCGGCATGAAGCGCTGCACCGATCCGTAGGGAATGCCCTTGAACACGTTTACTCCGTCGACGACCAGGCCGCGCAGCTTTCCGCTGGCCGTCTCGACGACGGGATTCGTCCCAATTGCGGCGCGTTTGTGGCAACCGCTCAAAATGCCTGCAGCCACCGCTGCTCCAGCACCGAGAAACCAGCGACGCGTCAACGAAGGCGTATTCATGGCACTGTCTCCTTCAAAAAAGAGCGCTGAGCAGCAAGCCCTTCGGCAGGAATAGATCGATCGTTTTGTCCAACACGTACACGAGGGTCACGCACACTGCGGCGACGACGACACTGCGAAGCCACGACTCGCCGTAGCGGCGGGCGAAAGCAACGAGGTAGACGGCCGTTGCGAGCACGAAACCGAACAGGAGAATGCCGAGGTAGTACAGAGCAATGCTCGCGACCAGCTTGAGGGCTCTCGTGTAGACGTCGCGAACGCTCTCGTCCCGGCCGGGCAATTCATGCCCTGCTCCGCCCCTCGGTTCTTTCCCTGTCCACACTCGCCAAAGCGCAAGTGCCGCGACCAACACGCCGACCCCGGCGACGAAGCGCGGATACATGCGCGCGCCGGGCATGAATCCGGCGGAGGTCAGCCACATTGCGATGAACACCAACAGACCGAACGTGACGAGGCCGAGCAATACGTTCCGGTCCCAGACCGGCAACAGGGATCGCGAAGCGCGCTGAGGTGTTTCCCGGCTCATCGTCCTACTCCGCCGACGCTTTCCTGCCCGGTGCCCGTTTCGGGCCGAGGCTTCGTGCGAGACTTGCTATAGATACTGAGGCCGACAGCCGCCACGGCGAGCGTTCCGATGACGATGACGCCCGGACGCTGAAGCCATTCGAATCCGTATCGGCTCATCACTTGCCACAAGTACTGCTCGATCAGACCCGACAGCACGAATCCGATCAGCAGCGGCGCGCGAGGGATTCCGGTGCGCCGCATGACCCAGCCCACCACGCCGAACAGCAATAGCACCGCGAGATCTCCCATGTGCTGGCTCGACTGAAACGAACCGAGCGAGATGAGCAATAACAGGATCGGCATCACCTTGCTGAACGGCATGAACGCGAGCTTGGTGATCGGACCGGAGAGCGAGAAAGCCACGGCCGTGCCGATGATGTTCGCGATGGCGATGCTCCACACCACGACGAACACCAGATCCATGTGAGAAACGATGAGCGTGGGACCGGGCTCGACGCCCATGATGACCATCGCCGCGAGCAAGAGCGCCATGCTGCCACTGCCCGGGATTCCGAACATGAGCGTCGGAATCAATGCGCCGCCCTCTTTGGCATTGGTGGCGCTTTCGGGCGCGATGACGCCGCGAATGTCGCCTCTGCCGAATTGCGACTTGTCCTTGGCAGTCTTGACCACGATTCCGTAATTGACCCAGTCGATGATCGAATTTCCCAAGCCAGGCAAGAATCCGATCAAGGCGCCGATCAGCGCATGCCGGAACACAAGCAGCTTGTGGCTCAACACGTCGCGAATTCCTTGCAGCCAGCCGCGGCCGATCTCAGCGCGCTCTTCGGCGATGGCGCCGCCGCGAGACAACACCGCGATCATTTCCGGAATCGCGAATAGGCCCATCGCCAAGCTGGTCAACGTGACGCCGTCGAGCAGATAGTCGGTGCCGAACGTAAAACGAAAGGTGCCCGAGCTCGGTGCGCTGCCGATCGTGCCGATCGCCAATCCGCTGACTGCCGAGAGCATGCCGAGATAAGGATTCTGGCCGCTCAATACGGCCACCATGCCGAGCGCCAGGAACGTCAGCATCAGAAGCTCGGGCGTGCCGAGCGCCAGCACCATCGGAACTGCGAACGGCAGCGTCACGGTCAGCACCAACGCACCGATCAACCCGCCGAACATGGATGCGAGGAAAGACGCACTGAGCGCACGCGCGCCCTCGCCGCGCTGCGCCATGGGATAGCCGTCCATGACCGTCGCTTGAGAAGCCGCCGAACCGGGAACACCCATGAGCACTGACGTGTACGTATCGGCGACGGTCGTGACGGACGTCAGACCGATGAGCATCGCAATGCCGGAAACAGGATCGAGCCCGTAGGTCAGCGGCATGAGAAGCGCCAGACCGACCATCCCTCCCAATCCGGGAAGGATGCCGATGATCAATCCGACTGCCGTGCCCGCCAGCAGATAGCCGAAGTGTTGCGGGCTCAACAGAATGCCGAGAGCGCTGATCGCGGCGTCTAACATGCGTTTACCTTCACAGAATCACTCGCGGCATCGATGACTCGGAGGAGACTCGTAACGGGGGTCCGCACTCGCAAAGCCCGCTACTCGAACTCGACTTCGAATCGCTCGCCGATGAAGTTGCGTAGGAACTCGATCTTGTCGGGCGACAAATTGCGCGCCTCGGCCAGAATCGCTTCGAGCTCTTCGCCGTAAATGGGCGCGTGACCTTCCGACTCCCGCAATATGCGCGCCATGAACTCGGGATCGGCGATCATCGCTTTGATACCTTCCATCAAAGCTTCCTTGGCCTCCCGCGGCGCACCGACAGGAAGCAGCAAGACCTTGGCGGCATTGCCGACGAGCGGCAGGGTGGCTCGGTAGAGCTCCCACAACTGTCCGGATGGCGGTTCGCCGTAGGCTTCGGTGTAGACCTCGTTGAACGTCGGCACGTCCGGCATGCCTTCATCGCGCACGATGTCGCCGTTCGGCGCAACGAACCCGTCGTTCCACAGCAGAACGGCACCGCGATCCAAGAGCGGCTTGGTGGAGGCGGCGAACGTCGTCGTTACTTGCTGGATGATGTCGATCTCGCCGCGGAACATCGCGAGATCGCGATCGCGCCCGCCGTGATAGCCGGGTATGACTTTGAGAGGGATTCCCAGCATCTCGAACTGCAACACGAACGTGATGCCGGCGATCGGGTCGAGCAATGCGGTGTGCAGCGGTTGCCCATTGCGCAGCTTGCGCACATCCGTGCGATTCGTGACGCCTTTGCCCGGCCCAATCGTCACGGTGCGTGCGACCGGAATCGCGACCAGCTCTTCGAAGTCGGCTGCTCTCGCGCGGACGGATTTCTGCCCCAGAATCTGCCGCAACGTTCCTTGTCCGGTACCCGCGAGCAACACAGTGCCATCCTTCGGCGCCTGCTCGACGACCCAATTGCCCGCGAGAATGCCGCCGCCGCCCGTCATCTGTCGCGGCACGACGACGGGATTGCCGGGAACGAACTTGTGCAAACCGTCGCCGAGCAAACGCGCGAAACGATCGGTGCCGCCGCCGACCGAAGTCGGAATAATGATTTCGATGCGCTTGCCTGCGTAGTAAGGACCGTCGGACGCCTCCTTTTTCGAACAGCCCGCCAAGGTTGCAGCAATCAGCAGGAGCGAAACGAGCTTCGTGTTCATCGGCGGTGACTCTCGACTAAGCATGCACTGCGAGGAGGCCGCACTTCGGTGTGCATCGGGTTGTTGAGGCGCCGGCTTCCGCTGAATCGGTCGCAGTCCTCAAGTACGCTGACGGTGTCGCGCTAGACAGCGGCGAGCGCGCTGGTGGAAGCCGCCTCATTCGCCGTCATCCCCCTATCCCCCAAGGTTCCAAATTCCGGAACTAATAGCTATTTATGAAAACACAGTTCCTCAAGGAGCGTCTCAACTGTCCTGCCGACAGTCAAGCCCGCCGGCCTGATCGTTAGCGTGCCGGTGCGAAGCGCGCCAACAAGACGCCGAAATCGTGCTGCACGTTCAACTCGAGCGGCATTCCGGCTTTCAGGTCGGCGAAATCGTCGACGATCACGTTCGTCATCATGCGAGGCCCTTCCTCTAGCTCCACGATGGCCACGTTGTACGGTAGCCTTTCTGCGAAAGCAGGGTGATAAGCCACGTGATATATCACCCAGCTGATGAGCGTTGCGCGACCGCTGGCGTCGCGCCACTGCCAGCGATCCGTTCGCAGACACTTGGGGCATTGCGGGCGCGCAGCAGCCCAGCGCTGCCCGCACGAACACTCCTGAAACACCAAACGTTGACGCTCGAGTGCTTCCCAGTACGGTTGCGTCAACGTCGTGCGCTCTGGAAGCGGTAGGGTCATCTCAGCCTCCCAGTATCAAAGTTGCGTGCGTATCCATCACGCCGCCTTGATTGCTGATCAGCGAGAAGCGCGCGTTCTTGACTTGGCGATTGGCCGTGCCGCGAATTTGTCGCACACCTTCGTGCACGAGTTGCAATCCCGGCATACCGGATTCGGAAAGCAGCCCGCCGCTGGTATTGATCGGAAAATCTCCGTCGTGAGCGATGCGACCCTCGGCGACGAAACCTGCCGCATGCCCAGGCGCGCAGAAACCGTAGTCCTCCAACGTCATCAATACGGTGATGGTGAAACAATCGTAGATCTGCGCGACGTCCACCTGCTGCGGCGAAATGCCCGCCATCTTGAAGGCCGTGGCGGCGGAAACTTTCGCCATCGTGCTCGTCAGCGTTGCCCGCTCGTGCAGCGGAGCCGACGTTTGACCGTGACCGAATCCGAGAATGGGAACCGGCGCTCGCACGTTGAGGGAACGCGCTCGCGCTGCGCTCATGAGAACGACCGCCGCGCCGCCGTCCGACACAAGGCAACAATCGTCGCGCCGCAACGGTTCGACTACCCAAGGCGACGCCAGGTAGTCGTCCATCGTGATCGCTTTGCGTAGCTGCGCTCGCGGATTGGCGGCACCGTTGGCACGGCAGGTGACGGCGACAGCACCGAAAGCCTCCGGCGGTGCGCGGTGCTCGATCACATAGCGGCGGTGAATCATCGCGTACCCGGCCGCAGTCGAGAACCAGCCGTATGCAGCATCTTCGCCGCGCGGCCGTGCATATACGTCGCGCGCTCCGCTTCGCGGATCGTCTGCATAACAAACCAGCGCAATCTCGCACTGTCCGGCGGCAATCGCCATCGCTGCGAACGAGATCAAGGTGATGTTGGCTGCACCGCCTTGGTCCCAAGCTCCGCCGAGCTTCGGCTGCAGTCCCATAGCGGCCGCCAGTTTTTGACCGTACATGAACTCGCGCCGCGACGTGGGCGTCTTCACGAACAATGCGTCGACGGCGTCTTTCTCGATACCGGCATCCTCGAGCGCGTTCCGGCACGCCTCGACGTTCAAGGAGATCGTGTCGCGTCCCAGCTTGCCGAATGCCGTGGCACCGATGCCGGCGATGACCACTTCGCCGCGCATATTCGCAAGGTCAGCGGCCACGGAATTTCGGCGGGCGCTTCTTCGCAAACGCCTCCCGCCCCTCCTGCACGTCTTCGGAGCGTTGCAGGATCGCGTTCACCAGCTGTTCGAAGCGCAATCCTTCGGCAAGACTGACGTCGCGCGATCGAATCGCCAGTTCCTTGGCAGCTTGAACGGCGAGAGGCGCGTTGGCGGCGATTTTCCGTGCATATTCGAACGCCCGATCCAGGAGCTCTTCGCGAGGACACACAGCATTGAGCATTCCCCAACGCTGCGCCGCCTCGGCCGTCAGCGCGTCGCCCGTCAGCAGCAGTTCCATTGCGATGGGATACGGCAACTGACTCATGATTCGCTGCGTACCACCATTGGCAGCGATGATGCCGCGTTTGACTTCCGCGAGCCCGAACGTTGCCTCGGGGACTGCGACCCGAATGTCGGTCGCGAGCAGCAGCGTCATTCCACCGCCGATACAGGCGCCGTTGACCGCAGCGATGATCGGCTTCCAAACCTCGAGCCCGCGATTGAGCAGCTGTCCCTGTTGCGTGAGCCACAGTTCGCTCAGCTGGCGCTCGCGCCCGATGGTCGCACGCAAATCGGCTCCGGCGCAGAATACGCGTTCGCCGGCGCCGGTAATGATGGCCGCCCGAATTGCCGGATCGTCTCGTACCGTGATCCAGCGCTGCGACAACGCCGCGTAATGTTCGGGATCCAGGGCGTTCGCTTTCTCCGGACGATTGATCGTTATCAGCGCGATCCCGTCATCGTCGACCGCAAGATCGATGGACATCTTCAGAGCCTCGAATTCAACAGATGGCGCGCAACGACCATGCGCTGAACTTCGGAGGGACCTTCACCGATGCGCTTGATCCGCAGCTCCCGAAACCACCGCTCGAGCGGCATTTCCTGCGCGACACCGAGCCCGCCGAAGATCTGAATGCAGCGATCGACGACCCGGAACGCCGTCTCGGTGGCAAACACCTTGGCGATTGAGGCTTCGACTTTCATGTCCTGACCCATGTCTGCCTTCCATGCGGCTTGATACACCAGCAAGCGCGCGGCACGCAGCTCGATCTCGCTGTCGGCCAACATCCACTGAATCGCTTGCTTGTCCGCAAGCTTCGATCCGAACGTCTCGCGCTGCCTCGCCCAGTCGACGGCCATATCGAGCGCCGCTTGCGCAATGCCGATGGTTCCTGCCGCATACGGCACTCGACCATGCACGAGCCACCGTTCGGCAATGCGAAAACCCTGCCCCTCCTCACCCAAGCGGTTCTCGACGGGAACCTCGACATTGTCGAAATGCAGCTCGTAGGGAGCGTACGAGCGAATCACGCCGATGCGTCGCTTCGTCAGGCCGGGTGCATTGGCATCGACGATAAAAGATGTGATTCCGCTTCGGCTCTGCTGCTCGCCCGTGCGCGCGTAAACGATTCCCCACGTTGCCCTTCCGGCACCCGTGATCCACATCTTCGTGCCGTTGAGTATGTAGCGATCGCCGCGACGTTCCGCACGGCAGCGAATCGCTCGCGCGGGATCCGATCCGCCGGAAGCTTCGCTGATCGCCGTGAACGCGTAGCCATGACCCTCGATGACCGGGAGCGCGTAGCGTTCGATCTGCTCCTTCGTCCCCTGAAAGATCACATTCGGAGGATCGACGCCGAAGGCACCGCATGCGGGGATGTATGCGCCCATGCGGCACTTGGCAGCCTCCTCGGCGACGACCGCGCTTGCGAGCAGATTCAAGCCGGCGCCCCCGTACTCCTTCGGCGTACGAAAGCACCACAAGCCCAGCTCCCGCGCTTTGGCCTGGAGCGGTTTCAGCTTTTCGGGCGGGAGCTCGAACGCATCGTGCTCGAGCTGCTCCTCTATCGGGCGCACTTCGTTCTCCATGAAGCGCCGCACGGTCTGTTGCAGCAAGCGCAGTTCTTCGGGCAGCTCCCACGAACCGGTTGCGTTCATCATTTCCCCCGCCGCGTTATCAAGATTTGAACGATGATTCTATATAGTAGAATCTTGTTCTCTATGATGCCAACGATGCGCCTGCACCGTCAAACTCTTTTCAGTCTTGTTGGGGATTGCCATACTCGGGTAGCCCCACCGCTAAAAAAGATTTCCGCTAAATAGAACATGAAATTCACATCGAACGCCACCGAAACCTCGGCGGGAATCCCGCCGCCGCTCAGCGGCATCCGGGTGATCGACCTGACCCAGGTGTACAGCGGACCCTATGCAACGTTCCTGTTGGCCATGGCCGGAGCGGAAGTCATCAAAGTGGAGCCCCCGGAGGGAGAAGGGTTGAGAGGCCGAGGCGGCGCAGCCGCAACGCCGTTTGCGATGTTCAACGCCAACAAGCGTTCCGTCACGCTCGATCTGAAATCGCCCGAAGGCATTCAGCAACTACTGAAGCTGCTTCGAAACGCCGATGTGTTGGTGGAGAACTTCCGTCCCGGCGTGCTCGAGTCTCTGTCGCTGACCCCAGCGCGATTGAAGGAAACCAATCCGAGACTGATTCGGGCGTCCTTGTCCGGATTCGGCAGCAGCGGCCCGTACAAGACGTTTCCGGCGCTCGATATCACAGTGCAGGCACTTGCCGGCATCATCTCCTCGACCGGTCATCCCGACGAGCCGCCGTTGAAAGCGGGAGCGGCGCTCGCCGATATCTCGGCGGGCACACATTTATATGGCGCCATCGTCACGGCGTTGCTGCTTCGCGAGCGCACCGGCGAAGTCACCGACGTCGAAGTCTCGATGATGGACTCGGTGTATGCGACGCTCGCCTCGAACCTGGGCAGAGCCATGCACGCGACGTCTCCGGGCTTCGTGTCCCGCACCGGCAACAGACATGGAGGGGGTACGGTCTGTCCCTACAATTTGTATTCCACGGAAGATGGATACGTAGCCATCATTTGCATCAACGAGCGCCAGTGGCGCACATTGCTGCGCCAACTTTCGCTCGATGACCTTGCGAACGATCCGCGTCTGCAAACCATGTCCGGCCGGGTAGCTCACATGTCATACATCGACTCGCGGATCGAACAAGCGACGCGCGCTTATCGCAAGCACGAGCTGTTCATGAAACTTGCGGGTGCCGGCATCCCATGCGGCGCCGTCCAGGAGCTGCCGGAAGTACTGCACGACGAGCATTTCCACGCGACCGGGATGCTGCAGCACGTCGAGCACCCGGAATACGGACCCATGATTCTTCCCAATAGCCCGTTGCGTTTCGTCAGGGCGCAACGTGTCCCTTATCGGCCGAGCGCACGGCTCGGCGAAGACAACGCTGCCCTGCTGGGCGACCATGAGCAAGCAGATGTCCGGCAATCCGTCGACAAAGCACACCAATAGCGACATGCAGAGCCTACCGCTTGCGGGACTCGTCGTTCTCGACCTGACGCTCGCGCGCGCAGGTCCGACGTGTGTTCGCCATCTCGCCGATTGGGGCGCCGACGTGATTCGAGTACAACCTCCGGATACGGGCGGCGAGGAGGTGATCGGACGCCGCGACGGCCCTGACTATCAGAACCTGCATCGCAACAAGCGCGCCATTACGCTCAACCTCAAGACGCCCGAGGGCTATGAAGCGTTCATCGAGCTGGTTCGCCGGGCTGACGTGCTGGTCGAAAACATGCGGCCGCTGGTGAAACGCCGTTTGAAGATTGCATGGGAGGACTTGCAGCCCATCAATCCTCGTCTGGTCTACGGCAGCATCAGCGGGTTCGGTCAGACCGGTCCGTATGCGGCCCGTCCGGGAGTAGACCAAATTGCGCAAGGAATGAGCGGCGTGATGTCGGTGACCGGCGAACCGGGCCGCGGTCCCATGCGCGTAGGCATCGCCGTTGCGGACATGAGCGCCGGGAATCTGCTTGCGCTCGCGATCATGATGGCGCTCTTTCAGCGTGAGCGCACAGGCGTCGGCCGGTGGGTACACACATCGCTCATCGAAAGCATGATGTTCATGCTCGACTTCCAAGCCGCACGTTGGCTGGTCAGAGGCGAAGTCCCCAAACAGGTCGGAAACGCGCATCCCACGGTCGTGCCGACCGGCGTCTTCGCGACGAGCGACGGACACGTGAACATCGCCGCTTCTTCGTCCGAACAATGGAAGCGTTTGTGCCAGGTGCTCGACAAACCGGAGTGGCTACGAAAACCCGAGTGGCAGTCGCAGCGAGATCGATCCAAGGATCGCGACGCCGTCCATGCGGCCATCGACGCTGAAACGCGCAAGCGCCCCACCGCGTACTGGGTGGAGCGCATGGAAGCTGCCGGCCTTCCCTGCGGACCGATCTACTCGGTGGATCAGGCCTTCGCCGACCCGCAAGTACAGCATTTGAATATCGCCGCGCCCGTCGATCATCCGCGCGTAGGCCGCATGCATTTGGTGAGCTCTCCGCTCAATCTGGAGGGGCTCACGAAAAAAATCCGCAGCTCCGCACCCACCGAAGGAATTCATACGGTGGAAGTTCTGAAATGGATCGGTTATTCCGACGAGAAAATCCAACACATGCGCGAGCAAGGCGTCATTTGACGCCCTGCTTCTCGCGATCGGGGCAACTACAGTTGCCCCTTGTAGCTCTCGCGCAGTGCCGTCTTTAGAACTTTGCCCAGCGCATTGCGCGGCAGCGCATCGACGAATATCAGATCCGACAAGCGCTGCGTCTTACCGACGCGCTCGTTGACCCACGACCGCAGCGACTCCGCGCTCACCTCGCGACCGGCGCGCAGAACGACGAAAGCAACCGGCGTCTCGCCCCATTGTCTCGACGGCACACCGACAACCGATGCTTCGGCGACACTCTCGTGCCCGCGAAGTACCGCCTCGAGATCCGACGGATAGATGTTGAAGCCGCCGGAGATGATCATGTCCTTCTTGCGGTCGACGAGTATGAGAAAGCCGTCCTCATCGAAGCGACCGATATCTCCCGTGCGAATGAAGCGCTTGCCCTCGCTGTCGTACCACTCGGCTTCGCGCGTCTTCTCGGGTTGCCCGAGATACCCGGTCATCATGGCGCCCGAGTGACCGACGACTTCTCCGCACTGCCCCTGCTCGACGCAGCGGCCCTCCTCATCGATGACTCGAATATCGTGCCCCGCAGCCGGTCGACCGACGGTATGAAGCTTGTTCGGAAACTCGGTGGCATGCAGCAAGCAAGTGCCGCCTCCTTCGGTCATGCCGTAGATCTCCACCAGCGCACCCGGCCAACGCTTGAGGACGTCGGCTTTCAAGTCCGCCGCGAACGGCGAGCTCGTACAGGTCTTCATACGGAAGCTGCTCAGATCGAAGCTGTCGAACTCCGGAAGATCCATGATGCGGCGATACTGCACGGGAACGAGCATGGCGTGAGTCGCGCGTTCCTTCTCGCACAGTCGCAAGAACTCGAGCGCATTGAACTTCTTCATCAAGACGAGCGTGCCGCCCCGCGCCAGCGCCGGAACGAGACTGACGAGCGTCGTGTTCGAGTACATCGGTGTGGAGATGACGGCGATGGACTCCTCATCGTAGAGAAGCACCTCTCCTCGGCGAATGTGCCCCCAGCGCATCTGGTGCGATTGAATGATGCCCTTGGGCGTGCCCGTCGTACCCGACGAATAAATGATGTTGAACCAGTCTTCGGGTTGGATGGCGACACGATTTGGCGTCGGGTTGTCCCGCTTCATCCAGTCCGCGAGCAGGTTCTGCGGCAAGTGATCGTCGATCGCCACGCGATTCAGCTCGGGCACATCGTCGGTCTCGGCCAACCTGTTCGCCGCGGCCGCATCGAGAAACAGAACCTTGGCGCCGCAATCCCGCAACATGCCCGCAAGACTCGCGGCGCTCGCCGAGATCGGCAGCGGCGTGACCGCTGCGCGCGCACGCAGAATGCCGAGAAAGATTCCGATGTACTCGAACGACGTCTCGGCGCAGACCGCCGCCACATCGCCGGCGCGGACGCCGTCGCGCTGCAAAGCCGCAGCAACGCGATCGGCAAGCTCATCGAGCTGACGGTAGGTCAGACGACGCTCGCCGTCGACGACGGCGACATGATCAGGCCGCGCGAGAGCTGTCGCATGTACTAGGGACGGCAAATCAGCGAACGCACCCTTGAGCAGGCGACTCAGATTGTTTTCTACGACCGATTCTGTACGCGCCCCCGCGACTGCTCCTGCCGAACTGCTCTGCATGCCTACCTCGACTTCGATGTGTGATTGATGCCCGGGCCGATTGCCGAGCGAAGATTTTTGCCTGACGTCAAGCCGCCATCATTTCCAGCAGGTCTCCCGCGCGTTCGAGCTCTTCGAAATCGCGCGACACCGCAACGATCCGGCGAGCTCTTTCGACGCCCAAGACCGGCGCCATCAACTCCAGCGCCTTGGCTTCGACATCGGCGCGCCACATGGGCGAGTCCGGGTGACCTTTCGCAGATGCAACGCAAACGCGGCACTTGGTGCCGTCGGTCAGCGTGATCTCCACGCGCGCAGAACGCTTGGTCTCGACGATGCTCTTGCTGTCGGGATCGCGTTCGACCGTTACGCGCCGCATGAACGCCCGGACGGCCGGATCGTTGAGCATCCGCTCGCGCGACTGCGCAGCATGAAAGTCCAGCCGGCCGTCGAGCGCTACCAGGGCGAACAAGTAAGGAAGATTCAAATTCGGCATTTCGGCGACGGCGAAAGCCGCCGCATGCTGCGACGGAATGAGAACCCGAATCGTCTCGATGCGCGAGACGTCCACGGTTCGCAACAGCTCCGACAGTCCTTGAATAGCCGCTTGCGTAGGCCCGCCGCTGGCATATCGTTTGAACGCCACGCGCGGCAACTCGTAGCGCTCGCCGAGTCGCGCGACGAGATAGTTGCGATCGAGATCCGATCCCACGCGCGTGAAAGGCATCGAATCCACCCAGCTGCCCGCTCGATCGAGACAGTTCGGGACGCCGATGAAACCCGCTTCCACCAATAGGGCTGCATGCAAGCCGTTTCGCGCCGGCATTCCTGCGAAGACGAAGGCCTTCTCGATGTGGTGCACGTCGAGCAACCACTGACGCGATCCCGACATCTGCTGCGTACAGCAAGACAGCACGTCGCCGACCTGCTCGGCAGGCAGCCGCATGAGCGAAGCCGCCGCAGCAGCAGCGCCGAACGTGCCTCCGACACTGTGCGTCGACATTCCGGCGAGTTGCAGATTTTGCAGTCCCAACGCACGAGTCATTCTGCAGGCGAGCTCGTATCCCTTCACGACAGCGCGCAGCATCGCCTCGCCATTCAGCCCGCGGACTTGCGACACGCAGAGCACCGTCGGAACCACCGAGGCGCCTGGCTGAACGAGCGAGGTGGGACTGAAATCGTTGATTTCCGCAGCGTGTGCGGTGACCGCCCCTGCAAAGACCGCATCCAGCAACGCCGCACGTTCGCGAGCCCCGGGAATGGTCGCGCCTCCGTCGATCCCTCCGCTGTGTGCCGTTGCAAACGAGCGGGCCATGCGCGAAGCCGCCAAGTCACGACAGACGACGACCGCCGCAATCGTGTCGAGGATGTGCAATCGAGCGAGCTCCCTGAGATCTTCGTCCAGCGGCGTCTCATCCCCATCGGCAATGAACTCGCTCAGCGCCCGCGTTACCGCGGGCGCGAGCTCAGGGACGTCTGCCTCGACGAATTTCTCTGTGGTCCCGCAATGCATCGTCAGAAACGTTTGGTGAAATTCACGAAGTACCGGCGCTGGAGCAGATCGTACAGGCCGAGATCCGTCGAGCCATTTCCGGTCCAAGTCGGCGGTTCAGTATCGAACAGATTGATCACGCCTACCCGCATCGACACCGTATCGGTGAACGACCATCCGGCAAGCAAGTCCGTATAGCTACGATCGGTCACGCCGGGCTGCGACTTGGTTCCAGTGCCTGCATCGGACGCATGGTACATGGAATCGATCCACCGATAGCGCAACGTGACATCGAGCGGACCTCTGGCAAAGCTCGCGCTCAGATTGGCTCGCCATTCCGGCTTGGAAATCGCACCGGAATCGATTTGCGCGTTGCCGATCGTGCCCACGTAGTCGGTGAACGGCTCGCCCGCCAAGTTCTGGATCTCGAAGCTCAGCAGATACGAGATCATCAGATTGAAGCGCAACGAACCCGCCGTGTTGATGCCGATGTCAGCCAGATCGAATCCCCAGTCGGATTGGAAATCGATACCCGAGGTGCGATAGGCAGACAGATTCAATGTGGGCTGCAACTGCGTTTGGACGTTGCCGTTCTCGGTGCGCGTCGTGAGACGGCAGAAGAAGTTGTTGATGTCGTAGTTGGGGTTGGACACGCCATCGGCGTTGAAGCATCGGTTCATACCGACGGCGGCTGTGACGACGCCGATCGCGTCTTCGACGTCGATCTTGTAGTAGTCCAACGACATCGACAACCGTCGCAGCAGCGGCGCGCTGAAACCGCTGTCCCAGACGATACCTGCGGTGAACGTATCGGCAGTTTCTTCTTTCAGATCGAGATTGCCGAACGCCACACCCGAGACCGCGCTGCCGGTAAAGCGGAAGATGTCGATGACGTTTTCCGGCACGCCCTGCTCCAGACAGAGCTGCCGAACGCGCTCATGGTTGGGATTGGTCGCGGGATTGCGCAACCGACCCAACGAATCGCATGGGTCGCCGCCGCCGAGCGAAGTGGAGCCCACGGAAGACGAAGCTCGTTCGGCCGGAAGGTACAGCTCGCCAAGGCTCGGCGCACGAATGGCGCGTTGCACGCCGCCGCGCATACGCAAAGCGGGAGTGATCCGCCAATCCATGCTGGCCTTGTACGTACCGACTTCATCGATCGTGCTGTAGTCCGAGTAGCGATAGGCCAAGCCGAGCGAAAGCTGGTGAATGAGCGGCAGATCGCTCAGAACCGGCACGCTGATCTCGACGAACGCTTCCGAGACGTCGAAGGAGCCGCCGGTGCGGTCGGTCGGCTGATTGGGAATGACTTCGGATCGAATGCGTTCCTCGGGCGGCCGGTAATCGTAACTTTGTGCACGGTACGTGAATCCGGCGGCGAATCGCGCTTCGCCCGCAGGGAGACTGAACAACTTGCCCTGCATGGTCGCTTCGACGACGTCCTGTTCGATCATCGTCCGCTCTTGCAGCGTTCTGTTGAGCAACCTGTAACACGCTTCCTGGTCAGGACGATCGGCCAGCGCTTCGATGGCGAACGGATTGAAGCCGCCCGGACAAATCGATGCGCCGCCATCCGGTGCTTCGACCAGCATCTTCCATGCGGCATAGTCGATGAATCCGGAGAGCGTCTCGCCGGCGCGCATCTCGCCGTGCGATGCGTAGACATCCCACGTCCAATCGCTGATCGGGAGATTGCCGCGCAACCCGACGAGGAAGTCGGAGATTTCGTAATCGTTCTGGTACACGGAGCGCCCGACGCGGCCCGTGTTGAACTGGAAGCTGAAAGGCGCCGTCGGATTCGGGCGCGAAGCGAGGATGTGCGCGAGGTCCTCCGAAATGAACGGATTGGTGACCGGAATGAACGTGCCCTCGTCCGATGAACCCGACCAACCCTGACGGCTGTACTCCGAGTCGTACTTGGTCAGACTGAACTGCGCGTACGCCTCGATCGAGTCGGTGATGTCGTAGCGAGCGCGCGCAAACGCGGTGTAACGCTCCAACGGTTGTTGCAACGGATAGGTGGCGCCTTGCGGAAAGCCGACGCGGTTCTCGTCGATAATGTACGGAAGGCGATCCGGATCGAAGTTCAGAATCGGCGCCTGTGTCGTGAACAGCGTGCCGTCTGGGTACATGCCGAGAGGCGCATTGCGGTTCGGCATCGACAAACCGTACTTCTCGACGAAGATGTCCTCGAGCGCTTCGAGGCTTGGCAGATTCGAGGCCGTTGCCTGCACGACGCCGCCCTGAAGCACGCCCGCAATGCCCGACCGCTCGAAGAACGGTCGCGAACCGCGTAGCACGCCCTTGCGCTCGTAGAACGTCATGGAGGCCATGGCATTGCCGCGCCCTTCGGCAAAGTTGCCGCCCATGGTGACGCCGACGTTGTAGGACTCGCCGTCGCTGCGATCGGTGACACCGTATTCGGCGTTGATCTCGAGACCTTCGAAATCGCGCTTGAGCCTGAAGTTGACGACACCCGCCACGGCATCCGAACCGTAGACGGCGGATGCGCCGCCGGTGATGACTTCGACGTTCTCGATCAACGAGCTCGAGATCACGTTCAGGTCGATGGCGCCTAGCGGATCGGAAGGCGTCATGCGCCGGCCGTCGAGCAGCACCAGCGTTCTTTGAATGCCGAGACCGCGAAGGTTTGCGTTGCTGCGGCCTTGCCGTGCGGGGCTCGAGGAGCTGTTCGCATTGCTCGCAGAGAACTGCGGCAAGGTGTTGAAAGTTGCATCGAGAGTCTGCGGGCCGCTCACTGCCAGCGCAGCTGCATCGACCGTTGCGATAGGGCTCTCGGCAGCGTAGTCGGGCCGCGCGATGCGCGAGCCGGTAACGGTAATCTCTTCCAACGAGCCGCTGCCCTGCGTGCCCTCGTTTTGTCCGTGAGCAGGCATGCTCGCAACGGTTACTGATATGACGGATGCGGCAATCGCACTCGCAGAAATCGATCTCGTTTTCATCGGCCCCCCTTCATCCAAGCTGTACGGAATGTTCACTATGGAGATGCGCGCTTCTTCGCCGAGCTTGTCGACATATGTTCTGATATCTGGAACGTCGTTTACAATATTAAGAATTAGCGGCTATCCTGAAGTCAAGTAGCAGACCGCTTCGGAAGAGTCATCGGCTTCGGACGGGTCACCGAGGTTCGCGGAGTTCGAATTGCAACGGCATTGTTCCGATATCTAGAATCGTGATTCGCCCTGCGACAGCGCCATGCTTTCCCGGCTCGACTATCGAGTGCTTGGCCTCAAGAACGCGAGGAGTTTGCTCTTGAACATCGGTACTGAGCGGATGGTGGGAACGATCGAACCGCCCATAGGCTGGTTGATCTTCAACAACCCTGAACGCCGCAACGCGGTTTCGCTCGACATGTGGGAAGCCATTCCCGCGATTCTGGAAAAGTTTGCGAACGACTCGCGGATTCGCGCAGTCGTCGTGACGGGTGCCGGAGAGCGGGCCTTCGTGTCCGGCGCCGACATTTCGCAGTTCGACAAGCTGCGCTCCTCGCCGGAAGAGAACGATCGCTATGCTGCGATCAGCAGCGGCGCACGCGCGGCGCTGCGGGATTTTCCGAAGCCGACGATCGCCATGATTCGCGGCTACTGCATCGGCGGCGGCATGGCCGTCGCGCTGGCGTGCGACCTTCGGCTGGCCTCGGAAGACGCGAAGTTCGGCATCCCGGCGGCACGTCTCGGTCTGGGCTACGGATTCTCCGGAGTACAGCGGCTCGTATCCGTCATCGGCCCGGCTTTCGCGAAAGAAATGCTTTTCACCGCCCGGCATTTCAGCGCACAGGAAGCGCTGCGAATCGGACTGGTCAACGCAGTTACGCCGAGTGAGGAGCTGGAGAAGACCGCACGCAGCTACGCCGAAATGATCTCCGCCAATGCCCCGCTCACGGTGCGCGCAGCGAAACTTGCCGTCGAACAGGCGCTGCTAGATCCCGAAAAGCGGCGCACGCAAGACGTTGCCGATGCGATCAGAGCATGCTTCGCCAGCGAAGATTACGCAGAAGGACGCGCCGCCTTTCGCGAGCGGCGCAAGCCGGTCTTCAAAGGCCGCTGAGACCGGCACGATCCAACTGCCGGCTCAAGGCACCGCCGGGCTGATGGCGTTCCAAATGTCCTGCAGTATCTGCGGGTTGCGCGTTCCGTCGTAGCCCATGGTCGCGATCACCATGTTCTGTTCCGGCAGCACGAATACGAACTGACCGAAAGCGCCGGCTGCATGGAACATCGATTGCGGCGCCCCTTTCACACGCCCTGCCGCGTTCAGCCACCACAGAAAACCGTAGGAAGGATTCAGCTTCGATGGGGTGACGGATTGCTTGACGTACTCTGCGTCGATCAATTGCCGCCCGTCCCACCGGCCCATGTTGAGCCACAGCAAACCCAGCCGCGCCATGTCGCGCACTGAGAGCGTGATCGAACCGCCGATGCGCACGTTGCCGTTGGGATCGATGCCTTCGCTTTGATACGCGAACGACTCCACGCCGAGCGGCTCGAGCAAATGCTCGGTGATGTATTTCAAGCTCGGCTTGCCCGATGCCGCGGCGACGATGTCGCTGAGATGATCGGCCGGTTCGCCGTCGTAATAGAACTTCACACCAGGCTGCAGCGTCGTGCCGTAACCGGGCGGCGTTCCTTCATCGGGCTTCTCCTTGCGCACGTATCCTCCCCCGGGCTGAGAGGGCCGAGGATTGGCGAGCGGATCGGGCCGGCGCGAGCTCGGCTTGGCCATCAACGTGCCGCCCGAGCTCATCGTCAATAGATGATAGATCGTCGTGTCCGGATGCAGGCCCGAACGCTCGGGCGGGTGATACTTCGACGCGAGATCGTCCGCTTTCAACAAGCCTTCCGTGACCGCACGTCCCACCATCGCGCTGCCCCAGGACTTGCCCGCCGAAAAACTCACATTGCGATGCGTCGGCGTCGCGAGGTGATATTCATTCGCCCAATAGCGCTCGAACACGATCACGCCGTCGCGGACCACGACGATTCCCTGACGTCCGCCGATGGGCCGAATCGCTTCCGCGACGGCTTCGAGCTTCGCCCGCGACAAGCCATGTTTTTCCGGATCGTCGAACTGCCAAGGACCCGACCCCGGCCCTTGATCTTTCGGAGCCCACTCGAACTCGGCAGACATCGCAACGCCGGCAACGAGCATCGTCAATGCGGCGGCCCATGGTCTGATTGCAATCATCACTCCCCCATCCTTCTTTAATTTCTCTCATCGGCGCTCGAGCGCGGCGAGCACGTCTGCGGAAAACTTTTGCATGTCGAAGCTGGTTCGAGCACCGTCGGCGCCGTCCGTGCCGCGACGCACGATGACCACGTTGCGCGACGGAACGATCATAACGAACTGACCGCGCCCGCCTCGCACCGAATACGAGCCTTCCGGCAAGCCTTGCTTGGGACCGGCCAGCCAAAACTGCGCGCCGTAACCCAACTTGTCGCACGCACCCTCGCATCGAGGATCGGCCCATGAACCCGCCGGCTGCGCCGGTGCGGGAGTCGCCACATATTTCGTCCAGCCCTCGGGCAGGATGCGCTCGCCGTTCCACACGCCATCGTTCAGATACAACAAGCCGAATCGCGCCAGATCGCGCGCGGTCGAATACATCTGCCCCGAGAGCAGATAGTCGCCGTTCCAATCGGTTTCGGGAAATGTCCGCGTCATGCCGATCTTCCAGAACAATTCGCGGAAGGGAAATTGCAGGTAGCGTGCATCGTCATTCAGCACGGTACGCAACGCGCGAATCGCGAGCAACGTATCGGATCCGGCATACACCATACGTGTGCCCGGCAGCGCATCGATCAAATTGCCGGCAGACCGCTCTGCAACCGCGGCGCCGGACAAATAGATCTCTTGCTGCGGATTGCCTGCCGCTTCGGTGTACAGGCCGCTCGACATTTGCAAGAGATTGTTGAGAGTGATGCGAGCGCGCGGATCGTAGGGCTTGCGCCATTCCGGAATCGGCGCAGGCTCATCGAGACGAAGCAACTTGTCGCGAACCGCGATACCGATGAGCGTCGCAGCCACGCTCTTCGCTGCCGAATGCGTGCGCTGCAATTTGTGCATGTCGTAGCCGCGCTCATAGCGCTCCGCTACGATCTTGCCGCCGCTCACGACGATGACGCCCCAAGTCACGCCGCCGTACACCTCGTTGACAAAGGCTGCTTCGACAACTTTGTCGAGCGCCGCGGCCTGCCGGCGAGGCAGGCGCACCGTCGCATTGCGATCACCTTGCGGCCAATCCTGCGAATCGAAATTCGGGGCGGAGAAATCTTCGGGAAGACGCGGCAGGCCGTCGATCGCTTCGAGCGGCGCTCCGATGGGCAGTTGAGCGCAACCAAGATACGGACGCCAAGCCGCAACGCGCGGCGGCATATCCGGCAGATACTCGACGGTCACGAGCTTGCGCTGTTCGTCGACGCGAGTCGTCAGCTTCAGCAGCAGATCGGTCCTCGAACCGCGCCCGAGCATGGCATCGCGCGTCACCATCTCCGGCGTCAGTCCCGCACTGAACAAACCGCTGCACGTGTAGAGCGCTTTGTATCCGGCCAGCATGGCCGCTTCGTGCCGCGGCGATTGCGGACCGTCGTCTCGCAATCTGGCTTCCGCCGACCCCATCGCCGCCGCTATCGCGAGCAGCGCACCGAACCATCTACAGCTTCTCATCCCGGCCGCCTCGTTCAATAGTTCTATTTTTTAGAACGCGTTTCGTTAATACGAAACGTATATCCGACAATGGTTGCGGACTGTCAAGCCGAAGCGCGGAATCGATTGCGGCCCGATCAAGAACGAAAACGCCAACGCACCCGCTCGGATGCGTTGGCGATTCTGGGGCAGGAATTCGGCGAGCGGGCTACTGCTCGTCCGCGCTCTTCAACGCCGTCAATGCCGAGACGCGAATGTGCGGCGGCTGCAGGCTGAGCTGATTCGGCGTGCAGGAGATGCGCTCCTCCTCGATCTTGATGCCGAGTTTCGGAAACACCTCATCGCGCAAGTCCTCCATGAGCTCGCAATCGCCCGGTTCGATCCTGAGACGACGCTCCTTTTCGAGATCTACGGTTTTCCAGGACGCGAGGAATTCCTCTTCTTCGAATCGATTCTTCACACCGAGGCGTTTGAGCAGCTCCTCGCGGCTCTTCTCTGCGGAAGACTTCTCGGCATCTCGCTTCTCGAGCTCTGCAACCGGCACCGGCGTTGCGGCGGTAATCGTCACGAAGAACGTGCGCGACGGCCAGTTCGTGGGGCATCCGGTAGCGCGCACTTGCGTCGACTCGTGCGCGCCCAATGCCACGAGAATCGATTTGATCTTTGCTGCAACCGCGTCGCAATCGTAAGCAGTCGTGAATCCCGCGTAGCTGAATCGAACTTCCTGCACCTGCCATTTTGCCGGTACAGGCGTCTCGTCGGCGCTCAGCGCCTGCCCGCTCACGGCAAATAGCAGGGCCGCGATCGATCCGGACAAGCCGAGTTTCAGTGAACGGTTCATACCTCTTCTCCCATTTTCGCTGTTGCTTGTTCCTAAGAGATGCCGGGCACTGTAGCGGTTCCGTGCTGAACGCTCGCTGGCCGCTTATTGCCGTCGTCGCCGCATTTGCCATTCCCCTAGCACCACGCCTCGAACCGCTCTGGAACTTGTGCGGCGCATGGCGATTGCTTCTGACGTTCTCGGCGCACGGATCGAAGCTCAGGAGGCCCCCATGCCTACGAAACTGGAAAAAACGCTGAAGCGCGAGATCGCGATCGACGGCGAGCCCTACATCGTTGCGATCGATCCGCACGGCCTCAAAATAACGCCCAAGGGTAAGCGCAAAGGCCATGAGCTGTCATGGAAGGATCTGGTCAGCGGAGAGGCCGCACTGGCTGCCGCGCTGAATGCGTCCATCGCGCACAACCGCCCGCCGGACGTTTGAGCCGTGCTGACGAGTGCGTGCGTGTCGCGATATCTTTTTTGGCGCGAGTTTCGTATTCGAGACCTTTCATGAAGCGCACGTTGATGTTGTCTTTGCTGTTGGCCCTCGCCGCGTGCGGACGCCAGCCGCCATCTTTGCCGAAAGCACCTGCACCCGCTGACGACGAATCGACGAATTACGCTTTCGTCGGCAAGGTCTGGTTGTCGACGACGCCGGGACATGCCCTGGGCACGATGGTGATCTTCATGGCCGATCGCACGTTGGTCATGGGTTCGTGCGTGGAGCCCTATCGGTTGGTGAAGTGGGGCGTTGCAGGCGAACGGATCCGCTGGCTCGAAGACACGATTCCGATCGAAGCCGAAGTCGAGATGCCTCGACCGAATCAGCTCGTGCTACGGCTGGCCGGACGCGACAGGGCACAAACCTATATTGCGGCAAACGTTCCTTATACGTGCCCCGACTTGCCCAAGTAGCGTTACTTTTTCTCCGCGTGCCCGCCGAACTGCTCACGCATCGCCGACAACAACTTGTTGGCGTAGGCGTCTTCGCCGCGCGAACCGAACCGCGCGAACAAAGCGCTCGCGAGCGTCGGCATCGGCACCGCTAAATCGATGGCAGCTTTGAGCGTCCAGCGCCCCTCTCCGGAATCTGAGACGCGGCCTGCATAGCGATCGAGGCGCGGATCGTCGCGCAGCGCAGCCGCAGTGAGATCCAACAACCAGGAACGCACGACGCTTCCGTGCCGCCATACCTCGGCGATGGCAGCCACATCGAAACGATAGCGATAGGCCTCAGGATCGGCGAGCGGTGCGGTCTCGGCATCGTGCGCCTGCCGCTCCTCGCCTCGATCTGCATGCGCGAGCAGGTTGAAGCCTTCGGCGTAAGCGGCCATCAGCCCATACTCGATGCCGTTGTGAATCATCTTCACGAAGTGGCCTGCGCCCGCAGGGCCGCAATGCAAATATCCGCGCGCAGCCGAGCCTGCATCGGCGTCGAAGCTGAAATCGTTCGACCCGGGAGCGAGCGCCTCGAAGATCGGCGTCAAGCGCTGCACCGGTTCTGAATCGCCGCCGATCATCAAGCAGTAGCCGTTTTCGAGCCCCCACACACCGCCGCTCGTTCCCACGTCGACGAAATGCACGGCACGCGCAGCAAGCTCGCGATGACGCACGATGGCATCTCGATAATCCGAATTGCCGCCATCGATGACGATGTCGTTCGCTTGCAGCAACGGCGCCAGTTTCGCGACGACCGAAGCGACGATCGCCGCCGGCACCATCAGCCAAATTGCGCGCGGCGGCGCGAGCTGCGCAACGAGATCCTCGAGCGTCGCAGCGCGACGCGCGCCCTCGTCGACCAACGCTTGCGCAGCAGCGGGAACGGCATCGTAGACGACGAGATCGTGGCCGCGCCGCAGCAATCTGCGCGTCATGTTGGCACCCATCCGTCCCAAGCCGATCATTCCGAGTTGCATGGCTTCTCTCTCGTGATTCGTTTGCTGGCCGGCAGGTCGAGGGCCGGCGCTCTCAGTCGCCCAGTGACGTCACAGCTCGAACGGCTTACATTGAGCGTCTCTTTCATCGCTCGAGCGAAATCGTGACTCAGCCCACGTTCGTCACCGCCGCGCGGCGCCTGGTCGAAACCGTCGTCGCAAACGACATTACGCACGTCTTTTGTGTGCCGGGCGAGAGTTATTTGCCGGTCCTCGATGCATTCGTCGATTTTCAGGATCGGGTCCGCGTGATCGCGTGTCGGCACGAAGCTGGCGCGGCGAACATGGCGGTCGGCTATGCAAAAGTCACCGGCAAACCCGGCGTATGTTTCGTCACGCGCGGTCCCGGTGCGACGCATGCGAGCATCGGTGTGCACACAGCCTCGCAGGATTCGGCGCCGCTGATCCTGTTCGTCGGTCAGGTCGCACGTTCGGATCGAGGCCGCGAGGGGTTTCAAGAGCTCGACTATCGCGCCGTCTTCGGCACGATGGCGAAGCTTGCAGTCGAGATCGACGATCCGCAGCGCGTCGTCGAGATCGCGACGCGAGCGTTCGCGACCGCCCAGCAAGGCCGCCAGGGCCCGGTGGTCGTGGCCCTGCCGGAGGACATGCTGACCGAAGATGCGGGCGATCGCTTGCCGCGGCGAGTAGTGCCCGCGAAAGCCGATCTGGACGAACGAGCGCTCGCAGAAATCGGGCGGCGTCTCGAGAACGCCGAGCGCCCCCTCGTCATTCTCGGCGGAACCGGTTGGACGGACGAAGCGCTCGCGAAATTCGCACAGTGGGCCGGTGCACACGACTTGCCGATTGCGCTGTCGTGGCGGCGTAAGGATCTCATCGACAACGAGCATCCTTGTTATGTCGGTGACTTGAGCCTGCGACCGAGCCCAGGTTTGCAAGAGCACATCGAGTCGGCCGACTTGATCGTCGCGATCGGCTCGCGGCTCAGCGAGATCACGACGGGCGGCTATCAGATGTTCTCCAGCGAAGAAGCTGCAACGAAACTGATCCACATTCATCCTTCGGCGGAAGACCTGCAGCGCGTGTGGCAACCCGCGCTCGCGGCCATCGCGGACGAAGCGATGGCTGCGGAAGCACTGATCCGACTCAATCTGCGCCGCAAGTGGACCGAATGGTGTCGGCTGACGCGCACGACGTTCGAACGGTCCCGCGTGCCGGTCCCCGTCGTGGGCGCCGTCAACCTGTCGCAGATCTTCACGTACATGAGCGAAACGCTTCCGCCCGACGCAATCGTCTGCAACGGCGCAGGCAATTACGCGGCATGGCCGAACCGCTTCTATCGCTACCGGCGGCCGCGCACGCAGATTGCACCGACGAGCGGCGCAATGGGATTCGGCTTTCCCGCAGCGATTGCCGCCAAGCTCGCCTATCCCGAGCGGGACGTGATCGCATTAGCAGGCGACGGTTGTTTTCTGATGACCGGTCAGGAGCTTGCGACAGCCGTGCAATACGGCGCGAATCTGATCACGCTCGTGATCGACAACGGCTCGTACGGCACGATTCGGATGTACCAGGAGCGCGCCTACCCTGAGCGCGTGATCGCCACCGAGCTGCACAATCCGGACTTCGCGGCGTATGCGCGCGCCTTCGGTGCCGTCGGGATGACGGTGGAACGTACGGAAGATTTCGCCCCGGCTTTCGAGCAGGCACGCGCCGCACGGCGTCCCGTGGTGATTCACGTGAAGACGAGCGTGGAAGACATCTTGCCGGGTCAGCAGCTGCATGCGCAGCGAGGGACGTCCGCCTAGCCTTCGAACAAACCGTCGTTGGAGGGAGGATCAGGCGCAATGGCCGGCTCGCGCTTTTGCGCGTCGGTTTGCGCATAGCGCCCGAGCTCCGCTTCGATTTCGTCGATGTCGGATGCATCGAGCAAGAAACCGATCACTGCGAAGAGCTCTTCGCGCGACATCTCGCTCACCGGATCGCCCATGAGATTCAACGATCGGCCGCGTGCCTCGAAGCGTTCGCGAAACGTGGGCTGCATGTGTCCTCGCCGTTCGACAAGATTCCCTGCTAGAACTCGCGCGTCGTCGAGGTGTTCCCACTGATGTTCGAGCCGCCGCATTCGCCGGCGAAACGCCGACGACTTGCTCATTAGCGCGACACGTCCCGGCCAATTCTCGAAGTGAAAGGCTCAGCGCACGGGCGAAACGATCGGCAGCTCGACGAAGAATGTTGCGCCCTCGCCTTCGCGGCTTTCCGCGCGCACGCTTCCGTGCATGCGCTCGAGCGCCTTGCGCACGAGCGCGAGGCCGACACCGTTGCCGCGATACTGCTCTTCGCGATGCAGGCGGTGAAAGAGCTTGAAGATCTGCTCGTGATATTGCATGTCGAAGCCGATACCGTTGTCCTTGACCACGATCTGCACTCGCTCGTCGTGCTCGCGGGCCGAAATCGAGATGTGCGCCGAACGTTGCGTGCGCGTGAACTTGATTGCGTTCTGGAGCAGATTGCGCACGACGGTCGCCAGCGCCTCCGGATCCGCTTCGAGCTGAACCGGCGGAACCTCCACGTGCAGCTCCACAGTCGAGGTACGCAAGCCGCATTCGACGAGCTCCCGTTCGATCAGCTCGTCCAACCGAACGGTCTGCAGACAAAAGGTACGCCGCTCGATTCGCAAGTACGCGAGCAGATCCTCGATCAGCGTGGTCATTTTCCAAGCGCCGCGACGAATGCGGGTGAGGTAGCTGATCGCCTGCTCGTCGGTGCCGTCGCGCATCGACTCGGCCAGCAACTGACCGAAGCCGTCGATTGCTCGCAACGGCGCCTTCAGGTCGTGCGCAACGGCATAGGCGAATCCTTCCAGCTCCTCGTAAGCGCCTTGCAGCTCCCGCGTGCGTTCGGAGGCGCGTTCTTCCAAATGAGCGTGCAGATCGCGCACACGCGCCTCGCTCTCCTGCAGCTCGAGGTTCGCCTGCCGCAGCAACTCGTTGGTCGTGCGCAGCTCGCGCGTCAATCGTTGCGACTCGTGTTGGATCCAAGCTTCGCGCGCGCCGAGAACCAATGCGAACAGCAGCATGAGCGCGGCCGCGAGTACGAGCACTCGTGTCGTGACGTAATCGGCAGTGGCAATGCCGACCCCAACCATGATCACGATCAACAATGCCGGGATCATGGCCTCGAACCGCCTTGCACGCGCCGTCCGAACGTCGCTCGCAACCCACGGCTCGAAAGCGGTTGCCCGCCGCAGCTGTGCGGCCAAACCGATCGCGAGGAACGTCACGGACCAGGTCGTGTTGGGCCAAGCATTGGGGCTGTAAGCCTGCAAGATCGCATCGTGCACGGAGACGAAATTACCGACGGTGTGGATCATCGTGCCTGCCACAATGACCAGCATGGACACCCAACCCGTAGTCCATTGTCGTGTCCACAAGTAATAAAGCGCGGCGAATGCGGTCAGCGACACGAAGAAGGAATGTCCGAGCCCGATGATCAGATTCACGCTCGGAGACGTGCGCGCCACCGGCTCTAAGAACGCGATGACGAGCGTCACGACGAAACAACAGCCGATCAGTCCGAGATTGCCGAGATGCTGCCACTTGAACCGAACGTCCCTCGGGCCGTCCGAGAGACTGCCGAGCGAGAGAAGCAGACAGACGGCGTAACCCAAGTAGAGCAACCGGCTGGCAAGCGGATAGCTCATGGGTCCCTCGACGAAAAACGCGTGGTAACTCCACACGATCTGACCCAGGAACCAGCTGGTGCAACCGAGCGCGATACCGCGCCAGGCGCGACGCTGTCTGGCGGTCAACCCGGCATTGCGGGAAGTCAGCCATGACGACAATGCGGCAGCCAGCGATGCGCTCAGCCAGGCAATATTGTGTATGACGAACGCGTTCTGCCGATCCGCAACGGCAAGAGCCGACACGTACAGCACGAACGCGCCGACCCAGCCGACACTCGATCGGAGATACGTTTGCGTTGTTTCGCGGCTGCTCACGCGTGATTCCAAAACGGGATACACCGCAGTATGCCGGCGGTTCGGTGCCGAGCAAATGTCGTCGCTCGCTGGGAGGGCTGCTATCGTAACCCCGGATTGATTCGCCAAGGCGCTTTCATGAGACACGACCCGCGACGCTTACAACTCGACCTGTACCCCTATCGCACCGAGATCACTCTGCGATTTGCCGATCTCGATGCGCAATCCCATGCGAACAACGTGCGGATCGCCGAGTACTACCAAGAAGCGCGGCTGGCGTTCATGCGGCATTTGACGCAAGACCTGGGCTACCAACGTTCGGCAGGCAGTCGAACGTGGGTCGCCCACCAATCGATCGACTATCTGCTCGAAGTGATGTACCCGGGCACGGTGATCGTCGGCATCGGCGTCAGCCGGATCGGCACGACCTCATGGTCGTGCTCAATGGGCCTGTTCGCGGGCGGCCGCTGCGCCGGCCTGTCGACGACGGTTCTGGTGTACGGCCTCGAAGACAGGCCCGCGCCGATTCCGCAGAGCTATCGGACGCTTTTGGAACGTTTCATTTTGCCGGCCGATCGTCCATCCGACTCGTGATCGAGCAACCTGCCAAGCAACGCGCAGCACGGTGGCTGCTCGCGGCAATCGTTGCAGCCATCGGTATGGCGGCAGTGCTGTTGTGGCGCTATACGCCGCTCGCAGAGCTTGCCGATCCGGAGCGCATCGCCGCGTGGTTGAGCCGGGCGGGCGAGTCTGCATGGGCACCCTTCGTCGCGATCGCCACATTCGTCGTCGGCGGTTTCATCGTGTTTCCCCTCACGCTGCTCATTGCCGCGACAGCAGTCGTCTTCGAGCCGCTGCTTGCATTCGCCATCTCGCTCACCGGCTCGCTGGCCAATGCGCTCGCATTGTATGGAGTCGGACGCGGACTCATGCGCACGACCGTCATGCATGCCTTCGGCGACCACGTCGAGCGTTTGCGGCATACGCTCGATCGCAGCGGCATCATTGCCGTTGCAACGGTTCGCCTCGTGCCGATCGCACCTTTCACGCTCGTGAATCTGGCGGCTGGATCTATCGAAGTTCGGCTGCGCGACTATGTCCTCGGCACCGCGCTCGGACTCATGCCCGGCACCATCGCTCTCACCGCCTTCGGTCACCAGCTGCGCGAAATCTTCGAGCAGCCCACCTTCGCAAACGTTGCGCTGCTGATAGCCGTCATCGTGGCGTGGATCGCCATTTCGCTGGCGGTACAGCGCTTCGTCGCGAAACGAGAGAACTAGGCTGAAGACTGTAGGCTGAGACTGAAAAAGGCGTGTTTCCGTGCGCGATTCTTTAGCCTGAGCCCTGTGCCCCAAACTCAAGCCTTCTCAGCACAATCCTCGCGTGCTGCTCTTTCCTGTTGTCTGTAGCCTGTCGCCTGTTACCTCTAGCGAGCCCGTCCGACATTTGCGTACAGCCTTGGCCTCGCGACCGCGAGGAACCGCCTGCCGCGTCCTACGTTAGGAGTCGCATTGCATCGACAGTGCGGACGGATCGCAGAGGCAATCGATGGCACAAGAGATACGCGACGGCGATGAGAGCCGCTCAACCACGGATGAAGTCGTCACGGATGCGCTGGGTTTGCTCAAGCGCGATCACCGACTGATCGACGAACTGTTCGCGGAGTTCATGCGGGCAGCTCCGCAACAGCTCGACCCTTTGGCGCGCAGAATCTGCAAACTGTTGCGCATCCATGCCCAGATCGAGGAAGAGCTGTTCTATCCGGCAGTCCGCCGGGCCTCGAGCGATCCGGAACTCGCCGACGCCGCGGAGCGGGATCACGCGCGCGCGAACGAACTGATCGTACGGATCGAGTCGATGACATCCGATCGCCCCGACTTCAACGATTCGATCGTGAAGCTCGCCCAGCAGACTCGCGCACACTTTGGCGAGGAGGAGGAACGTCTATTTCCGCAGCTGGCCGGGAAGATCGACCTAGTTGCCATCGGCATGGCGCTCGCAGAGCGGCGCGATACTTTGCTCGACGTGCTCGGCTTGCACAGCGACGACGAAGAAGGCGTCGCACAACAGCGCGCGTTGCTCGAAGAGGCGCGGCAGGCGAGAGAGGCGAGGAGAGCCCGTGATTCGTGATTACGAGCGTTGACGCTTTGCTTCCCGAGTCCGGTCCGGCGCTCTACTCAGAGTGGTGAGTAGTGATTGGTGAGTGGTAGGGCAGCGCTGCTACCCTTCCCTTTCCCATTTCCCCTTTCCCTTTTCCCTTCCTGAGTTGGTCACCCGAAGGTCCCCTTCCCTTCTTCCCTTCTTCCCTTCTTCCCTTCTTCCCTTCTTCCCTTCTTCCCTAGTTCAGCCTCTGCAGCCCAATCGCATATTGCATGTGACATTCGGTGCACACGATGTACATGTCGCCGCCTGCGGTGAACAGGGCATCGACATCTTTCGCTTCGGCCGCATCGAGCGCTTCCTTGGCCGCCTCCGTCAGCCGATGAGCGTGCTTGACCCAATCGTCGCGGTCGCGCAGCCGTCCCGGCGTCAACAGCAGATTGGCAGCTTCGGCAACGGTGGCCGCGGCATCGCGTACTGCCGTCCACTCCTCGTCCGTCTCGGGCTGCAAGCTTTCTTCGCCGGCCTCGGTATAAACGGTTCCGACGGCGTCCCAGACGACGTCCGCGCTCGGCTCCATGATCCAATTCATGACCTGTTTCACGTCGGCCACTTCGCGAAACTCGACCGAAGCGGCAGAGTCAGCAGACACCTGAGGCGCTTCTGCCTTGCAGCCGCACAGCGCAACAGCGATCAGCACGATCGACAATCGATGCATGGAAATCTCCGCTTTCGGCGACGCACGGCGCTATCGGTGCGAACGTTCAGCAAGCTCCGCGCACGTGCAATCCGTGAAGTTTACCGTCGGTGCGCAGGATCGTGCGTTTCGCCGCAGTTTTTGCGCTGTTAGGCTTGACCATTCTCAACAGACCTGGGCACCGGCGATGAATAAAGATTCGCGACGGGTTCAGACCGTATCACCATCGCCTTGACGTTGGGCTGTCTCAGCACCTGAAATACGGTCGATTTGTTTCACTTTCATTCATCGTGCACGGCCCGGGGGAAAGTTGTAATGCATAGCGTATCTGCGCGTCTGCTCTGTGCAGCAGCGGTAGCGATCCTGTCCACTTCTGTGGCAGTTGCTGCCGAGTCCACCGCAAACATTCCGCGTACCAAGGAGGGCAAGCCGGACTTCAACGGTATCTGGCAAGCGCTGAACTCCGCGAATTACGACCTGGAGCCTCACGCGGCCCGTGCCGCCATGGCCATGGTCCCGGGTCCGTTCGTGCCGATTCCTGCACCGCAGGTCGTCGCGCTGGGCGCCGTGGGCTCGGTGCCGGCTGGGCTCGGTGTCGTGGAAGGCGACACGATCCCGTACAAGCCCGAAGCGCTCGAGATCAAGAAGGAGAATCAGAAGCACTGGCTGGAGCGCGATCCCGAGATCAAGTGCTATCTGCCGGGCGTGCCGCGCGCGACGTACATGCCGTTCCCCTTCCAGATCTTCCAAAGCAAGGACTATATGTTCATTGCTTACGAGTACGCCGGCGCCACCCGCAACATCTACATGAAGGATCCGGGACCGCCGCCGGCCGATTCGTGGATGGGTCAATCGGTGGGCCGCTGGGAAGGCGACACGCTCGTCGTGGAAGTCACCGGCTTCAACGGCCAAACCTGGCTGGATCGCTCGGGTAACTGGCATACGGACGCTCTGAAAGTGACGGAGCGCTACCGCCTGATGGGCAAGGACCATATCTGGTACGAAGCGACCCTCGAGGATCCGAACGTCTACACGCGTCCGTGGAAGATCTCGATGCCTCTGTACCGCCGCATCGAGCCGAACGCTCAGTTGCTGCAGTTCAAGTGCGTGGAGTTCGTCGAGGAGCTGATGTACGGCCACTTGCGCAAGAAGCCGACGCAGCCTCCCAAAGAGCCTGCAAAGTAATGCCAAATAGGGAAAATTAAGGGGATATCCCCTGGAACTTCGCCGTAAAGCGGCCACTATGTGGCTCACGGCACAAGGGTAGCCGGCGAGCGCCGGTTGCCCGCAAGTTAAGATCGAGCTGCTAGCCGTGAACGCTGTGCGGCGCAAGAGCTAAGAGGTAGAGCAATGAAGATGAAATTGTGGTTAGGGCTGGCTGTTGCGGGTGGCATCGCCGCGCTCGGCACAGCAACGACGATGGCGCATCACGCATTCGCCGCCGAATTCGATGCCAATCGGCCGGTCAATCTGCGCGGGAAAGTGACGCGCGTCGAGTGGATCAATCCGCATGCCTGGATTCACATCGACCACGTCAAGGAAGACGGCTCGACGGAGGCCTGGATGGTGGAAGGCGGTACGCCGAACACTCTACTGCGCCGTGGAATCACCAAGGATTCGCTGAAGATCGGCACCGAAATCGTCGTGCGCGGCTATCAGTCGAAAGACGCGCTCTGCGTGCCGAAGTGCCGTGCGAACGGCCGCGACATCACGTTCCCGGACGGCCGCAAGCTGTTCATGGGGTCGTCGGGCACGGGTGCGCCGAAGGACGGTTCGGATCCCGACGAGCGTTGATCGAGTTCGGCGCCTTCCGGCGCCGCTGCCGAAAACGAAAACGCCCGCTCGATCGAGCGGGCGTTTTTTTATGTGTTACGGGCGACGGGCTACGGCCAGAGGTCGGCGCTCCGCAACTGGCGGTCGCTCGCGCCAGCTCTCAGCCGTACGCGAGCCGGAGCATCTCGATCACGCCGAAGATCTGCGTGATCCAGTAAATGACAACTGCCAGCAGGATGCCGCCGGAAACGGCGATGGCGATCTTTTCCTGAGTGGTAGGCTTGCGTTCGGTATTCATAAAACTGACTCGCTTAGCCTGAGAATCCGATCCAGCGACCGGACGCCGCGACGAGGAACCACAAGGACATCGAAGCCAAGGCGACGAGCTTCAAGGTCATCGGATTGAGCTCGGCGTGATCCCTCTGCAAGAGCGGCGCACGCACGAAAAAAGCGAACAGGATGCCGGCGGCGAGCGCGGCCATTTTCACCCAGTAATAGAAGTTGTGATAGCACTTCACCGCAACGCCGGACAGCATGACGAAGCCCGTCACGAGCAGCACGATCAGGGAGATCTTGAAGTACTTGTGCGCATTGTCCGTGACCGTCTTCGACGGCACGTCGGTGAGCACGACGTTGCACAGACGCAAGTCCGAGACGAGCACCGATCCGCCGAGCACCGCGAGCGCCATCAAGTGCACGGCCTCGATCGTTGCGAACGTCGCACCTTGATCCTTGACGAAGGCGCCGAGCGCCGAAGTTTCCAGCCAGGAAAAGAACGATTCGATCATGGAATCTCCGCGAATCGATGCGCTTCAGCTCAATGATGGCCTGCAGCGGAGGCGATACAGCCGGCCGCCCAGTTCATGAACGCGGACATTTCCTTGCCGCAGTCGAACCAGTCGTACGCGATGAAGCGACCGCAAACGATGACGCCCGCCCACAAGCACAACGACGCCCCCGCCGCGTAACGCGCACGTTTCGGGGGGATCTTGTCGAGATCCCAGGTCTTGCCCGTCGCGGCGAGATACTTGTTGAAGGCGATCGCGTTGATGGCTGCAGCCACGAGCAGAATGAGCTTCAAACGGAACCACACGCTTTGCGTCGTGCGGATCGGAATGGCGACGTAGAGCAGAATCCCGGTCACGATCATGATCGAGAAGCCGATCCACATCGGGCGATTGAGCCGCTCGGCGATACGCGTGGCGGGCACGTCCATCAGCCACCAGCCCAGCATGCGCAAATCGATCACGAACAGCATGCCGAGCGACAGCATCAGCGTCAGAACGTGAGTCGTCTCGATCCAGTTGTAGAGATAGAAGGATTCGTGAAGGCTCGAGCTGATGGACAAGGAGTCCACCCACTCGGCAAACCGCAAGGCCAATGAATTGAGCACGCTCGCCTCTAGCTCCCTTGTGATCCCGCAATGGAACCTCGCCCACTCGTGGGGCGATTGGGGCCGCATTCTAGTGGTCCGAAGGCCCCCAGCTGGACAAGAAGTTTAAAGGGACGCGAGCGCGCAAAACGCTGCTGGTTGAGTCGGGTTATGTCTGAATGCTATAGCCGCACGCACTCGATCCAGCATGGATCCAGGCCGACGACATAGTCCTGAAGCTTCGTGGGCACTCCGGTATCTCGGTCGAGCGCGTAGGCGCTCATGCGGTTGGAAAGCTGGCCCGCAACGAACAGAAAACGTCCGTCTGCATCGATGGCCATGGTTCGCGGCTGTCGCTCGGTGGGGACGGCGCCGATCGTCTCCATGCGACCCGTCTCCGCATCGACCGCAAATGCCGCAAGCGAGCTCGAGCTGCGCTCGGTTGCATAGAGGAACCGGCCGTCCGGCGTGAGCAGCACCTCAGCCGCCCAGCGCTTGCCGCGGTACCCTCTCGGCACCGCATGTGCGAGCGCGCGTTCCTGCAGCCGTCCGGTGGCAGCGTCGAAGTCGAAAGCTCGCAGCGATGCGTCGCGCTCGCAGATCGCGAACACGCGATCGCCGCGGGGATGGAAGCGCACGTGTCGCGGGCCGGCGCCAGTTCCGACTTTGACTTCTGTTGCTTGCGCTTCGCGCAGTCGACCGGTTTCCGCATCGAACGGCCAGACGATGAGCACATCGGCACCGAGCGCGGCAGCCACGACGAAATCGTTCGCAGGCGCGGCCAATACGGAATGCGCTTTCGGGATCGAGCGAATCACTTGATGCGGCTCGCTCAGCTCGCCGCCGTCGATCTTGCTCACGGCGACGAAATCGTTGTGATACGAAGCCATGAGCAACCATCTTCCCGAACGATCGACGGAGAGGAAAGCAAGCGGACCCGGCATCCGGGTCTCGCCGATCGGCCGCAACACGCCGCGTTGCGGATCGATCGTAAAGCCCGCTATGGCATAAGGCTCATCGCGCAAGCCTGCGAACATGAAGCGGCGGTCCGGCGACCATGCGAGCGTCGTGAACTTGCCGCCCAATACGTGTTCGACGAGCGTCAACTCGCCGGTGCTCACTTGCATCTTGAAGACGAGCAGCTCCCGGCTCTCGGAGTTGGCCACGTAGACGAAAGCGCGTTCGTTCTCCATCGACATCGAGCTCCGCTGGTCGATTTGATACCGCGGAACTGAACGAACCGCTGGCCGGGAGGTTCCGCCGATCGAGGTAAATTCGCCGTCAGTAATGCGGTGGGCGCTCGTCCTCGGGCGTGTAGATTCGCTCTTCCGACCTGAGCGCTTCGAAGCGGGTTGCAAGCGCCTTCAAGCGCTCGTTCAGCGCATCGATTTCCTGTTGCTGGCGGTATACGACTTCGCTCAGCTCGTTCGTGGCCTTTTCCAGAAAGGTCATCTTGATCTCGAGCTGTTCCAGGCGTTCGTCGTTCATGGAGGTGCCCTCGAGCCCCTAGCTATCAGGCAGGCGTCGCTTCGTAGCGCGGCGACAGGTCGCGTAAGGTTAACGCATGCAGGGAGACCGCCAGAGCCGCTCCATGGTTTCCGTCATTGCCAGCATCGTCGCGATTGGCCTGGGCGCAGTATTGCTGCTGGGCGCGTACATCTACATCGCTCAGGAACGGATGATCTTTTATCCGCGTCCGAACGACCCGCTGCTCCGGGAGCAGTGGCGTTGGAATCGTGTGGAGATCGGCTCGGGCGAGCACCCGATCGAAGGTTGGTGGGCAGATGCGGGCGCACCCGAATCGAATCTCACGATCGTGTACTTCGGCGGCAATGCCGAAGACGTGCTCTATGCGGCACGCAATGCAGCGCAGCTCGAAGCCAAGCGCATGCTGGTCGTCAACTATCGCGGCTACGGACAATCGCACGGCAAACCGAGCCAGAAAGCGCTGTTCGAAGATGCGCTGGCTGTCTACGACTACGTCGTCGGACCGGGCAACGCCGGCCCGCAGGACGTCGTCGTCATGGGCCGAAGTCTGGGCTCCGCCCTGGCCACCCTGCTCGCCGCGAAACGCAAAGTTCGCGCAGTCGTGCTGATCACGCCATTCGACAGTCTCGCAGCCGTTGCCGAACGGCACTACCCTGCATTCCTCGTTCGCACACTGTTGCGCCACCCGTTTCGCTCGGATGAGCTTGCGCCGCAAGCGCAGGTACCGGCGTTGTTCTTGATCGCCGAACAGGATCACATCGTGCCGCCGTCGCACGCTTATGCGCTCGTGCGCGTCTGGGGCGGTCCGACACACACCCGCGCGTTCGAGGGAGTCGGCCACAACGACATCGAGACGCACCCTGCCTATCACCGCGAGCTCAATGCCTTCTTGAGGCAACAGGCGTCTAGCGCGTTGCGCAGACTGAAGGGTTAAGACTGAAGGCTGAAGACTGAAGACTGAAGGTAGTGCGCGTTGCGCGCTACTTCTAGCCAGGCCCAGCGCCCATGCGCAGACTGGCTGCAGGCTGCAGGTGGTGTTGCGCGCTTCCTTCCGGCCAGCGCCCTTATTCGCGCGCTCTACCTTCAGCCTTCAGCCTTCAGCCTCCAGTCTTCAGCCTCCAAGCCATGGCAAACTCGGACCCGGCCGCACGGAGCCGCGGGTCGCACCCGCGCGGGGGATTGGAATGGCGAAGCGTTCAACTCAAGCCGTCAGCGAAGCCATCCGGCGCTGGTTGGGCAATGACCAGCCCCGGCATCTGCCTGCCGAGCAGCTTTTCGAGCGCTTCATGCGGCATCTGCCCGGCATGGCTTGGCTCAAAGATGCGTCGGGAAAGTTCGTCTATGTGAACGACGCGATGGGACGGGCGCTGGGGGTGCCGGCCCACTCCCTGCTCGGGAAAACGATTGCGGAAGTGCTCGATCCTGCTGCAGCGCAGCAGTGCAGCGAAAGCGATGCCGCGGCCGCAGTGAGCGAGGCTGGCGTACAGGTCATCGAGAAATTCCGGTGCCATGACGGCACGACCCACGCCGCGCTGGTCAGCAAGTTTCGAGTCGACGGTCCCGAGGACATACCCACCCTGCTGGGCGGCATCGCGATCGACATTACCGACCGCATGCAGGCGGAAGAACGCTGGCGACGCAGCGAGGAGCAGCTTCGCCTCGCAACCCGCACCGGCAAGGTCGGCGCATGGGACTGGGACATCCTCGCCAATCGCTTCACGTGGACGGGCTCGCTCTACGCGATTCACGGCATTACACCGGAGCAGTTCGACGGCACGATGGAAGGCTACGTCGAGCTCATCCATCCGGACGATCGCGACATGGTCTCGGCGGCCATCGAACGCAGTTTGGAGAGCGGACAGTCCTGCGACTTCGAATTCCGTGCCATCCGGCCCGACGGCACCGTCATCTGGGTCTACACGAACGCCGAAGTCATCTATGAAGACGGGCGAGCGTCTCGCATGGTCGGTGCAACGCTCGACATCACGCCTCGCAAGCAAACCGAGCTTGCATTGCGCGAGAGCGAAGAGCGCTTCGCCAAGGCATTCAACGCGAGTCCCCTCGTGTTGACACTCTCCTCGATCTCGACCGGCACGCTGGTCGAGGTGAATGAGACGTTCTGTCGAGTGACGGGCTACAGCCGCGAAGAAGCGCTTGGGCGCACGACCGTGGAGCTGGGACTCTGGGCGAACATCCGCGATCGCGAGGCCATGTTCGAGCAACTATTCCGAGAAGGCAGGGTTCGCGACCGAGAATTCCGGTTCCGCAACCGCGACGGCAAGGAAGTCATCGGCCTGTTCTCGGCGGAGATCATCGACATCCACGGCGAGCCGCACACGCTGACGGTCATTCAGGACATCACCGATCGCGCCGATGCGCAGCGAGCGTTGCGCGTCAGCGAGGAGCGGCTGCGGCTGGCGCTGCGCGGAGCGAATGCCGGCGTGTGGGTGTATCACGCCGACACGCGCGCCGCCTTTTGGAGCACCGAGTTCCGTAACCTCTTCGGCTTCGGACCCGAAGTTCCCTGCTCGCTCGACATCTTGATCAGCCGCGTCCATCCGGAGGATCGCGATCGCGTACGCAACGAATTCGTCACGCTCCTGCGCAGCGGCGAAGGCGAGTTTCGTCAGGAATTCCGCGTTGTACATCCGGAGCTGGGGCTACGTTGGATGTTGACGCTCGGTCGCATCGAGCGCGACGAGGGTGCGGTCCACTGTCACGGCATCAGCCTCGATATCAGCCGCTTGAAACAGGTGGAAGACGAGCTGCGCCGCGAGGATCAACGCAAGAACGAGTTTCTCGCCACGCTCGCGCACGAGCTTCGTAACCCGTTGGCGCCGATCCGCAACGGTCTGGAGATCTTGAAGCGCACGCCGGCCAACAGTGCGATGGCCGAGCAGGCGCGCGAAATGATGGAACGTCAGCTTCGCCAGATGGTGCGCCTCATCGACGATCTGCTCGATTTGAGTCGCATCACTCGCGGAAAGATCGAGCTCAAACGGGAGCGCGTGGACTTGACGAGCGTGGTGCAGAGCGCGCTCGAAGCGAGCCGGCCGTTGATCGAGCAAGCCGGACACCACCTCACTCTCGAGCTCGCGACCGATGCCTTGTTCGTCAATGCAGACACCCTGCGTCTCGCCCAGGTGTTCGCCAATTTGCTGAACAATGCCGCGAAATACACCGATAACGGTGGGCACATTCGGATGACGATGCGCCGCGTCGGCAACGAGGCGCATGTCAGCGTGCGCGACGACGGCATCGGCATTCCCTCGGAGATGCTGCCGAGAGTGTTCGAAATGTTCACGCAAGTCGACCGCTCTCTGGAAAAGGCGCAAGGCGGGCTCGGCATCGGGCTCAGCATCGCCAAACAGCTCGTCGAGATGCACGGCGGATCGATCGAGGCGCACAGCGAAGGTCTCGGTAAAGGTTCCGAATTCACGGTGCGACTGCCTTTGTGTCCGGCGAGTACGCCGGCGGCGCCGGACGTTTCGCAACGCGCAGCCGCTCGAGTGATCGGCGTGCGCATTCTCGTCGCGGACGACAATCTCGACGCAGCGCGCTCGCTCGCGATGATGCTCGAGATCAACGGCAACGAGGTGCAAACCGCCAGCGACGGTCTCGAGGCGATCGAAATTGCGCAGACCTTCAAACCCCATGTCATCCTGCTCGATATCGGCATGCCGCGCCTGAATGGTTATGAGGTTTGCAAACAGCTTCGGCAGCGCGCAGAGCTCGCTGATTGCTTGATCATCGCGACGACCGGCTGGGGGCAAGACGAGGACGTGCAACGCTCGCGCGAAGCCGGTTTCGATCATCATCTCGTCAAGCCGGTCGAGACCCGCGTGCTCGAGGAGCTGCTCGCGCGCGGAACTCCGCGCAGACCGTCCGACCGCTCGACTCGCTGACGCTCGGTCCGACGAGCGGAATTTCGCCCGGTCTCTCGGAATCTGTCCGCTGGAATTTTCGCCGTCGGATACGGTCTTCCCCGGCTCGCCATTCAGCCATTCGCTGTGCGCCGCTCCAGGTTGCGCGACCTACACCACAAAATTCGGTGAAGGCACGCTGTTGCGTGATGGCGGGCGTAATCGCTCACACCGCCTGTCAGCGGCGCTCGCCTAGCATTCGCGCCGGATCGATTCTTCGTGAAACACGTGACCGCTTCTGCACCCGAAACCGGTACGCCAATCGGCGCGCCCAATGCGCACCTGCTCGAGCATCAGTTGAGACTGATGTGCCGGCTGTCGCCCTCAGCGCTCTGGGGCGGCATTGTGGTGGCTGCGCTGATGGCGTGGGTCGTCGCCGTCGAGCGGCAAGTCGCTGCAATCTGCTGGTTCGCAGGTCTCGTGGCCATCTCCTTCGCGAGAATGGCCCTGCATGCCTATTTCTTGCGTCATGCGGCAAAGCTCGATATCCGCGCTTGGCGCAACTGGATCCTGTTCGGCCTCGCGTTGAACGGCTTCGTCTGGGCCATCCCCGAGATTTGGTTCGTACCGCAAGACTCTGCAAGGCAGACCGTGCTCGGTTTGCTCGCGGTCGGCATCGCTGCCACGGCCATCTCATCGCTCGCCACGGTTCCGTACGCGTACGAGGCGTTCTTGCTGCCGTTCATGCTGCCGATCGCGATCTCGTATCTGCCGCTCGACGAGAACTCCCGCATGGTGGGCATCGGCATCGTGCTGTTCGTACTGGCCATGTTGCGGATCTCGCAACGCCACCGCGACACGATCAGCGGCTTGCTGCGACTTCAAATCGACCTGCAGACTCAAATCGCTCAACGCGAGCGCACCGAGGCAGAGCTGCGCGTTGCGAAGGCTCAAGCCGAAGCGGCGAATCATGCCAAGAGCTTGTTCCTCGCGAACGTGAGCCACGAGCTGCGCACGCCGCTCAACGGCGTGCTGGGCATGGCCGAGCTGTTGATGCGCGAAACGAGCGGCAAACAGTTGCGACGCGCCGAGACCATTCGTAAGGCGGGGCTTCGGTTGCTCAGGATCATCAACGACCTTCTCGACTTGGCCCGCTTGGAGGCGGGCGCGCTGCAGATCGTGCGGTCGGAGTTCGCTCCGCATCGCTTGACGACCGAAACCGTGGAGCTGATGCAGGAGCCGGCCGGTAGGAAAGGACTTGCGTTGACCGTCGACATCGATGCCGCTGTCGCCGAACGGGCCGTCAGCGATCCGGGCCGCATCCAACAGGTCCTCACCAATCTCGTCGACAACGCCGTGAAGTTCACAGAACGTGGATTCGTCGAGGTTCGGCTTACGAGCAGTCCGACCGAAACGACCGACGAGCCGCGCATGAAGCTTCGTTGGGAAGTCCGCGATACGGGCCCCGGCATTCCCGTCGAGTCGCAGGATCGGCTCTTCAAAGCTTTCTCGCAGCTCGATCCGTCCGCCACACGCAGACACGGCGGCGTCGGTTTGGGATTGGCCATCAGCCGCCAGATCGCCGAAGCCCTCAATGGATCGATCGGCGTAACGAGCGCGCCCGGCACAGGCTCGACGTTCTGGTTCGAGATTCCAGTGACGCTTCCGGTGCATGCGCCCGAGCTCGCCGCGCCTGCAACGGCGTCGCCGACCGGGCGCCAGGGACGCATATTGATCGTCGAGGACAATGCGACGAATCGCGAGCTCGTAGCGGAGGTCTTGCAAAGCGTGGGCTACACCGCGGTGACGGCAACGAACGGCGAAGAGGCGCTTGCGCGACTGAGCAGCGAGGAGTTCGATCTCGTCCTCATGGACTGGCACATGCCCGTGCTCGACGGTCTGACTGCAACGCGACGCTGGCGGGCAATCGAGCGAGCGCAAGGGCGCGCACGCATCCCGGTCGTTGCGGTGACCGCAAGCGTGCAAGACAACGAACGCGAAGCTTGCCTGGCAGCCGGCATGGACGACTTCCTGGCCAAGCCCTTCACGGGCGACGGGCTCCTCGCGATGGTCGACCGCTGGGTGCGCAGCACGCGCTAACGCAGCTGCGAACCTTTCGTTTCGCGCAAGAACAGCGTACCGACGACGGCCGTCATCAAGGCCACGACGATCGGGTACCACAAACCATCGTAGATGTCGCCGGTCGCCGCGACGATAGCGAACGACGTGACGGGCAGAAAGCCGCCGAACCAACCGTTACCGATGTGATACGGCAACGACATCGATGTGTAGCGGATACGCGTCGGGAACAGCTCGACGAGCCATGCGGCGATCGGTCCGTACACCATCGTCACGAGCACGACCAAGTACGTGCACAGCGCGATGACCAGCGGATAATTGAGCTGCGACATATCGGCCCTGGGCGGATAACCCGCTTCCTGTAACGCCGCCTTGAGCCGCGCTTGAAACTCCGCGTTCGCGGCTCTGAATTCGTCGGTTCCGAGCTGCGTACCGTCGAACGAAACGAGCTCGACGGCATCGGCGCCGTTACCGATACGCACGCTTGCCACGGTTCCCGGTTGCGCTGCTTCGTTTTCGTAAGGAATGCCGTTGCGCGCAAGCGCACTCTTCGCCACGTCGCAGGAACGCGCGAATGTCTTGCGGCCGACCGGATCGAACTGCACGGAGCAATCGGAAGGTGCCGCGACCACCGTGACGGGCGCGCGCTGCACCGCATCGGCAAGTGCCGGATTTGCGGCATGCGTGAGCGCCTTGAACACCGGAAAATAAGTGAGCGCCGCCAGAATGCAGCCGGCCATCACGATCGACTTGCGGCCGATGCGATCCGAGAGCCAGCCGAACACGATGAAAAACGGTGTGCCGATTGCAAGGGCCGCGGCGATGATCAGGTTTGCCGAAGTCGCTTCGACCTGCAGGACGCGCTCCAAGAAGAACAACGCATAGAACTGTCCGCCGTACCACACGACCGCTTGACCTGCGGTGGCCCCGATCAACGCCAGCAGCACGATCTTCAAGTTGCTCCAGGTGGCGAACGCCTCGGACAACGGCGCTTTCGAAAGCTTGCCTTCGCGTTTGATCTCGAGGAACACGGGCGACTCTTCGAGCTGCAACCGGATGTAAACGGAAATTCCCAGCAGCACGATCGAGATCAGGAACGGAATCCGCCATCCCCAGGTCTCGAATTCCTCGCCGAGAGCGATGCGGCAAACCAAGATGACGAGCAGCGACAGGAACAGCCCGAGCGTTGCCGTCGTCTGGATCCAGCTCGTATAGAGACCGCGCCGGTCGGGCGGAGCGTGCTCGGCCACGTATGTCGCAGCGCCGCCGTACTCGCCACCCAATGCGAGCCCCTGCAGCAGGCGCAGCGTAATCAGTGCGATCGGTGCAGCCACTCCGATCGTCGCATAGCTGGGCAGCATGCCGACGAGCGCAGTGGATGCGCCCATGATGATGATCGTCACCAGGAACGTGTGCTTGCGTCCAATCAGATCGCCGAAGCGTCCGAACAGCAACGCACCGAACGGCCTCACGAAAAAGCCGGCGGCAAAGGCCATCAAAGCGAAGATGAAGCCCGTCGTCTCGTTGACGCCGGAAAAGAACTGCTTGGTGATGATGGCGGACAGCGAGCCGTACAAATAGAAGTCGTACCACTCGAACACTGTCCCCAACGAGGACGCGAAGATGACGCGGCGGTGTGATCGGTCGATCCCCGATTGCGTCCGGGCGGCGGCGACGGACGGCGAGCTCACCATGGATCCCCCTCGTTGTTGTTATGCGCTGGCAGCGAGTTGCTGGTGCGTCAGGTACGTTCGGACAAAGTCCGCAAATCCCAGTAAAGCAGGGAACGCGCTCCGGGCGCAACGAATTTGACGCTCGAGATATCCGAATCCGAGCGCGCCCAGCGACATGACGGGGACGCCGGAAGCGAGGATCAGCGATATGGCATGGCTCGTAGTTCGTGATGCGTTCGGCGAGGTGGTCGATCTCGCACCATGTGGCGATTCGCCTTACGAAAGAGCGCATCGCCTGGCGCAAGCGGTGCACACGTGGCAACAACGCGGCGACCGCGTACGCAGGCTCGTCGGACTCAAGTATCAGCTCACCTCGTTCGACGGCAACGTCCGCGTGCTTGCCATCGAGGAATATCGGCCGAGCTTTCGGCGCGATGCGTATCTAAGGGCCAAGACGCACTGATTGTTAATGGCCGGCGCAGCGAGCGACGTCAGCCCTTCTTGGCCGCCGCGCGCTCCATGGCCTCGCGAATGACCTGCTTCGCCTCGGCGGCGTCGCCCCAGCCGATCACCTTGACCCACTTCGAGCTCTCGAGATCCTTGTAGTGCTCGAAGAAATGCTCGATCTGCTTGATGGTGATCTCGGGCAGGTCCGAGTAGTTCTGCACTTTTTCGTAACGGCGCGTGAGCCGCGTCGTCGGTACGCCGATGATCTTTTCATCGAGCCCGGCCTCATCCTGCATCCGAAGCACGCCGACCGGCCGCACCGCCACGACCGCACCGGGAATGATGCCGCGCTGATTGGCGATCAAGACATCGCAGGGATCGCCGTCGTCGCTGAGCGTGTGCGGGATGAATCCGTAATTGCCCGGATAACGCATCGACGTGTAGAGGAATCGATCGACGACGAGCGTGCCGGACTCCTTGTCCATCTCGTACTTGATGGGTTCGCCACCGACCGGGACTTCGACGATCACATTCACTTCGTCGGGCGGATTGTTGCCGACCGCAATCGCATCCAAACGCATGGGGAATCCTTGAGACTAAAGTGGGATGGAACGAAAAGGGGCGCGATTATAGCGACCGGTACGCCGCTCGCCAGCGCGTTCGTTCCGCACCCGAGGAGAGATTTCGGGAGGGCCGCGGAGCGGCCGTCGACTGGCCGCTCAGCCCGTTCCGGCCAGCTTGCGCTTGGTGCAGGTGACGAACTTGAACATGAAGCCGGGCAAACTTTGATCGTTCAGGCGTTCGATGTTCGTGTCGTACGGAATGATGAACATCATCGCAATGTAGACGAGGACGAATGCGCCCGACGTCAAGAGCGCCAGCAACACGAAGAGCACGCGGATGATCGTGACATCGATGCCGTAACGCACCGCAAGGCCGTTGCACACGCCGCTCACCATCGCGCCTTCGCGGACTTGCACGAGCGGGGGATCGTCGCCGCCAACGGTGGATTCGTGCTGCGAGGACGTATTTGCCGAGGACGGCCCGGCATCGTCCCCGACCGTACCGATCTGGTCGAGCACGCTGCGCATCTCCTCGGCCGTGATGACGTTCTTGTGCGCGCTCAAGAAAGGCTGGCATTTCTCCGCAATCGATCGCTCGAGATCCGCAATCACTTCGGCGCGCCCCGGATCGGACGCGAGTTGCGCTTCGGCGCGGCGCAGATACGCGTGGACGAGGTCGTAAGCGTCCTCGTCCAGGTTGAAGCTCATGCCGTTCAGCTCGACCGTGACGACTCTTTTCATGACCGTTTCCGCAATTCTCGATCGATGTTCGCTACGCCCAGCGCGTGATCCGCCGACCGTCCGCATCCGTGAAGGAACCGAAGAGGATCACGATCAAATCATAGAGCGTCCAAAGGGTCAGACCGCCAAGCGTGATCAATTGCAAGATGCCTGTGCCGATCTTTCCTACGTAGAAGCGGTGCAACCCGATCCAGCCCAGGAACACGCAAAGCACGAGCACGGGCAATCGTGTGAATTCGCTTTCGGTTCTCGGCACCGAAAGGGCGCCATCCGTATGGACGACAGGAGCCGGGCCTGCGCTCGAATCGTCGCCCAACGTGCGCAACGCTTCGCTCATCACCGAATCGCTGACGACGGATTCTTCGGCGGTGCGGCGAGTGACGATTTGCTCCGCGATCGATTGCTCGATGTCGGCGAGCGCTCGAGCGCGATCGGGCACGTTGGCATGACGAGTTTCGGCCGCTGCAAGAAAGGCGCGGAGCCGTTCGTAGGCGTTCTCGTCCAACGCGTAGGCATTGTTGGCCAGATTCACCGTGACCACTCTGCGCATGGGCTATTTCCCCAATTGGTTGATCGTCGCCGTCAGTCGCTTCCAATACTCGTCGAACTCCGCAAGCTGTGCCGCACCTTTGCGAGTCAATTGGTAATACTTGCGCGGCGGACCCGACTCGGACTCGCGCCACTCGTAATCGACCAGATTTTCGCGCCGCAATCGGCTCAGCAGCGGATACAGAGTGCCCTCCTGCGTCGCGAACTCCGTCTCGCCGAGACGCTTCAGCATGTCCGCGACGTACAGCTTGTCCGATGAAATGACCTTGAGCAGTACGTACTCGAGCAGTCCCTTACGAATCGCATTGAGTTTCTCGGCGTTCATTGGCCTACGAAGCAACCTTGCTATAACAAGGTACCAGGATTGCACCCGGGACGCCAGAGGTCTGGCGTCTGGCGCCTCGTGATTTCCTAGGTCTGAGCCGGAGCGAAGCTCATCGAGCGCTCTTCGCAGGACGGCTCGGCGGCTCGAGCACCGGCCGGGTGACGAAGCGATACATGTACTCCATCGCCTCCCCGATCGTCGTCGACCACACGTTCCAATCGTGTCCGCCCTGAACGATGCGCAGTTCGGCCGGATGTCGGCGGCTGCGAAGCAGGCTGTAGAGCTTCATCGCCTCGGGCTCGATCACGAATTCATCGTCGTCGCCGGAGACGATGTACATCGGGACGAGTTGCTTCTTCGCGAAATAACCGTCGATCAAAGAAGGATAGTTGAGCTGCTTCCAAACCTCGCCGTCGTAATTCGGCGAGCCGAACACGCCGACGCGGCGGGCGCTCGAGCTCTCTGGCGGCTCCGGATCGTAGATGGCCGGCGACAGCAGCGCGGCGGCCGCAAACTTCTCCGGATACTTGAGCGCAAAGCGCAGCGATCCGTAGCCGCCCATCGACAATCCACCGATCACGCGACCGTTGCGCGCAGCGACGGTGCGGAATTGGGCTTCGACGTCGGATAACAGATCGTTAATGAATGCGCTCTCCATCTTTTCCTTGCGATCGACGTACCACGTCGTGCCTGCATCGGGCATGACGATCAACGTCGGCGGGATCTGTCCCGATGCGATGAGATCGTCGGCAGTTTGTTGAATGCGTCCCGATACGCTCCAGGAGGTCAGCGATTGTCCGTTGCCGTGCAGGAGATACAGCACCGGATAACGCAGCGACGAGCTCTCGTAACCGTCGGGCAGATAGACGGTGTATGCCCACTTGCGTCCTAGCGCCTGCGAATCGAATTCACGCGTGACGATGACGCCGGCCTGCGCTGTTGCCAACGCGCTTGCGAGCGCAAGCAACGCAACTGCAAGCAAGTAGTGTCGCTTTAGAGTGACAACCATGAGTGGAACCCCATCGATGTTGGAATTATTTGTGTGGCGCCGCTGTGCGACGTCTGTGGCGTGCGCGTGTTCTTCACTACAATGCGCGCCGCTGATAACGATGTCAGCACCACCGCAACCGGTCAATTGCGGTGAAAATCTTTCGTGAGGAGATTTGTAAATGAAATCACGATTCCTGAACGCGCTCGCTGCGGTCGCCATGCTGCTACCGGTCGGCGGGCAAGCCGCGAACTTCGGCTATTCGTTCATCGATTTCGCGATCATTCCGGAAGCTGAAATCGACAGCGGCCGGTTCGATCTGGATGGAGACGGCTTCCAGCTGCGCGGCTCGCTGGCGGTCAGCAGCAACTTCTTCGTGCTCGTCGAGGCTCAGGTGCTCGACTTCGATCGTGACGTGGACTTCACGCGCCTGACCGTCGGCGCCGGCGGTCACTGGCCGATCAACCAGAATCTCGACTTCATCGCCCGAGGCGGGCTCGTCCGCTACGACGTGGATGCCGGGCCTGCCGACGACGACGATATCGGCTTCTTCTTGGGCGCCCGCGTGAGAGCGGCGGTCGGCCGGGGCTTCGAGCTCGAAGGCGGCATCGACCTGTCAACAGCGGAAGTGGGAGGGTTCGAGGACGAAGTGACCCTCGTCGGCGAAGGTCGCTACCATTTCAACAACCAGTTCTCGGTCGGCGGCCTGCTGAACATCGGCGACGACCTCAAACAGATCGGCATCTACGGCCGGTACAACTTCTGAACCGGAAAGCGGCGCGTGGCGGGCCGAAGGCTCGCCACGTTTCCGCGACTACTCCGTCAACGTGAGCGGGCGCGCCAACGATTCCAAATCGAGCTCGCGAATCTTCGAGGTATCGCGCGACTCGGTACCGAACGGTCGTCGATACGAAATGAAGAGCGACGAGCCGATGTTCTCGGTCGGCGAGTGACCGGCGCTCAACGACAGCGATCCCCGACCGACACTCACGTCCTGCCGAACCGCAATGAGACTTGCGCGCTCTCGCGACCAAGTGGTTTGAGTCGCATACGCGAGCGACAAGCTCGCCCATTCGGCGACTCGAATCCCGATGCTCGCCAAATCTCGATGCATGATGGGATCGGACACCGCGAGCGAATTGATCTCGCGAAACTCCCGGCTCTGCAGCCGCGAGCGCAGCGCAATACTGAACCAGGGATTGCTGTGCTCGAAGCCGACCCGCGCAAGCCATCCCGCACCGAACTCGCTTTGGCTGGAAGCAAAGGCAACCGAGGCGATGCCGAACGAACCGAGCTTGTGGGCGAGGCCGAACCCGAGCGCGGCGACTTCGTCCGCAAGGTACTCGCCATGACCCTCGATCGTAAGACCGAGCGGCGTGCTGCAAGCCACCGTCGTATTCGCGAACAAGGGACCGTAGTCGTTGCTCTCGATGGCGTAGTCGCGGCGTACCCTGCCTAGACCGATCGAGAAATCTTCGCAGCCTTCTTTGACCAATCGCACCGGCTCGATGATGGGCGCACTGATCTGTTGGCTGCGTCCGAGCGCATCGCGAGCCGTCAGGCCCACCTTCGTACCGGTGAATGCGCGCACCGAATAGTCAACCGACAGGGAGTGCGCTCGCAGCGGCGAATCCGGATCCAGCGAGGCGAAGAGCGCATCGGCCGCGGTCGGCAACACAGCGACCCCGCTCGTCGCCAACTCCGGCAGAAGCAGCACGTGTTCGCGCGGACTCGTCTTACCGAACTGCACGCCGCCGAATCGCACCGGCGTGCCCCACATCCCGACACTGCTCACCGCATCGCCGATGCGTAGCTGTTCGCCTCCGTCGCTCACTTCGTGCGTAATGCTCGACTCGAGCCGTGTCGCCGACGCGAGCCTCGGATCGAGCGGTGTGGCGAACACGTGCGAAATGCTCACACCGTCCGCGACCGCCTGCGCACTGAACGTCGAACGCTCGAGGGAGATCTTCTTCGCATCGACCTCGACGAAGTCGAGCTCGGTGGGCACGGTGCTCACGCAGGCGCTGAGCACCAGCGCGCTCAGCGAGGCAGCAACCACTCGCGTCGAGAAAGTCGCACGCGGGGTCGGGTTTTCAGGGGAGCCGTGGCCCACGACTCGGCGCGTCTGCTCCATCGAATGAATCGTTCTTCTTATGACTTGGTCAAGAAATGTTACGTGCGAATCCTGCGGAGAACCATCGGGGGCACCCTGTCCGGCGCTCAGGGAATCACTCAAGGCTGCAGTTCGTCGATCAGCGTATGCAGCCAATCGAGCAGGAGCGTTCGATCGATCTGCACCCCGCTCGAGGTGATCCATGCCGTGCGCAGCCACTCGACCTGCAGGAACTGCGCGAGCGTTGCCGCAAAGACCGGAAAGAGCTGAGGACCGGAAATCGTCGGCCACACGGCAAGGGCCTTCAGGCGCGTTTCATCCGTATCGACCGTGATTCCCGACGCACGCCATTGCGCCGAGTAGTTGCGATCCACGCGCGCGACCTGCACGCGCCACTGGCTGTCGTTGATGAGCAAGTCGAGCGACACATCGCGCGGACGCAGGTCGTGTTTGTGCAGGAACCAGATCTTGGGAGGCACCGAGCCCATCTTCAGCGTGAACGTCCAGGACTCCTGCACCGGATCGATGCCGATCGAGCGCGCCCAGGCGTTCATATCCTCGACGCTCTTCACGTCGCGCAGCGCATTTGTGCAGATTGCAATGACGGGCTGCAACTTGGCGTCGCCGGAGTAGAGCTGCAGACGATGCAGCAGTCCCATCATCCCGATCAGATCGCCGTCGCTGGCGTACTTCGCGGCAAGCTTCTCGAGGATGGTCACGTCCTCTTCCCGAGCGCGCTGGATCAGCATCAATTCCAGATGCCCGCCGAACTTGCGATCGAACCCGTGGCGGCCGGCCAAGTACAGACTGATCGCGTCGACGACCGAATCGACGAAGGCATCGTCGCGCGAATAGTCGACAAACGCTTCCGCATGCGCACGGGTCGCGGGCGCCGTGCGTTGCTGCTCTATCCGCGCATGGAACTCGCTCCATTCCCGAAGCAAGGATTCCTCGAGCGCAAGGGCTGTGATCGAAGCTTCGCTCAACGTCGAGTCTCAGTAGTCTGATAGACGGGACGCGCGCCATCCCCGCGTACCGGGCGGCGCGGCGTGCGAATTCTGTCTCAGACCGTCGGCGCGAAAGTGTGAACCGGTAAACAGTTACCAGTTGATGGTTGATAGTTGACAGTCGATAGCGAAGAGGGCGCCTGCCCTAGTTGACAGTGGGCGGTTGATAGTTGATAGCGAGAGATCGTGCCGAAACTGCCAGTCGATCGCGGAAACAGACTCCATCGGACGAATTCCACAGCGAACGCGCTGCCTCTCGTTCGCAGTCTTGTTGCTTCCCGCTGTCAACCATCAACTGTCAACTCATAAACGTGGGGATCATGGATCTGCATGAACCGCTCCGGCGCTGAGATCGGGGTAAAACCGAATTGCGCGTACAAGCCATGCGCATCTCGGGTTGCGAGCATCCACCTCCTCAAGCGCTGCAGATCGGGATGCGCCTTGACGCATTCCATCAGGAACTTCGAGATCCCTCGTCCGCGCCAGGCGGCAACGACGAACACATCGCAGAGATACGCAAATGTGGCGCAATCGCTGACGACGCGCGCAAAACCGACTTGCTCGCAAGCGTGGTAGGCCCCGAAGCACACTGAGTTCGCAATCGCCCTCTCGACGACTTCCCGCTGAATCCCCGGCGACCAATAGGAACGTGCGAGGTTTTCGTGAATCAGCGCAACGTCCAGTCGCGCCTTGTCCGTCGAGATTTCGAACGGCGCTCGATGCCAGACCTTCACTCGCGTTCTCCAATCGGCTTGGAGCAGCGATTGAACGCCACACCGAACCGCTTCGAGAACGGACAGCTACGGGCGGGGAACACCGCTACAGTTATAGCGGATCGTTGATAGCGGAAAGCGAGCGCCGCTCGCTATCAACTGTCAACTATCCACTGTCGACTAGATCAGTGAGTCCTCACCGACCTCGGCGCTATTGTCGGCTCGGGCGCCGTAGCGGCTTGCGGGTTGAGCGTTCCTTTGGCCAGACGACTGAATTCTTCGTCCACCGCCTTGTCGCGTGCGGCGAGCTCAGCGAAACGCGCCGCGTCTTCCGTCCGGCCTAGCGCCTTTGCATACGCGGCGATCGTGCCGTAGCCGGCAATCTTGTAATGAATGATCCGCTGCAACGATGCGATGAGCGCAGCATCCCGTACGGCGGGCGCACAAACTCTCGCCATTTTCTCGGTCTCGCGGATGAGCGCGCGCATTGCGTCGTCTTCGTGCACCTGCGCATCCATCTCCATGCGTGCGAGCACACCTTCCACGTCGCTCCGGCGTGCATGCAGCTCGGCTCCATACTCGTCGACACGCAACGCGACCAACTCGTCTTGCAGGCATGGCACCGTACGCTCGATCAAGGCGGCGAAACGGCCTTCGGCGTCGCGGAGCTCCTGCAGCTCGATCCGATAAAGCGTATCCATACTGCCGATCCGGCCCGTCGTCGCACTGAGCGACTGGCGAATCCGCCGTACTTGTTCCTGCATGCCCTGTCTCAGTGACGTTTCGCCTGCGATCGCGCTCTTCATGGCGCAATATCCCGTGGCACTGCGCGCCAGCATCGGCACCGCTGCCGCCGCGAGCAGCAATTTGCCGACGGCACTGCGATTGCGCAGCGCGATCAGTCCGAGTGCCAAGCCCGCCACACCCGACAGCCAGCGTTCGTTCTCGCTCAAGTTGCCCGGCTCGGCACTTAGTCGGGAAAGCCGATTGCGCATCTCGACGACCATGGGACGCTCCTTCTGATCCGCGCGGACAAAGCTCTACTCCGCGACCATGGGGCGAGTTCCGATTCGAATGTGGGATCTGGCCTTCGCGCCGATTGCCGGCTTCACGTCAATCGATCGCGCGAGGCGAATCCATCGCCTTGCGCGAGAAAAGATTCGTGGACAGCGCTTTGTCCTAGTATTTCGCGTAGACGCTCGTCGTGCCGTCTTCGTGGACGAGATGCACGTCGTAGGGCTGCTTTCTCGAGCCTTGCTCCATGCCCGGCGAACCGATCGGCATGCCTGGCACCGTGAGTCCCTTGGCTCGCGGTTTCTCTTTCAACAGGCGCAGCACTTCCTCGGCGGGTACATGACCTTCGACGAAATAACCGCCGACCTCGGCCGTGTGACACGAACCCATTCCGTACGGAACGCCGACGCGTTCCTTGATCGGCCCCATGTCATCGACGTCATGCACTTTCGCCGTGAATCCATGCTTGCGCATGTGTTCGACCCAGACGGAGCAACATCCGCAAGTCGGGTTCTTGTACACGACCAGCTCCGGAAGCTCCGCCGCAGCCGCTTCGGAGACTGGCCGTAGCGCCGATGCAGCATCGTGCACATTGCCTTGGCTGCAACCGACCAAGGCACCGAAGATTGCGATCAACCAAGGTTTCGAGTAACTCACGGATCCGCTCTCGATTCGAAAAGACCAGTATGCAACCGCGACGATTGCCGAGGTAGAGTGTTGCTACCGACGATAGTGCAACGGACCGGGAAGGGGAAGCAGGATGAACAGCCGTCGTTCAGCTTGGATCAGCCTGGTGACGCTTTGCGGATGGACTCTGGCGCTCGCGGCTTACGCGGCCGAGCCTGCAAAATCGAAGTCGAAGTTGGATGTCTGGTATGTGCCGACGCCCTATGAGGTCGTCGATCGCATGCTCGATGAGGCGGACGTCGGTCCTCTCGACGTGGTCTACGATCTCGGCTGCGGCGATGGACGCATCGTCATCGCTGCCGCCAAGAAATACGGCGCCCGGGGTGTGGGCATCGATCTCGATCCGGCGCGCATCCGCGAAGCGCGTGCCAATGCCAAGGAAGCCGGTGTGGAGAATCTCGTGACGTTCAAAGTTGCCGACTTGTTCGAAACGGATCTCACCGAAGCGACCGTCGTCACGCTCTACTTGCTGCCGAGTCTGAACCGCCGATTGATGCCGAAACTCTTCGCCGAGCTGAAGCCCGGTGCACGCGTCGTCTCTCACGATTTCGACATGGGCCGCGACTGGCCGCCCGATAAATACATCAAGCTCGGCAACGACGGCATTTATGTGTGGAAAATGCCGCCGTATGCGGAGAGGCCGACGGTGGTTGGGGAATAGGGAAAAGGGAAAAGGGAAAAGGGAAAGGGGAAAGGGAAAGCGCGCCGGGCGCGCGACGAATCACGATTCACGAATCACGGATCGCGACCTTCCCTCCTTCCCTTATTCCCTTGTCCGCCCACGCATCCTCATCCCAAACAACACCACAGCACCTGCCGCCACGACGGCAATGGCCACATAACCCGCGCGCTGGGATTGCGCGTAAGTGATGCTGGAGTAGAGCAGATAGGCGCAGGTGCAGACGAAAATTGCCGGTAGCACGGGATACAGCGGAACGCTGAACGGTCTCGGCCGAGTCGGATTCTTTCGGCGCAAGACGAACAGCGATATGCCGCTCAGCATGAAAAAGAACCAGAAGACTGGCGCCGTGAATTCGACCATGGTCGTGAAACCGTCCTTCTCGACGGCGCCGAATGCGATCAAAGCCAACGTGATGGCCGTCTGAACGATGAAGCCGACGACGGGCAGATTGCGCTCGCCGCGCCATTCGCTCATGAACGCGAAGACCGGCCAGTCGCGCGCCACCGAATAGTTCGTGCGTGCGCCGACGATCATCGTCGAGTTCATCGACGTGAGCGCGGAGATCGCGACGATGATGCCGATGAGCTGTCCGCCGAACGTGCCGAAGGCGCCCTCCATCACGTCGACACCGACTGCCTGGCTAGCTTTCAACCCTTCGAAGCCGAGCCCATACCAGATCGCTGCCACGAAACAGACGTACACCGCAGTGATGATGGCAATCGATCCGACGAGCGTCTTGAGGATCGCGCGCGGTCCGCCGCGGACTTCCGCGGAAATGTAGGCCGCATCGTTCCAGCCGCCGTACGTGAGCAGCACGAACACCATCGCGAGTCCCAACGCACCGACGCCCGTGCTCGACGTAGCCGGGACGACTTCTTCGGCGATGCGCGAGCCGAGCGCAGCACCTGCCAGCGCCACGAGCAAGACACCAGCGATCTCCAGGATCGTCAGGACGCTTTGCACGCGCGCGGATTCGCGCAAACCGAGCAGATTGACCGCGGTGAGGACAATGACCGCCCCTGCGGCATAAATGGCGGAGGAATACGGTCCGAAGCTCCACAGGCGCGTGAGATAGTCGCCGAGAATGAATCCGATCAGTGCGATCGAGCCCGTGCAGATCACGAGACTCCTCGCCCACGCAAACAGAAAGCTCAAGTTCTTGCCGTATGCGCGAGTAAGAAATGTGTAATCGCCGCCGGCGCTCGGATACGTACTCGCGAGCTCGGCATAGGTGAGCGCACCGATGAGCGACAACACACCGCCTAGCACCCAGGCAGCCATCATTGCCCAACCCGAGCCCGCGATGTTCGCGACCAGCGACGGCGTCTGAAAAATGCCGGCACCGATGACGATGCCGACCGTGATCATCGTCGCGCCCCAGACGCTCAATACGGGGCGCGGCGCTGACGCAGGTTCGGTGTCCTGCACCAGCGCCGCGCTTGCGCGATCCATTTCGATGCTCATCGATTACGAGCGCGTGCCGACGTAGCGCGTCTTCTTGTTGCCTTGGGTCACCGTGGCTTCGATGCGCGATCCGTTCACGGTACCGACGAGCTCCGCCGTGCCGCCATCCCCGACGAACGAGAAGCGAATTTCCGCGCCGTTCAGTTTCCCATTGCTGATCGGGCGAGCCTGAGCGCCCGAACCCATATTGCCCTCGAGGAACTGGAACTTCTGTTCCAGATTCACGACGAAACGCTGTCCCTCTCCTTGCGGCGTGAACGTCCACGTGCCTTCGACCTGAGCCGGGACGATCCATAGATAGGCATAGCCGTCTTCGGTGGTACGGTCATCGGGCTCCCAGTCGTCCATCAGGAAGGAATGCGAAACGACACGTGTCCCCGGTTTCATTTTCAAGAGCGTGGGACGCAACCGCAGATTCAGCTCCGGAAGCAAGTACAGCGTGACGACCGTCGCTTCGCTGAAATCGGATTCGAAGATATCGCCTTGAATGATCCGGACCTTGTCGCTGACGCCTTCCGCTTTCACCAGGCATTGGGCGTACTTCGCCATGTCTGGGTTGTACTCGATACCCACCGCGCGAGCCCCGAATTTCTTGCCCGCAGCGATGGCAATCTTGCCGTCGCCCGCACCGAGGTCGTACACGATATCGGACGAGGTCGTCTTAGCCATCCGCAACATGCGCTCGACGAGCGCATCGTTCGTCGGCACCCAAATGACGTCCTTGCCCGGCTGACCGGTTTGCGGTTTGTATTCCCTTTCGCATTCAGCGCGCGATTGACTCTGCGCAGCCGTGCACGCCAACAACAGGCTGAGCGCCCACACCGCATGTACGAGTCCGAATGAATGCACCCTTCGCATACTGCCCTCCTTCACGATCCCCAATGCGTGGCACAACGTCGATGTCGCCGGAAAAGTTCGCTAGGCGCCGGCCGGTTCCGATCGGCGTGGACACGCTTACTTAACACGATCGAGACCGGCCTGCCTGCCATTAATGACTTCTTGACCCGATCGAGGCGGCCCTGCACCGAAACGGCAACGAACTGCAACTTGCGGGCGACACCGCGCATTAGCGAATACGTCACTCACTGTTTGCGCCCATGCCCAACCAACCCGTTGCTTTCCCGGATCGGACCGCGCCTCTGTTCATCGTCATGAATGCGCGCTCGGGTGCGGCCGATGCGGACACAACGCTCGCGCAAATGCGCTCCCAACTCGAAGCGGCGAATCGTGTTCATGAATTCGTGCTCATCGAACGACCAGACGATGTCGCCAGGCAAGCCCGACGCGCCGTACAGAAAGCTCGCGAGCATGGCGGCGCCGTCGTGGCCGTCGGCGGGGATGGCACGATCAATGCCATTGTGCATGCTGCATTGCCGTTCGAGGTTCCGGTGGGCATCGTGCCGCAGGGCACGTTCAATTACTCCGGCCGGGCGCACGGCATCCCGCTCGAGCTCGAAGCCGCCATCGACGTGCTGTTGCATCCGCGTCTGAAACCGGTGCAGGTCGGCGCCGTGAACGACCGTATTTTTCTCGTCAATGTGAGTCTCGGCCTTTATCCGAAAGCGCTCGAACGACGCGAAGAGGCGACCAGCCAGTTCGGTCGCAAACCTGTTGTTGCGCTATGGTCGGGATTGCGCACGCTGCTACAGGAATCCGGACAGCTCGAGCTCGAAATCGAGCTGGAGCATGAACGCGAAGTCGTACGCACGCCGACGCTGTTCGTCGGCAACAATTCGTTGCAACTCGAACGTGTCGGACTGGACGAAGCCGACGACGTTCAGCAACGCCGCCTTGCCGCCGTGATCGTCAAGGCGAATCGACCTTCGGCACTGTTGTGGCTCGCGCTGCGCGGCGCGCTCGGCACGCTCGGCGATGCTGATCACATTCGTAGCTTTGCGTTTCGCAGCATGACCGTGACCCCCCGTCTGCGCCGCGGACGCCGCGACATCAAGATTGCGATCGACGGCGAGATCCTGCGCATGCGTCCTCCGCTCGATTTCAGCATCGCGCCCTATTCGTTGCGGCTGATGGTGCCGCGCCAGGACGCAAATGGAGCGCCTGAGCAGCGATGACGATGCAGGCCACGCTCTTGCAGATCTCCGACCCGCATTTCGGCACCGAACGGCTCCCGGTCGTTGCGGCACTGATCGAGCTTGCCCGCGAAGTGCGTCCAGAGGTCGTCGTGCTGTCGGGGGATATCACGCAGCGTGCACGTGCCGCCCAATTTGCGAAAGCAGCCGCATTCGTGCATCAGCTGGAAGCAGCTGCCGTGCTTGCCATTCCGGGCAATCACGATATCCCGTTGTTCAATGTATTCGCGCGCGCATTCGATCCTTACGCGGGATTCGTTGCCGCCTTCGGCTCCGATCTAGAACCCACGTATTCGAGCGAGGCGTTGCTCGTCGTCTCGGTGAATACGACGCGCCCGAAACGCCACAAGGACGGCGAAGTCTCGCCGGAACAGATCGAACGTGTCGCGCGCCGCTTACGGCATGCTCGACCGGAACAACTGCGCATCGTCGTCGTGCATCAGCCGGTTCACGTGATTCGCACGCAGGATGTGGGCAACCTGCTGCACGGATATCGGGAAGCCGTATGCGCATGGGCTGAAGCGGGCACCGACCTCATCATGGGCGGACACATCCACTTGCCGTATGTGCGCTCGTTGAACGAGCACATCGCCGGATTGAAACGGCGCGTCTGGGCGGTGCAAGCGGGCACCGCCGTTTCCTATCGCGTGCGCGCCGAAGCGCCCAACTCGGTCAACGTGGTGCGATATTGCGCGGAGCGGCCGGTTTGCGAGATCGAGCAATGGGATTACGAGGCTGACGAAGCTCGATTCCGGCTCGATCGGCGTGTCGACTTGAAGCTCGATAGAGACCCGGAAAAACAAAGGGCGATCGGCTGAGCATCGCTCAACCGATCGCCCTGCATTGGAACGCTCAACGCGCTTGCGTTACCTGTGTCGTCTCATCGGCGTAGCGATAACGTACGTTGCCGTAGATCATCTCCTCCCAGGATTGCTCGCCCCACCGCACTTCGATCGTCGGGTCGGGGTTGGCCTTGTTCTGGCTGGAGTTGTCGTAGACCGTGTCATAGATGAGCGTGGTGCCGGCCGGCAGGAACTTGGGCTCCTTGAGCTCGTACGCGGTCTGCCAATTGAAATCGTAATGCGGCACCGACAGCAGGATCTCCTCGCGGCCGTCCGGATATTTCGCGACGAACTTCGACGCCTTGCCGCGATAGTGCGAATGCGCGGTCAGCGTGTAGATGATCACGTCGCGGTCGAACTTGCGCGGCGGAGCAACCACGTAGTGGTCCTTCGCATGCGGCGGAATCTTCAGGCGCGGATCGAGCATCACGAACTGTCGCAGCGGATGCTTCGGCGGCTCTTCCGTGAAATAGATGCCGATCTTCGTCACGTCCGTCGACTCCTTGCCGCTCGCCGTGTAGTGCATCTGGAATCGGAAATCCATGTCCTTGGTGAGCAGCACGCCGGTATCCTCCGGAAAACGGATCGTGCCGCCGCCCGGCGCGTATCCCGCGAGATAAGTGCCGAGACTGCGCGAATTGTTCGCACCGGCCTTTACGCCGTAAGCGAGGATGTGGTGCACGACGGCGCGATCCCCCGGGTTGAACGCGACTGCGCGCACCCAGACGTCCTTACCGAGCGGGTTCTTCACGATCGGATTCTGATAGTCGATCGTGCCGGTCGCAGGCACCGTAAACGCCGGCGTTTCCACGACGAGGTCCGGCTCGCCCAGCTCCCACTCCGGCCAATCCTGTTTCAAGCTCTTGAGCGGATCGGGCGCCTTGTCCTGCGGCGCACCGGCTTCGATCCAATGTACGAGCGTCTTCACTTCATCGTCGCTCAGCGAACGATCGTTGCTGAAAACGCCGTAGTGCGGATCCGCGTGCCACGGCGGCATGCGGCGCGTACGCAAGACTTCGCGGATCATCGGTGCGAAGCCTTTGATCATTTCGTAGCTCGACATCTGCCACGGACCGATGCCGCCCTCGCGATGGCAAGTCACGCACTTGTCGATGAGGATGGGCGCGATCGTCTTCGAATACGAAATCTTGGCGTGCTCTTTACGCCGCTCGCGCTCCGGCATGCTCACCGCACATCCGGCAGCTTCGACTTTCTTTGGCTCCACAGCGGCTCCGGAAACCAACGCATCGAGCGTCGATGCCGCCTGGTCGATCGGTCCGCGATACGCCAGTTTCCAGCCGACCGGATTGATGACGAACACCTCGCCCGCCCGCGTTGCAGCGAGCGATTCGCCGATGAGTTGCAGGCGATCCTCGAGCACGGGAATCTTCGTGCCGACTCGGTCGGTGACTGCGCGAATGGAGGCACGATCGTCGCCAGGATTGGAATTGAGCATGAAAACGCGAACGCCGCGCGGCTCGTACGCGGCACGCAGCTCATCGAGGCGCGGAATGGCCTTGTTCGCGACTTCGCAGCCGTTCGCCTGCGTCATGAGAACGACGGCCTTCGTATCCGAGTAGTAATACAGCTCGTGCGCGGCGCCTTGATGATCGAGCAGACGAAAATTGTCAACTGTCTCACCCGGATTCAGCGCCCATGCGCTCGAAGCGAGCGCGCTGGCAACGGCGAGCGACAACCATTGATACGTTCTCGACATAGCGATCCCCCTAAACGGACAGGTCAGTAGTCTTGCGCCTACACGCGGTGCGTGTCCACTGGGGGGCGTGTAAAGGAGTGGCAATGGGGGCTCTGGGGCTCTGGCAAGAAGGTTCGCGCTCGGCGATTTCTTCTCAGCCGCCTCTTTGCCGAAAAGGACAAGGAAACTCCACTTCGCCTCGACTGAACATTCGAGCGCGCGGTTTGTATGCGGATCTCTGGGGTGCCCAGCGCCTCGAGCCCAAAAAGAATCTTCGAGCGACTATCCCTCTCTACTCTTCCGCTATGCAGAGAGTTACGGGCGCGCGAAGGCGCCCTCTCTTCCTTCAGCCTTCAGCCTTCAGCCTTCGGTCTTCAGCCTCCGGCCCGGCGTTAGCGCCGGGCCGACACGGGCTCCGCGCGTTCGCCCAAACCGCCGCCCATCGCGAGTGCGAGATCGACTGTATTGAGTAGCGAGTCGCGATGCGCAGCCACGAGATTGATTTGTGCCTGATACAGCCCGCGACGAACGTCGAGCAACTCGAGGTACGCAATGTCGCCTTGCTGATAACGAAGCTCGGCAAGCTCGGTGGCCCGGCTCAATGCCGAAACTTGCGCGCTGCTCGAGGTACGCACGCTCTCGATCAAGCGCTGGCCGTTCAACGCATCGAGCACTTCGCGAAACGCCTGCTGCACGGTACGCGCGTATTCGGCCTTGCGCTGCTCGCGTACGGCTTCGGCGCGCGAAACGTTCGCGCGCAACCGCCCGCCTTCGAACAACGGTTGGAACAATCCGCCCGATGCAGACCACGCTTCGGAAGATTCGGTGAACAAGTTGCTGAGCTCGCGGCTCACCGAACCGAAGGCGCCGGTCAGCGAAATGCTTGGGAACAGCGCCGCGCGAGCCACGCCGATATCGGCTGCAGAAGCATTCAGCGCCTGCTCCGCCGCGCCGATGTCGGGCCGACGTTGCAAGATGGTCGAAGGCAACGCCTCCGGCAACGCAACCGGCGTCGGCAGCTCGACGTCGCTCGTCAGGATCGCACGCTCGACGAGGTCTTTCGGCGAACGTCCGAGCAACAGCGCGAGCGCGGATTCGCGCAGCGCCACTTCGAGCTCCAGCTGATAGACCGAGGTGCGCGTCGCTTCCGTGTCCGCTTCCGCGCGTCGATACGTGAACTCATCGCTTTCGCCGGCATCGAGCCGCAGCTTCTCCAGTCGCAGCGACTCTTCGCGCGTTGCCAACGTGTCGCGTCCGCGCGCGAGCTGCTCCGCCGCGGCGATCAACGCGAAATAGCCGCGCGCCACATCGCCGGTGAGCGCGAGCTTGGTCGCTTCGCGGCCGTATTCGGTGCTCAGCAATTGCGCACGCGCCGATTCGGATGCGCGCTGATAGCGACCCCAGAAATCGAGCTCGAAGCTGACGATGCCTTGTACGGTGTAGGTGGTCTGAATGCGCTCCGCGCCGGGAAACGTCACTTCCTCGCTCGATTTCGCGCGATTCGCTTGTCCTTGAAGATCGAGCCACGGTAACCGGTCGGCATTGGCCGAGCGCAGCAAGGCGCGCGCCTGCGCGACGCGTGCGGCGGCCACAGCCACGTCGGTGTTGTGATCGAGCGCCTCCTCCATCAGCGCATCGAGCACGGGATCGCCGAACAGCTTCCACCAGGGATTCGGCAGATCGACCGCCTCGCGTTCGACCGCCGGCAATGCGTTGGGCAGCGGCAGATCGGGTTTCTGCGGATCGACTTTCGAAACGATGCAGCCGCTCAACGCGACTGCAGCCAAAACCAAGCACGTCTTTTTCATCATCGGATTCAATTTTGTTGATGCATTCGAATTCCGCGGATGTCCGCGATTGAGCGCGACATCCGCGGCTCACGCAGTCGATAGCACTCTCACTGCGTCGTCATGGCGGATTTCGCAGCCACCTGTCGCGCGGCGCGCCGCTCGCTCCAGCCCGCAATCCAGCGGAAGAACAGCGGCACGAAGAACGTCGCGATGAACGTCGCCGCGAGCATGCCGCCGATCACGCTCGTGCCGAGCGAGTGACGACTCGCCGCGCCGGCGCCCGTGCTCACCGCAAGCGGCAGCACGCCGAAAATCAGCGCGAGCGACGTCATGATGATCGGCCGGAAACGGAGCTTGGCGCCCTCGACCGCCGCTTCGGCGAGCGGCATGCCCTCGTGATACTTCATCATCGCGAACTCCACGATCAGGATCGCGTTCTTCGCGGCGAGACCGACGAGCGTCAGCATGCCGATCTGGAAATAGATGTCGTTCTCGAGGCCACGCAGGAACACGGCCGTGAACGCGCCGAACGTCGCAAACGGTACGGCGAGGATCACCGCGAGCGGCAGGGTCCAGCGTTCGAACTGCGCGGCGAGAATCAGGAACACCATCAACACGCCGAGCAGATACACGCTGTTCGACGCGCCGCCGCTCACCTTTTCTTGATACGCCGTGCCCGTCCATGCGAGCTGATAACCTGGCGGCAACACTTCGCGCGCAACTTCCTCGGCCACGCGGATCGCATCGCCCGAGCTGTATCCCGGTGCAGCACTGCCCATGACCTTCGCGGCCGTGAACACGTTGAAGCGTTCGACGATCTCGGGCCCCGTGACCTCGCGGATCGACGCCACCGCAGTGAGCGGCACGAGCTGACCGGACTTCGAGCGCACGTAGACATTGCGGATGTCTTCGGGGAACGCGCGGAACCTCGGCTCTGACTGAAGCTGTACCTGGTACACGCGGCCATTACGGTTGAAGTCGTTGACATACAGCGCACCGAACGTGCTCTGCAGCGTCTCGAACACCTCCGTCACCGGCACACCGAGCGTCATCGCCTTTTCGCGATCGAGATCGATACGCATCTGCGGGACGCTCGCGCTGAACGTCGTCATCACATTGACGAGCTCGGGCCGTTGCGAGGCCGCGGCGACGAACTGATACGCAACCGCTTCTAGATCGCGCGCAGTGCCGCGGCCGCGCGACTGGATGTACGCCTCGAAACCGCCGGTCATGCCGAGACCTTCGATCGGCGGCGGCGGCACGGCGAAGAACATCGCGTCCTTGACCTTGCTGCTTTCCATGAACACCGAGCCAATCACCGCATCGGGCGACATCGCAGGATTGCCGGTGCGCTCATCCCAATGTTTGAGCGGCAGCCAGATGATGCCGCCGTTCGTCTTGAACGCCTGGGTCAGCGCATCCATGCCGGCGATGCCGACGCTGGTCTTGACGGCCGGATGATTGCGAATGGCTTCGTCGACCTGCTGAATGGCCTTCGTCGTGCGATCGAGCGAGGCCGCATCCTGCAACGCGCCGATCACGAACACGTAGCCCTGATCCTCTTGCGGTGCCAGCGAGTTCGGTACGTAACGGAACAAGCCGACGGTCGCGAGAATCATGCAGCCGAACACGAGCGCCGCGAGCGCGCCGCGGCGCATGACGAACTGCACGCCGCGCGTGTAGCGGGCCGTCATGCGACCGAACCAATCGTTGAACCAATTCAAGAACCGGTTCTTGACGACGTGATCGTGCCGCAGGAGCAGCGCACACAGAGCCGGTGTGAGGGTCAGCGCGACGAATCCGGAGATTGCGACCGAAACGGAAATCGTGACGGCAAACTGGCGATACATCTCGCCGACGAGCCCGCCGAGGAATGCCACCGGCAGGAACACGGCAGTCAGCACGAGCACGATCGCGATGACGGGACGCGTCACTTCGGACATCGCCTTCATCGTCGCCTCGGGCGCCGGCAGGTTCTCGGTCCGCATGATGCGCTCGACGTTCTCGAGCACGACGATCGCGTCGTCGACGACGATACCGATCGCGAGCACCATGCCGAACAAGGTCAGCATGTTGATCGAGAAGCCGAGCAACAGCATCGCAGCGAACGTGCCGATCAGCGAGACGGGCACGGCGAGCATCGGAATGAACGTCGCGCGCCAGTTCTGCAGGAAGACCAACACGACGAAGAACACGAGGATCATCGCCTCGATGAGCGTCTTGACGACTTCCTTGATCGACTCTTCGACGTACAGATTCGTGTCGTACGGAATGTCGTACGCCATGCCCTGCGGGAAGTCCGCCGCCAGCTCGTCGAGGCGAGCGCGAATCGCCTGGCCGGTCTCGAGCGCATTCGCGCCCGGCGCCAGCATCACGCCCATCGCGATCGCCTGCTGACCCCTGACGAACGAATTGAAGTTGTAGGTCTGAGCGCCGAGCTCGACTCGAGCGACGTCCTTCAGGCGCACGAGCGAGCCGCTCGGCGTCGTGTGGACGACGATCTGCTCGAATTCTTCAGGTGTCTCGAGACGTCCGCGCGCCGTGACCGCATAAGTGAAGTCGACGTCGACATCGATCGGCTCGACACCGATGCGCCCGGCTGCGAACTGCGAGTTCTGTTGGCGGACGGCCGCAGCGATATCCGAAGGCGTCAGACCGAGCTGCGCGAGCTTGTCCGGCTGCATCCAGATCCGGATCGAGTACTCCTGACCCCAAAGCTGCACGTCGCCGACGCCGGGCACGCGACGGATCTCGTCGAGAATGTTCAACGAGGCGTAGTTCGACAACTCGAGCGGGCTGATGCTGCCGTCGGGCGACAGGATGGCGATGATCTGCAGGAAGTTCATCGACGCCTTGCGCACGATGACGCCTTGCCGCCGCACTTCTTCCGGCAGACGAGGCACCGCCGCTTGCACGCGGTTGTTGACGTTGATCGTGGCGAGATCCGGATCGGTGCCGACGGCAAACGTGATCGTGATCATGAGCGTGCCGTCGCCCGAGTTGACGGACGTCATGTAGAGCATGTTCTCGACGCCGTTGATCTCTTCTTCGATCGGCGCTGCCACCGTCTCGGCGATCGTTTCCGCAGTCGCGCCGGGATAGAACGCCGTGACGCTCACGGTGGGCGGAATGATGTTCGGATACATCGAGATCGGCAGCGCGCGCATGCCGCCGAGACCGGCGAGCACGATGAATGCCGAGATCACGCACGCGAAGATCGGGCGCGTGATGAAGAAACGCGAAATCATGCAGCCTCCCGATCCTTCGCGGATTGCGCCTCATTCTGCTCGACCGGATGCGAACCCGTTTCGGCATGCCGCACGCCTTCAGCGTCGATCGAGACGGCATTGACTTCCATGCCGGGCTGCACGCGCATGAAGGCGCCTTCGACGATGTACCGATCGCCGGGCTGCAAGCCATGTGTGACCAGCACGTTGTTGCCCATGCTGCGGCCGAGCTGAACGGGGCGCATCTCGACCTTGCTGTCGTCGCCGACGATGAACACGAACGAGCCTTGCCCGTTGGACATGATCGCCTTGCGCGGTACGGAGACGACGTTCGTCAGCGCAACGCCTTCGACTTTGGCTCGCACGAACTGACCGGGCAAGAGCTTCCGTTCGGGATTCGGCAGAACTGCGCGCACGCGCACGGTGCCCGAGTTCAACTCGACGGCGTTGTCGACGAACGTCACTTTCGCCGCGTCGGGATACTCGGAACCGTCTTCCAGCACGAGCTTCACGATCGGCCCGGGCGAGTTGCTCGCCGGCGCAAGGCCGGCGCGAATCAGGCTGGCTTCGGATTCGGGCACCGAGAACTCCACGTACAGCGGATCGACCTGCACGATCCGCGTGAGCAAGCTCGCGCTCTGATCGGTGGAGACCAGGCTCCCTTCCGACATGTACTCGCGGCTCGTGAGCCCAGCGATCGGCGCGCGCACGTCGCTGTACTCGAGATCGAGCTCAGCCGTGCGCAAGTTCGATTCGGCTGCCAGAACGTTCGCTTGCGCTACTTCGAATGCGGAAACCACTTCGTCCCGCCGGCTTTGGCTCACTGCGTTCTGTTCGAAGAGCGGCAGAATGCGATCGCGCTGACGCCGCGCCTCCTCGAGACGCGCCTTGGCCACCGCAAGCTCGGCGCGCGCAGAGGCCACTTTGGCACGCAACGGCTCCGGATCGATCAGGAACAACGGTTCGCCGGCTTTCACCCAGCTGCCTTCTTCGTAGCGGCGCTTGAGCAGAATGCCGCCTACGCGTGCGCGCACCTCGACTTCGCGCGAGCCGACCGTACGCGCGGTGTACGTGAGCTCGAGCGGAACTGCACCGCCGTCGACGGTCTGTACCGCAACTTCAGGCGGTGGCGGCGCATGCTGTGCCTGTTCTTGGCCGCATGCCGCCAACGCGGTTACGAAAATCAGGCCAAGCACTCCATGGCGCCAAGGTCTTCGACTCGAACTTTCCATATGCAACTCACCTGTAAGCTTCGTCTGCCAGTTTCAAAAGCTCTCGAACGATCTCTTCGCGCTGCGCCTCCGTGAACGGCGAGATGCGCAAGGCTTCGCGCATCTTCAAACCGTCCACTGCGAGCGCGACGATCGCTGCGCGCGCGAAATCGGTACTGTTCGCTTCGATCTCCGCGGTGTATTCGGCTATGCGTCGGCGGATGACCTCCAGGAGCGCCAAATCGTTCGCTGCCGCCGCCAGCAAGATCGCTCCCATCACCTTCGAGCGAGGATCCGAACCCAGCACTCCGAGAATCGCGGCCTTCAGATCGCGCGAGCTGCACTCTTGGAGCCCGCATCGAGCCTCGTCGATGCATCGGTCCATGCTGTCCACGTAGCGCTGCGCGAGCGCGACGAGGAGCGATTCCTTCGACGGGAAGTGATAGAGCAGTCCGCCCTTGCTCACGCCCGCGGCCTGCGCCACCGCATCCAACGTCAAATGCGCAGCGCCGACTTCCGTGATGACGCGCTCGGCCGCTTCGAGAATGCGCTCGCGCGCCGAGCCGACGTTGGCTTGATCGGCGACCATGAATGTCGACCTCCGGGAGCTCGCTGAGGGAAGAGGGAAGGCCGGATGACTGCACCGGCTGGACGGTAGTTTAACCGTCCGGTTGGTACAGGAACAATCCTCATCCCGGGAGCAGAACCGTGCGGCCTTCGCCCTGATCTTTAGATTTACTAATTGATAGCGACAATCGCGCGCTAACTTGTCGCTAGCTGCTCAAGTTTTAGTAAATCAGTTACCGAGGCACGGTAGCTGTGCTCCCCGAGCACCCATCGATCGACCCGTTGCTCTATAGACGAACGAGCGGCCTCGTTTGCGACATCCGACGACCGCAATTCGTGCCGTTCGAACTAATAGCGGGCGTTCGTTACTGCCGTTTGCGCTCGGCGCACTTGGACTTCTCGAACACGTTCGAGCGCAGTTTTCATGAACCGAATCGATGTCATTCGGGCACGACTCGGACTACGCTTTGGCTTCAAGCGCTCTGCAGCGGAAGCGACGCTTCGAATGAAAACGCGAGACCTCCTGGGGGTTAGATGTCGGATACGAGCGCAGATCGATTCTTGCCGACGGGCGTGACATACGATTGGTCTGCCTCCCTGATCTGGCTCCACGCAATTCCCGATCTCATCATCGCCGTCACTTGCTTCGCCGTTCCCTTCCTGCTCCTTTACATCGCGCGACGGCGGCGCGACCTGAGGATCGATTGGCTGTTGATCGCTTTCGGACTCGGCGTGGTGGCGACGGGCATCATGCACCTGCTCGAGGCCTGGAACATCTGGCACACGCAATACTGGCTGCAGGCCGTCGCGAAAATCTTGGCGGCCGCTTCGCTCGTTCCGACCGCACTGCTGCTGTGGCGATACCTGCCCGACATCCTCTCGCTGCCGAGCCAGCGCCAGCTTCGCGAAGCGAACGAATCGCTCGCCCGCGCCAATCGCGAGCTCGAAGCGTTCACGGCCTCGGTTTCGCACGACCTGCGTTCTCCGCTGACCACCATCGCAGGTCAGGCAGGCTTACTCGAGCTGTCGATGGGCGCGAATGCAACCGAAGAGCAGCGCCGTCGCCTGCAGCGCATTCAGGGAAGCGTCAAGCAGATGTCCGATCTGATCGACGCACTGCTCGTGCTGTCGCGCATTTCCCGCCACACGCTGAAACGCGAGATCGTGGACGTCTCGGCAATCGTCGAATCCGTGATCGCCGATCTCAGACAAAAAGATCCGGGCCGCCACGTCGACGTGACGATTCAGCCGGGCATGTCGGTCCACGGCGATCGGCGGCTGATCTCGGACTTGATCATGAACCTGGTCGCGAATGCCTGGAAATTCACCTCCAAAGTCGAGCATGCGCGCATCGAAGTCGGTCAGGAATTGCATGGATCCATGTCGACGCTGTACGTGCGCGACAACGGTGCCGGCTTCGACATGAACTATTCGCAGAAACTCTTCAAACCGTTCCAACGCTTGCATGCGCCGTCGGAGTTCGAAGGCTCCGGTGTCGGCCTTGCAACCGTTGCGCGCATCGTCGACCGCCACGGCGGCAGGATCTGGGCGGAAGGCAAGCCGAACGAAGGTGCCGCGTTCTATTGCACACTGCCTGTCAGCCCGATCACCGATGAAATCCTGCTAGGCCCGCGCACCCCTGCGCGACAGCCTGTTCATCAGTAAGCGCATCTCGACCATCGGCGACCGCAGCACTGCAAGATCATCTGCCCAAGACTGCAGAGCGGTTGTGAATTTTCCCACCCGGTGTGCACGAACGGCACCGGATCGGCATTCACCGGCGAACGAGCGCCACTCGCCGGTCCGCCTTTAAGAGCGTGCATCGCGAGGCTTAGAATCCTCGCCTCTCCAATAACAACCCCCCGATGGCGCCGCATGTCCTTCGACCAAAACGCGCTCGACAGCTTGAGGATCGAACGAACGCCCGAGCCTGAGCACGAAGGTTCGAGCCCGGTCTTCAAATGGTTGATCGTCGCCGTGCTCGCGCTTGCGGTGATCGCCGGCGTGTACGCCTGGCTTCGCGACGGTGCAATAGAAGTGCAGGCCGCAACGGCAGTCGCTACGAATGCGGGCGCAGGCAATAGCGGACCGGCGGTTCTGAACGCCTCGGGCTATGTCGTCGCACGGCGCCAAGCCACCGTCTCCGCGAAGACCACCGGCCGCATTGCCGAGGTGCTCATCGAAGAAGGCATGGAAGTCGAGGAAGGCCAAGTGCTCGCCACGCTCGACGATTCCACCGTGCGCCCGCAGCTCGTGCTGGCCGAGCGCCAGCTCGAAGCAGCGCGCAAAGAGCTCGAAGAAATCGAAGTGCGCGTCCAGGAAGCGGCGCGCAATGTTGCGCGTCTCGAGAAGCTGCGCGAAGACAAGCTCGTCAGCGAATCTCAGCTCGATGCCGCTCAATCGGAGTATCGCGCGCTCTTGGCACGGCTCGAAGCGCTCAAGAGCAACGTCAAAGTGTCCGAGAGCGCCATGCGCGTGCGTCAGCAGGAGCTCGCCGACTTGATCATTCGCTCGCCGTTCGACGGCGTCGTCGTGTCGAAAGATGCGCAGCCCGGCGAAATGGTCTCGCCGATCTCCGCAGGCGGCGGTTACACCCGCACCGGCATTGCAACCATCGTCGACATGAGCTCGCGCGAAATCGAGGTCGACGTGAACGAGGCGTTCATCAATCGCGTCAAGCCCAACCAGAAGACCATCGCCGTGCTCGACGCCTATCCCGATTGGCAGATTCCGAGCCACGTCATCAACATCGTGCCGACCGCCGATCGGCAGAAGGCCACCGTGCGCGTGCGCATCGGCTTCGACGAGCTCGAACCGCGCATCCTGCCGGACATGGGCGTGAAGGTCAGTTTCCTGGACGATTCGCGGAACGAGTCGACCCAAGGCGCGGCACGCCCGGCCGTGCGCATCCCGGCTTCGAGCGTGTTCCGGGAAGGTCAGACATCCTACGTGTGGCGGATCACGGATGACCGCGTCGAGCGTGTGGCCGTAAGTATCGGCGCAGAGCGCGACGGTCAGGTCGATGTGCTGTCGGGCATCAACGCGGGCGAAGTCGTCGTTGTACGCCCCGTCGAAGGGCTCGCCGACGGCGCGCCGGTCAAGATCAAGGAAGGCTGACGATGGGCGCCGCGAACATCGTGCAGTTGCGCGGCGTGTCGAAGGATTACCGGCGAGGTGCGGAAGTCGTACGCGTGCTCGCCTCGCTCGATCTCGACATTCCCGCAGGCGACTTTCTCGCCTTGATGGGTCCTTCGGGCTCGGGCAAGTCCACGCTGCTGAATCTCATCGGCGGCCTCGACCGCCCGACCGCCGGGACGATCGAGATCGGCGGCCGGCGTATCGACACCTTGAACGAAACCGAGCTCGGCCGTTGGCGTGCCAGACACATCGGGTTCGTCTTTCAGATGTACAACCTGTTGCCGATGCTGAGCGCCGAACGCAACGTCGAGCTGCCGCTCCTGTTGACGAAACTTTCCGCTGCCGAGCGACGTAGGCGTGTGGCAGCCGCGCTGAAGCTCGTCGGCTTGGCCGACCGCGCCAAACACAAGCCGAGCGAGCTGTCCGGCGGTCAGGAACAACGCGTAGGCATTGCGCGGGCGATCGTCTCGGATCCGGATCTGCTCTTGTGCGACGAACCGACGGGCGATCTCGACCGGCAGTCGGGCGACGAGATCCTCGACCTGTTGCATGCGCTGAACGAGCAACAGGGCAAGACGATCGTCATGGTGACTCACGATCCTCGCGCGGCCGCACGCGCCAAACGCACGCTGCATTTGAACAAAGGACAGCTCGAGTCCCGTTGACCGGCGCGGCGGCTCGAGGAGGGAATTTCGACGATGAAATACTTGCCGTTGCTGTGGGCTAACTTGCAGCGCAAGCCGCTGCGTACCGCATTGACGCTGGCGTCGATCGTCGTTGCGTTCCTGTTGTTCGGGATTCTCGAAGCGATGCGGTTCGCGCTGACCGGATCGACCGGCATCGCGGGTCAGGATCGTCTGATCACGATCAACAAGGTGTCGATCATCCAGAGCCTGCCGGCAAGCTACATCAACCGCATCCGCACCGTGCCTGGCGTGCGCGTTGCGTGCTCGCACAATTGGTTCGGCGGCGTCTACCAGAACGATCGCAATCAGATCGGCACGTTTGCCGTCGAAACGGACACGTTCTTCGATGCGTATCCGGAGCTGCGCATCGTGGAAGGCACTCGGCAAGCGTGGCTCGAGGATCGAACGGCCGCGCTCGTCGGACGCGACTTAGCCGACCGCTTCGGATGGAAGCTCGGCGACGTCGTGCCGATCCGCTCCAACATTTTCATGCGCGAGGGCGGCGGCAACGTCTGGCCGATGAAGATCGCCGCCATCTTCGAGATCCCGAACGGCGACAACGGAACGATTTTCTTCCACTACGACTATTTCAACGAAGGCGTCTCGAGCGCATTCGGCCGCGACACGATCGGTTGGGCCGTCGTGCGTGTCGACGACCCGGGGCGTTCGGAGGAAATTGCACGCGCCATCGACGAGCTATTCGCAAACTCTTCCACGGAAACGAAAACGACGACCGAACAGGCCTTCGTGCAGAGCTTCGCGAACCAGATGGGCAACATCGGCAAGATCATCACCGTGGTCGTGACCGCCGTGTTCTTCACGATGTTGCTCGTCACGGCGAACGCCATGGCACAAAGCGTCCGCGAGCGAACGAAAGAGATCGGCGTCATGAAGACGCTCGGGTTCTCCTCGCGCGGCATCACGCTGCTCGTGCTGGCCGAATCGATCCTGCTGACTGCAATCGGCGGTGCGCTCGGCTTGCTGCTGGCGGTGCTTGCGACCGATGCTGTTCCCGCAGCAGTGCGGCAATACTTCCCGGTCATCATGATTCCGCCGCGCTCGTTCGTCGTGAGCATCATCGCCATTCTCGCGCTCGGCGCGATTTCCGCCGCGCTGCCCTGCTACCAGGCCGGACGGTTGAAGATCGTGCAAGCGCTCGCGAAACAGGGGTAAGACGATGACGAACTGGCTAGCGCAGATCGTCTCGATCACCGGAATGAGCCTGAAGAGCATTCCGCAGCGGCTTGCGCCGTCGATCGTCGCGATCGTCGGCGTGGCCGGTGTCGTGCTGGTGCTCGTCGGCGTGCTCTCGATGCGAGAAGGCTTCGAAGCGGTGCTCGATCGCTCCGGCGCCGATGACATCGCCATCGTCCTGCGAAGCGGCGCAACCGACGAGATGGGCAGCACGCTCGATCAAGTGCAGACGCGACTGATCGAAGATGCGCCCGGCGTCGCACGCGATGAGCGCGGACCGATCACCTCGCCCGAGCTCTACGTCGTCGTCGACGTGCCGCTGAAACGCACGGGCACTTCCGCGAACGTGCCGTTGCGCGGCGTCGGAGCGCGCGCCCCTGAGCTGCGGCAAGCATTCAAGATCACTAGCGGTCGTTATTTCGAGCCCGGCACGTTCGAGGTCATCGTCGGACGCGGTGCAGTACAACAATTCATGGGCCTCGAGCTCGGCGCGGAGCTGCGTTGGGGCACGACGCAGTGGCGCGTGGTCGGCATTTTCGAGGACGGCGGCAGCGTTGCCGAATCGGAAATCTGGACCGACGCACCCGTACTGCAAGGCGTGTACAACCGCGGCACGTCGTATCAATCGCAACGCGTCCGACTCGAAAGCCCGAGCGCGCTGCGCACGTTCAAAGATGCGCTTACGACCGATCCGCGCCTGAACGTCACGGTACAAACCGAGCGCGAATATTTCGCGGAGAAATCCGCCACGATCATTTCCTTGATCACGGTCGCCGGCGGCGCGATCGGATTCTTGATGGGCCTGGGCGCCGTCTTCGGTGCGCTCAACACGATGTACTCGGCGGTCGCCGCACGCACGCGCGAGATCGCAACCCTCCGCGCGCTCGGCTTCGGTTCGGCGCCGATCGTGATCTCGGTGCTCACGGAAGCGCTGCTGCTCGGCATCGTCGGCGGCTCGATCGGAGGCCTCCTCGCCTTCTTCGGTTTCCACGGCATCGAAGCCTCGACCATGAACGGCTTCAATCAAATGACGTTCGCCTTCCGAGTCACGCCTTCGCTCATCGTTCAAGGCATCGTCTACGCCCTCATCCTCGGCTTCATCGGCGGCGTGCTCCCGAGCGTGAGAGCGGCGAGGATGCCAATAACGGTGGGACTGAGGGAACTGTGAAAGAAAGGGAAGGAGAAAAGGGAAACTGGAAAGTGCGCTGAGCGTGCTACGGATCACGACCATTCACCGGTTACCTCGGACGAGTCACTAGTCACGAGTCACGGCTTCCCGATTCCCTTTTCCCCTTCCCCCACCGATGCCCGAGCTTCCCGACATCACCGTCTACATCGAAGCGCTCGAGCAGCGCATCGTCGGGGCACGGCTCGAGCGGGCGATGCTGAAGAACCCGTTTCTGTTGCGGGCGATCGAGCCGCCGCTTGCGGCTTGTGTAGGGCGAAAGGTCGTCGGACTGAAGCGCATCGGTAAACGGATAGCGATCGGGCTCGAAAGCGATCTTTGGCTCGCGATTCATTTGATGATCGCCGGGCGACTGCATTGGCACGAACGCGGTGCGAGCCGTGTGCGCGCGGCGCTGCTGTATCTCGAGTTCGATCGCGGGCTACTGACGTTGACCGAGGCCGGGTCGAAACGACGTGCCTCATTGCATGTGATTGCGGGCACTGAACGCTTGGCGGAGCTGGATCGCGGCGGGCTCGAAGTGCTCGATGCGAGCTTCGAGGAATTTCGCGCACGGCTTGCCGAGCGCAATCACACGTTGAAGCGTGCGCTCACCGATCCGACGATCGCGAGCGGTATCGGCAATGCCTATTCGGACGAGATTCTTCATCGAGCGAGACTTTCGCCGACGGCTCAGACACGGCATCTCGATACGGCGCAGTGGCAAGCGCTGTACGAAGCGACGCAGCTCGTGTTGCAGACGTGGATCGAGCGTTTGCGCGCAGAAGCAGCCGGCAAGTTTCCGGAAAAGGTCACTGCATTCCGCGAAGACATGGCCGTTCACGGACGCTACGGCAAGCCATGTCCCGTCTGCGGTACTGCAATTCAACGCATCCGTTACGCCGAGAACGAGACGAACTATTGTCCGCGCTGCCAGACGGGCGGGAAGCTGCTCGCCGATCGCGCGTTGTCGAGATTGCTCAAGGACGATTGGCCGAAAACGATCGACGCACTCGAGAACGCACGTTCCTCGCGACCTCCGCGGTAAGGAAACTTCCGTACCGCTTCTGGGCAAGGACGGGTAACAGAGCTCGTACGCGCCCGCTACTCTTTGCCATGAATCTTCGTGGCGCGTGTATACGCAGTTGCGCACGACATCGGTGCACACCCGCGTTCCAAGACCCGAAGAAACCGCGGACTTACGCGCTTCTTGTCGCTGGCACAGCGCATGCATCGTACGGACTGCGGATGCGGAAGCATAAGCTCCTCGGGACTGAACCCGTCCTCCGCGGCGCAGGCGAATTACGCCTCGGAGGACGATTCTTAGCCCAGGAACGTGCGTCCGCTGCGCACTGGTTTTGACGTGCTTACGACGATGGTGATATCCCCCTGAGCCATCTCGGATGCAGGCGTGCGCAGCACCGAGTGCTGCGCACGTTCTTTTTTTCTACATTCACCGATACCGATTCAGTTATTAGAACCGGTAGCCGACCGCAAGCCCGTACGTGCGCGGCTCGAGCACGAACACATTCGTGAACAACCCCGACGACGCATCCGTCACGTACATGCCCGTGATGTTGTCGTCGTCCATCGCGTTGTTCACGAACGCGCGCAAGTACCAGGAATTGTCCGCCGAGATCAGGCTGACTTGCGCGTTCAACACATCCCAGGCATCGATCTCGTCGATCGGCTGATTGAAGATGCGCGCATAGAACGAGTCGCGCCAGTAGTAGTCGACGCGCGGGATCAGCTGCATGCCGCCGGCGAATTCGAAGGTGTACTGAATGCCCGCTTTCACCGAGAACCGCGGTGCGCCCGCGAGCTCGTTGCCGCGCAGATTCGCTTCGACTCCGGCCATCTGACCGAACGCACCAGCCGATCCGTCGACGAGCGAGTACAGACCGAACGGGCCGCCGAGCGCGAGCGGCAGAATGAGCTGCGCATCGATGGCATTTTGGAGCTGGGCCGTCGGCACGACGTAATTGCTTGCATTGCCGATGTCCTTCACGACGGTATACGCCGGATCGCCATTGCTCGGATCGCGCGGATTGATGCTCGCGAAGTTGCCGATCTCGGTCTTGAGATACGCCAGATTCAGATCGACGAGCAAACCTTCGACCGGATTGAACAGGAACTCGCCTTCGAGGCCGTAAATGTCGGCATCGACGTTCTCGTTCACCGACGTGCGCGCGACGATTTTCGAAACCTGCAAGCCGTCGTACTGACAATAGAAGGCCGACAGATTCGCCATGATGCGGCCGCCCGCGAGCACGTTCTTCGAGCCGATCTCGAATGCGTTGACGAACTCGGGATCGTAGACCTGCGGCGTTCCGGCATAGGCCGGATTGTTCTGGAACGGCGGATTGAAGCCGCCGGCTTTGTAACCGCGCGAATAGAACGCGTAGAGCGTCGAGTCATCGCCCCAACCCGGTTTGAAATCGAATCCGAACCGACCAGTGAATTCCTCGAACTTCGTCTTGTCCACGCGATAGTCGGGCAGCGGCAGATTCTGCGGTCCGTCGAGCAGCAGTGTGCGGTCTTTGATGCTTTTCTCGTCGCGCGTCCATCGCAAACCGACCGTCCACTTGAAGGCCTCCGTCATGTCCCAGTACATCTCGCCGAAAACGGCCGTCGACTTGAGCGCGGCCGACGGCGTCGTGTTCGCGTAGAACGGCGGCGCGAGGCCGAGCACGGTGGCCGCATAGTCGAGCTCGGTCGTCGCGATCAAATAATTCTCTTCGTCGTCCGCGTCGAAGTAGAGCGCACCGATCTGGAAATTGAGCGGTCCGTCGAAATCGGACGCAAGACGCACCTCTTGAGACCACTGCGACGCGTCTTGATTCGACTCGTCGATACCCATCGAGCGGTCCGAGAACAGCAAGATGGATCCGCCGAGCGAGCCGCGATACGCCTCGTCGAAGGCACTCAGCGGAATGCGGTTTCCGAACAAGGCGAGTGCCGAACCGTTGAAGGGGCCGGTCGGCGAATTCCAGTTGTAGTCGGTACGGCCGACGAACTTCGTCTCTTGGTAGCCGGTGATCGAAGTGAGCCTGAGATTGCCGAAATCGTGCGTGATCTCGAGCGTGACGATCGTTTCGTCCGCCTCGTACGTCGGATCGAACTCGGCCGAGACGGTGCGCATGTCGCGGGGATTCTGGAATCCCGCATTCATATCGGTGCCGAGCGCGATGAGCTCCGGCAGCGGCACGCCCAACTGCTGTTGAACGAACGGCACCAGCTCGGAGAGCACACCGGCGAGCGTCGCGCGGCCGTTGACGCTCTCGAACGCGAGCCGATCGGGCAGACAGCCGTACGCGCCGAGCGGATCGCGGTGACACATTTGTTTGGTGACGCGCGCCCGCGAAGAATCTTCTTCGTAGTAGTTCACCGTGAGTGCGATATCGGTGTTGTCGCCCGGCGCGATGCGAAATGCGGCTCGCGCTGCCCATTGATCGCGGCCGTCGATGTCGTTTCCCGTGTACAGATTCTTCGTGAAGCCGTCGCGCTCGTAGGAGATCGCGGCAAAGCGCATGGCCGCAGCAGCGCCGAGCGGCACGTTCAAGGCGCCTTTCGCTTTGATCTCGTTGTAGTTTCCGGCCTGCAGCTCCAAGTCAGCGCCGAACTCCTCGAGCACGGGTTTTCTCGGAATCACATTGACGGCGCCGCCGGTCGCATTGCGACCGTACAAAGTGCCTTGCGGACCGCGCAGCACCTCGACGCGCTCGATGTCGAAGTACTCCGTCTCGAACAGCCGCGGAGCCTTGATCGGCATCGCGTTGAAATGGATCTCCACACCTGAATCGGAGCTCGCGCCGACCGACGACACGCCGATGCCGCGGATCTGGAAATTCGAGCTCGTGAAGTTCGTCTTGGTGTATTGAACGTTGGGGATGTTGAGCTGCAGATCCGTAGCCTGATCGATCTGGCGACGTTCGAGCTGTGTCGAATCGAATGCGGAGACGGCGATCGGCACGTCGATCAGCGCCTCTTCCTTGCGCTGTGCCGTCACGATGACCCGTTCGATCGACTCGTCCTTCTGCGGCTCTGCTGTCCACGCAGTCTGCTGTGCCAGCGCCAGCGTCGAAGCCACAGCGCATGCAACGCAAATACGCCCGGTACGCCGGGCAGCGTCTCGATCCCCCATCATGGCCGACTCCTTATTGGTAGTTATTTCCTCCCCGACCGAGATTCGATGCGAACGGCCGGGGGCGTCTCCGCACTTCGAAGTATGTCACTTTGGACTCGCAGTCCAAAGGTTGGATGCGCGGTCCAGAACCATGGAAGGCACGGTCTGTCGAAGACATTCGCGGGATGAGCACAGCACCTCTGCTGTGCAGTCAACGGTGGGGTGCGCGGCCCGGCCGCCGCGCGACGACGACGGGGCCGAGCGGGGAATCAGAACTCGGCGAACTTCGCCTCGATGATCTCTGCTTCGGCCGCGCAGCCGATCTCGCGGATCGAATTGGGCGCGGGAAAGAAATCCTCGGTCAGGTCCTTGCCGCCGGCGGCGCGCCAGCGGACCTTGGCGACGACCGTCTTGTACGTGTGGCTATTGGACAGCCACAAACGATTGTTCTGATCGTCGCACGCACCTTCGAACTTCAGCGACACGAACGTGCTGGCTGGTGCTTCTTCGGCTTCTTCGGCCGCTTGGCTCCCGACGCCCAGGCTCATGATTGCTATTGCCAGCGTCGTCGAGACGATCGAAATCGATCTGGTCACGACATTCTTCCTCCTGGTGCGTCCGCACGCCTCTTGCACGGTGCGCGCGTGACGTACCTTTGCCCCCGATGTCCGCCCGCGTGTCGACGCAAATCCGTCAACTAGCTGGCGGACCCAAAATATAGCCCCTCCCGAGCCGCATCGCATGTGCACAACGGCTCGTTCGGCGGAAAAAACGCGAAACCCGTCGCATCCTCGCGGAGAAATCGCCCTCGGCACCGTGGCAGTCTTGCCGAAGACCGCGCTGCCGCGAGCGACTGCAGCGTATTGCGGATACGATGCAAGACCGAGGCGCTGCGCGACAGATCGGATTGCATACAGTTGGGCTAGCAATCGTTGCTGCGAGGTGCGCTGCTGCAATCTCATCGCGCATGAGCGCCGGCATTGCTCGCAGCTCGGCGCTGCATCGGTCTCGATGCCTGGCATTACAGGAACCTCGCCCGCGCTCCGCACGTTGCCAATCTGCACCCCGGAGCGAAGTTCATGGCTTTTACATTGAAGCCGCTACCCTATGCGAGAGATTCGCTCGGTCCGACGATGTCGGATCGCACGCTCGAGCTGCATCACGACAAGCATTACGCCGCATATCTCAAGCGCTTGAACGACTTGATCGCAGGGACGCTGTACGACGACGCGGACCTCGAGACCATCGTGCGCGCCACTGCGAACGGCGAAGGCAAAGATCGCAAGATTTTCGACAACGCCGCCCAAGTGTGGAATCACGACTTCTTTTGGGAATCGATTGCGCCGAACGGCGGCGGCACACCACCCGAACCGATTGCCAGGTTGATCGATGCCTCGTTCGGCTCCTTTGCGAATTTTCGCGACCGCTTCGTCGAAGCGGCGGCCGATCGTTTCGGCAGCGGTTGGTGTTGGCTCGTGCTGCGCGACGAGCGCCTGGAAATCGTGACGACGCACGACGCCGACAATCCGCTCACTTCCAACTTGCACGCAGTGTGGGCCTGCGATGTTTGGGAGCACGCGTACTGTCTCGACTACCAGAACGATCGTGCGAGATTCGTGGAGAACGTGATCGATACGCTCGCGAATTGGCAGCTCGTGAGCAAACGGCTGGCCTTGCGAGAGGAAACGCTACAGTAGCGTAGGGCCGCACGTTGAATAGCCGTCGAGGCGTGAGGCAAACCCCGAACGGTGTCTGCAAAGAGTGACGTACGTATTTATTGCGTTTATCTGACGATTTTGCCGTTACTAAATTCGATCAAGCCGCTGACCAGGATGGGACGGATGCGATGCGTCATTACGAGCGTACGAAGCGGGCTTTGTATTGGACTGCCATCAGCTTGATCGTGTGCGAGCGCCTACCGCTCGACCAAGCGGCCCGACGTATGGGCGTCCGGCAAGAAGAGCTCAAGGACATTCTTCGTCAACGCAGAACCGTACATCTGGACCGGGACGAGCTTTCCCCGCAGCCGCCTGCAGATAGCGCCAATTTCCCGCGCGCGCACTGAGCCTTTAATGCCGCTCCTCTAATTGCGAGTCATTCTCGATTACGAATAGAATGCCGCAACGTCCGCTGGCTGCAGCGCGCAGCAGCGGCAGCAATCTCCCGACACAACACGCAGCACGTCCATGCGCTTTTCCATCCGGTCCGTCGCCTGTGCGGCCATCGTTGCCTCGTTCGCATTTTACGGTTGCACCCGCCAACCCGCGGACGATCCGCGCCGACCGGTCGTCGAACATTACGCGAACCTGGTGCTCGCCGTTTACGAAGACTCGCTCGCGACTGCGCGCGAGCTCGATGCGGCTGTCGATGCCTTGCTCGCGAATCCGAGCGAAGAAACGCTGAACGCAGCACGCGAGAAGTGGCTGGCCGCCCGAGGTCCGTATAGTCGATCGGAGGCATTCCGGTTCTATGGCGGACCGATCGACGGCGAAGGCGGTCCGGAAGGTCAGATCAACGGCTGGCCGCTCGATGAGAATCACATCGATGCCGTCGACGTCGAGCACTACGGCGCAGCGCCCGGTCTCAACATCATCGGCAATCCTGAGAAATTCCCGACGATCACTCCGGAATTGATCGCCGATCAGAACGAAGCGGGCGGCGAGAAGAACATCGCCAGCGGCTATCACGCCATCGAATTCTTGTTGTGGGGACAGGATTTGAACGACCCGCCCGAATCGGCAGGTCAACGTTCGTTCCAGGATTACGTGTCCAATGGCGACCCGAACAGCATTGCCGCACGGCGCGGTCAGTATCTCAAGGCGGCAACGACGTTGCTGATCCGCGATCTCGACAGCGTCGCAGCGGAGTGGCGCGTGCCGGCTGCGGGAACGGAAAACTATCGCTCGAAGCTCGTCACCGGCGATGTCTATACCGGCCTGAAGCGAATGCTGACCGGCATCATCACGCTTGCCGAGGTCGAGATGGCCGGCGAGCGCATGAACGTGCCGCTCATCTCGGGCGATCAAGAAGAAGAACAGAACTGTTTCAGCGACACGACGGCCGCCGATCTACGCAACAACGCCGCCGGCATCGAAGTCGTGTACTTCGGCCGTTACCGTACGCTGAGCGGCGAGCAACTCGAAGGACCGAGTCTTGCGCAGCTCGTGAAAGAGGCCGATCCGCGCGTCGCCGACGAGGTCGAAGCGCGGTTCGCACGCGTGCGCGAAACGCTCGAGGCGATTCGCGACCCGTTCGACCGCGAGATTCAGCCCGATAACACAGAAGGTAAGGCTCGCGTACAGGCTGCCGTCGATGCACTGCATGCGCTTTCTCAGTCCTTGATGCGTGCGGCGCAGGCGTTGCAGATCTTCCTTTCGCCAATCGAGTCCGATGGGGATTGAGGCACGACGCAAGGACGTTCGCGAAGTGCAAGGAGTTCGAACGGTCCTGGTTGCGGCACTGGCACTCGTCGCCGGCTGTTCGCGCATCGACACATCGGAGCTGCTTCAACCCGACTCGGGCGGCGCGACGACGATTCGCGAAACGAATCGCAATGCCTTCTCGCAACCGGCGGCGAATCTCGATGTCGAACGTCGAGGCACGTTCTTCATCGGCAATGCGTTCTTCAACAGCGCCTGGATCGTCGCGCCTGCAACGGCCAATGCGCGCGACGGCCTCGGTCCTTTGTTCAATGCGCGTAGCTGCGATCAATGTCACGCGAACGACGGCCGAGGCGCACCGCCGATGGAGCCCGGCGAACGACCGGTCGCGCTCGTCATTCAATTCGGGTCGTCCAAGCCCGGCCCGCACGGCGAGCCGAGCCCCGATCCGCATTACGGCGGCAACCTGAATCCTTTTGCGATCGGCGACATTCCTCCGGAAGGCACGGTTCGCATCGAATATCGCGAGATCAAGGGCACGTTCGCGGACGGCGAGCCGTATACGCTGCTCGAGCCGATCTATCACTTCGAAGAGCTGGCTTACGGCGAGCTGGCGCCGGATACGACGTTCTCGCCGCGCGTTGCGCCGTCGGTGTTCGGCATCGGCTTGTTGGAAGCGATTCCCGAAGAGCAAATTCTCGAGCGCGCCGATCCGGACGATCGCGACGACGACGGCATCTCCGGACGTCCGAATCGCGTTTGGGATCTGAAACGCAAGCAGGTCGTGCTGGGTCGGTTCGGCTGGAAGGCCAATCAACCCGACGTTGCGCATCAAACCGCCGCAGCCTTCTCGAGCGAGATCGGCATGACGACGACACTCAGACCCGAACAGAACTGCACGAACATCCAGATCGCGTGCATCGAAGCGCCCGACGGCGGCGATCCGGAAATCAGCGACGAAATCTTCGACCGGATCGTGCAGTACCAACGCATGCTCGCCGTTCCGGCGCGGCGCAATCTCGACGATCCCAGCGTCAAGCAAGGTGCGAAGCTGTTTGCATCTGCCGGCTGCGCCGCATGTCACCGTCCGACGTTCAAGACGGGAACCGTCCCCGATGCGCCGTGGCTCAGCAACCAGGTCATTCATCCGTTCACGGACATGCTGCTGCACGACATGGGGCCGGAGCTGGCCGACGGACGCGATGACTTTCTAGCGACCGGGAACGAATGGCGCACGCCGCCATTGTGGGGCATGGGCCTGCAACGCGCCGTCAATGGACACACGCGCTACCTGCACGACGGGCGCGCGCGCAATGCGAGCGAAGCCATTCTGTGGCACGGCGGCGAAGGTCAGGCCGCGCGCGATGCGTACTTGCGGATGACGCGCGCGGAACGCGAGGCGTTGTTGAAGTTCCTGGATTCGCTCTAGATGAATCGGCGCAAGTTTCTGCTTGCTTCGGCCTCGGCGGTCGGTTTGAGCGCCGCAGGGCTCGCGGCATTCTTCTCGCGATCTTCACTCGCCGGAACGCTGCTCGGCGCCTTCGAGGATGCGCGCGGCATGCAGTATGTCGGCGGATTACATCTCGCATCGCGAGAAGTATTCGGCGCACAAATACCGATGCGCGCGCATGGTTGCACGGTCGATCCGCGCGACCCGCTACGGGTCGTCTATTTCGCGCGTCGGCCCGGCACACTGGCGTTCGAATTCGATCGGTCCACGAATCGTGCGAGAGTCGTCTGCGAAACGCCGGCCGATCGCCACTTTGCCGGACATGGCGCGTTCTCGGCAGATGGCGCGTGGCTGTTCACGCCCGAGCACGATTTCGAGCAAGCGCGCGGTGTGATCGCCGTGCGCGATTCTCGCACGTTCGAAATTGCGCACGAGATCGACACGTACGGCATCGATCCGCACGAGATCGCATGGTCGCCCGACTGCACGCGGCTCTTCGTCGCGAACGGCGGCATCCTCACGCACCCGCGCAGCTATCGACGCAAGCTCAACATTCCGACCATGGATCCTTCGTTCGTCGTGCTCGATGCGCGCAGCGGCGAGCTGCTCGAGCAATGGCGGCTGCCGGATCATCTGCTCAGCATTCGCCATCTTGCAGTCGCCTCGGACGGCCGCGTCGCCATCGGTCTGCAATACGAGGGCGAGCCGGAACGCGCGCCGACGATTGGCGCGCTTTACGAGCCGACCACGGGACTGCAGATGCTGCCGGTACCGTACGAGCAGCGTGCGCAGCTCCGCGGCTACGTCGCCAGCGTGGCGCTCAGCGAGCCAGCAAATCTCATCGTCGCTGCGTGTCCTTACGGCCGCGGGGTTGCGTGCTGGTCGTTGGCCGAGAGAGCTTTCCTGGGTTTCGTCGAAGCGGCGGAAACGTACGGCGTGTCGCGACTCGACGACGGGTCGATTGCCGCCTCGCAACGCGACGGCACGCTTTATACATTGCACGATGCGCGAGCTCGTTCGCGGTTTGTGACGGTCGACCGGAAATCGCCCATCCGCTGGGACGATCATTGGATCGCGGTTTAGGCCGGCTGCGGGCGGTTATTGGAAACAGTAGGCTCGCCGCCAAGTCGATCAGCGAGGAGACGCATTTGTCCAATCAACGTGCGCTCGCAGTCGCGATGGCTGCGGGATTGTTGCTCGGCCCCGTCGGCGAAGCGGCGGAGAATCCTGCGCTTCCGGAGTGGGCGCCCAAACCGAAACCGACGATTCTCGAAGACCGCTTCCGCGCGGAAGTCTCGATCCTGGCCGCGGCTTACGACACCGAAGTGCGTATCGATCCCTCGCTTACGGTCCAGGGCACGCACGTCGCCGCGGAAGACGAGCTTGCGCTCGACGATGCGCAATTCCTGGTATTGGGCGAACTCACGCTGTTGCCCGGCGAGCATCACCTCGTGCGACTCAACGGCTTCACGGCACGTCGTTCCGCGCAAACGATCCTTCAACGCGACATCGTGTTCGAGAACGACCAATATTTCGTCGGCGAACGTATCGACAGCGAGCTCAATCTGACGATGGTCGGACTGACGTACGGCTATCGATTCATCGCCAACGAGCGCGCGGAGCTCACCGCAACGCTCGGAATTCAAATTGCAGAGATCGAGG
>CALEKY010000108.1 GCA_937902995.1 uncultured Sinobacteraceae bacterium
GATGGAAATGGTCGCCGCGAGCAAGATGCGCAAAGCGCAGGATCGCATGCGCGCATCGCGCCCGTACGCCGAGCGGATCCGTCGCGTGATCGGCCACTTGCGCCTTGCGAATCCCGACTACAAGCATCCGTTCCTCATCGAACGCGAGCCGAAGTCGGTCGGCTTCATCGTGATCTCCACCGATCGCGGTCTCGCCGGCGGCTTGAACGTCAATCTGTTCAAGACGACCTTGGCGACGATGCGCGAATGGCAGCAGAAGGGTGCCGAGATTTCGTTGTGCCTGATCGGCTCGAAGGGCGTGCAGTTCTTCCGCCGTCTCGGCAACGCGAAGATCCTCGCGACGGCTACGCACCTGGGCGATCAGCCGCACATCGCCGACCTCATCGGCAGCGTCACGGTGATGCTCGATCAATATCGCGAAGGCAAGATCGACCGGCTCTTCCTGATCAACAACGTGTTCGTCAACACGATGACGCAGAAGCCGACCGTTCGTCAGCTTCTGCCGGTGGTCACCGAAGACGAGGACAAGCTGCAGAAGCTGTGGGATTACATCTATGAGCCTTCGGCCAGCGAGTTGCTCGACGGCATTCTGATGCGCTACGTCGAGTCGCAGGTTTACCAAGGCGCCGTCGAGAACGTCGCGTGCGAAATGGCCGCGCGCATGGTTGCGATGAAGGCTGCAACCGACAACGCAGGCAAGCTGATCGATGAGCTGCAGCTCATCTACAACAAAGCGCGCCAGGCGGCGATTACGAAGGAAATCAGCGAAATCGTCGGCGGTGCGTCGGCGGTTTGATCGGGCTCGAGACCGCAGACTGTAGGCTGTAGGTCGAAGGCAGAAGTGCGGAATTCAGAAATCTGAACGTAACTGGAATTGAGTGGATTGGCAGTGCTTGGGTTTCTCGGCTACAGCCCGCAGCCTAAAGCCTAAAGCCTAGAGGTTGATGAGAATGTCTACCGCAGCAGCAACCGGCAAGATTGTGCAGATCATCGGCGCGGTCATCGACGTGCAGTTCCCACGCGACCAGATCCCGAAGGTCTACGAGGCGCTCAAGCTCGAAGACGTCGATCTGACGCTGGAAGTGCAACAGCAGCTCGGCGACGGCGTCGTGCGCACGATTGCGATGGGCGTGACCGAAGGTCTGAAGCGCGGCTTGGCCGTGCGTGCCACGGGCGCTCCGATTTCGGTGCCGGTCGGCAAGGCAACGCTCGGCCGCATCATGGACGTGCTCGGCAATCCGCAGGACGAACGCGGTCCGGTGGATGCCGAAGTTCGCTGGCCGATCCATCGCCCGGCGCCTTCGTATGACGAGCAAGCCGGCGGTCAGGACCTGCTCGAAACCGGCATCAAGGTCATTGACCTGCTCATCCCCTTCGCGAAGGGCGGCAAGATCGGTCTGTTTGGCGGCGCCGGCGTGGGCAAGACCGTGAACATGCTCGAGCTCATCAACAACATCGCGAAGGCGCACTCGGGTTTGTCGGTGTTCGCCGGCGTGGGTGAGCGTACTCGTGAAGGTAACGACTTCTACCACGAGATGGCGGAGTCGAAGGTCGTCGATCTGGAGAATCTCACCAATTCCAAGGTCGCGATGGTGTACGGCCAGATGAACGAGCCGCCGGGCAACCGTCTGCGCGTGGCGCTCACGGGTCTGACGATGGCCGAGTATTTCCGCGACGAGAAGGACGCCTCCGGTAAGGGCCGCGACGTTCTGCTGTTCATCGACAACATCTACCGTTACACGCTCGCCGGTACCGAGGTGTCCGCGCTGCTCGGCCGTATGCCGTCCGCGGTGGGTTACCAGCCGACGCTCGCCGAGGAAATGGGCGTGCTGCAGGAGCGCATCACTTCCACGAAGACCGGCTCTATTACGTCGATCCAGGCCGTGTACGTGCCTGCGGACGACTTGACCGACCCGTCGCCGGCGACGACCTTCGCGCACTTGGACGCCACGGTCGTGTTGTCGCGTCAGATTGCCGCGCTCGGTATTTACCCGGCCGTGGATCCGCTCGACTCGACGAGCCGTCAGCTCGATCCGCTGATCATCGGCGAAGAGCACTACAACGTCGCGCGCGGCGTGCAGGCCGTGCTCCAGCGCTTCAAGGAGCTGCAGGACATCATCGCGATTCTCGGCATGGACGAGCTGTCGGAAGAGGACAAGCTCATCGTGTTCCGTGCTCGTAAGATCCGTAACTTCCTGTCGCAGCCGTTCCACGTCGCTGAAGTGTTCACCGGCCAACCGGGCAAGTACGTGCCGTTGAAGGAAACCATCCGCGGCTTCAAGGGCATCTTGAACGGCGACTACGACCACCTGCCCGAGCAGGCGTTCTACATGGTCGGCAGCATCGACGAGGCCGTGGAGAAGGCGAAGACGTTGCAATAAAGGCGACAGGCTACAGGCCTCAACCGGTCGAAGTTCGTAGCCGTCGTCCGTTCGATCTCAACTGAGAGTTAGGCATGGCCACTATTCACGTCGATATCGTCAGCGCCGAAGGAGAGATCTTCTCGGGCGAAGCCGCGATGGTGTTCGCGCCTGCGGTGATGGGCGAGATCGGCATCGCGCCGCGGCACGCTCCGCTGCTCACCACGCTCAAGCCGGGCGAAGTGCGCGTACAAACGCCGGGCGGAGAAGAGCAGTTTTTCTACGTGTCCGGAGGGGCGCTCGAGGTGCAGCCGCACCTGGTGACGGTGCTCGCCGACACAGCACTGCGAGCCAAGGATCTCGACGAAGCCGCGGCACTCCAGGCGAAGCAGCGGGCTGAAGAGGCGCTCAAGAACCGTACCGATGCGGTCGACGCCGCCGAGCTTCAGGCGGAACTGGCACGGGCCATCGCCCAGCTGCGAGCCATCGACAAACTGCGCAAACTCAAGCAGTCCTGATCTTCCCGACTTTTCGGATGGAACCCAAAGCGCGCCTCGGCGCGCTTTGTTTTTTGGTGCGGCCGATCCTCAAAATCTGTACATAAGTCGCTGTTCAGCGGGAAAAAGTCAGGTTAGCCTCTGCGGCCGTAATTCATGACCTGTCTCACATCGCCATCCTCGGTAGCCTGTCACTCTGTCGCCGGTAGCGCTTAGTCCCATGCCCCTGTCCATCGTCATCCTCGCCGCGGGTCAAGGCAAACGGATGAAGTCCGATTTGCCCAAGGTCTTGCAGCCGCTTGCGGGTGAACCCCTGTTGGCTCATGTCCTGAAGACGGCAAGAACGCTCGGCGCCGATGCAGCCTACGTCGTGTACGGGCATGGCGGCGAACGCGTCAGGGAGGCGCTCAAAGACGAGCCCGTGCACTGGGTGCTTCAGGCCGAGCAACTCGGTACCGGCCATGCCGTTGCGCAGGCGCTCCCATCGATTCCAGACGACCACCTGGTGCTCGTGCTCTATGGCGACGTACCGCTCGTACGCGAGGCGACGCTCAAGCAATTGGTGGCAGAAGCTTCGGACACGTCGATCGGACTCTTGACCGTCGTGCTCGAAGACCCGACCGGCTATGGACGCATCGTGCGCGATAACGCCGGCCGAGTCGTGCGCATCGTCGAACAGAAAGATGCGAACACCAAGGAGCGCGCGATCAACGAGGTGAATACCGGTTTACTTGCCGCGCCCGCCCGCGCGTTGCGCCGGTGGTTGTCCGAGCTCAAGAACGACAACGCGCAAGGCGAGTACTACCTGACGGACATCGTCGTCATGGCCGTTCGCGAAGGACTGCAAATCCGGCCGGTGATTGCGCCCACCGAGACCGAAGTACTCGGCGTCAACGACAAAGTTCAGCTCGCGCAGCTCGAAGCTGCTTTGCGGCTGCAGCGCGCACGAGAATTGATGCTGGCCGGTGCGACGATCATCGATCCGGCGCGCGTCGACATCCGCGGTGAAGTGACTGTCGGTCGCGATGTCGTCATCGACGTGAACACCGTCTTCGTCGGCAAAGTCGAGCTCGGAGACCGCGTCCGCATCGGACCGAACAATTACCTTCGCGACTGCCGCATCGAAGCTGACACCGAAATTCATCCGAACTGCGTGATCGATCGCACGACGATCGGGCCGCGCAACTCGATCGGCCCCTTCGCGCGCCTGCGTCCTGGCAGTCACCTGCACGAAGAGGTCCACATCGGCAATTTCGTCGAGGTGAAGAACACCGAGATCGGTGCAGGTAGCAAAGCCAACCACCTCACGTATCTCGGCGATGCCACGCTTGGACGCAAGGTCAACATCGGCGCCGGCACCGTGACCGTGAACTACGATGGCGCCAACAAGTGGCGCACCGAGATCGGCGACGGCGCATTCGTGGGCTCGGGCTCCATGCTCGTCGCCCCCGTGAAGATCGGCGAGAACGCCAACACGGCTGCTGGCTCGACGATCACGAAGGATGCGCCTCCCGGCAAGCTCACGATAGCACGCGCTCGCCAAGTGACGATCGAAAACTGGAAGCGTCCGCAGAAAAAGACGCAATGAGCCTCGACTGCAACCTACAGCCCATAGCCTATTGCCTTAAGGACTAACGCCCATGTGCGGAATCGTCGGTGCCATCGCGGATCGCAATGTCGTTCCGATCCTGATCGAAGGTTTGCGTCGACTCGAATATCGCGGCTACGACTCCGCCGGCCTTGCGGTCTTGAATACGGCGGGCCGCCTCTCACGGCTCCGCTCGGTCGGCAAAGTGAAGATGTTGCAAGACGCCTTGAACGATACGCCGACCGAAGGACGGCTCGGCATCGCACACACGCGTTGGGCCACGCACGGCGTGCCGTCCGAACGCAATGCGCACCCGCACATTTCGCGCGACGGCATTGCGATCGTCCACAACGGCATCATCGAGAATCACGAAGAGCTGCGCGAGGAGCTGCTCGCCCACGGGTACACGTTCACGTCGGAAACCGACACGGAAGTGATCGCGCATCGCATTCACTATCACAAGACGAAGCTCGGCGATCTCTTCCGTGCGGTCCGAGCCACAGTCGCTGAGCTGGAGGGCGCTTACGCTCTTGCAGTGATCTCCGAAGATTTGCCTGAGGGACTCGTTGTTGCCCGCGCAGGCTGCCCGGTCGTAATCGGCATCGGCGAAGACGAAAACTTCGTCGCATCCGATGTCGCAGCGTTGTTGCCTGTCACACGTAAATTCATTTTCTTGGAAGAAGGCGACGTCGCCGAGATTCGTCGCCAGGGCATTCGCATTCTCGATATCGAAGGCAACACGGCGAATCGACCCATTCGCGAGAGCTCGCTTTCCGCGGACGCCGCCGAAAAAGGCGATTACCCGCACTACATGCTCAAGGAGATCTACGAGCAGCCGCGTGCCGTTGCGCAGACGCTCGAAGAGCGCGTGGCCGGCGGCCGACTGCTCGAGGCGGCGTTCGGTCCCATGGCGACGGAAGTCTTCCGTCGCACGCAAGCCGTGCAGATCGTCGCGTGCGGCACGAGCTATCACGCAGGCGCCGTTGCCAAGTACTACATCGAGCAAATCGCGCGCCTGCCTTGCTGGGTCGAGATCGCCAGCGAATATCGCTATCGCAATCCGGTCGTGCCGGCCAACACCCTGTTCGTCACGATCTCGCAGTCGGGCGAGACGGCCGACACGCTCGCAGCGCTACGCATGGCGAAACAGTCCGGATATCTCTCGACGCTCGCCATCTGCAACGTTCCGGAAAGCTCCCTCGTGCGCGAATCCGAGCTCGTGCTGCTGACGCGCGCCGGCCCGGAGATCGGCGTCGCATCGACGAAAGCGTTCACGACGCAGCTCGCCGCACTCAACCTGCTCGTGCTCGCCCTAGCGAAGTTCAACGGCATCGACAGCGAGCGCGAGCGCGGTCTCGTCCAGCGGCTGATTGAAATCCCCAACATCATCGAGAAGACGCTGCAGCTCGACCCGACGATCAAAGAACTCGCCAAGCGTTTCGCCGACAAACACCACGCGCTGTTCCTCGGCCGCGGCCAAATGCATCCGATCGCGATGGAAGGCGCGCTCAAGCTCAAAGAGATCTCGTACATCCATGCCGAAGCCTACGCGGCTGGCGAGCTGAAACACGGCCCGCTCGCGCTCGTCGACTCCGACATGCCGGTCGTCGTCGTTGCGCCCAACAACGATTTGCTCGAGAAGCTCAAATCGAATCTTCAGGAAGTGCGCGCCCGCGGCGGCGAGCTATACGTGTTCGCAGATCCCGATGCAGGTATCACGCCGTCCGAAGGCGTCACAGTGGTGACGATGCCGCGCCACGTCAGCCATTTCCAAGCCGCCGCGGTGTACAGCGTACCGCTGCAATTGCTCGCGTATCACTGCGCCATTCTGCGCGGCACCGACGTCGATCAGCCGCGCAATCTCGCGAAGTCGGTGACGGTGGAGTAGTCAGGGCTGATCTCGGCCAAAAAAAAGCGGTGCCGGACAAAGAACCCGGCACCGCGTTGAGGCAGCGACGCGAAATGTGGGTCAGGATTTCCGCGTGCTGTAGTTTGGATTAGCAGTGGTCATTGCGATTCTGCGCGCCCTTTGAGTTCTGCTGGGCTGGTTCCGGCAGTTTCGCTTGCTTCTTCGCCTGGTTCAGGTGGCACTCCGTGAACGGACGCGCGAAGTAATCCGGCGTATAGCTGATGAAGCGTGCCGCGCCGAGGTTCAGTGAACGCGCCAGCGCATTCAGCTTGTGCGGATTGTCTGCGTCATCCCATTGGCCCGTGAGCAGGCGTTGTTGCAGCGTCTCGACTGCGGCGACCGTCTCGGCAGCGCTGAAGCCGCAGTGGCCGGCGCTCTCGACATACAGTTGACGTAGCATCTCGGTGGCGCCGGCGCGGTCCACGGCGTCCTGGAACGCAGACTGGCTTGCGGTCGTGGAGATGTTGTCGCCGATGTTGTTCACGGTGAGCACCGGCACTTTCAGCTTGCCGGTGAAGATGCCGGGTTCAGCCCAGACGAGCGCTTTCGGGTCGGCCTTGTAGCGCGGCGAACGTGCGAGCGTCTCCAGGTCGGCGTTCAGATCGAGACCCGCCTCGCGATAGAGTTGACGCACGATCTCGGAGCCGCGGACGCGCTCCAGCAAATCGGCGTAATCAACACCGACATTCGAAGAGATATTGCCGCCGCTGCGCCTTTCGATCTCATTGCGGCTGCTCATCGCTTGACCGATCGTCGGCAGAGGACCGCCCGCAAGGCTGTCATACAGACCTTCCTGTAAAGCGGCGAGGTCCCACTCCGCCGGTTTCGGTTTCGCAGGATTCGACCACGTCGGCAGTTGTCCGAGCACGGCCGCGAGCGCGATGCGTGCACGGCCTTCCGGTGTCTGTTGTGCATTCGCGAGCGTTTGCAGCCACGCAGGACGTGCATTCGTCGCGAAGTCATCGGGGATGTTGATGACCGGCAAACGCGGATCGTTCGGCGCGATCAACATCTTGGCGACGTAAACCGCATCGAGCTTGGCGTGCCACTGACCGACCGTTCCCGACAAACCGCCGCACATCAACACGGCACCGGAAAACACATCGGGACGTGCTTGGACCGTAGCAGCGCCCACATGGCCGCCGGCCGATGAGCCGAATTGAACGGCGCGGGCCGGCTTGCCGTAGAGGGCCTTGAACTTCTCAACGACCTCGACTTGGTTCTCGATCGCACCTTGGGTGTTCCATCCGCCGGTCACGAAGCGCGTCGTGCCTGCCAGCGCATACCCGCGCGCCAACAAGGCTTGGTTTTGCGGCGCATTCGGATTGCCGGACGCGTAGTCGAGTCCTACGAGTAGCGTGCCATTGAATTGATCCGGATAGTCGATCCGGAAAGCCGTTCCATCCTTGAGCGTGCCCGTCGTTGCAACCGCAGCGAGCGCCGCAGCCGGCATACCAAGCGCAACGAGCGTTGCAAAACCGATGCGACGGAGTGTGTCGCCCGCCGATCGGCGCGGTGCTAGCCGCGCGCGCTCTGAAGGCGACGCGGAAATACGATGCGCAAGCATTGGAACCCCCTTCGTTATCGTTGGCGCGCTTTGTGCGCGCTGGTTAACTAACTGATCTAATCACCTGCTTAAGTCAGGTGATTTGCCGAGCCTAAGAGCGTCGTAACGGACTGTCAATTGCAATGGACCGAGGACTGCGAGCCGGACGTGCCACTTGCTCGGGTTCGCCGCTTGATGGTCGCTGCGTGAAAAAATTCCAAACGAATGCTCGACCGTTCGCCGTTTCGAGAGCGTGTTGCCTCGATTCAAGTCTTTCGGGAAAGTTCTTGTCGAAGGAACCCAGGACTACTGCTACGACATCGCTTGACGGGCTTGGTGTTCAAAACGATATGGGGACACGGAGCATGGGCCTATGAATGACGCCGGTTATGGGCAGTCGTGCGCGGCGGTTCTAGTTCACACCAACGCCCGTGCTCGGAATGTCACACTTCGGGCGGCTCCGCGGTCATGGCTTCCGGCATGATCCGACGCTTCACGGGGCTCGCCATGTTCGAGAATTCCTCTCCTGTTTGCGTAGCAATTGTCGGGCGCGGAAGCACGTCAGAGCCGCGCGTCCGTGTTTCTCAGTTCCCAGGGAACGAGGGCGCGAGATCGCCGCCGCCTTCTTTGCTCCTCGCGCATGGGAGATTTCGAGAAAATCCGATCGCTCCTGGCTGACGACGTCGTCGCCTATGCCGACGGCGGCGGGAAGAGTGCTGGCGTCGATACTCCGCTTGTCGGCATCGATGCAGTCATGGCACGCCACGCGCAGCTAGCACAGGAATTCAGGCAATCGCCGTCGCGGCTCGTACGCTACGCATGCATCAATGGATTACATCACGATCGAGGGCAATTGAATCGTACAGACCACGAGCCTGCTGGTCTCAGAAGGCCGGATCTCGGCCATCTGACATCACCAGAATCCGGACAAGCTGCGGCATCTGGAACGTGTTTGAACTCCGACTTGCGCTCGAGGGCGATCGTTGCATCGAACGCACCGCAAATCGCGACACCGAGTGTTCGACATGTCCTTGCAACGTCTATCCCGCAGCTGACGGTTGCGTTGCAATCATTTGCAATGGCGATGCGCATCGCGCAGTCCGTTGCTGGCAACACCATTGATGTCTTCGCGCTATCCCACTCACGAAGAACGCATCGCTCTTGCGTCGTTCCGTCTTTCCGCATGCGCAGGATCGTCGGTCGCTTCGTCTTCGCTGAGGTACCGGGCCTCGACCGACAGCCAGCATGCACTCTTTCGAGAATCGCGTGGTCTCGCTTGCCAGGAGCAGCTGTTCTCCGACGCGGGTGTCCATAGAATAAGTTTCATATCTTAGAACACATCCTGTCGTCGGCTGCCTACGACCTAAGATCCGTGTTTACACGGTGTCTCCGAGGCAACCTTTGTACCCTGCTGCTTGACAGTTATTGTCATTTTTTGGAACGGCGTCTCGATATAAAAATCGACGTTTCAAGTGCGACGTTGGGGATCTTAATCAATGCGAACGATCAAGAAACCATACGTGCTCGCGGCGGCAATAATGCCGACACTTTCTTGTGCGATCGTGCAAAACGTACAAGCTCAGGAGAGCGTGCTCACCGAAGTCGTCGTGACAGGCTCGCGCATCGTGCGATCCGACTATGTCGCCGAGAGCCCGATCGTGACGCTCGGAGCTGAAGCGCTCAATGCCAACGGACCGGCAACCTTGGAAACCACGCTGAATCAAATGCCGCAATTCGCGGCGACGTCCGGCGCCAGCAGCTCGAATCAAGGGCGAGGCGGCCGCTCGAATGCGAACCTGCGCGGCCTCGGCATCGCGCGCACGTTGGTGCTGCTCGACGGCAAGCGCATGCAGCCTTCCGATCCGCTCGGTGCGATCGATCTGAACACGATCGCGACGTCGTTGGTCGAGAGCGTCGAGGTAATCACCGGCGGTGCATCCGCAGTGTACGGCTCGGACGCGATCGCGGGCGTCGTGAATTTCAAGCTGAAGCAGGATTTCGAAGGCTTCATGCTCAACGGCCAATACTCGACTACGGAGCGCGGCGACGGCGACACCTACGACCTGTCGCTGTCATTGGGCGGCTCGTTCGCGGAGGATCGCGGCAACGCCGTCTTGTCGATCTCGTATCTCAATCGCGAGCCGGCGTATCGCGGTTCGCGTAAGTTCTTTCGCGAGAGCGGTATTGCGGCGGTGTTGCCGAGCGGCTCGATCGTCGCCGATGCCGCGAATCTGCCGCAGCAGTCGGTCGTGGACGCAGTTTTCGCCAGCTACGGCATAGCGCCTGGAACTGTGCCCGCGAGTCGCAACTTCGGCATGAATCCGGACGGTACGTTGTTCTCGACATCGGCCCCGGTTGCGAATCTGCGTTTTCCGGAGGGCCAGCCGTACCTGTCGATCAACAATCAGGTCGGTAATCCGACGGGCAAGTACTATCCGCTGCAACAGGACACGCAGCGCGTCGCCTTGTTCGCGCGCACTACCTACAACTTCAGCGACGCAATTCAGGGCTACGCGCAATTCAACTATGCGCACTACGATGTCGTGATACCGCGCTTCGGCATCACGCAGGCGACGGTGCGCGATGTGTTCGTGCCGGTCACGAATCCCTTCCTGCCGGACGATCTGCGCACGATCATGGCGTCGCGGCCGCGCCCGGATGAGCCGCTCAAGATCTATTTCAACGGCGGACGCTTCTCGAACGCGAATTACGACGACACCTACAACGTCGGCCAATTGTTGGGCGGCTTCAAAGGACCGCTCGATGTCATTGACGGAAGTTGGGAGGTGTATGCCTCGACTGGCCGCACCGAGCAGACCGAGATTCGACATGGATTCATCGATCGCGCGGCCTATCTGTCGCTCGTCGAAGCGCCCGATGGCGGTGTGAGCATTTGCGAGGGTGGATTGCACCCGCTCCAGCTCGCACCACCCTCGCAGGAGTGTCTCGACTATCTCCTGCGCGAGCTGCACGAGAGCGTGTCGTACAACCAGGAAGTCATCGAGGGCAGCGTCCAAGGTCGAGCCTTCTCGTTGCCGGCCGGCGACGTCCGCTTTGCCGCCGGTATCGGTTATCGAAAGAACAGCTACGAGTTCAACCCCGACTCGCAACGCATCGCCGCGTCCGTGCTCGGCACGCAGGTCACGATGCCGACTCAAGGCAGTACGCAGGTTCGCGAGCTGTTCGTCGAAGCATTGGTGCCGATCCTGTCGGGCCTACCGCTCGTCGACAGCCTGAATCTCGACGTCGCGTATCGCTACTCGGACTACGACAGCATCGGCGGAGTCAACACGTTCAAGGCGGGACTGGATTGGAGTCTGACTGACGCATTCCGCGTGCGCGGCGGCTATCAACGCGCGATCCGCGCGCCTTCGGTCGGTGAGCTGTATCAGCCCTCGGAACAGGGCTCGGCGACGATCGGCCGCACGGCTCTGGGACAGGGCGACCCGTGCGATTACACGAGCGTGTATCGAACGGGGCCGAATGCTGCGCGGGTGCGCGAACTGTGTATTGCGACCGGCGTGCCGGAGAACGTCGTCGACACATTGCGGTTCACCGGCAGCGCCGTCTCGTCAAACGTGTCGGGCAACCCCGACCTGAACGAGGAAACCGCGGATACCTATACCGCCGGCATCGTCTGGCGTTCGACCTCCGATGCGCCGTTGTTGCGCAACTTCACCACCTCGATCGATTACTACAAGATCGGCATCAAGGATGCGATCGGCGTGATTACGGGCGCTGTAATCATGCAGCGGTGCTTCAATGGCTCGGGTTCCAACCCCGACTACAGCGCCGACAATTACTATTGCCGATTGATCGAGCGTAACAGCTCCGGTGCGCTGTCGCGCTTGACGACGCCGCTGCTCAATCTGGCCGGTTACAAGTCCTCTGGCATCGACTTGCAGATCGATTGGGGTTTCGACCTGAGCGATATCGGGTTCCCCGACGGCGCTGGATCGTTGAGCGTCAATGCAGTGCTCTCGTACATGGATGAGTACGCGATCCAGAGCTTGCAGGGTGCGCCGTTCGTCAATTACGCCGGCACGATCGGCGATGCGCAAATCACCGCGGACGCGATCTCCCATCCGCGTTGGAAGTCGACCGCGACATTCGGTTATCGGCTCGGCGATCTGAATCTGGATTTGCGCTGGCGCTGGATCAACGCGATGGATCACTTCCAGAACGTCGGCGCAGCGGAACCGACCGGCAAGGGCGTCAAGCCGCGTCACTATTTCGATTTGAGCGCCCGCTATCGACTAGGCGACGGGCTCGATCTCCGCGCGGGCGTGATCAACCTCGCCGACGAGCAGCCGCCCGAGTGGACAGGCGAGGGCGCAACCGACGTAGCGATCTACGACATTCTCGGTCGACGCTATTACGTCGGCATGAGCAAGAAATTCTAAGGGGCGGCCATGACACGGCAATCAAGTAGGTACATCGCTCGCCGCCAGTTCGTGAAACAGACGACGCTCGTCGCGGGCGCTGCGCTTGCCGGCGTACACTTGGCTGGCTGCTCCCGCGATGCTGCGCCAGCAGCATCGAAGGCTCAAAGATCGCTTGCGCCGATTGCAAAAACTGCGGCGGGGCTGGTGCGCGGCGTCCTCAAGGACGGCATTTACGTGTTCAAGGGCGTGCCCTACGGCGCGAGCACTTCAGGCGCGAACCGATTCATGCCGCCGCAGCCTCCCGTGCCTTGGAGCGGAGTGCGCGATGCGCTCGATTACGGCCCGAGCACGCCGCAGCGCGAGCCCGACGTCGTTCGCGTGCCGCGTGCGTCCGCAGAGTTCATCGGCGATCTCAGCAGTCGACCGGAGAGTGAGGACTGCCTCGTTCTGAACGTGTGGACGCCGGGATTGGACGACGGCGGCAAGCGTCCCGTGATGTTCTGGATTCACGGCGGCGGATTTCAGTCGGGCTCCGGTTCTTCGCCGACCTACGACGGAACGCGGCTCGCGAAACGTGGCGATGTCGTCGTCGTGACGATCAATCATCGGCTCAATGTGCTGGGCTTTGCGTATCTCGCGCCGATAGGCGGCGAACGCTATGCGCAATCCGGCAATGTCGGCATGCTCGACATCGTGCATGCGCTCAAATGGGTGCGCGACAACATCGAGAATTTCGGCGGCGATCCGCATCGCGTGATGATTTTCGGCGAATCGGGCGGCGGCCGTAAGGTCGGCACGCTGCTGGCGATGCCCGCCGCAAAAGGCCTGTTCCATCGCGCCGTCATTCAAAGCGGTCCGACGATCAGGGTGCGTACGCCGGAGGACGCAACGTTCGCGACTCAGGCGGTGATCGAGGAGCTGCAGATCGGCGAGTCCAATCTCGAGAAGCTCCAAGAGCTGCCGTACGAGCGAATCATGAAGGCGTACTTCGTCGCGAGTCGTAAACACAATTTCAATCACACGACGACCGGCTTTGCGCCGGTCGTCGACGGGACCGTACTTCCTGCGCATCCGTTCGACCCGGTCGCGGCAGACGTCATGCCGGAGGTACCGCTGATCGTCGGTTGCAATCGCACGGAATACACGCTGCAACTTGCCGGAGATGCGGAGGCGTTCCGGCTCGATGAAGCGGGCATGCGCAAGCGAGTCGAAGCATTCCTCGGCGACAAGGCCCCGGAAGTGATCGAGGCGTATCGCAAGGCCGAGCCGAATGCTTCGCCCTCGGAGCTGTTCTTTCTCATGATCAGCGACTTCCGCTATTGCGCGCCGATTGCGACGATTGCGGAGCGGCGTGCAGCGTTGAACGCCGGTCCCGTCTATGCGTACTACTTCACGTGGGAGACGCCGGTGCGCAACGGCGAGCTGCGCTCTCCGCATGCGTTGGAGATACCTTTCGTATTCGACAACACCGAGATCGCAGCGCGATTCACCGGCGGGGGCGAACGGGCGTTGAAACTCGCCGACGCGATGAGCGATGCGTGGATCGCCTTCGCACGGGACGGCAGTCCGACGACGCCGAAGCTGCCGACGTGGTCCCTGTACGACGCCGTGAAGCGCGAAACGATGGTGTTCAACGACCGCAGCGAGCTGGTGTCGGATCCCTACGGTGCACGTCGCCGGGCAATGCAGGCCGCGATGGGACTCTTGAGCACCTAGGCGCGTTTGTGAACAAGCGTCCGGCCGCGCGAGATTTCGCGGGCGCGGTCGGCTCGATGTGCAGGCTGCGCGCGAGTCACTCCAACAAGTACCCACGAGCGTTCGGCCGACTGCCGATGGGCAAAGACTTTCGTCAGGAATCCGTGCGCTGCGTTCCCATGAGCGCGAGTCTTCGTTGCTCGCTCAAAGTAATCGGCCAAAGTAAACGGCGACAATGCTGAGTGTCCGTGTTGGATCGGCGATGGCGAGATCCTTCCGATTGCTCGAAGTCGGTGCCGCGTTTAGCACTCATCGTCGCGGGCGAGTAGCAAGTCGTTTCCGAGCTGGCTCGGGTGGGGCGCTCAGCTGTTGCAATGCACAGATTCTCCGTGCACTCGTGTGGCGCTGGCCGTTGATCTCCATTTCGGCTAACGCAGCGCTCGCTCACGACCGTATGAAGGTCTATAGTGTGATCCACGCGCCGCCACAGCGACCCTCAAGGCAGTCCTTCGGTCACGTGCGCATCGCGCTCAAGCCGTCGGTCGTGACCGACGCCACATCCTTCAGTCGTTTCGTGGTCCGGTATGCAAGTTACTCAAGATACTGTCGTTTCCATTCATTACACGCTCACCGACGATGCGGGAAATACGCTCGATAGCTCGCGGGACGGCGAGCCGCTGGCGTACCTGCACGGCAACGGCAATCTGATCCCTGGGCTCGAGAGTGCGCTCGAGGGGAAAAAGGTCGGCGACAAAGTTTCAGTCAAAGTGCCGCCGAGCGAGGCTTACGGCGAGTACGACAAATCTCTCGTCCAGCAGGTGCCGCGTCGCGCATTCAAAGGGATTGCCGAAGTTCAGGTCGGCATGCAGTTCCAGGTGAGTACGCCGATGGGACCCCGCGCCGTGACGGTGACGAACATCGTTGGCGACCTCGTGACCGTCGACGGCAATCACCCGCTCGCCGGTCAGAATCTCAATTTCGATGTCGAGGTCACCGACGTGCGGCCCGCCACCGAAGAAGAGCTTGCCCACGGCCATGTGCATGGCCCGGGCGGGCACGATCATTAGGCTGTAGACCGTAGACTGTACGCTGTAGAGGGCGCGCGCTTGCGCGCCCCTTCCTTTTCTGCTCGCCCGCTGTTGCGAGCTCAACGTCCTCTTCCCGCGCCGGCACTACCGGCCCCTTCCTGTAGCCTCACGCGGCTTTGCCGCGCCACGGCATTTGCGGATTGCGTGGGCATGGCGCTCGGCCAATGCTCGGTTCGAGGAGGAACCGACCATGCTGCGCATCAAGCACATCCTGGCCAACAAGCCGAACAAGATCTGGTCAATCGGTCCCGATGAGCCAGTGCTGGAAGCCATTCGGCTGATGTCGGAAAAATCGATCGGCGCATTGCCCGTCGTCTCTGACGGCCAACTCGTCGGCATCGTCTCCGAGCGCGACTACGCGCGTAAAGTGATTCTCATGGGACGCTCGAGCTCGGACACGCCGATCTCGCAAATCATGACGACGCCGGTGATCACGATCACACCGGATGACACCGTTCACCGCTGCATGGAACTGGTCACCGAAAAGCGGGTCCGCCACTTGCCGGTCATGGAACGCAACAGGCTCGTCGGCATGGTCTCGATCGGCGACTTGGTCAAAGCCGTGATCGAAGATCAGCAACAAACGATCGTCGAGCTGGAGAGATATATCGTCGGGTGAAGAGAGGGCGTGGGGCTCGGGGGTTGAGACTATGGGGCCTTCAAGTGAGAACCGGGTTCACACCGCAAATTCATTGTCAAAGCGAACATTCGTGTCGGTGAGCGCACAGGCTCACCGACATTACCTCAGTCTCAGGCCTCACAGCCCCGAGCCTCACGCCCGCCTCGCAGTCCCACGCCCCAAGCCCTGACTCTTACCCTCCCGCCGAAGCGACCGGCATCGAGTTGTCGAGCAGCCCGCGCTGCATGGCGCGATTGACCGCGCTCAACACTGCGAGCAGCGACGCGGTCACGATGTTCTCGTGAATGCCGACACCGAACAGCGTCGTGCGCGCTGGCGTCGTGATCTCGACGAAAGAAACTGCTCGCGCATTGCTGCCCGTGCCCATCGAATGTTCCTCGTACGAGAGCACGTCGCACTTGAAGCCGAGCGCATCGATCAACGCATCGATCGGTCCATTGCCCGAGCCATGCAGCAGCGCGCCCTGACCGTGGCAACGCAATTTGAGCGTCAAACGCTGGATCTCGGGATGATCGCGCGCGGTCGTCAGCTGATGCGCGAGATACTCGTAACCGCCTTCGTGACTCAGATACTCGCGCTCGAATAGCGACCAGATCTGCTCCGACGTGAGCTCTTTGCCGGTCGCATCCGTTACGTTCTGCACGACCTGACTGAACTCGATCTGTAGGCGACGCGGCATCGCGAGCCCATAGTCGCGCTCGAGCAGGTACGCGATGCCGCCCTTGCCCGATTGGCTGTTCACGCGAATGATCGATTCGTACGTGCGGCCCACATCCCGCGGATCGATCGGCAAGTACGGCACTTCCCAGATGTCGCCTTCTTTCCGTGCGGCGAAGCCCTTCTTGATCGCATCCTGATGCGATCCGGAGAAGGCCGTGAACACGAGGTCGCCGACGTACGGATGTCGCGGATGAATCGGCAATTGATTGCATTGCTCGACGCAGCGCGCAGCTTCGTTGATGTTCGAAAAGTCGAGGCCCGGATGAACGCCCTGCGTGTACATGTTGAGCGCGAGCGTCACGATATCGACGTTGCCGGTCCGTTCGCCGTTGCCGAACAACGTGCCTTCGACACGATCCGCACCGGCCATCATCGCAAGCTCGGCGGCGGCCACAGCCGTACCGCGATCGTTGTGCGGATGCACGGACAGCACGATCGAATCGCGATTCGCGATATGGCGAGCGAACCATTCAATTTGATCGGCGTAGATGTTCGGCGTCGCCATCTCGACCGTCGCCGGCAAATTGATGATGACCTTCTTCGCGGGCGTCGGCTGCCAAACTTCATTCACGGCATTGCAGATCTCGACGGCGTAGTCGAGCTCTGTGCCGGTGAAGCTCTCGGGGCTGTACTCGAAGATCCATTCGGTGTCCGGCTGACGCTGTGCCTGTTCGAGCACCCAACGCGCGCCGTCGACGGCGATCTGCGTGATACCGGCCTTGTCGAGATTGAACACGACGCGCCGCTGTACGGTCGACGTCGAGTTGTACAAGTGCACGATCGCACGTCTGGCACCACGCAAAGCTTCGAACGTCCGCTCGATGAGCTCGCGTCGCGCCTGCGTCAGGACCTGAATCGTGACGTCGTCGGGAATGAGATTGCGTTCGATGAGCTCGCGTACGAAATCGAAATCGGTCTGCGAGGCTGCCGGGAAGCCGACTTCGATTTCCTTGAAACCGGTTCGCACCAGCAGATCGAACATGCGGCGCTTGCGCGCAGCATCCATGGGTTCGATCAGTGCTTGATTGCCGTCGCGCAGATCGACGCTGCACCAGATCGGCGGTGCGCTGATCGTTCGGTCGGGCCACGTGCGGTCGCGCAAAGCGATCGGCGCAAAGGCGCGGTATTTCTTGCTTGGATCGTTCAACATGTCTGCCTAACCTTCCTGGACCTTAGGCGGAAACCCACTGTAGGGGCTTCGTCGCCGGGACAAGAACTCATCGAGATTGTGGGTGCGCCGGACGGCGCTTGGTGGATCGTGAGCGCGCCTCAGCGGCGCAGGTGCAGGCGCGCACCCAGCAGCGAGCTGCCGAGGAGGGGCAGTGCAGACATTTGCTGGAAAGTGCGCATGGGCCGAATCTAGCAGCACCTTTGCGCCCGATGCAAGGATCGTGGCCGCAAATGTCGTTGCGGTTCCGGAACTCGACCGGGGTCGGACCGTATAAATAGGAACGGTTGGAGGCGGAGAGCGTGTTCGATTTAGAGGAGCGAGAAGCGCGCTTGAGGTGCAAGTTTGCCGCGACGGCAGTGTTTGCGCTCATGGTCGCGACGAGTGGGTCCGCGCAGGACGCCAATTTCACGATCGTCTGGAGCACGTTGGGCGAGGTTGCTGCGTCGGCGCAGCAGTCGGCGCGCGCGGGCCGACAACTTTTCACGGCGGCCGAGCTCGCAGATCTGTCGCTCAAGAAGATCACAGTCGCGAGAGTGGAGGTCGAGCCGACGATCGTGACATTGCGTCCCGGCGAAGGCTTTTGCCTGAGCACGTTGCAGGTACGCGCGACGACGGAGCAGCGCACGCCCGTGGACGGTGCGCCCCTCTCGGTTTCGGTCCGCCAGGATCACCGTCCGGCGCTCGGCATCCGACGCAGCAAGAACGATATTTGTTTCGCGCCGACGGCGGCTGGCGAGTATCCAGTTCGGCTCCAAAGTCTGCTACCGGCTCGCGACGGCACGCTTCGCGGTGCCCAGATGTTCTTACGCGTGGGCGGCAACGATTCGGATGTAAGCCGGGCCGGCAATTGATCCCGGCGAGAAATCAATCTGCTGAAAACAACGTACCAACCCAATCCCGAGATCGGTCGCCGAATGCGACGAAGTGAGGATTGATCAAGTCGCTCTTGGTGTTGTAACGAAGCGGCGTACCTTTGGGATCGAGCACCAGACCGCCCGCGCCTTCGACGACGGCTTGCGCTGCTGCCGTGTCCCATTCGCTCGTCGGTCCGAATCGCGGATAGACATCGGCGCGACCTTCGGCGACTGCGCAGAATTTCAACGAGCTCCCGAGTTGGACCAACTCGTACTCGCCGAGACGCGGCAGATTCCTCGCCAAGGTATCGCCTGCATGAGAGCGGCTGCCGACGACGCGCAGCTTGCGCGGTGCCTGCGCTTGCACGTGAATGGTTTCGATGGGTCCGCCGGCGATCTGTCGATACGCGCCGATGCTGCTGCCGCCCCAATACATCGCATCGCCGGCCGGCACATAAACGACGCCCAGTACCGGCGCGTGGTTTTCGACCAGCGCGATGTTCACCGTGAACTCGTCGTTGCGCTTCAAGAATTCCTTCGTGCCGTCGAGCGGATCGACGAGCCAGAACGCTCGCCATTGCGCACGCGTCTCGAAAGTAATTGCGCTTGCTTCTTCCGAGAGAATCGGCAGCGACGGGTCGAGCTTGCTCAAGCCCTGAACGATCGTCTCGTGCGAGCGCAGATCGGCAATGGTCAACGGCGATTCGTCGGCCTTCGTCGTCACTTCGACGGGGTGCCGATACACCTCGAGGATCGCTGCGCCGGCTTGCCGCGCAATTGCGAGGACCGGGGCAACGAGCGCCTCGAGCTCATGCGAATTCATCGTTACATTCCCGACAGCTCATCCGCCGGATAGAGCATACCCGCTTCGTCCAAGCGGGCGAGAATCTGCTCGGCTGCCTGTTCGGGTGTCAGATCCGACGTGCGCACGTGAATTTCGGGGTGCTCGGGCGGCTCGTAAGGCGAATCGATGCCGGTGAAGTTTTTCAGCTCGCCGCGTCGTGCCTTCTTGTACAGGCCTTTCGGATCGCGCTGCTCGGCCACTTCGAGCGGCGTATCGACGAAGACTTCGAAGAACTCGCCATCCTCGACCAAGCTGCGCGCGAGACGACGCTCCGAGCGGAACGGCGAGATGAACGACACGAGCACGATCAATCCTGCGTCGACCATTAGTTTGGCGACTTCGGCGACGCGCCGAATGTTCTCGACACGATCCGCGTCCGTGAAACCGAGATCCTTGTTGAGCCCGTGCCGCACGTTGTCGCCGTCGAGCGTGTAGGTGTGACGTCCGAGGGAATGCAGCCGCTTTTCGACGAGATTTGCGATCGTCGATTTGCCGGCGCCGGACAATCCGGTGAACCACAGGATGCAAGCGCGTTGTCCTTTCAGTGCAGCGCGGGCATGTTTGTTCACATCGAGCGCCTGCCAGTGAATGTTCTCGGCACGACGCAACGCAAAGTGGAGGAGACCTGCGCCGACGGTGTCGTTGCTCAATTTGTCGATCAGGATGAACCCGCCCATCTCGCGGTTCTCGACGTACGGGTCGTAGGGGACCGACCGATCCAAGCTCAGATTGCACACGCCGATCTCGTTGAGCTCGAGCTGTTTGGCCGCGAGGTGCTCGAGCGTGTTGACGTTCACTTTGTACTTGGGCGCCGTGATGCTGCCCGTGACGGTTTGTGTGCCCAACTTGATCAAGTACGGGCGGCCAGGAAGCATCGGCTCCTCGTGCATCCAGATGATCGTTGCCTGGAATTGATCGGCGACGCCCGGCGGCGAATCGGCGAGACTGAGCACATCGCCGCGACTGATATCGATTTCATCAGTCAGTGTCAGCGTGACCGACTGTCCTGCCACCGCCTGCTCGAGATCGCCGTCGAACGTCACGATGCGTGCAACGCGACTGGTGCGTCCCGAGGGAACCACGCGCACCGTATCGCCGACGCGCACGGTGCCGCTCGCAATCGTACCTGCAAAGCCGCGGAAATCCTGATTCGGGCGATTGACCCACTGCACCGGAAGGCGGAACGGCTTCGTTTGCAGATCGTCTTCGACCTCGACCGTTTCCAAATAGCCCATCAGCGTGGGGCCGTGATACCACGGCGTGCGGTTGCTACGCTCGAGAATGTTGTCGCCGCGCAGCGCCGAAAGCGGAATCGGTGTGACGGTCTTCAAACCGATCTGCTGAGCGAAGTCGCGGTACTCGCTCACGATCGCGTCGAAGATCTCTTGCGAGAAATCGACCAGATCCATCTTGTTGATCGCGAGCACGACGTGTTGGATGCCGAGCAGCGACACGATGTAACTGTGCCGACGCGTCTGCGTGAGCACGCCCTTGCGAGCGTCGATCAGGATCACGGCCACGTCCGCCGTCGACGCGCCGGTCACCATGTTGCGGGTGTACTGCTCGTGACCCGGCGTGTCCGCGACGATGAACTTACGGCGGTCCGTGGAGAAAAACCGGTAGGCGACGTCGATCGTGATGCCTTGCTCGCGTTCGGCGGCCAGACCGTCGACGAGCAGCGCGAAGTCGAGCGCACCGCCTTGCGTGCCGACCTTCTTCGAATCCGCTTCGAGCGCCGCGAGCTGGTCCTCGAAGATCATCTTCGATTCGTACAACAAGCGCCCGATCAACGTGGACTTGCCGTCATCGACGCTGCCGCACGTGATGAAGCGCAGCAAGCTCTTGTGCTCGTGAGCTTTCAGATACGCCTCGATGTCGGCGGCGATGAGTTCGGATTTGTGGGTCATTACTGATATTCGTGACTGGTGACTCGTGACTAGTGACTCTGGGCGTGCTGCTTGCTTTCGTCTCTGCTCGCAATTCCTCGCTCTGGTGAACTGCCGTGAAATGGCCCGTGTCTCTACGAGTCACGCCTCACCAGTCACGAGTCACGTCTAGAAATAGCCTTCCTGCTTCTTCTTCTCCATCGATGCCGCGCTGTCGTGGTCGATGACGCGGCCTTGCCGCTCGGAGCTCTTCGTGAGCAGCATCTCTTGGATGATGTCGGGGAGCGTGGCAGCCGTGCTCTCGATCGCGCCGGTGAGCGGGTAGCAGCCGAGCGTGCGAAAACGCACCGAGCGAATCTCGGGCTGCTCGCCGGGGGCGAGCGGCATCCGTTCGTCGTCCACCATGATCAACGTGCCGTCGCGTTTGACGACCGGACGCGGCGCCGAGAAGTAGAGCGGCACGATCGGAATGTTCTCGAGATAGATGTATTGCCAGATGTCGAGCTCGGTCCAGTTCGACAACGGGAACACGCGCAGGCTCTCGCCCTTGTTCTTGCGCGCGTTGTACTGGCGCCAAAGCTCCGGACGCTGTCGCTTGGGATCCCAGCGATGCTGCGCCGAACGGAACGAGAACACCCGTTCCTTGGCGCGCGATTTCTCCTCGTCGCGACGTGCGCCGCCGAATGCGGCATCGAAGCCGTACCTGTCGAGCGCCTGTTTCAGCGCCTGAGTTTTCATCACATCCGTGTGCACCGCAGAGCCGTGCACGAACGGATTGATGCCGCGCTCGAGCCCTTCCGGGTTGACGTGCACGATGAGCTCCAGCCCGTACTGCGCGACCATGCGGTCGCGGAAGGCGATCATGTCGCGGAATTTCCAGGTCGTGTCGACGTGGAGTAGAGGAAAAGGAGGCTTGGCCGGATAGAAGGCCTTCATCGCCAAGTGCAGCATCACGGAGCTGTCCTTGCCGATCGAGTACAGCATCACCGGCCGTTCGCACTCCGCCACCACCTCGCGCAGGATGTGGATGCTCTCGGCCTCGAGCCGCTGCAGATGGGTCAGTCTTGTCATATTCGGCCCGCTCGCCGTTCAGCGGGCGGAGGTTAAATTCGGGTAACGGGGGCGGGATTGTGCGTGAATGCGCATGCGCCGCATATCGCATTCCGTACGTTCGAGAGCACGAATCGGCATAAGCGGAGAAGTGCCGAGAATTACAGGGATTTCAGACACATATGGTTACGACCCAATGACACTTCTTTTCCCAGGTAAAAGGCGAACTTATTCATCATACGAGCGCCTAGACGTCACTCTCGAGCGACTGCTCCCCCATATAAAAAGCAGTCTTTCGCAACAGGAGCAGTGCTTGTACCTGCGTTCGACTCAGCATAGGAAGGTCCTCCGCCGTGGCGGCACGGTGCTGCTCGCGAGCCTGCTCGCGGCTTGCGCCGTCGGGCCGAACTATCGCGCGCCGCAACTGCCGGCGATCGACGAATGGCGCCACCCCCCTGCTGCAACGACGCAAGAGGATGCGGCGAACGATGCGACGCTCGCGGCCTGGTGGAAGGTGCTGAACGACCCGACGCTCGATCAGCTCATCGAGCAGGCAGTGCGGGAAAGCAAGACAGTCGACCAGGTACTGGCACGCGTGCGCGAGGCCCGCGCGCGCCGCAACATTTCGGCAGCGGGCCTGTTCCCGACCATCGGCGGCTCGGGGAGCGGCCGGGACACCGAACGCACTCGGCGCGGCGGTTCCGAGGCCGATTTTCCCGGCGGCGACATCGGTTCGACGACGAGCGGCGAAACCTACACCGCGGGCATCGATGCGAGCTGGGAGCTCGATCTGTTCGGCGCACGGCGCCGGTCGCTCGAGGCAGCGAATGCCAGTTTGGCAGCAGTCGAGGCCGATTTACGCGATGTGCTCGTTACATTGCTGGGCGACGTCGCACTGACCTACGTGAACGTGCGCACGACGCAGTCGCGACTTGCCTTTGCCGAGCGCAATCTCGAGCTGCAACGCTCGGTGCTCGACATCGCTCAATGGCGCGCCGAAGCCGGATTGGCCACGGTGCTCGACGTCGAGCAGGCCCGCACGAGCTATTCGCAAACGCTCGCGCAGATTCCGTCGCTGCAGTCGTCGTTGGAAGCGGCAATGAATCGGTTGGCCGTCCTGACCGGCCGCGAACCGGGCGCATTGCACGAGATCCTGGCCGAACCGCGCGCGATTCCGACGGCACCGCGCGAAATCGTTTCGAGCGTGCCCGCTGAAGTTCTGCGCCGCCGCCCCGATTTGCGCGCGGCCGAACGCCGCCTGGCGGCGCAGACCGCCCAAGTGGGCGTGGCTACCGCGGCGCTCTATCCGAGCTTGTCGCTCAGCGGCTCTTTCGGTTTTTCCAGTTCCGATGCCGGCGAGCTGTTCTCGTCCGGCCTCGAGACGCGCAGCTATGGGTTGTCGCTCAACATTCCGATCTTCCGTGCCGGTGCGCTGCGTCAGCAGGTCGTCGCGCAGAATGCGCTGGTCGATCAGGCGCTCGCCTCCTACGAAGCGACCGTGCTCTCGATCCTGGAAGAAATCGAGAACGCGCTCACGCAATGGGCGAACGAGCAGCGGCGCTTTGAAGCGCTCACGCAAGCGGCCGAAAGCGCGCGGCTCGCTCGCGAATTGGCGGTCGCACAATACAACTCCGGTCTGGTCGATTTCCAAACGGTGGTGTCCGCCGATCGGCAATTGACGTCCACCGAGGATGCGCTTGCGGTCAGCAGCGGCGAGCTCACTTCCAACTTGATCCGTCTGTACAAAGCTTTCGGCGGCGGCTGGTCGGTATTCCCGGCCTCGACCACCGCGGCCGCCGGCACCCCGTAATTCACGATCTCACCATTGGCTGCACGAACCGACATGGATAACCAGACGACCGTCACCAGCTCCGAAGTTGCTCGCACCCTAGGCGGGTATGGGCACGAGCCGAGGCCGTGGATGCGCTATGCCAAGTGGGTCGCGATCGGAGTCGTCATCGCGATCGTGGCGTATTTGGTGCTGGGCCGCGGCAGCAAAGCCACGACGAGCTATATCACCGAGGAGATACGACGCGGCGACATCGTCGTCACGGTCACGGCAACCGGCAATCTCGAACCGCGCAATCAGGTCGATATCGGCAGCGAGCTGTCGGGCACGATCCGACACGTGTACGTGGACGTGAACGACGAAGTGAAGGCCGGTCAGGTGTTGGCCGTGCTCGACACGTCACGACTCAAGGCGCAAGTGCTGCAACAGGAAGCTGCGCTCGCTTCGGCCGAGGCACGTGTGATTCAAAGCGAAGCCTCGCTGAAAGAAGCCCGTGCGAACTATCAACGCTTGCTGAAAGTGCGCGAGCTGTCGGGCAACAAGATTCCGTCCGAACAGGACATGGACGTTGCGCAATCGGTTGTGGCGCGCGCCGAAGGCGATCTCGCGGCAGCGAAGGCGGCGGTCGCGCAAGCGCGCGCGAGCCTCGAAGCCGTTCGCACCGACCTCTCCAAGACGGAGATCAAATCCCCGATCAACGGCATCGTACTCGCACGGTCCATCGAGCCCGGTTCGACGGTGGCAGCTTCGTTGCAAGCGCCGGTGTTGTTCACGCTCGCCGAAGATCTGAAGAAGATGGAGCTGCACGTGGCCGTGGACGAAGCGGATGTCGGCTCGGTGCAAGTCGGGCAGCAGGCGACGTTCACGGTGGATGCGTATCCGAACCGCACGTTCAGGGCGCATATCACGCAAGTGCACTATGCATCGAGCAATACGAAGACCGGCTCGACCTCGACATCAACGGGCGTAGTGACCTACGAAACCGTGCTCGAGGTCGATAACGACGATTTGCTGTTGCGTCCGGGCATGACCGCAACTGCGCAGATCCTGACGACCAGCGTGACCGATGCATTGCTGATTCCGAACGCCGCGATGCGATTCCAGCCTGAAGGCGTGCAGATTCCAGGCATGCCGGGTGCGAACGGCCGATCGAGCAATCCGTTCCAGGCGCTCATGCCGGGCCCGCCGCGCGGCATGCGATTCGGCCCAGGCAATCGCGACCAAGGAGCGATGCGTCGTCTTGGCCGGGCGTGGATTCTCGAGAACGGCAAACCGGCGCTGGTGTTCTTCCGGCCGGGAGCGAGCGATGGGCGGTTCACGCAAGTGCTCGACCTCGAGGAGATGCCGAATTTCGGCCGTATGGCGAGCCAGATCGAGAACAACGAGGAGTTTCAAAAGGCTTTGCAGCGCAAGCTGCAGCCGGGAATGCAAGTCATCGTCGACGCCGAGACGAAATCGAAGTCGAAGTCATGACCGGAATGCCCGCCTCGCCGCAGCCCGTCATCGAGCTGCAGCAAGTCACGAAAGTCTATGGCCATGGCGAGGCCCAAGTGCGGGCCCTGCGCGGCATCGACTTGGTGATTCATCCCGGCGAGTTCGTGTCGGTCATGGGACCGAGCGGCGGCGGCAAGTCGACGTGCATGAACATTCTCGGCTGCTTGGATACGCCGACGAGCGGGACGTACAAATTCCTGGGCGTGCCCGTCGGCTCATTGAGCCCCGATCAGCGCGCGCTCCTGCGCCGCAATTACATGGGCTTCGTCTTTCAGGGCTTCAATCTGCTCAGCCGCACCTCCGCGCTCGAGAACGTAGAGCTGCCGATGATTTATCGCGGCGTACCGGCGGCAGAGCGTCGCGAACGCGCGCGAAAAGCATTGCAGGAAGTCGGCTTGTCGGGCCGCGAGCATCACGTGCCCAGCGAGCTGTCGGGGGGTCAACAACAACGTGTGGCGATCGCGCGTGCCATCGTCACGCAACCGCAAGTGCTGTTCGCTGACGAGCCCACGGGCAATCTCGATACCGCGACGAGCATCGACATCATGCGCCTTCTCACGCGCCTCAACGAAGAGAAGGGCATCACGATCGTCATGGTCACGCACGAGCCCGATATTGCAGCGTGGACGCGCCGCATCGTTCGCTTCCGCGACGGTCTGATCGAAACCGACGAAGCGAATGAGCCGGTGAGAGATTTAGGCTGAAGACTGAAGGCTGAAGGAAGAGAGACAGCGCATGCCCCTGATTTCATACCGCTGGCAAACATCAGCTTTCGCGCGTGCTAGCGCGCGTCGCGATCTTCAACCTTCAGTTTTCAGCCTTCAGCCTGAACATCGCGGGGTGCCGCGATGTTCGTAAACGCCATCCTCCTCGCATTGCGCGAAATTCGCCGCAATGTGTTGCGTTCGTCGCTGACGATTCTCGGCATCGTCATCGGTGTCGCGGCCGTGATCACGATGGTGACGATCGGCGACGGTGCGACGGCGCAAATCCAGGCCGATATCCAGAAGCTGGGCACGAACTTGCTGCAAGTGTTTCGCGGTCAAGGGTTCGGTCCCGGCGGCGCGCGATCGGCCGCACCGCCTTTCACGATGGAAGATGTCCAGGCGATCGAAGCGGAGATCCGCGGCGTCAAGGCGGTGGCGCCGCAGTCCAACAGCGGCACGCAGGCAATCTACGGCAACTCGAACTGGTCGACGACGGTCACGGGGACGAACGACAAATTCATCGAAGTGCGCGACTGGCCGCTCGCTTCGGGACGCAACTTCACCGAGTCCGAGCTCCGCGGCGGCGCCGCCGTGTGCATTCTCGGCAATACGGTCAAACAAGAGTTGTTCGGCGATCAGGATCCGGTCGGTCAGAGCATTCGCTTGTCGCGCATTTCGTGTCAGGTCATCGGCGTGCTGAGCGTGAAGGGCCAATCGGGCTTCGGCCAGGATCAGGACGATCTGATCGTCATCCCGCTGCGCACACTGCAGCGGCGCATGACGGGAAATACGGACGTGAACTCGATTCTCGTGTCGGCGCGCGATGGCGTGTCGACCGAGAAAGTGCAAGCCGACATCGAGAAATTGATGCGCGAGCGGCGCAAGCTTGGGCCGGGTCAGGACAACGACTTCAATATTCGCGACTTGAAGGAAGTCTCGAGCACGTTCACGAGCACGACACGCGTGCTGACTGCATTGCTCGGAGCCGTTGCCGCCGTCAGTCTCGTCGTCGGCGGCGTCGGTATCATGAACATCATGCTTGTGTCGGTTACGGAGCGAACGCGCGAGATCGGCACGCGCCTGGCTGTGGGTGCGATGGCGCGCGACGTGCTGCTGCAATTCCTGGTCGAAGCAGTCGTGCTTGCGGCACTCGGCGGCATCATCGGCATCCTGCTCGGGCTCAGTGTCGGGGCGTTCGCGACCTACATGTTCAAGCTGCCGTTCGTCTTGAATGTCGGCATCGTACTGCTGGCGTTCGGTTTCTCTGCTGCCGTCGGCATCGTGTTCGGGTATTTCCCGGCACGCCGTGCCGCCCAGCTCGATCCGATCGAGGCGTTGAGGCACGAGTAGCGAGAGCTTCGCTGGCTACGAGCGACAGCCGGTGAGCGGTAGGGCGCGGCGCGTCCTTCCCTTCTTCCCTCATTCCCTTTTCCCTTTTCCCTTTTCCCTTTTCCCTTTTTTCCCTCCCTTTTCCCGACTCTCCCACGTGGCATTATTCGCGCATGACGATACGCGCATCCTTGCTTCTCATCCTGGTCCTTCTTGCATGCGGCGGGTGCAGCACACTGCCGAACGGCCGGTCGTGGGGCCAAGACGCCACGTTCAAGCCCGGCTGGGATCGGGTCAAGGCATCTGCGGTGAACGCAGCGCGCGATCCATGGGTTTGGGCGCCGTTGGCAGGCGCAGCCGTGTTTCAAATCGACGACTGGGACGAGCGCGTAGCGCGGTGGGCGCGAACGAACACACCGGTGTTCGGATCGCAGCGCACGGCCGAAGACTGGAGCGATTATCTGCGCAATGCATCAGCATTGGCGCATCACATCACGACCGCGGCGACGCCGAGCGGCAGCGATTCGGGCGAATGGTTCGTCAACAAGACCAAGGGCGCGCTCGTGCACATCGCCGCTGTGAGCTCCACCGTGCTCGTCACGAACACCTTGAAAGAAGCGATCGATCGCGAACGCCCGAACGGATTGGGCGGCCGAAGCTTCCCTTCGGGACACACGTCGACATCCGCTGTACATACCCGGTTGGCATCGCGCAATTTGGACTCGATCGAGATGAGCGACGGGGCCCGGACATCGCTAAACGTCGGTTTGTACGCGCTGACGATCGGTACATCATGGGCGCGCATCGAAGCCGGATGGCATTACCCCGCCGATACGCTGTTCAGCATGGCGTTCGCCAACTTCCTCGCCTCGTGGTTCAACGATGCTTTTCTAGGTCTCGATACGAACAAGGCGCAAATCGCTTTTGCACCCCTGGACGGCGGAGGGACGATGCAGTTGAGCGTGAAGTTCTAGGGGCGTGACTCGTGAATGTTGACTCGTGAGTGGTGAGTAGCAGGACGCGCCGCGCCTTTCCCTTTTCCCCTTTCCCTATTCCCTTAAAATGCGCAACGGCGCCCCTGATCTACAGCCAACAGCCTAACGCCTACAGCCTGACATGCTTACCGGATCCTGTCTTTGCGGCGCCGTCCGCTTCGAAGTCTCTGGCCCGTTCAAGTGGATGTCGCATTGCCACTGTTCGAGGTGTCGCAGGCATCACGGCACGTTGTACGGGACCACACTTGGTGCCGACCCAGGCAACTTCAGATGGCTGAGCGGTACGGAAGACATCGCGCACTACCGCTCGTCGCAGGCCGTTGTGCGTTCGTTCTGCAAGCATTGCGGTTCGAACGTTCCTTCGATCGGTGCCGTTGCCGTCGTCATTCCCGCCGGCACGCTGCAGAACGATCCTGGCATCAAGCCGCAAGCGCACATCTTCGTGAAAGCGAAATCGCCGATGTGCGATATCAACGACAACTTGCCGAAGTTCGACGAGTATCCGCCGGGGTTCGGTGTGCCCGTGGCGGACGCTCCGGAACGTGCGAGCATTGATCAGACGTTGACGGGCAGTTGTTTGTGCGGCGAAGTGGCGTACGCGCTCGACGAAACGCCGCAGAAGGTCGTGCATTGTCATTGCACGCGTTGTCAACGCAGCCGCGGTACGGCGCATGCAACGAACGTGTTCGTGCGGCAGGAAAACTTGCGTTGGACGCGCGGCGCGGATCGCGTCGTGACTTACAAGTTGCCGGAGGCGCAGCTCTTCGCGACGGCATTCTGCGCGAGCTGCGGCAGTCTCTTACCTGCGCTGTTTGCAGGCATCAGGCGCTACAACATTCCGGTCGGCTCGCTCGATCGGCCGCTCGATGCAAAACCTCGCTTGCACATTTACGCGAGTTCCCGTGCGCCGTGGCACACGATCACCGATTCGTTGCCGCAGTTCGACGAAATGCCGCCACGCGAGCAGGTCAAGGAGCTGATGTTCTGATTGAGAGGGAAAGGGGAAAAGATAGGAATAAGGGAAGGAGGGAAGGAGGGAAGGGCGCGGTGCGCCCTACCACTCACTACTCACACGAGTCAGTCACGACTCACGAGGGTTCCCGTCCCGGCTTCCATTTGATGTTGCAGCCGATGCTCGGCCGCTGATTCTCCGAAACGGGTTCGCCGGCGAGCACGGCGTCGGTTGCAGCACGTAGATCGGCGCCTGTGACGCGAATGTCGTTGCCCGGGCGGCTCGAGTCGAACTGACCGCGATACACGAGACGCCGCGTACGGTCGAACAAGTAAAAGTCCGGCGTGCACGCTGCCTGGAACGCTCGCGCAACGTCTTGAGATTCGTCGAGCAGATACGGGAATGTGTACCCGGCACTGCGCGCTTCTTCGGCCATGCCTTCCGGGCCATCCTGGGGATACGCCTCGAGATCGTTGGAATTGATGCCAATGACGGCGACGCCTTTCTCCTGATACTCGCGCGCGAATCGGGCGAATTCCTGTCGGACGTGCTTCACGAACGGACAGTGCGGGCAAATGAAGGCAACGACAACCGCCGCAGCGTCCTTGATGTCGTCGGTCGAGAACCATTTGCCGTTGAAATCCCGCAGTCGGAAAGCCGGCAGCAAAGTGCCGAGCTCGAGCATGTTGGATTGCGTAGCAGCCATCGGTGTACTCCACGAATCAGTTTGGTTTCAGGATAGCAAGCGCATTGACGAACCTGCATCCATGAAAACAGCATTCCCCTCGGGGCATTTCCGGACGGCCATACCAACGAGGCGCTGACGTCCGAGCCGACTTCGTCTTGTGATCTGATGGGACAAGTCTCGCCGTACATCGCCCACACGCGGCTGTGGCATGCTAAGACCGCGACTCAAGTCGAATTCGAACTCGGTTGCACGGTGCGGGGTTTCCTGCCTCGCGTTTACAAGGGGGTGCGATGCTCGAACGGTGGACACGCCGCGACTTGCTGATTCGCGGGTCGGCATTGCTCGGAACGGCCCTGCTGCCGGCGCGGTTGCTGCACGCAGCCGACACGGCGCGTTTCAAGACGGACCCCTTCACGCTCGGTGTCGCTTCCGGTTATCCCTCGCCGACGTCGATCGTTCTATGGACGCGCCTTGCGCCCGAGCCGTTGCATCCGACCGGCGGCATGTCTACGATCGAAGTCGTGCCGGTCACCTGCGAGATTGCGACCGACGAACGCATGCGCAACATCGTGCGCAAAGAGCAGGTGTATGCGACGCCCCGGTTTGCGCATTCGATTCATTACGAGCCGGCCGGATTGGAACCGGCGCGCGATTACTGGTATCGATTCACGGCCGGCCGATTTCGCAGCGTCGTCGGCCGCACACGCACTGCACCCGCATCGAATGCAGCGCATCCGCGAATGAAAATCGCGGTGGCCTCATGCCAGCAGTACGAGCATGGGTATTTTCACGCCTACCGTCACATGCTCGACGACGATTTGGATCTCGTCGTGCACGTCGGCGATTACATTTATGAAACGACCTGGGGCCGCCGGCTGATCCGTCATCACAACGCGCCGGAAACCGTCACGCTCGAAGACTATCGCATTCGTTACGCGCTCTATCGCAGCGACCGCGATTTGCAGGCCGCGCACGCGCAGTATCCGTGGATGGTCACGTGGGACGACCATGAGGTCGAAAACGATTACGCCGGCGAAGTCTCGCAGATGGACGATCCGCGCGAATGGTTCCTGGCTCGCCGTGCCGCCGCGTATGCCGCGTACTACGAGCACATGCCGCTGCCGAATCGTGCGGTGCCGTACGGACCGCACGTGCGCCTCTTCAACCGGCGCGCTTTCGGCACGCTCGCGACGCTCTATATGATCGATTCGCGTCAATACCGCTCGCCGCTTGCGTGCACGCAGCCGTTTACGCGCCTTTCGGGGAACGTGAATTGCGAGGAGCTGAAAGATCCCAGCCGCACGAAGCTCGGCGAGGTGCAAGAGAGCTGGCTACGGCTGCGTTTCAAGCTCAGCGAAACGACATGGAATCTGCTCGCGCAGGGCACGCTGATGACGTACTTGAACGAGGGCACGAAGGACGCCGAGCTGTTCCGCAACGATAGCTGGAATGGGTATCCGGCAGCACGCGAACGCATGATGGCCGCGCTCGCCGACTCGCGCGTCGCGAATCCGGTCGTGCTGAGCGGCGACATTCACGCGTTTTTGGTCGGAAATCTTCATCGCCGACCTGGCGATCCGGAGTCGCCCATCGTCGCAAGCGAGCTCGTCGCGACGTCGATTTCTTCGGAAGGCAGCTCGCAGGCTGCCTGGAACAAGGCGCAAGCGTTGAATCCGAACGTGCTGTATGCGAACTCGGAAAAGCGCGGCTACTTGCGGTTGGACGTGCGCCGCGACCACGTGCGTGCCGATCTCGTCGGGCTCGACTCTCCGTACGATGCCAATTCGGGTGCCGCAGTCGTGCGCTCGTACGTCGTGGAGTCCGGGCGCCCCGGTCCGCAACGCGCATAGGGAAAATGCTTTTCGTTGCATCGTGGCGCTCGCTGATGGTGTGCGGTGTGCGCACGGTGCAGAATCCGAAGCTCGATTCGTTCTCCACGGTATAGGGCCATGAAGACACGCGCTGCAGTTGCATATGCTCCCGGTAAGCCGCTCGAAGTGACGACCGTCGATTTGGACGGACCGAAGGCGGGGGAAGTGCTCGTCGAGATCAAGGCGACCGGCGTTTGTCACACGGACGAATTCACGCGCTCCGGTGCCGATCCGGAAGGATTGTTTCCAGTGATCTTCGGTCACGAAGGCGCCGGTGTCGTCGTCGATGTCGGCCCTGGCGTGACCTCGGTGAAGAAGGGCGATCACGTCATTCCGCTCTACACGCCCGAATGCCGACAGTGCAAATCGTGTCTGTCGCGCAAGACCAATCTCTGTACGGCCATCCGCGCCACGCAAGGCAAGGGCGTGATGCCGGACGGTACGAGCCGTTTCTCGATCGGCAAAGAAATGATCCATCACTACATGGGCTGCTCGACGTTCTCGAACTTCACGGTGCTGCCCGAGATTGCGGTGGCGAAGATTCGCGAGGACGCGCCGTTCGACAAGGTCTGCTACATCGGCTGCGGCGTCACGACTGGTATCGGCGCGGTCATCAACACCGCCAAGGTCGAGCCAGGCTCGAACGTCGTCGTCTTCGGTCTGGGCGGCATCGGCCTGAACGTCATCCAAGGCGCACGGATGGTCGGCGCAAACCGCATCATCGGCGTGGACATCAATCCGAAGCGCAAGGAGCTGGCCGAGAAATTCGGCATGACCGATTTCGTCAATCCGAAGGAGATCGGCAAAGACCTGGTGCAGTACCTGATCGAGCTCACCGACGGCGGCGCCGATTACAGCTTCGAATGCGTCGGCAACGTCGATCTGATGCGTCAGGCGCTCGAGTGCTGCCATCGCGGCTGGGGCGTCAGCGTGATCATCGGTGTCGCAGGCGCGGGTCAGGAGATCAAGACGCGTCCGTTCCAGCTAGTCACGGGCCGCGTCTGGAAAGGTACGGCCTTCGGCGGCGCACGCGGCCGCACGGACGTGCCGAAGATCGTCGACTGGTACATGGACGGCAAGATCAACATCGACGATCTGATTACGCACACCATGCCGCTCGATGACATCAACAAGGCGTTCGACTTGATGCACTCGGGAGAGTCGATTCGGAGTGTGGTTGTATACTAGGGCACTGGCTAGAAGTTGATAGTTGACAGTGGGTCATCGACAGCGAAGCGCGATGCGCCCACCTCTCCCCCTTGCGGGAGGCCGCTCTTACACATCCTGCGTCCCGCGGTATTCGTGCGGTCCTTACACGTCAAGGACGTCCGCGAAGGCGTGCGGGTGGCGCGAAGCGCGCACGTCGCCTCTCCTCCGGGAGAGGCTGGCAGGGCAAAGCGTGCCGGTGAGGGAGTTCGCGAGCAAGCTGCCTTGCCGTCGTGCGTCTTGTCTCCCAGAGCCCAGTGCCTAGTGCGTTGGCGCGGAACTTCAGTCCTTTGACCAACGTCTTGGGCCCGTAACGTTCACGATCAGTTGCCATGATTCGGGTTTCTGAGCGCTCGCTCAGGTCGCATCCTTAAATTCTCTTGCTAGCGCCCAGAGCCCAGTGCCCAGAGCCCTATAAGCGAAGGTACCCAACATGTCCCTCACCACCATCTCATCCCACCGCTGCTTCGACGGCGTGCAGACGTTCTATGCGCACGAGTCGCGAGAGTGCCGCACGGAGATGCGGTTCTCCGTGTTTGCACCGCCGCAGGCGAGCGAGCGCAAGGTGCCGGTGCTCTATTACCTGGCGGGGCTCACGTGCACGGAAGAGACCTTCATGATCAAGGCGGGCGCACAGCGTGTCGCTGCTCAGCTCGGCATCATGCTCGTTGCACCGGATACGAGTCCAAGAAAGGCACGCATTCCAGGCGACGACGCGAATTGGGACTTCGGCTTGGGTGCGGGCTTTTACGTCGATGCAACGCAAGACCCGTGGTCACAGCATTATCGAATGTACAGCTACGTGACCAAGGAATTGCCCGAGCTCGTGGCATCTCTTGGCAACGCGCTCGCCGATCGACAAGGCATTTTCGGACATTCGATGGGCGGTCACGGCGCGCTCGTGTGCGCGTTCAGGAATCGCGACCGCTATCGCTCGGTGTCCGCGTTCGCACCGATTGCCGCGCCGTCGCAATGTCCGTGGGGAGAGAAAGCATTCACCGGATATCTCGGTCCGGATCGCGCGGCGTGGCGCGAATACGATGCGACCGAGCTGATCTCGCGCGAACGGTATCCCGAGCCCATCCTCGTCGATCAAGGCACGGCCGACAAATTCCTGGCCGAGCAGCTTCACCCGGAGAAATTCGCGGACGCCTGCAAGAAATCGGGTACACGGCTCGAGCTGCGTTACCACGACGGCTACGACCACGGCTATTACTTCATCTCGACGTTCATGGAGGACCACTTGCGGTTCCACAGCCAGTACCTCAAGTAACAGGCGGCGCCGCAACTTCGCGGAACTGAGACGAACGGTTCCCGGCCGGACCGTGCTGTGCCTATGCCATCGAGGATCGGCATCGGAATCATCTCGGGAACTCTGACGTCGTAACGAATAGCACGGGCGCGATCGTCAGCAGTACGCCGTTCGACCCGTTCGGAGGGCGCCGCAGTCCGAACTGGCCGAGGATGTAGGTGCCTCCTTGGGCTCATCTTTATGCTGCTGGGCTTTGTTCTCTTGGTAGCCGCGATCTGCTCGTTTCGGCTTCGATGGTCAGGATTGCCAGCCTTCGGAAAGTTAATTGGTGTCGTCGGGTTGTTCGCAACGACCTTCGTGGGCGGTCATATCTATTGCGACTTTTTCGCGCGGCATGACGGTGGCTATCAGGGCGGGAGTGTTGCCAGCGCATCGTGAAGTTGCGCTTCGCTGTATGCGCGCCGCTTCGCTCCTCGCGCAACTCGCTTCGGCCCTGCCGCTCACGCGCGCAACGCAAGCAGCGTGATGCTTCGGAATCCTCGACGGGGCCGCGGGCGACGGCAGTGGGGCCTTGATGTCTTGGCGGCTTCGGTGAGTGCGGTGGAATGAGTCGGTCAGGGGTATCGGGGTTGGACACCCATCCGTTGCGGGTGCAATCCGTCTGATCTGGCCTAGCGCGCTCTCAGCTCATGGCGCGACCGAACACATTGCCGCGCACATGCATCGCGAGCCTCCAAGGACAATGGAGTCTTCGGCCGGAGGACGTTTGAGCTCCTTCCTCAGTTTCGGCTCGGCGAAGCCGACTTTCTCGCCGAGCAGCTAGCCTAACGCTAGGTTCCTTAGGCCTATTCTTACTCCCGTCACGCGCGCCGGATTCGTGGTTTGGCGCCTTGTGCGCCGAATGGGCGGTCGCTACGCTGAAACGATTCGTAGTCCCAACCAATTCGGATGACTTCATCGCTTTCTCATCGCGTGCCGGGCTGGCTCGTGCTCATCGGCGCGATGTCGGCGCTCGGGCCGTTCACGATCGACATGTACTTGCCGGGTTTTCCGGCGATCGAACGTGAATTCGGCGAAACCGGCGTCGAGCGCACGATGGCGAGCTACTTGCTCGGCCTGGCGTTCGGTCAGCTCGTTTACGGCCCGGTGAGCGATCGTTTCGGGCGCAAGCCGCCGTTGTATCTCGGGCTCGTGCTCTACGTGGCCGGTGCGATCGGTTGTGCGTTCGCGACGAACATGGCGATGCTGACGATCATGCGCATCCTGCAGGCGGTCGGCGCATGCGCGCCGCTGGTCATCGGCCGGGCCATCGTCCGCGATCGTTGCGAACCGCACGAAGCCGCGAAGGCGTACGCGACCTTGATGCTCATCGTGTCGTTGGGTCCGATCATTGCGCCGCTGCTCGGAGGCTTCGTGATCACGGCGCTCGGTTGGCGCGCGGTGTTCGTGTTCTTGGCGATCGCCGGTCTCGTCATCATCGCGGCCATGCACACGATGCTCGTCGAGTCGCGCGATCCCGCGCACGTGCGGCCGTTACGATTCGGTTCGGCGATGCGCAGCTACGGACGCTTGCTGCTCGATCGGGTGTTCGTGGGCTATTGCTGTGTCGGCGGATTCGCGATGGCGGGGCTGTTCTGCTACGTCGCCGGCTCGCCGAATGTGATGGCGCAGGAGTACGGTCTGACGCCGCAGCAATTCGGTTGGATGATCGGCCTGAACGGCATCGCCTTCATGAGCGCCAGCCGGCTCAACATCATCGCGCTGAGAAAATCGACGCCGGCTGCGGTGCTCGCACGATATGTGTGGTGGCCGGCCGTGTTCTCGGCGCTCATGGTGATCGGCAGTCACGTGATGCACTTGCCATTGTGGGTGGTGTTGATCCTGCAGTTCGGTTTCTTCTTGATGGTGGGGCGCGCAAATCCGAACGTGGCCGCGCTGGCGCTGGTGCCGTTCGCTCATGAGGCCGGCACCGCCTCAGCACTCATGGGCGCGATTCAATCGGCGCTCGGCATGCTGATCGGTCTGGCTGTGGCCGCGTTCGTGCACGACACGTTGTTCGAGCTCGCCTTGCTGATGTTGTTCTGCGCGATCGCGACGGGCGTCGCGTACTTGTTCACGCGCAAGGCGAGCACGGCGCGCGACGCGGCTGCGTGAGCGCCGCGCATCCGGCTCGCACGCGCGAAGCCGTCAAGTCCAGCCTTCGAGCCGCGCCTCGAGCGTGATTTCCGCTTTCAACAAGCGCGAAATCGGACAACCGTTCTTTGCCGCTTCGGCCGCCGCTTTGAAAGCGGCCGGATCCCAATCCGGCACTTTGCCTTTCGCCTTGAGATGGACCGCCGTGACGGTGAACCCGGCATCGGTCTTGAGCAGCGTGACCTCGGCCGAGGTTTCGATACGCTCGGGCGTCTTGCCGGCCTTGCCGATCTCGGCGGAGAGCGCCATTGCGAAACATCCGGCATGTGCCGCCGCGATCAGCTCTTCCGGATTCGTTCCTTTGCCATCTTCGAAACGCGTCGCGAACGAATACTGCGTGTCGGCGAGCACACCGCTTTCCGTCGAGACCTTCCCGTGACCGTCCTTGAGGCCACCGGTCCAAACTGCAGAAGCTGAGCGTTTCATACGATCCCCCTGGAGCTAAAGCTCCTCGATCAAGCCGTGTCGGCAGGACGAATTTCGATCGAATGCGTGATCTGCGCCGTCTTGCTCATGATCGCCGACGCAGAACAGTACTTGTCGGCGGAGAGCTGTACGGCGCGCTCGACTTTTTTCGGATCGAGATTGTGGCCCGTGACGATGTAGCGCATCTCGATCTTGGTGAAGACCTTGGGTTCGGTCTCGGCGCGTTCGGCGTCGATCTCGACGACGCAATCTGTCACGCGCTCGCGGCCGCGTTTCAGGATCATGACCACGTCGAAGGCGGAGCAACCGCCGAGCCCGAGCAGCAACATTTCCATCGGCCGGAATCCCAGGTTGCGCCCGCCGGCATCCGGCGCGCCGTCCATCACAACCGAATGTCCGGATCCGGACTCACCGAGGAAGGCGACGTTTTCTATCCACTTGATGCGTGCTTTCATGCGAAACGGCTGTTGGCTGAGTTGAGGACGCCATACAACGCAATTGCCGCAAGATAAGCAAGCGGTGGCGGCTGCGGCGGCAAGAAGGCGCTCATCGGTAGGCGTGCGCCAGCTCGGCAACGTGCTCGGCGATCGCCAGCGACGAGGTCAGGCCCGGCGATTCGATGCCGAATAAATGGATGACGCTCGAAACGCCGTGCACGTTCGGGCCGTCGATGCGGAAATCCGCCGGCGGCTCGCCGGGGCCGGACAGCTTCGGGCGAATACCGACATAGGCCGGCACGAGCTGACCGTCGGCAAGCGCGGGCCAGAACCGACGTACGGCTGAATAAAAGCGCTGGGCGCGCTCGATGCTGACGCCGTAATCGAACCGCTCGATCCATTCGACATCCGGCCCGAACCGCGCGCGGCCGCTCAAGTCGAGCGTCAGATGCACGCCGAGGCCGCCGGGCTCCGGAATCGGATAGATCAAGTGCCGAAACGGCGGATTGCCGGTCAACGAGAAGTAATGACCCCGCGCAAATCGGATGCGTGGGATGGACTCTTTCGGGAATCCCTCGATGGTCGAAGCGACATCCGCCGCATTGAGGCCCGCGCAGTTTACGAGCAATCGTGCACGGATCGTCGGCCGCTCATCGTCGTTGATTGCAAGCAGAATGGAATTCGACTCCGGCCATGCGGCGGCAAGCCGGCTGCGATAAACGATGTTCGCGCCGTGGCGTTCGGCATCGCCGATCAACGCCAGCATGTAAGCGTGCGAGTCGAGGATGCCTGTGTGCGGCGAGAACAGGGCGGCCGTACAGACGATCTCCGGTTCCTGTTCGCGTACCTGACCGGCTTCGAGCCAATCGAGCGTGACACCATTGTCGGCAGCGGCTGCGCGAATGGCCTCGAGCTCGTCGAGCTGATCGTCCGACGTCGCAACGATCAGCTTGCCGCAGCGGCGATGCGGTACCTGAAAGCGCTCGCAAAACGCATACAGCAGCTCGCGGCCGCGCACGCAGAACTGCGCTTTCAGCGATTCTTTCGGATAGTAGATGCCGGCGTGAATGACCTCGCTATGCCGCGAGCTGATTCCCGTGCCGAACGTCTCGGACGCTTCGATGACGAGCACGTCGCGTCCGCGCATCGCCAGGGCTCGCGCAACCGCGAGCCCGACGACGCCTGCGCCGACGACGACGGTGTCGACGTGCTCGATCATCGCGCAAGCCGCACGTTACACGCCTCCGTAGCAGAGATACTTGATCTCGACGTACTCATCGATGCCGTACTTCGAGCCTTCGCGGCCGAGACCGCTCTCTTTCACGCCGCCGAACGGCGCGACTTCTGTCGAGATGATGCCTTCGTTGATGCCGACCATGCCGCTTTCGAGCGCTTCGGCGATTCGCCAGCAGCGCCGCACGTCGCGGCTGTAAAAATAGCTCGCCAGGCCGAACTCGGTGGAGTTCGCCAGTGCGATCGCCTCTTCGTCCGTGTCGAACTTCATGAGCGGCGCCACCGGGCCGAAGGTTTCCTCGCGCATCGGCAGCATGTCGGCGCTGACGTTCGTGAGCACCGTCGGCTGATAGAACGTGCCCGGTCCTTCGAGGCGCTTGCCGCCGAGCAGGACTTTCGCGCCCTTGCTCACCGAATCGGCGACATGGCGCTCGACCTTCTCGACGGCCCTGTTGTCGATTAGCGGCCCGATCTTCGTGTCCGGCTCGAGGCCGTTGCCGACCTTCATGGCCGCGACGGCTTCGGCCAAGCGCTCGGCAAACCGATCGTAGATGCCGCTTTGCACGTAAATGCGATTGGCGCAGACGCACGTCTGTCCGGCGTTGCGATACTTCGAAGCGATCGCGCCGGCGACCGCCAAATCGAGATCGGCGTCGTCGAACACGATGAACGGCGCATTGCCGCCGAGCTCGAGCGACAGCTTCTTCACGGTCGATGCGCATTGCTGCATGAGAAGCTTGCCGACCGCCGTCGAGCCGGTGAAGCTGAGCTTGCGCACGATGGGATTGCTGGTGAGCTCGCCGCCGATCGCTTTGGCGTCGCCGGTGACGACGGACAGCACGCCGGGCGGCAAGCCCGCTTGCTCGGCGAGCACGCACATCGCGAGCGCGGAGTAGGGTGTGAGCTCGGAAGGTTTCACGACCATCGTGCAGCCGGCCGCAAGCGCCGGACCGGCTTTGCGCGTGATCATGGCCGTCGGGAAATTCCACGGCGTGATGGCAGCCGTCACCCCGATCGGCTGTTTCAGCACGACAATGCGCTTGTCGCGGCCGTGGCTGGGAATCACGTCGCCGTATACGCGCTTACCCTCTTCCGCAAACCACTCGATGAACGACGCGGCATACGCGATCTCGCCGCGGCTCTCGGCAAGCGGCTTGCCTTGCTCGATCGTCATGAGGACGGCGAGATCTTCCTGATTCGCCATCATCAGCTCGAACCACTTGCGCAAGATTTGCGCACGCTCCTTCGCCGTCCGCGCACGCCATTCGGGTAGCGCACGCTCGGCCGCCTCGATGGCGAGCCGAGTCTCGTGAGCGCCCATGTCCGGCACCGTGCCGATGATCTCGCCGGTCGCCGGATTGACGACGCGCACGGTTTTACCGTCTTGGGCGTCCAGCCACTTGCCGCCGACATAGGCTTGTTGCCGAAAGAGGGACATGTCGCGAAGTGGTAGCGAAGACTTAGGAACAGCAGACATGAGGAAACTCCGGTTTTGCGGCTCGAGGCTCTAGCGCCTTCCGCACATCAAGAGATCGCGGCAACAGCGCAGCGAACAGTGTATCGCGAGTTTTCGGCGTGCGGCCGGACTGCCTCAATCGTCGACCAACGACTGACCCGGAAACAGGGTTTCATTGAAGCCGAAGTTGCGCAGATCCCGGATTCGCATCGGATAGAGGATGCCGTTCAAATGATCGACTTCGTGCTGCACGACGCGCGCGTGGAAATCGCGGACGGTGCGGTCGATCGGCTGACCGTTGGCGTCGTAGCCGCGGTAGCGCACTTGCTTGTAACGCGGGACCAGTCCGCGCATGCCAGGCACCGACAGGCACCCTTCCCAGCCTTCTTCCATCGCGTCCCCGATCGGCTCTACGACGGGATTGATCAATACGGTGTACGGCACTTCCTCTGCCTGCGGATAACGAGGATTTCTGCTCACGCCGAAAATCACGACCTGCAGCGACACGCCGATTTGCGGAGCGGCAAGGCCGGCGCCGTTCAACGCGTGCATCGTGTCGTGCATGTCCGCGAGCAGCTCGCGCAGCTCCGGCGTATCGAACTTTTCGACCGGTTTGGCGACCTGCAACAGGAGCGGATCGCCCATTTTCAAGACGGGACGGATGGCCATGATCAATAGTCAGTACGCAAATCGAGCGAACGCATAGTTTGCGCCATTTACGTGCTTCGCGGCGATTCTCCTGGGTCGCGATTAACGCTACGCTCCCGGCAGAGGTACGCGATGTCCGGACACGTTCATATCCTGATTCTCGCAGCCGGGGCGTCGACGCGCCTCGGTCAGCCGAAACAGCTCGTGAAAATTGCCGGCCGTCCCGCGCTGCACGTGGTCGTCGAGCACGCCACGGCCATCGCCGGGAATGCGGTGACGGTCGTCGTCGGCGCGCATGCCAATCAACTCACGTATCTATTCGGCCGTTCGTCGGCTTCCTGGATCGTGAACAAGTACTGGGAGGAGGGGCTTGCCGCGTCGCTCAAGTGCGGGCTGAGCGCGGTCCCGCCTGCTGCCGATGCGGTCATGATTGTCTTGGGCGATCAAGTCCGCATCACGCGCGACGACTTGAGTCGCCTGCTTGCAGCCTGGCAGGGACAAGAGCACATGATTGCAGCGGCGGCTTATTCTCAGACGGTCGGCGTGCCCGCGATTTTCCCCCGCGCCTACTTTTCCGAGCTTGCGGAGCTGCGCGGCGACGAGGGCGCCCGCAAAGTCTTGCGGCGCAACGCCGACCGCATCGTTCGCGTACCGATGCCGAATGCGGCGTTCGATCTGGACACGCCCGAAGATCTACAAGCCTTGACAAGAACACCCTCCAACGAGGCTTAGCATGAGAGTCGTCGTCATCCTGATCCTGATTGCGATCCTCGTTGCGGTGATTTGGATGAGGGCGAAACGCAAGTAGCGACGTCTGCCGTCGCTGGAGGGAACCGATGAGAACGAGCCGACTTGCATCGTTGGCGGCGCTCGCCATTGCCGCCGTTGCCGCAAACGCCGCGCCGTCGAGCGACCGATATGTCATCGAGCGTATCGTCGAGCCCTCTCACTTCTATGGCATCCACGGCCTTGCATTCGATGCCGAAGATCGGTTGTTCGCAGGCAGCGTCGTCGGCCAGTCGATCTATGAAGTCGATGTCGATACCGGTGCAGTCAAGGTCGTCGTGCCGCCGCCGGACGGCCTCGCCGACGATCTCGTGTTCCTTGCGGACGGCACGATGGTGTGGACCTCGATCTCGCACGACATGGTTCGCGCGCGCAAAGGCAGTGAGTCCATCCGTGTGATTGCGCGCGATCTCGCCAGCGTCAACTCGATCAATGTGCGCAAGTCCGACGGCCGATTGTTCGTCGGTCAAGTTTTCGGCGGCGACGGCGTTTGGGAGCTCGATCCTGCTGGCGCGAAACCGCCGCGCAACATCTTGCAGAACCCGGGCGGCTTCAACGGTTTCGACATCGGCCCCGACGGCATGTTGTACGGGCCGCTGTGGTTCAAACGGCAAGTTGTGCGTATTCATCCGGATACCGGCGAGATGAAAGTCGTCGCCGACGGATTTCACACGCCTGCCGCGGCGGATTTCGATTCGAGGGGCCGCTTGTACGTGCTCGATACCGCGCTCGGCGAAGTCGTTCGCGTCGATATCGCAACGGGGACGAAGCATGTCGTTGCCCAGATGGCGACATCGCTCGACAACTTGGCGATCGACTCGCGCGATCGGATCTTCGTCTCGAATATGGCGGACAACGCCATTCACGAAGTGAATCCTGAAACCGGTGCCGTGCGTGAGGTCATCAAGGGCCGGTTGTCGGCGCCGCGTTCGATTGCAGGCGTAGCGATGCAGAGCGGCGACGAGATATACGTCGCGGATGTATTTGCATTTCGTAAGGTCGATGGCCGTACCGGTGCAGTGACGGATATCGCGCGGTCGCATGCGGCCGATACGCCCATTGGCTATGCGAGCTCGGTGACGGCGAACGACCGGCACGTGCTGCTCACGAACAGCAACGGCAACGTGCAGCTCTACGATCGACGCACTCACGAGCTGCTGCGGCAGTGGTCGGTGCGCGGTGCGCAGTCGGCGCTCGAGCTCGAAGACGGAAGCATTCTGGTCGCGGCTGCACGCGGTACGTTGTTGCGACTCGGGGGCGCGGACGGCGAAGAGCGTCAGACGATTCTCGAAGGTTTACGCGGTGCCGTGGCGCTCGCGATGTCTTCCGCAGGCGATGTGTACGTCAGCCAGGAAGAGGCGGGCGAAATCGCGCAGCTCGATTTGTCGAAGAGTACGTTGCGCGTGATCGCGCGCGGGTTGCGCGGGCCGCAAGGTCTCGCGATCGACAACGACGGCGGGTTGTTCGTCGTCGAGCGCGATGCGCAGCAACTGACGCGCATCGATGCAAAGTCTGGCGCCATGGAGCCGGTTGCCACTCAACTTCCCGTCGGCCGACAGGGCCTGAATGCTTCAGCCGGCGTTGCTGCCGGCGCGCGCGGTGCGCTCTACGTGCTCTCTGACATCGAGAACGCCATCTATCGGCTGGCGCCGGGGCTGAAGACTGAAGACTGAAGGCGGGGCGCGCACCGCGCGCGGCAGTGCCTCACTTGCAAGCACTTCTTGCGCCAGGGTGAGGGAGAGACAACTCAAAAGGCACGGGCGGGCGTGCTTCACGTGCTTCGCCGCCAACTCTCCGTCTGATTCTCGCGCTTCACTCTTGTCGGGTTTGCCGCTTCGCCTTTGCGATAGCCGCGATCGAAGATCCGGTGTCGGAACACGAAAATCGTCAAGGCGATTGCCAGCGCGATGAGTATCAGCACCGGCACCAAATACTCACCGAAGAACTCGAGCATTGTGTCCATGGCATCCTCGCAAGTTTCTGCAAGGATGAACGGCTGACCGACCGCTGGAGTTCTCCTGCGAGGAACGTCACGGCCGCGGTCTACCTACAGCCTACAGTCCGCAGCCTACAGCCTTATTTCACGTCCGCTCCACGCTCTTGCAATAGCTCCCTCAGTATCGAGCGATGGCAGCGGCTCTCGTCTTCGCAATAGCAGCCGACGGAGAAGTTCGTCTGATGCGAAAGTGCGGCGAGGGTATCGAGCAGGAAGCGGGCCGCAGGTTCTTTCATTTCGGCGCGGTATTTTTTCGCGAACTGACGCCACGTGCGCTCGTCCTTCGCGCCGAGCGCCAGTTTCACGAGCGGTTCGCTCGGAGAAAGCGTGGGTAACCACACGTCGTAGAAATTGCGCTTCGCATATTCGTTTTTCGGGACGCCTCGCGGCGGTCGCCGCACGGTTCCGATTCGAATGCCTTCGTTGGGCAAGTGCGGGCTGCCGAGTCGGACGATACGAATCATTTCATTCAAGCGGCGGTGACGCCCACATCCTGCAACGCGTTGAGCAACATCGGGCCCGTGTAGGGTTTGACGACGATGCCGAGCCGATGATCGAGCGCAAAACGTTCCTTGAGCTCGCGCTCGCTGCGGCCGCTGGCGATGACGATCGGCAGGTCGGTGCGGATCTTGCGCAGCTCGATTGCGAGCTCGTCGCCGGGGCGATCCGGCAATCCCAAGTCGACGATGGCCGCCGTGACCGTGGCGAGCTCGCGCAGTTTCGCAAGCGCCTCAGCCGCCGTGGCGCATTCTTCAACCTGGAAGCCCTCGTCCTCGAGCGCATCGACCGCGAACATGCGCACTAGCACCTCGTCTTCGACGATCAGGATGCAGGGTTTGGGTGCAGGGCTGTCGTTCACGGCTGACCCCGCAAGTCGTTGCTCATTCGATTCTCCGTTGTACGGCCACAGCGTCCCTTTCAGCACTACCGCCATGGCCATGTACCCGATCATGGGACAGTTCGTCCGCGGTCGCTAGCGTGGTTTTCGTCAACGGGAGGTAATGGGTGAGTGGGGGAGGGAAGGGCAAGCCCAGGGTTGAACCGTTCCGTTCGGGCGGCGCAGTATGGTCCCGATCAGGAGGTCGCTCATGACGCCAGTGTTCGTGCAGTCGCCGCCGCAGCTCGGCAACCAATACGACGACGATCCGTTCTTGCGCTCCTATTTGCGGCGTTGCCTGCCGCGCGAGGTGCTAGAGGCAGTCGAGCCGGAGCTGCGGGAGCTAGGCGAGCTTGCGGGTGGAGAGCTCTACGAACTGCAGCTCGCCGACCGCTTGAACGAGCCGCAACTCGTCCAATGGGATGCCTGGGGCAATCGCATCGATCGAATCACGCTCACGCCGCTCTGGCAGCGCGTTGCGCCTCTGGCTGCTCAGTACGGCTTGATCGGGCTTCCGTACGAGCGAGCGCATGGACGGCATTCGCGTCTGCATCAATTTGCCGCCGTGTACTTATTTCACCCGTCGTCGGATCTGTATACGTGTCCGCTTGCGATGACGGATGGTGCAACGCGAACGTTGATCGATTCCGGCAATTCGGCGCTGATCGAGCGCGCGGTGCCCCGACTGACGAGCCGCGACCCCGCGCGTGCTTGGACGAGCGGACAGTGGATGACGGAGACGACCGGCGGGTCCGATGTCGGCGCTTCATGGAGCATCGCGCGGCAGGACGAGCACGGCGTATGGCGTCTGTATGGGAAGAAATGGTTTACGTCGGCCGTCACCTCGCAGATGGCGCTGACCCTTGCGCGCCCGGAGGGCAACGGGCCGGGCGGCGGCGGGCTCGCGATGTTCTATGTCGAAACTCACGATGCCGACGGCCGTTTGAACGGTATCCGAGTCGAGCGCCTCAAGGACAAGCTCGGCACGCGCAAGGTGCCGACGGCCGAATTGATGCTCGAAGGCACACGCGCCGAGCTCGTCGGCGAGCCGCGCAACGGCACCCGCGCCATCGAGCCGATGCTCGTCATCACCCGCGCTTGGAACAGCGTCACCTCAGTCGCTTTCATGCGTCGTGCCGTTGCGCTGGCAAAGGCCTACGCGCGCGAGCGCCGCGCATTCGGTGCGCCGCTCTCGGAGCTGCCGCTGCACGTGCAAACGCTGGCGGATCTGGAAGTGAGCACGCGCGCCGCGTTCTTGCTCGCATTCGAGCTCGTTACGCTGCTCGGACGCCAAGAGAACGGCGAGCTCGGCGATCAGGCGCCGCTCTTGAGGCTCCTGACGCCGATCACGAAGTTGCTGACGGCGAAGCAAGCAGTGGCCTGCGTGAGCGAAGCGATCGAAGCGTTCGGCGGCGCCGGCTACGTCGAGGACACAGGGCTTCCGGTGCTATTGCGCGATACGCAGGTTCTGCCGATTTGGGAAGGCACGACGAACGTGCTCTCGCTCGATGCGGTGCTACGCAGCGGGTTGGGTCCTGGGATACGCGCGTTGAAGGCGCGGATCGCAGCAGCCCAGGACACTTTGCGCGACGAGCGGCTCGTTGCACTCGGCAAATCGGCGCAAAAACTCATCGAACGCACCGAAGCTTGGCTGACGGCGGGCGGCGATGCCGAGCGCATGCAAGCTGGGGCTCGCGGTGTCGCGATGACGCTCGGCCATGCGATTCAGCTTGCGTTGCTATGCGAGCACGCGCAGTGGAGCCTCGATCGCGAGCAGGATGCGAGCGGCGTTGCCGCGGCCAAACGGTTCGGAAGCTGGCAGCTCGACGTGCTGCGTGAGACCGACATGAACGATGCCAAGCTCTTGGGAGCTTGAGCCGGGCGGGAGTGCGCGTTACTTGCGCTTTGCGATGTCGGTAGCAGCGAGTCCGCCGCGCAAGACGCTCGCCTGATAGCCGCGCTCGGAGAGTATGTATGCTGCCGCCGAGCTGCGTCGGCCCGTATCGCAACACACGACGTAATGCGTGTTGCGGTCGAGCGATTTCATTTTCAGGCGTATCGAATACAAAGGGATGTTGATCGCGTTCGGAGCACGATAGTGCTCGAATTCGGACGGCAGGCGTACATCGAGCCATTGGCCGCCCGAGGACACGATGTCCTTGGCCTGTTCGTAATCGACCCACTGCAGGAACGGCTCGTTCAACAGCTTGCGAAAGTCCTCCTTGCCGAGCCGCATCAAGTAGCCGTCGCTCGTCATCGTGACCGTCGCATTGCGCTTCGCTTCGGAGATCAGCGCTTCCTCGCCGAACGTGTCGCCCATCTTGAGCTCGGCGAGCTTGATGCCTTCCTTGTTGAGCGGCGTTTCGCGCGTCACGACGCACGTGCCTTTGACGACGACGTAGAAGTAGTCGCCTTCGTCGCCCTGCTTGATCACGACTTCGCCGGCACGGTAGTCCATGCGTTGCATGCGCATGAAGATCGCTTGGATGTTCGCCGGCGGAACCTTGTGGAAGGCCTTGGTCTGCAGCAGCGTGGTCATCCAATCGTCGCCCGGCTGCGGCTCGACATCGTCCTGTGCGCCTTTGAGCTCGGCAACCTTGTACGAGCCCGTTTGATCCCACGTGACGACGATGTCGAGGAACTCGCTGTCGATCAGCAAGTACTCGATGTTCGAGGTTGCGACCGCCGAGTGCCGGCGCGGTATGAAATGGCCGAGCGGATTTTTCGCTTGGGGCGTACCACCCGCAATCGTCGCGACGACTTCGCCTTCCTGGAGCAGATCGACCGTGCCGCTCAGCAGAAAAAACGTCTGCTTGTCTTCGTCTTCCTCGCGGAACAGCACGCGGCCCGCAGGCGCCTGGCGACGCGAAGTCTTGCGCGCGAGCGCAATGAGATTCTCCGCCTTCATTCCATCGCACGGCGAGAATCTTTTCAGCAAAGCGATGTCGGATGGACTACCGGTCAGCTCCATGGATACGAGCGTCGGGCTTTATTGTGCAGCGGTCGATGCTAGCACACGGGTTTTTTCGGACTGTGCGCTAGGCCGCGGAAGTGCATTGACCTGGCAAATCGGCCGTCGGTGGGCAGCGCGACGGGGATCACATTTTTCTGAAGGCTTGGGGGCTCGGGGCGTGGGGAAAGGGCGAGACACATAGCACGCGAGTTCGTCTCTCTCTGGAAGGTCCGCGCTCATCTGCGGCATGGGCATCCATGATCGATTTTCGTCGACGAGTCGAACTGTGCCAGTAACGGCACCGGCAGGATCAAATGGCGAGCGATGCCCGTTCGGCTAAAGGTCGAATCGCACTCCGATCTCTTGCCCAAGCCCCGAGCCCCAAGCCTCAAGCCCAAACGCTCGTTCACGCGGGCTCGCTACATGTACGCGACATCGCGAAAATCTGCTGTAATCCGCGCCCTCTTTACCCGATTCACCCTGTGTCGATGAACAAGCCGCGCACTGCTATTACGCCGACCCGAGCCGAGAACTACGCCGAGTGGTATCAGCAGGTCATCCGGGCCGCCGATCTCGCCGAAAACTCCCCGGTTCGGGGCTGCATGGTCATCAAGCCCTGGGGTTATGCGCTGTGGGAGAACATGCAGCGCGCGCTCGACGACATGTTCAAGGCGACCGGCCATCAAAACGCCTACTTCCCGGTCTTCATTCCGCTGTCGTTTCTCCAAAAGGAAGCGGCGCACGTCGAGGGGTTTGCCAAAGAATGTGCCGTCGTGACGCATCACCGGCTCGAGATGGGACCGGACGGCAAGCTCGTCCCGGCCGGCGAGCTGGAAGAGCCGCTCATCGTGCGGCCGACGTCCGAAACCATCATCGGCGATGCGTTCGCTCGGTGGGTTCAGAGCTATCGGGACCTACCGCTCCTCATCAATCAATGGGCAAACGTGGTGCGTTGGGAGATGCGCACGCGCATGTTCCTGCGCACGGCCGAGTTCCTCTGGCAGGAAGGTCATACCGCGCACGCCACCGCGGAAGAAGCGCTGGAGGAAACGATGCGCATGCTCGGCGTTTATGCGACGTTCGTCGAGCAGTGGCTTGCGGTTCCCGTCATCCAAGGCGAGAAGACGGCGGGCGAGCGGTTCCCCGGCGCCGTGCAGACGTTCTGTATCGAAGCGATGATGCAGGACCGCAAGGCGCTGCAAGCCGGCACGAGCCATTTCCTCGGCCAGAACTTCGCCAAGGCGAGCGAGATCAAATTCCTCGATCAGCATGGCCAACAACAATATGCGTGGACGACGAGCTGGGGTACGTCGACGCGCATGATCGGCAGCTTGATCATGACGCACTCGGACGACGACGGGCTCGTGCTGCCGCCGCGAGTTGCGCCGGCTCACGTGGCGATCATTCCCATCATTCGCAGCGACGAGGACAAGCCGCGAGTGCTCGAGTATTGCCATCGGGTGGCAGGGGAGCTGCGTGCGCAGCGTTACGCCGATCGTGCGATCAACGTGATCGTGGACGAGCGCGACGAGCGCGGCGGCGAAAAGGTGTGGCACTGGATCAAGAAAGGCGTGCCCATCCGTATCGAGATCGGACCGCGCGACATCGAGCAGGACGCCTTGTTCGTCGGCCGGCGCGATCGTGCACCGAAGGACAAGCAGACCATCCCGCGTGCGCAATTCGTGTCGGAAATCGCAGCGACGCTGCAATCGATTCAAGACACGCTGTTCGAGCGCGCACGCAAGTTCCGCGACGAGCACACGCACCGCATCGACGACAAGGACGAGTTCTACGCGTTCTTCACTGCGCCGAGGGTTGCCGAGAATGCGCCGACGCCGATTCACGGCGGATTCGCGCTCACGCATTTCTGCGGCGATGTGGAGCTCGAAAAGCGCATCAAAGAGGATTTGTCGGTGACCGTGCGCTGTATTCCGCTCGAGAAGAGCGAGCCGGGCACGTGCCCGTTCACGGGCAAGCCGAGCCCGCAGCGCGTCGTGTGGGCGAAAGCGTACTGAAAGGCATCGCACGGGACGCGACTCAACACTGCATTCGCCGAGCGCATGCGGCCGTGCACTGCGCATCGGCGGCCTGAGCCGACGATGTCGCTTGCCTGGCTGCAAATTCATTTCTGTGTCCTGCTCTGGGGCTTCACCGCGATTCTCGGCAAGCTGATCACGCTACCGGCGTTGGCCATCGTTTGGTGGCGGACGCTCCTCGTCAGTGCCGCGCTCGTGATGGTAGGTCGATTCTGGCGCGCCGTCGTGAGGATGCCGCGCCGGTTGATCGGCATCTATGCAGGTATCGGCATCGTCGTCGCGCTGCATTGGGTGACGTTCTATGGATCGATCAAGTCGGCGAACGCCTCGGTCGCGGCGACGTGCATGGCGCTCATTCCCATCATGATCGCCTTCGTCGAGCCCTTCATTGCCAAGCGGCGTTTCGACGTACGCGAGCTCATGTTCGGGCTCGCGGTGGTTCCGGGTGTTGCGTTCGTGGTCGGCGGCACGCCGACCGAAATGCGTCTCGGAATTGCCATCGGTGCGCTCTCTGCGCTGCTCGCCGCGGTCTTCGCCTGCCTGAACAAGCGTTTCGTCGAGCGCGCCGATGCACTGGCAATCACCGGCATCGAAATGGCTTCGGGCGCCGCACTCATGACGGCGGTCGTGCTCGCAATGCCCGATTTCGAGATCGCCTGGCCGCGCGGAAACGATGCCGTCTATCTGCTCGTCCTTGCGCTCGGCTGCACGTTGCTGCCGTTCGCGCTTTCGTTGGTCGCGCTGCGCAAGCTCTCTACTTTCTCCACTGCGCTCGCGGTGAACATGGAACCCGTTTACGCGATCCTGCTGGCCATCGTGCTGCTCGGCGAACAGCGCGAGCTCGAACCGCATTTCTATATCGGTGTCGCGATCATTCTGGGGGTCGTGTTCGGCCATCCTTGGCTGCAACGCGCCAAGCCGGCCGACTCGGCGGCTTGAACTCGCCCCTCATCGCTCGATCGGCGGATCGGCTGTCTTATTCGACGCGCTCCGGCGTCGTCTTCGGCACGCCGAGGCGGCTCTCACGTACGGTGATGTACAGCGTGGAAGCAATGATGATGCCCGCACCGAGCAGCGTAAGAGAATTCGGGATCTCGCTGAACCAGAAATAGCCGAGCACGATCGCGAACACGAGGCGTGTGTAGTCGAGCGGTGCCATGACCATCGCGTCGCCTTCGGACATGCCCTTGATGTAGCACGCTTGCGTAATCGTGCCGAGCACGCCCATGACGGCCAACAGCAACAAGTCGGGAAGCGTCGGCCAGCGCCAGACGAACAGGGCCGGGGGAATCGACAGCACCAAACCGAGCAGCGCCGACCAGGACATCAATGTGAGCGTCGTGTGATCGCGCGTCATGAACTTCATGCTCGTGACGGTCAACGCAAGCAGGAAAGCCGAGGCAAGCGCTGCAAGCGCAGGCAAGCCCGAATAGGCGCCTTCGGCAACGGTTGGCTGCAACATGAGCACGGCGCCGAGGAAGCCGATCGTCGTGGCGGCGATGCGCCGCGGTCCGACGCGCTCTTTGAGAATGAGCGCGGCAAGCGGTACCACCCACAGCGTGCGCGTGAACGACATCGCATTTGCGTCGGCCAGCGGCATGTACTGGTACGAATAGAACGAAAGGATCATGCCCACGGTGCCTGCCAGCGCGCGAAAGATGAGCACTCCCGGACGTGTCGTGCGAAATGCGCCGCGCGGATCGGCGAGAATGATCGGCACCATCACGAGCATGCCCGCGAGCTGCCGATAGAACGTCTGCAGGGCCGCTGGATAATCGGCGCCGAGCAGCTTGATGAGCGTCGTCATCACCGTGAAGGCGATTGCAGACGCAAGCATCCATAGCGCGCCCCGGGCATTACGAGGCAAGCGCTCGTAGGCGTGTCTCAGTGCGGTCACTCGTCCAGTATCGTGCGCTTCGGTTGGCGTGAAGTACGCGGATTGTAACCGGTGGCAGCGACGGCCGGTGTCAAATCAATCCGAGAATGCCGATCAGGATCAGATAGACCGCGACGATGTAGTTGAGCAGCCTCGGCATGATCAGAATCAAAATGCCGGCGACCAGGGAGATCACAGGTGCAAGGCTGAGGTGAATGCTCATGTCGCGTCCCATCGTGTGCGTGCCCATGCGCTGACGCACTGAGAGAGGACGCGGTTCCGTCAACCCAAGCGGGCCTGCAGCCAGCGGGAAATCAAGTTGATTTCATCGAGGCTGACCGAGTGTTCCATCGGGTAGGTATGCCATTCGACGCGGTAGCCGAGCTGCGTCAAGAAATCGCGGGACAGGGCGCCCATCTGTACGGGCACGATGCCGTCTTGAGTACCGTGGCACATGAGGATGGGGATCGAGCGATTTGCTGCGCTTGCCTCGTTCGGCAACGCCGCGTGCAACGGCAAGTACGTCGAGAGGGCGATGACGCCCGCAAGCGGCTCCTCGTAACGCAAAGCCGTGTGCAGCACGATCGCGCCGCCTTGCGAGAATCCCGCGATCACGATGCGCGTCAGGGCGATTCCCCGTGCATTTTGTTCTGCAATGTAGTCGCGTACGGTGCTCTCGGATTCGCGGATACCGTTGGCATCCTCGCGCGCCGCGACATCGAATCCTTTGATGTCGTACCAGGCTCGCATCACGAAGCCGTTGTTGATCGTCACTGGCCGCATCGGCGCATGAGGAAAAACGAACCGGATCGCGAGCGTTTCGGGAAGCCGCAACTCCTCGACGATCGGCACGAAGTCGTAGCCGTCGGCACCCAATCCGTGCAGCCAGATCACCGCCGCATCGGCCGGTGCATCCGGCTCGAGCGTGACGACGGATTCGGTTTCGTGAACGGAATAGGTCATGGGCGAGCTAGGAAGCGAGCGAGCCGGCACCCTCGCCGATGTGCAGCGCAAATGCAAGGGGCTCAGGCCGTCTCGGGATCGGTCGCAAGCATCGCTGCGACGGCTGCGCTGAGCTCGGCCACGGCGAACGGCTTGCGCAGCACGCACGCTTCGCCGAGAACGCCCGTCAACGCAGCGCTATCGGCGTAGCCGGACGCGACGAGCACGCGCAATTCCGGTTGGATGCGGCGAGCTTCGCGTATCAAATCGGCGCCGTTCATTTCCGGCATCGCGAAGTCGGCGATGAGCAAATCGAAACGGGATTCGCGCAACGCCATCAAGCACGAGCTGGGTGTGGCTACGTCGCTCACGGCATAGCCTTGCATCCGCAGCGCTTGCGCGATGAAACGCCGCACTTGCCGATCGTCGTCGACGACCAGGATTCGCGCCGTCGATTCGGCCAGAGGTGTCGGGACGGTCGGCGAGGTGTCCGCTTTCTCGTTCGTCGCGATGGCCGTCGGCGGTGCTGCAGGCAGGATCAGCCGCACCGTCGTACCTTTATTGGGTGCGCTGTCGATCAGCACGAGGCCGCCGGATTCGCGCACGATGCCGTAGACCTGCGAGAGTCCCAGTCCCGTGCCTTGGCCGACCGGCTTGGTCGTGAAGAACGGTTCCATCGCACGCATGCGAACGCTTTCCGGCATGCCGATGCCCGTGTCCTTCACCGCGATTTCCACGTACGGCCGCTTCGGCAAACCGCGCACGTCGCGATTCTGAGCCGGTCGCACCTCGATCTCGATGGAGCCTCCATTGGGCATGGCATCGCGCGCGTTGACTGCCAGATTGAGCAATGCAAGCTCGAGCTGATTCGCATCGCTCAACACTAAGTCGGCATCAGGGTCGATGCGCTTACGCAATTGGATCGCCGGACCTACCGACTGTGCCAGCAGATCGCTCATGCCTTGGAGCAGCGCGCTCACCGATACGGGGGCGAGCTGCATTCGCTGATTGCGGGAGAACGCCAGCAATTGCGACGAGATCTTCGCGCCGCGCCGCGCGGCTTCGAGTGCGTTTTCGGCGAGTCGCTGGAGCCGCTCGTTTCCTGCGGCCCGCGTTCGAATCAAGTCGAGATTGCCGATGATGGCCGTGAGCAGGTTGTTGAAGTCGTGCGCGATACCGCCTGTGAGCTGGCCGATGGCTTCCATCTTCTGCGACTGCCTCAGCATGTCCTCTGCACGCCGTCGTTCCGCCATGTCGCGCAGCACGAGCACGGCGAGCAGCACGGCGAGCGCTGCACCACCCAATCCTGCCGCAGTTGCCACGACGAACGACCACGATATCGGCGCATCGACAACCGACGAGTCGATGGCGATGTGCGTCGACCAGCCTGACCAGTCGGACGTGTGATAAGCAGAGTGTGCGGAGACACCCTCGTAGGTCCGATAGCGATAGAACCCTTCCGGCGCAGTTTCGATCGCCTTTTTCATGTAATTGGTGACTGGAGCCCCGATGAGTCGCTGCGGATCGAGCGAGCGCGCGACGAACACGCCGTTGGCATCGACGAGCGCAACAATGGCCGGGCGGCCTCCTGGTTGATATCGAGCGATCAGCTCTTGGAAGACGTCCGGCCGGACGGCTGCCGCCAGCACATAGCCGCTGCCGTCCTCCGAACGGATCGGCGTATAGATCCAGGCGAGCGGCTCCGGAAAGGTACTGACGTTGCCGACCAGCGGCTGACCGTTTGCTTGTAATTTTTGCAGGCTACCGGAGTCCATGCCCGGAATGCCCGGCGCACCCCATGGGTACCGAATATCGAATACGGCTGCGCCAGTCTGTGCATCGTAGACGGCGACCGTCGACCAGTGCGGGATGTTTTCGATGACGCGTTCCAGGCGTTCGTAGAACGCTTCCCATTGACGCGTCCAAGCCAACGTCGAGCCCGTGAGTATCGTCAGCGTTTGGGCATCGCTGCGCAGGCGGGCGTCGATCAGCGAGGAGATGAATTGTGCGCGCTCGAGCGATTCCTCTTCGATGCGGCGGCTTTCTTCGCGCAACACTACATAGGCGCCGACCGCCGCAAACAAGAACGTCGGCAGGCTTGCCGCCACGCCGAGTGCAATCAGCGAGCGTCGAAAGAATCTCATCCGTGCACGATCCTGACGGCTGATGAGTCGGGGATGCTCGCACTTAAAGCGTGCGATGCCAACAGGGAGAGGCGGTTGTCAGTTCAGAACGGCGCTGGGCTCTGGGCGCTGGGCACTGGGCGAGTCTGTCAATGACGGCTACAAAGCTGCAACGTCGCTGTTCAAGAGGGCGGAAAAGTGAAGTCGTGAACCGACGCCGTGAGAAATGAAGCATGAGCGCGTCTGGTGATGCATGGCAAATATCGTGTCGAGACTCCACGCCACGACGAGCAAGCTCATTCTTGCCAGAGCCCAGCGCCCCGCTCAGTCCGGCAAGCTCTCGAGCAGCCTGAGCTCGTAGACGATGAGTACGACGTAGCCGAGCAGAATCGCCACCAGCAGCGCCTCGCCGGGGATCGTGCGAAACAGCTTCATGCGGCTGCAGGCTGCGAGCACCATTGCACCGATGCTCGTCAGTCCCAGTTTGATGGCGGCGAACCAGCCGAGCGAGTGCGGCACGAACAGCGCCATGAAGGGATTGGCTTCCTGCGCGCCGAGCGACAAGAGCAATACCGTGAGAACGCCGTCGCACGCGCACAGAACGAGAATGCCGAAGACCCACGCGAAGACGCGCGGCGAATGCCAATCGACGATCGGGTAGTAGACATCGGTTGCGCGACGACCGCCGCGTCGGCGCGGATTGAGCGCGCCATACCAGAACGCGCGGAACGACTTACGTCGTCGGTCGACGCCGGATCGCCTTTCGATCGGAACAGCGTTCATGCAGCGCACTATGCACGATCGCGAGCGAGCGGTGCGTGCAAGTTAACCGAAGTTATTTCGATCGAAGCGGCGGATGGGGACCAAAGTTCTATTGCGCCTCGCCGGCGTCGGCGCAAGTCCGTCGGAAACACTCCGGGCGCCGGCATCCATTCCGGCGCACGGGCTCGAGCTCGGGGGAGAAGTCGAGCATCCCGGAGTGAGAACGCGATCCTCAATGCGCCGCAGCGAACAGCGGAATTGCGGACGAAGGACGACCGTTGACTGCAATCACGTTGCCCTTCGTGTCGACGTCGCAAACGATGCGCGCGAGCTGTTTGCCGCTCTCGCGCCCGGTCGCCGTCACGACGACTTGGGTGCGACCCGACAACGCCAGCGGCCGAGGCATCGAGTGTGAAGATTTCTGTACGGTGACTTCGCGATTCTTTGCGAGATCCGATGCGAGAAAGGTTTGGATGCACGCGTCGACCGCGTCGTTCGTGCCGGTATGGGCGGCGGCAGGTGCGGTGACTGCAGGTAACAACAATGCAAGTGCGAGTCGGCGATACATGGTCTGGCTCTCCAAATGGGCCGGGTGGGGGCGCCCGGATGAGCACACTCTGCGAGCCCTCTTGCGTTGCGGCAAACGAGAAGATTTCGTGCTTGCCTCAACCGAATTCATGCGAGCCGACATGAAGCGGTCATAGTGTCGTGGCTGCACTCTAATGACGCTGCGAGCAGCGAACCACGCTTCATTTCGATACAGCTCAAGCGTTGCGTCTCAAACATTCATGCAGCCAGCGCCGAGCTTCGCTCGCCGAATTCGGCGAGCAGCCATTGCATCAATGCGCGGACGTCGCTGCGTTCCGCATCGTCGGGCCGAACGAGAAGAAAATAGCTCTCGCCGGTCGCAAGCTCTGTCTCGAACAGTCTGACGAGCGTACCCTGCTGAAAACGTTCGGTGCCGAGGCGCGAGGAAACGAGAGCAACGCCCACACCGTGCTCGGCGGCTTGCGCTGCGGCCGACATCGTGTCGAACCGAACGACGTTCCTCGGTCGCAGCTCGACACCCAACACTTCGGCCCACCGATCCCACCCGTCGAGCCGTGCTTCATGAATGATCAGCGTGTGGCGCTGCAGATCCGCAACGGTCGAGATCGGATTGCGAGCGAGCAGCAGCGGCGAGCAGACAGGCACGAAAGACTGAGAAAATAGCTTGTGGCAAATCAGTCCGTCGTCCGGCGCGGCATTCACGACGATGGACACGTCGGCATCCGGCGGATGCGATTCGAGCGCCTGCACGGTATTGACGTGAATGTCGGTGTCGGGCTGCGACTGCAGCAGCGCGCCGAGTTTCGGCAGCAGCATCTCGGTCGCGAAGAACGGCGTGACGTGCAGCCTGACCACGTTGCGTGCATAACGCATGCGCAACTGCTCTGTGACCGTCTCGAGCCGCGCGAACAACGAGTTCAATTGCTGCAAGTATCTCCGTCCCGCCTCGGTGAGCGCCAAAGAATGCGCACCGCGTTCGAACAGCACGACGCCGAGTTGTTCTTCGAGCGTCTTGATCTGATGACTCACCGCAGAAGGCGTGATGAACAGCTCTTCCGCGGCCGCTTTGAAGCTGAGCCGCGTGGCTGCGACCTGGAACGTCTTGAGGAACTTGAGGGAAGGCAATCGCATAGGCATGACCGATACCGGGCGCGCAGCGCCGCATGGAGCGGTCACTTCAGACGAGCAAAAGGCATGCCGAGCGCTTGTCCGACGTTGGTGCAAGCGTCGTATCGCGCGCACTGATCGTGCGCGCGAGCTCAGCAACTCGCGGGTGATATTCGACGAATGTGCGCGATGCGCTGCGAGCTCAGGCCGCTTGTGCGGCCGTTGCGTATACGAGCGGTACTGCCGCTTCGGGCGCCAGCACCCGGAACGTAAACGTCTCTTGGATGTACAGCAGCACTGACGTGCTGGTGTGATCCAGATAGCCGATCGAGAAGTCCTGACCGACCGTCAGCTCGAAATCGCCGCCGCGCAGACTCATGACAACGGCGCCGTCCGCAGCCGGCGCCCAGACGATGGGCCCGTCGAGCAGTTGGCGCACGTGATCGATGATGGGATACCCGCGATCGGTGCTGCGCGTCAGTCCGGTGTAGCAGCGCGGTCCGAGCGCGATACCGTAGGGGCCGCCCACACCCTGGCTGCGCAGCCGATGCGTTGCTTCGGCAACGACATCGGGATAGCGCTCGAATTGATCCGGAATCGTCAGTCCGTAAGTGCGCGCCGCGGGGAAGATGCCTTCGATGTGGCCCGCGCCGTATCCTTGAAAGATGGCGCGATCTTCGGCGATTGCAGCCAGTCGGGCGGCATTCCTTACAGGAGCCAGGTCGGCATCCGCGGCGCCTCGCCCGATCGCTTCCAACTCCGCGCGCGAGACTTCGAACGGAATCCGGATCTCGACCAGCGGCTGCACATGACGAACGCGCGCCGTCACGCCTTCCTGCAAGGAGGCGCTCAGCACCTCGCTTCGGCCGGTCGGGATGGCAGCGGTCTGCCAGCCGAGCGGTCCTTTGAAATCCACGAGCCGGCGTGCCGCAAGCAGCACCTCCAGCGTGCGCTTGGCTTCCGCATCGATCTGTTCCCAGGCTTGCGCGGAGATCGGCGCATGCTCGCGCAGCAGATCGTTCATGAGCTACCCCTTCTTGTTCTTGAGGCTACCGATTCCCAACGAGCCATCGCCTGCCGAGCCCGGCGTCGCCCCACCTTCGGCCTCCTCTTCGATTTCGAGGACGTCTTTGTCCGTGAACAAATAGGTGCGCAAGTGCTCGTCGAGCTTGGCATCGTGACGGCGCAGCCACTCGAGCGTCATCGCGGCGTGCTCTTTCTCTTCGTCGCGATTGTGAGCAAGGATGGCCTTGAGCTCGGGATCGCTGGTCGCATCGACGCGTTGGTCGTACCAATCGATCGCCTCGAGCTCCTCCATGATGGAAACGATCGCGCGATGACGATCGATGGTTTCGGGTTTGAGCTGTTCGGGACTTTCGTGCAAACCGGCGCTGCTGGCAGCCATATCTAACCCAGTGGATCGCCTACGGACGTTCTTCTACGCACGAGCGACATTTCTGTTCCGTCGCCCGCACGAGGGCGGGCTCGTCTCTCGCTGCTGTAACCCAGCTTAACCGAGCCCGGGTCCTTTCGCATCTTGGAAGGGAAAACGGTCCGGCGGAAGCCCTGTCGGCTTGACGCAATCTTTGCAAGATCCCGCTTGCCTAGGCCCACGCCATGGCCTATTAGTGAACGGTGTTCGAGGCGTTGTTTACCCATCCCCTTTGGGCGTACCGCACCGGCAAGCTCGCATTCGCGAGCCCTTGGCCGTTGTGGCTATTGGGAGTGACGATCGCCGTCGGCCTCGGACTGATCGTCTTCACCTTGTGGCGTCGTCACCGGCGATCGACCGTACGCCTTGCACCCTGGCAACTCGTTCTGCTCGGAAGCCTCCAAGCGCTCTTCGTGGCGCTGGTCGCTGTGCTCCTCTGGCGTCCTGTCCTCAATGTCGAGCGCGTGCGGGATCGGGAGAACGTGCTGGCAATCGTGCTCGACGCCTCCGAGAGCATGGCGTACGGCGAACAGGATCGCTCGCGGTTGCAACAGGCCGTGGCCGCGCTCCAGGGCGAGCCGCTCGAAGCGCTGAAGAAAGTTTTCGAGGTTCAGCTCTACACGTTTTCGCACGAGGCGCGGCCGCTGGCCGAGCTCGAGGCCGTGCCGCCGCCGGGCACGCAGACCCGGATCGGGGATTCGCTGCTGCAAGTGCTGCAGACCGCGGGCAGCACCCCGCTTGCCGGCATCGTGTTGTTGAGCGACGGGGCCGAGAACGGCAACTCATTGAGCGAATCGCGCCTCACGGAGATCGCCTCGTACGGCGTGCCCATTCACACCGTCGGCCTCGGCCCGGAGACACTGCCCACGGATCTCGAGCTGGAGCGTGTTGACATCGCAGCCGCTGCACCCTCGGGCGCGATGGTGGCCGCGCAGGTCGGCATCCGTCACGACGGCCCGGGCAAGACGCGCCTGCGCGTTTACGACCGCGGCCAGCTCGTTTTCGCGCGCGAAGTGGCTCTGCCGGCCTCGAGCGCCGGGACTTCGGTCGACTTCGAGATCCCCGCGGGCGAGCCCGGAACGCACGAGTTCCGTTTCGTGCTCGATCCGCTCGAAGGCGAACGCAATGTCATCAATAACGAACGCTCGCACGTCATGGACGTTGCAGCCGGCCGGCGCGCGATCTTGTACGTCGAAGGCGAACCGCGCTGGGAATACAAGTTCATCCGTCGCGCCATCGACAGCGATCGTTCGTTGCGTCTGGCGAGCATCGTGCGCACGACACCGAACAAGATCTACCGCCAGGGCGTCTTGTCGGCGGCCGAGCTCGCCGACGGATTTCCTTCGTCGGCTGCCGAGCTGTTCGCCTACGATGCGGTGATCATCGGCAGCTATGAGGCGACGACGCTGACGAGCGAGCAGCACCGGTTGCTCAAGGAATTCGTCGACAAACGAGGCGGCAGCGTGCTGATGCTCGCCGGACGCAAAGGCTTGTCTGCCGGCGGTTGGTACAACAGCGAGCTCGCGCAAACATTGCCGACGCACTTGCCGAACAAGGAGGGTGCGGCCTACGTGCAACGCACCGCCAAGGCGCAACCGACCGTGTATGGACTCGAGTATGCGACGACACGTCTCGACGGCGATCCGCGCCGCAACGCGGAGGCCTGGAAGACGCTGCCGCCGCTCGCCGATTTTCAGCAGCTCGGACGTCCGAAGCCGGGTGCGATCGTGCTGTTGGAAGCCGTCGGCGAAAACGCGCGCGAGCCGCTGCTCGTCTGGCAGCGGTACGGCCGCGGTGCAACTTATCTTCTGGGAACTTCGAGCACGATGCGTTGGCAAATGCATTTGCCGCCCGAGGATCAGCGTCACGAGATGTTCTGGCGTCAACTGCTGCATGCGCTTGCCGATGCGACGCCGCGCCGCGCGACGCTCGCGAGCGATCGCACGGTCTACAACGACGAGCGCAGCGTCGCGCTCGAAGCGGAAATCCTCGATGAGGAGTTCAAGCCGGTGAGCGATGCCGAGGTCGAGCTGCTCGTCGCGCCTGAACGCGATCCGCCGTTCACGCAACTCATGCGGCCTTCGGGCAACAACGACGGCCGGTACACGGCCACGGTCGATGCGCCGTCGACCGGTTTGTATCGCATCGACATGACTGCACGTCGTCGCGGTACTGAGATTGCAAATGCGACGACGCACGTACGTCGCGCGGACGGTGTCGTCGAACATTTCGCCACACGCCAGAACCGTCCTGTGCTCGAGCGATTGGCTGCGATGACGGGCGGGCGGTATTGGTCGATCAACGATCTCTCGGGTCTCGCGGCTGCCATTCCTTATTCGAAGGCCGGCATCGTCGAGCGTCAGACGCTCGATTTGTGGAATTTGCCGATCGTGTTCCTGGTGCTGCTCTTGCTGAAGCTCGGCGAGTGGCTGCTGCGCTTGTCCTGGGGGCGCTTATGAAGCGCGAGGCGACAGGCTACAGGCTACAGGCGACAGCAATTCATTCCTCCGCCCAGCGGGGGAGGGAGGGGCTGCGAGCGACCGCACGAGGCTTACTCTTCACTGCAAGCCTATTCATGGCTGCGCCCGCGCTCAGCGACACGCACGCGCTCATCATTGCCGGACTTGGCGGCGAACAGCAGTACGAGCAGCGCTTCCGCAATCAGGCGAAGGCGCTCGCCGAAGCGACGGAGAAACTCGCTGGAGACAAATCGCGCGTCACGGTGTTGATGGGCGAACGCGCGCAGCGCGACAACGTGCGCAAGGAATTGCGCGCTTTGGCCGCGCGTACGAAACGCGACGACCAAGTTCTGATCGTGCTCATCGGTCACGGCAGCTACGACGGCGAGGAATATCGATTCAATCTGCCTGGACCGGATATCACGGGTAGCGAGCTCGCGGCCTTGTTCGATCGATTGCCGGCGCGCGACCAGCTCATCGTGAACAGCACGAGCGCAAGCGGAGCAGCGATCGACCGTTGGAAGCGCGACAACCGTGTCGTGATCACTGCGACGAAGAGCGGCGGTGAACGGACCGCGACTCGTTTCGCGCAATATTGGCTCGAAGCCGTGACGACGAAGGCGGCCGACACCAATCGCGACGATGTCGTGACGGCGGCAGAGGCCTTCGAATTCGCGAACCGACGCGTGGCCGATTCGTTCAAGTCGGATGTGGCTCTCGCGACCGAGCACGCACGGCTCGAAGGCCGCGGCGCCGAGCGCATCGCCGTCGCCCGGTTCGGCAATGCGGTGCTGGCAACGTCCGATTCCGTGCTGAGCGCGCTGTACACCGAGCGCGCCGGCGTCGAGCGCGAGCTCGATGCGCTCAAGCAGCGCAAGGCGACGCTCGAGCCCGAAGCCTATTACGACGAGCTCGAAGGGGTGCTCGTTCGATTGGCGACGTTGCAGCAAAGGATCGACGCGCGTCAGGCGGTGCTACGCGGAGAAAGCGAATGAGCGTGTCGTCCGTCATGCATCGAGCTCTGTTCGCAGCATTGCTGCTCGTCGGTACGCATGCCTTCGCGCTGACGATCGACTATGACCCGCGCCGCGCGACGGAGCTCAGAGCCTGCGACGATGCACGCTATCGCGGTCAAGTGCAGCAGGCTCGCGATTGTTATCGGCGTCTGCTCGAGACCTCGGGAAACTTGATCACGCAAGCCGAGGCCGCTTGGGCGCTCGGCGACGTGCAACGCGCGAACACGCTGTTTCGCGAAGCAACAGCGCGCAACGATCGTTCATCGCAGCCGCGCGTGCGTTGGGGGCGGCTGTTCCTGCAGACGCATCAGCATGGCGATGCGTTGACGCTGTTCCAGGAAGCGCTGCAGCGATCGCAGAACGACGTGTATGCCAAGCTCGGCATGGCGCAAGTGTTCGCACAACGCTTCGAAGGTCAGGCGCGCACGATCGTCGATGAGGTTCTGAAGCAAGACGACACCCTGATCGAGGCGTATTTGCTGAGAGCGCGCATGGACCTCGAAGAGGGCCAGCTCGAGAACGTCGATGCGACGCTCGATCGTGCGCAGCACCTCGCGGATAGACAGCGTCTGCCGCCGCTCGAGATCTACGCATTGCGCGCAGTGCACGAACAGATCAAGCAAGGTCGGCGCCGCGATCAATGGATCGAGCGAGCGCTGTCCTACAACCCGCGGTACGGCGCGATCTTCGAACAGCTTGCGCACTTCGAAGTCATGCGTCGCCGTTATCGCGAAGCGACGCAACTCCTCAAGCGCGCGGTCGAAGTACAGCCTGATCTGTGGTCCGCTCACGCTGAGCTCGGGGCGAATCTGCTGCGCGAAGGCGACTTTGCGCAGGCACGCATACATCTCACGACGGCGTACTCGGGCGATCCGTACAGCGCCACGACCGTCAATACGCTGCGTCTGCTCGATCACGTCGACAAGTTCGAAGTGTCGTCGACGACGTTGGAGATTCCGTCGATCAATGGCGGCACGTTCAAGACCGAGCTGCGCACGCGCCTGGATCCCAAAGAAGCCGATGTGCTGCGTCCGTACGTGCGCAAGCTCGCAGCCGAGAGCATCGAGACGTTCGCCAAGCGCTACCAGTTCGAGCCGCGCGAGCCCATTGCGCTCGAGCTGTATCCCAATCACGACGATTTCGCGGTTCGCGTCGCGGCATTGCCGGGTATCGGACTGCTCGGCGTGACGTTCGGCTACTTGGTCGCAATGGACAGTCCTGCCGGACGCGCGACGGGCGAGTTCCATTGGGGCTCGACGTTGTGGCACGAGATGGCGCACGTGTTCACGCTCGAAGTCACGGACCACCGCGTGCCGCGTTGGTTGAGCGAAGGTATTTCGGTCTTCGAGGAGTGGCGTACCGGACCGACGCCGGGCGTGGTCGTCACGCCCGAAACGATTGGGGCGCTTCACGCCAACAAGTTCCTGCCCATCGCCGATCTCGACTCGGGATTCATTCGTCCGAATTACCCCGAGCAAGTGCAGGTTTCGTACATGCAGGCCGGGCTCATCTGCCTGTTCATCGAGCAGCGTTTCGGTTTCGATCGACTGGTGGCTTTGCTCAAGCAGTTCACGAAAGACACGACGACGAAACGGGCGGTCGAAGACACGTTCAAGATGCCGACCGAGGAATTCGACAAACAGTTCGATGCGTTCGTGCGCGAGCGTTACGAACCGCTGCTGGCGAATCTCGAAAGCTGGCAGGCTCAGTATCAGCAGGCGTCCAAGGCCATTGCAGAGTCGCGGTGGCAAGATGCCATCGAGCCGGCGCGCAGAGCGGTCGAGCTCTATCCGGAGCACAGCGGTCCCAATAGTCCGTACCTGTTACTTGCCCGTGCGTACGACAAGAGCGGCAATCGTGCACAAGCGCTGCAAACGCTGCTCGATTACCGCGCTGCTGGCGGCTGGGATCCGGATGCGCTGCGCGAGCTCGCACGCTGGCTCGATGAAGCCGGTCGCGGGCGCGAAGCACTGGAAGTGTACGCGGCGTTGAACTACGTCGATCCGTTGAACGGTGATCAACACACGGTGCTCGGCGAGCGTTATCTCGCTGCCGGCAATCACGAAGACGCGCTGCGCGAGTTCCGCGTACAGCTCGCTTTGAGCCCGCACGATCCGGCGCCGGCGCATTTCGGCATGGCGCGGGCGCTACGCGCGCTTGGCGACCGTGCAGCATCGCGACGACATCTTTTGGACGCGCTGGAAACGGCGCCGCACTACAAACCTGCGCAGGCATTGCTGCTGCAAATGATCGAGGAGCGAAAACGCAATGAATGATTCCGTGCCCGAAGCGCTCGCCGGAAGCGATACCCGCGCGCTGGTCGAATTGTTCCAGGAGCGGATGACGACCATCCGTTCGCGCGTGCGAACGATCATTGTCGGCCAGGACGAAGTCATCGACCACTTGCTACTGACGTTGCTCGTCGGCGGTCACTGTTTGATCACCGGTATGCCCGGCACTGCGAAGACTTTGCTGGTGCGCACCTTGGCCACGGCGCTCGGTTTGTCCTTCAAGCGCATTCAATTCACACCCGATTTGATGCCGACGGACGTCACGGGCACCGACATCATCGAAGAGGACATCACGACGGGCCACCGCAAGTGGACGTTCGTGCCCGGCCCGTTGTTCGCTCACGTCGTGCTCGCCGACGAAATCAACCGTACGCCGCCGAAGACGCAGGCTGCGCTGCTCGAAGCGATGCAGGAGCTGTCGGTCACCGTGCGCGGGACGACGCATCGCCTGACGCCGCCGTTTTTCGTGCTGGCGACGCAAAATCCGATCGAGCTCGAGGGCACGTATCCGTTGCCGGAAGCCCAGCTCGACCGCTTCCTGTTCAATGTGCTGCTCGATTACTTGAGCGCCGAGGACGAATCGACCGTCGTCGACCGCAATACGTCGCGGATCGGATTGCCGGAAATCCAGCCGTGCACGAATGCCGACGAGATCATCAAGTTCCAATGGCTCGTACGTCAGGTGCCGATTGCGGACCAGGTGCGACGGCACGCGGTGGATCTCGTACGTGCCACACGTCCGAGCGAACCGTCTGCGCCTGAAGCCGTGCGCAAGTACGTGCGCTACGGCGCGAGCGTGCGCGCGACACAATTTCTGTGTCTCGCCGCCAAAGCGCGCGCGCTCATGGAAGGCCGCTATCACGTGACGAACGAAGACCTGCACGTGCTCGCGCCGTCGGTACTGCGTCACCGCGTGCTCACGAACTATCAAGCCGAGTCCGACGGCAAGACGGTGGACGATGTGTTGAGGGAGGTCATCGGGCGATGAATAAAGGGCGCGGGGCGTGGAGCCTGGCACGTGAGGCCGGTAAGGCGCGTCGTCGCTTTGCGCTCATCGGTGTACGCAAGCGGCGAACCTCGTTCGTTGCGCGAGCCTCGAGCCGTGAACTCGTAGTGGGGTGTTTTGATCCTAGCGCTGCAGGCCCCAAGCCTTCGTCGGAGTCCCAAGTCCCAAGCCCCACGCCCCGAGCCCTGTCATGACTTCCCCCTTCCAACGCCTCCTGCCCCCGACGACGCTCGCGAGTCTGGCGAATCTCGAGCTCGTCGCGCGCACGGCAGTGGAAGGATTCCTGACGGGATTGCATCGCTCGCCGCATTTCGGTTTCAGCCAGGAGTTCAAGGAATACCGCGCCTACACCGAGGGCGACGATCCGCGCTTCGTGGATTGGAACGTTTACGCACGTACCGAACGTACCTACGTGCGTCGCTATGAAGGCGAGACGAATACGCGCCTCATGCTGCTGCTCGATGCGAGCGCCTCGATGGGATACACGTCGCACACCATAACGAAGCTGCAGTACGCCAAATTCATTGCCGCGGCTTTCGCGTATCTTGCGACTCAGCAGCACGATCCCGTCGGGCTCATCGTGTTCGACGAGAAGCTGCGTCAGTATCGGCCGCCGACGAGCCGCGCCGGAAGTCTCCATGCGTTGTTGCACGCGCTCGATGCCGTCGAAGCCGGCGGACGCACGGACCTTGCAGGCTGTTTCAGCACTTTCCGCGAGCATCTGACACGCCGCGGTTTGGTCGTCGTGATCTCGGATCTGTATTGCGATCCGGCGGCGATGACGCGCGCCGTATTGCCGTTGGCCTATCACGGTCACGACATCATGATCCTGCAGGTGCTCGACCCGCGCGAGCTCAACCCCGATTGGAACGAGTCGGTCGTCTTGAAAGACGTGGAAACCGACGAGCTCGTCAACGTTTCGCCGGATTATCTGGAAGGCAAGTACCGCGAGCGCTTGACCGCGCACCTGGAAGCGCTGCGTGCTTCCGCTGCAAGTGTCGGCGCACACCAGATGCTGGTGACGACGACGGATCCATTGGACGATGCGCTGCGTCGTTACTTGGTGTTTCGGCGCGGCAAAGGGTGAAGAGAGTTGATAGTTGACCGTCGATAGTTGATAGCGAGAGGCATCGGCAATGGACAGAGCATCACAAGTTGGTAGCGAGGAAGTTCGTTCACCGCTGCGGCTGACGTCGACAACGCTCAACTGCCGACTGTCCACGATCAACGGCCGAGTATTCCCTGTCCACTGGCTTTCGCCATCAGCTATCGGCGATCGAGTCGCTATCGACTATCAACTGTCAACCGTCGACTAGTAATCGTGTTCCTCGCTCCCTTCATTCTCGCCGGATTGCTCGCCATCGGGGTGCCGCTGTGGCTGCACCGGGTTGCGCGCGCGAATCCGACGCAGCATCCGTTCGCTTCGCTCATGTTCGTCGAGCCGAGCGAGACGCAGCGCACGGCTCAGCGCACATTGCGATATTGGTTGCTGCTCGCGGCGCGCATCCTGTTGCTGATCCTGTTGGTGCTCGCATTCGCCGGTCCGCTGGTTCCTGCGAATGTCGTGCCCGCGGGCAGCGGCAACGCGCGCTTGTATGCGATCGTCCTGGACGGCTCGATGTCGATGCAGCATGGGGAGCGTTGGGAGCGGGCGCTTGCAGAAGCCGAAGCGGTGATCAACGGCGCACGAGCAGGCGATCGCGTCATGCTCGTTTCCGCGGCGGGCAGGCGCATTCAAGTCATCCATGAAGCTGTGCCAGCCGGCGATGCCGGCGCGTTGCGGGCACAGCTTCGGACGCTGAAACCCGGCGTCGAGCGGTTGGATTACGGCTTGCTGATGACGACTTCGCGCGGCTGGCTCGGCGAGCCCGGAATGCCGGCGCAGATTCATTTCATCACCGACTTGCAGCAGTCGGCGAGTCCGCTGCGATTTGCGGATCTCGAGCCGCCGCCGAATACGGAGCTCGTTCTTCACGACGTCGCGCGGGAAAGCGGCATCGAACGCCATGTGAACACCTACGTGAGTGCCGCAGGTCTCGCTGCAACCGATGCACGCAGGCTCATTGCGCGGATCGCCACCAATTCGCCGCATGCAGAGCGTAGAGAAGTCGTGTTGACGATCGATGGCAAAGAGATCGCGCGTCGGCCGATCGATTTCGCAGCGCTCCCGCCGCCATTGGTGCCCGCGCAGCGCGGTGGCGAAGGCGGCGATATGGAGGAGACGGCTGCGCCCGCCGTTCGCGATCTCGAAGTCGAATTTCCGGATCTGCCGCTCGAATCCGGCAGCGGTGCGCATCGTATCGAGGTACGTCTCGAGCCGGCCGATGCGATTGCGAGCGACGATCGATATTTTCTGGTCCTACAGAGCTCCGATCCGAAAGTGCTGCTGGTCACTCGCGACACCGCGAGCGACGAGAGTGCGTATTTCGCTGCGGCGATCGAATCGTTGACGGCACCCCGCCTCGTCGTCGAGAAGCTGGCGGCATCCGCCGCCGACAATGTGCAGCTTGCACAGTATTCGCTCATCGTTGTTGCCGATGTGAATGCGCTCTCGAGCGCGGCGCAAACGCGTATCAAGGATTACGTCGACGGCGGCGGACGGCTCTTGATGGCGCTTGCGCCCGGCATTGCCCGGCAAAGGCCCGCGCTGCTCCAGGATGTGAATCTGGGCGATGCTGTGACTCGCAGCGTTCAGATCGGCCGCGTCGACGACAGCCATCCGATCCTGCGCAACGCAACCGATTGGCACCGCGTGCGTTTCTTCCGTTACTTGCAAGTGCGGCCGGGCGCGGATGACAAGGTGTTGGTGGCGCTCGAGGACGGCACGCCGGTGCTGATGGAGCGTCAACAGGGCAACGGCCGAGTGCTTTTGCTGACAGCCCCGCTCGATCGCGCCTGGAACGATCTGCCCATCCACCCGCTGTTCGTACAGTTCATTGCCGACTCCGCCCGGTATCTGGTCGAGCACGACCCCACTGCGCAGACGGCACGAGTCGGTACTCCTGTGCTGACCGGATTGACCGCTGCCAGTGGGGGGCAGATATTCGATCCGCAGGGCCGGCGCGTGCTGGCGTTGGGCGAGGCCGCCGCGGTCGATCGGTTTATTCCCGATCAAGCCGGGTTCTACGAGATTCGCGGCGCGGGCGGGCAGAAGTGGGTCGCGGTCAATGTGGATTCCCGCGAGTCGGACATTACGCGGCTGCCTGAGGTGCAGGTTCAGCGCTGGCTCGAGTTGCAGGCGCCTCCGACGCCTGTAGACGCCGCAAAGGTCGCCACCGCAGAGGGGACGCCGTTGACACGTTCGATCGGCTACTGGGTATTGCTGCTGGCTGCGGTTTTCGTCGTCGTAGAGCTCATCATGGCGAATCATTACTTGGCCGTCCGGCGCGAGGTGGCGCAATGAACGAACCGCTCGCTGATACGCCGGCGACGTCGCGGCTCGAGCATTATTTGACCGAGCTGCGGATTCGCCTGCGCCGGCTCATTTACTTGCGTGCCGCAGCGGTCATCGCTGGCGGCGTGCTCGTGCTGACGCTCGCCTTCGTCGCTTGGCTGGCGGCTGCGGGTTACCCGGCACCGCTCGCCTGGATCGGTCGGGCATCGATCGTCGTGCTGTGCGTCGCCGCGCTCGCGGCACTGCTGTGGTGGCCGCTGCACAAGCTGTGGAAGTCGGACGGCTCCGACGAATTCGAACGACGGCTGCCCGAACAGCGCGGCCGCATTCAGACCTATCTCGATCTAAGGCGACGCGAGGCGGAGGTTGGTCCGTCTCCGCTGAAAGAGCTCCTCGCGGAAGATGCCGCGAGGATCGCAGAGCGCACACCGGTCGAGGAAGTCGTCCCGAAGCCGCAGCTCGTTGTTCCAGGTGCCGTCGCCGCTGCGGGTCTCGTCGGCATCGCATTCCTGCTTGCCATGGCACCAGGTCATTGGGGGTTCGGCAGCCGGCACTTGCTGTTCGGCGCCGAGCTGCCGCGTGAAGCCGTGCCGGTCAGACGCATCATCGTGAGTCCTGGCGATGCCGTCGTTCGCCGCAATAGCGACTTTTCGATTCGCGCGATGACCGAAGGCTTCGATCCGGAAACGGCCACGGTCTACGTGCGCTTCGACGATGAAACGCAATGGCAGCGCGCGCCGATGCAGGCTGTGAACGACGATGGCCGTCGCGTCTTCGAGTTCAAGCTCTATGCGCTGCGCGGACCGTTGCATTACTACGTTGCGGCCGAGAACGCGCGAAGCTCCGAACATGGCGTGACCGTCGCCGATCTGCCGCGCATCGAAAAGGTCCGGCTCACTTACAGATATCCGGAGTGGACGGGCCTCGAGCCGCTGACGGAAGAAACGTTCCGCGACATCCGCGCCGTTGCCGATACGCAGGTGAAAGTCGAAGTGTTCGCGGACACGACGCTTACGGAACCGGCGCTCGTCATCGACGGTGCGACGGCGCCGCTCAGCGCGGAGGGCGAGGCGAACGTCGGCAGCATCGTCGTGAAGAAACCCGGCCGCTATCACATCGGGGCGAAGGTCGCGAACGAGTTCGTGGCGCTCACCGAGGAGTATCCGATCGAAATCATCAACGACGAAAAGCCGTCGATTCAGATCGTGAAGCCGGGCCGCGATTGGCGCGCTACGCCCATCGAAGAAGTGCCGGTCAAGGTGCAGGCTCAAGACGACTTTCGGGTTCAGAACGTTGAGCTGCGCTTTGCGGTGAACGGCGGCAAGTGGCAGTCCGTGCCGCTGGATTCGGGCAAGAAGAGCATCGATGTCGCCGCGCTCCTCAGGCTCGAGGAGCTGATCGCGGAGGAGGCGAAGGAAGGGCGCCCGCTCGAGCCGGGCGACATCGTGTCGTATTACGCGGTCGCCAAGGATCGCAACGCAACCGTGCAAACGGATTTGTTCATGGTGCAAGTCCAGCCGTTCGAACGCCGGTTCACGCAAGCGAGCGGCGGCGGTGGCGGCGGCGGAGGCATGGGCGACGAGCAGGGCGCGATCTCCGAGCGCCAACGCGAGATCCTGCTCGCGACCTGGAACCTGCAACGCTCGGATCGACGCGAATCGCGCACGCGTCAGCAACTCGAAGAGAACGCCAAGATGCTTGCCGAGATGCAGGCGACGTTGGCGGAGCAGGCCCGCACGGTCGCCGAACGTACGCGTGCCCGCATCCCCGTCGAGTCCGACGAGCGCGTGAAAGCCTTCGTCGAGAGCATGGAGGCCGCAGCGAGCGCGATGATGCCTGCGGCGAAGAGCCTGCGCGAATACAAGCTCGAGCAGGCGGTGCCGATCGAACAGCGCGCATTGCAGCTGCTGCTCAAGGCCGAATCCGCATTTCGCGAGGTGCAGGTCGCGATGCAACGGGAGGACGGAGGTCGCGGCGGACAGCAGGCGGCTCGCAACTTCACCGAAATGTTCGAGCTCGAAATGGACGTTGCGAGGAACCAGTACGAGCAGCAGTCGCAGCTCGCGATGGAGAACCGACAGCAGGAGATGGACGAAGCGTTGCGCAAACTCAAGGAGCTTGCGGCGCGGCAGGAGAAGCTCGCCGAAGAAGCGCGGCGCAATCAGATGAGTCAGCAGGAACAGCGCTGGCGTCAGGAGCAATTGCGGCGCGAAGCCGAGGATTTGCGGCGTCGGCTCGCGGAGCTCGCGCGTCAAGAGGGTGCGCAGCAGCAGGCATCGAATCAACAGTCCGGCCAACAATCCGGGCAGCAATCCGAACAAACATCGGGTCAGCCTTCCAACGAGCGTCAAAGCGGTCAAGGCTCGCAGAGCCAGGTGCAGAACGCGCTCAACTCGCTGCAAAACGCGTTGGAGGACATGCGGGCGGCCAATCAGCAAAACCGGTCCGAGGAAGCAACGCGCGCCGCGCGCGAGGCGGCCGAGAAGCTGAACCGCGCGCTCAAACAAATGGATCGCCCGAAAGAGGGCGGTACTCTCGACAGGGAACTCGAGCGCTTTGCCGATCGTGCCCAGGGTCTAGCCGAGACTCAGCGCGAAGTCGAATCGCAACTCAACCAGGCGCTTGCCGAATCGCAGGCGGCCGGTCGTCGCCGCGGTGCCATCGATCCGCGCGCAGCCGCCGAGATCGCCGCTCAGAAACAGCAGATGGCCAATGAGCTCGAAGCCTTGCAGCGCGAAATGCGCGAGTCGGTGCACAAACATCGTAATGCGGCACCCGAAGGCGCACGCCGGCTCGGCGAGATCGTCAACGAATTGGAAAGCTCCGGAATTACGTTCCGTATCAATCGCAGCGCGGCCGAAGTGTTGTACGGTCGCGCCCGCGACGCTGCACCGCGCGAAGGCTTGATCGGCGAGGGTCTCGAGGTCCTCGAGCAGGAGTTGCGCGAAGCGGCGGTGCTTGCCGCAAACGATCAGAAGCGTCAGAGCACGCAAACGAGTCCCGAGGAGCTGCTCGCGCAAATCGGCGAGCTACGGCGCGCGCTCGAAGAGGCGCGGCGCGAACAGCGCGAACGCGCACGCGAGGTCGGTCGGGAAGGTGAACGACTCGCGAGCGCAGACCGTCAGCAGGGCGAAGAACAGGGAACGCAAGCCACAGGCGAGCAACAGGGAGATCGCACTGCGCAAGGAGACCGCAGTGCCTCGCAGTCCGGCGACCAGCGCGGGCAGCCAGGCCCGGCGACGGACCGCATGCGTGCGCGACGTGCCGATGGCGGTCCGAGCGGCGGGCTCGATGCATGGGATCCGAATATCGCACGTTTCGACTCGCTGCCGGGCCTCGAGCTCGGCACGGGTCGGCTGCGCGACGCGCGCGAGTTGAGCGAGCGCGTACTGGATATGGTGAACCGCATGGGCCGCGATCGGCTGTCGCCCGAAGAGCTTCGCGCGCTGCAGCGCATGGCGCACGAACTTCGCCGGCTCGCAGGCAATCCGATCGCTACGCAGCCCGAGACCATCTCGAAGCTCATCGATCAGCTCGAGCTTGCGACGCTCGCAGCCGTGCAGAAGCAGGGTCAAGGCTCCGCGCCGCGCGCGGCCGTGAAGAGCGGCGAGGGATCGGAGTATCGCGAGGCGGTCGCGGAGTACTACCGTCGGCTCGGCGGTTCATGATCGTGACGTACGACCGGCAATGCGTGCCAAGCGCTTAGTTGTTCTCGGTTTGCTCGTTTCGCTGCTGGCAGTCGCGGACTCCGAGTTTCCCGTCGGCGACGGCGGCCGGTCGGGCGTGCAGCCGGACTTGTCCAAGCTCAACTTCGTGCGTGCGATTTACGAGAGCGAAGGCGGCATGGGCGAAGCCTACTACGCGTACGATGGACGCATGTGGGCGCGTTGGGAAACCGATTTCCCGGAAGGCGACGACAATTTCGCGCACCGCCTTGCGCAGCTCACGCGCATCTCAGTGAATCCTCGCGCCGCGAGCCGTTCGTTCCTGGCCAAGGATTTGGGCGATTTCCCGCTGCTCTACATGTCCGATCCCGGTTACATGATCATGTCGGATCGGGAGATCGAAGCCTTCCGCAACTACTTGCTGAACGGCGGCATCGTCTGGGTCGACGACTTCTGGGGCGATGCGGAATGGCAGCAGTTTGCCAACATCATGCGCCGCGTTCTGCCGAACCACGAATGGCGCATCTTGCCGAACGACCACCCGATCTTTCACACGGTCTACGATCTCGACGAGGGCTTGCCGCAGATTCCTGCGTTGCCGTTTGCGAGCATCGGCGGCGAAACGGCAGAACCTGCCGGCGCACACAAATATCCGGCCGGCTCGCTCGAGACGCCCACGATGCGCGTATGGGCCGACGACGACGGACGACTGATGGTCATCGCCACGCACAACACCGACATCGGCGACGGTTGGGAACGCGAAGCCTACGGCGAGTGGTACTTCGAAATGTTCTCCACGCGCGCGTACATGGTCGGAGTCAACGTCGTGACCTATGCGATGACGCACTGAGACGCAATGTCGAACGTCGTTTCCTTACGCAAGTTCAAACAGAAGCGCGCCGAAGGCAAGACGCTCTGCACTTCCGGCTTCCACAAGTGGCGCACGGTCGGCGAGCGCAGATTCGACGTGAAACGAGGCAAGCTCGTTACGACCGAGCGTTGCGCACGTTGCGGCGAAGAGCGCGTCAAGCTGACCTGATGCGAGAGTCCAAGTTCTAAGGCAAACCGAACGCGACGAGCTTGGCTGGCGCGCCGCCACCGCCTACAGCGACGACGACGTATTGCTTGCCCTTGTGCTCGTACGTCATGGGCGTGCCGAACGGCGGGTCTTTCATCTTGTGTTCCCACACGACGGCGCCAGTCTTCTTGTCGAAGGCGCGCATGTAGAACTCCGTCGGCGAGAAGCCCGGTCCGTCGGATCGAATCTGCACTTGATTGACGAATAGCAGCGTCTTGGTGACGAGCGGTCCACCGCTCGAGAGAAACGTGTGGCTCGAGGCGCCGAGCGGCGGAAGATTCAAATCTTTGAGCAGCGGATGATCGCGCGGTCCGTCGCCGTGCGGCACTTGCCAAGCGATGTCGCCCTTGTTGAGGTCAATCGCGGTGATCGTGCCATAGGGAGGTTTCGTGAGCGGCAATCCATTCGGCAGGCGCGGCCCTGTCGTATTGCCGCCCATGTACGCGGGCTGTCCCTTCGAGACGTCGCCTTTCACGAGCGCGCCGAGCGAATACAGATTCGATGCTTGCACGAACAAGTAGCCGAGTTCCGGATCGAAGCCGGCACCGCCCCAGTTCGCGCCCCCCATGGCGCCAGGTTGAATCAGCGTACCTTTTTTCCCGTTCTCGCCGACGACAGTGGGCGGCGTGAAAAGCGGACCGTAGGTGTATTCGGCGAGCACCTTTTTCGCTTCGGCCTTGAGCTCCGGCGTGAAATCGATGAGGTCGTCTTCGGTAATACCCTGTCGTGCGAAGGGCGGCGGCTTGGTCGGAAAGGGTTGCGTCGGCGAGGTTCGCTCGCCCGGCACAGTCGATTGCGGGACCGGCCGTTCTTCGATCGGCCAAACGGGCTTGCCTGTCTTGCGATCGAAGACGTACGTGAAGCCTTGCTTGCTCACCTGGGCAACCGCTTTGATGCGTTTGCCTTCGACTTTGATGTCGACCAGTGTCGGTGCGGCCGGCAGGTCGTAATCCCACAAGCCGTGATGCACGGCTTGGAAATGCCACTTGAGTTTGCCCGTCTGCGCATCGATCGCGAGCAGGCTCTCCGCATATAAGTTGTCGCCCTTGCGATCGCCGCCGTAATAGTCGTTCGTCGGCGTCGAATTCGGGATGTAGACAATGCCCAGCTTCGGATCCGCGCTGAACATCGACCAGGGATTGGTATTGCCTGTGCGCTTCCAGGACTCGTCTTCCCAAGTCTCGACGCCGGGCTCGTTCTCGCGCGGAATCGTGCGGAAGATCCACTTGAGCTCGCCGGTGCGAACATCGAATGCTTGAACGTGTCCGACCGGATTGCCGTTCGGACCGGCACGTTCCGACACCGTACAGCCGATCACGATGACATCGCCGACGACCAGTTGCGGCGAGTTGAAGCCGATGACACGTCGATCCTCTTCGCTGCGGATGAGATGCGCGTGCAAGTCCACACGGCCGTCCTTGCCGAACGAGCGAATCGGTTGGCCGTCTCCGGCATCGAGCGCAATCAGGTCGCCGACGCCCGTGGCAATGAAAATGCGTCGCTCTTTGCGTCCGTCGACGCGACCTTCCCAATACGACACACCGCGATGTTGCCAACCGGAGTTCGCCGGCCGACGTCCGCTTTCGTAGGCTTTCGGGTCGAACACCCAAATCGTTTGTCCGGTGCCGGCATCGATCGCTGCGACTAAATTGAGACCCGTGCTCGTGTACAGGACGCCGTCGATCATGATTGGCGTCGATTTGAAAGATCCGGGACGCTCCTTCGTCACCGTACCGACGAGCGTGTTGTCCGGACTCTCCCAAGTCCACACCGTCTGCAGCGAGGCGACGTTCTTGGCGTCGATCCGTGCGAGCGGCGAGTACTTCGTTGCGCCGATCGTGCCTGCGTAATAGGGCCATTCGCCGCTCTTGGTGTCTGCGAAGGCTACGCCTACGGAGAAGGTCGCCGCGAGGGCGGCGCAGAGCGAGCATTTGAGATTCATTGTGGTTTTCCGTCCGTGTCCGGCGCAGCTATTCGGCGGGCGGCAGCATCTCGGCGATCGCGCTCCGCAATTCTTCATCCGTGCAATCGACGCAGGTGCCCATCGGCGGCATCGCGTTCAGCCCCCGCTTCACGTTTTGCAGCATGGCCTCCGCGCCGGCGCTCATGCGTTCGCGCCATTCGCTCGGTTCGTTGGCGATGGGCGCGCCCTGCCATCCGCCGCTATGGCATACGGCGCAAAAGTCCCGGTAGACCTCCGCGCCGGAGCGGGGCGGATTCGCTGGACCTTCGGCCGCCGCGAGCGCTGCAACCCAAAGACCGACGAAACCGCACACAACGAACAATCGAGTCATCGCATACCGCAGATCAATCAAGACCTGCGGCATTGTGCAGCAACATCGGTGCGCGCACGTTCAAGAAATCCCAAGCTGAGCCCGCCCGCGGTAAGTCGGGCTAGATCGTCTCGGGCCACTCAAGGGTAGGCCATGACCGTGCCCGGCAGAGCGCGGAATCCTGGGATCGGCTCGCCACGTTCGACGCGAGCTCGCTGCTGGCGCAAGGCGAGCTCCTGGGCTTTGAGCTCTTGTTCTTGTTGACGCTTGAGTTGCGCGAGCTGCGTCGGGGTCAACAGGCCGCTGACGGCATCGCGTATGCGTCGGTGGGTCTCCGCGGTGCGCTCGAGCATTTCTTCTGCAAAGCGCAGGCTTGCTTGCGGATCCTGCAGGGATCGGGGCGACGGCATGTTCCTGGGCCGGGAAAGATTGCGTTGCTCGCGCGCGATGGCCTCGGCGAGCGGCTTGATTTGGTCCTGGCGCAGCGGTTCGTTCGTGAGCGACAGCGCTTGGCGTAGCTGCGCAACTTGCGAACGCGACCAGCCGTTGCGTTGATATTCCTGCCAGTCGTTGTATTTCGAGCCGAGCACCGCAGCGATTTCCATCTCGTTCTGGCGCCGCTGCTCCTCCATTTTCTGTCGCCACTCGAGCATGTCTGCCTCACTCGGCGGCGCGCCGCTGAACTCCGCGATCGGCGGGCGTTGTTCCATGTTGCGAAGAGCTTGCTCAGCCAGCACGTCGAACAATCGGTCGGCTTCTTCCGGTGTCAGATCGAGGAACAGGTCGAGATCCGCATGTGCCTGCTGCATCGCCAGCTTCTGCTGATCGCGCATCAGTGCGCGGTACTCGGGATCCTTCAACAAGCGCAGCTGCTCTTCGCGGCCCGCCCTGAAGCGCCGCTGCATCTCCGCATCCGGCGGCGCCGTGCTCGTCAGCTCGTTCATCGGCGTCGATCTGATAACGGCCGACACTTGTTGCGGCGGCGAAGCAGGTTCCGGCTCTACGGTCGGCTCGGGAAGTTGCGATCCTATGGTCTTGGGCGGAGGCAGGGCTACCGCGGCAATCAATCGTTCTTCGAGATCGGCGACACGCGCCTGCAGCGCGGCGGACTGTGCGCGCTCCTGCCGCAGTGTTTGCCAGAGATGAGCCGAGGCGATTGTCGATGCCAGCGTCGCGACGCCCAAAACGAGCACTGAAGTCTTCATGGAGCGTTCCTCAACGATCCCGAGCGGCTCGTAACCTCGTCGGCTGCTCGTCTATCGACTCCTCCGATTCAATCGCGTTGCGCAATCTCCCGGCGGATCTCGCGCAGCTTCAGCTTCACGGCCGCAGCGTTGTCGTTTCCCATGCGGAGAAGCAACTTCTGACCCGACGAGCGCGACTCGAGACTTGGATCGGCGAATTCGTAGAACACACCGGGCTGTACGAGCCTGATCGGTCCTTCCACTTCCGGCGTTTCGAGCAGGTGATCGATGACTTCGATCAACCGATTGTTGAAATAGCCCTCGGGATAGCCGAGATCGACGTAGGCCTGTTGCATCAGCGGATAGAAGCGTTTGTACAGCGCCACGAGACGTTGCGTGTCGACGCTGGTAAAGAGCTGCACGACGGTCTTGTAGCGCTCCGCATTCGCGGGGCTCAACACGATCTCATCGGTTCCGTTCGTCCGAAACTCGCCGCCCAAGGGTTTCACCGGCCAGCGATCCACGGTCGTTTTCTTGCGCGGCAGATTGTCGACCGTGACGACGAAGCGGCGAACGATCTCTTTCGGAATGAGATAGCGATCGACCGTATTGCCGAAAATCTCCCGCAGCGATTGCTGCAGCGGCGCGTCGCTCTCTTCCAGGGTGGGCAACGGTTCTTCGGAAGGCGGTGTTTCGATCGGATGATGGGCAGGCGCTTCCTCGGCAGCGGGAGCGATCGGCGCTTCCGCGACCGCGGGCGCCGTTTCCTGTTCTTTATGGCGCTTGCCGTAATACAGCGCGCCCGCGAGCGCGACCGCGACCGCAATCGGGACCGCGTAATAGATCCACTTCTTTTGGTCTTCGTTCATCGCACCTGCTCCAAGGCTGTAGGCTGGAGACGGTAGGCTGTAGGTACGAGGCGCTTCGCGCCGCCGTTGGAGGTTGCAGTCGGAAGTGAGCGCGCTGCGCGAGCGGTTTACGCGCGCAACGCGTGCTTCCTACAGCCTCCAGCCTAAAGCCCACAGCCTAGCGAGCCGCTCACAGCGGCTTCTGAAACTTCAACACAAAGTTGTCCGCTTCGCCGATCGCAAGATATTTCTCGCGATCCTGGTCGCCGAGCGCCAAGGTCGGCGGCAGCGTCCACACGCCTTTCGGCCAATCCTTCGTGTCCTTCGGATTGTTGAGGATGTCCGAGCTGCCGATGAACTTGAAGCCGGCCTTCTCGGCGAGTTGGATCGTGTAATCCTCGCGCACGTAACCGTTTGCGGCCTTGGGATCCTGCGGCACCTTGTCGCTCGCTCTGTGCTCTTCGACGCCCAGAATTCCGCCCGGTTTCAGCGCCTTGTAGAACGCCTTGAACATTTCGTCGACCGTACCGGCTGCCATCCAGTTGTGCACGTTACGGAACGTCAGAACCATGTCGGCCGATCCTTCCGGTGCGATGTCGTAGAACTGAGTGACCTTCACGTTGCCGTAAATTTCCGGATTCGCATCGAGCTTTTTCTGCCACGACTCGACCTGCCGCGCCGATACGGCCGTGTAATACGTACCTTTTTCCTTGAGATACGGCGCGAGGATTTCGGTCCAGTAGCCGCCGCCCGGCGCGATCTCGACGACGGTCATGTCGGGCCTGATCCCGAAGAACTCGAGCTCTTCCTGCGGCTTGCGATACTTGTCGCGCGCGACGAACTGAGGCGAACGGTGCGATGCAGCGATGGCTTTTGCGAGGGCTTCATCTCTCGCTTGGGCCGTTTCGGCTGCGAAGAGCGGCGCGAGCAGCGCGGCGCTAGCCAGTACGAGCGTAGTCAATCGCATGTCGATCCCCCTTGAGTGTCGATTCGATTCCGGACTGTAACAGAGGCCGGCAAACCTCAGAACGGACGAGCGCTGAAGCATACGGACCGCAAAGCGTCCGATGGGTTCCACATTGAAGTGCGCGATCTCACCCGGTCCGTCGCTTCAGCCAATCGAGCATGGTCTCGGTGACGAATTGCGCGGCGTCCTGTTGGACGAAATGTCCCGCGCCGGGAATCGTCACGATGGTGAGGTCTTTCTCGACCCACTCCCAAGTATTGTTCAGAGCGCCCGGCAGCAGCGCTTGATCCTCGAGGCCGTGCATGATCAGCACCGGCGCTTTCACTTTCGGGAACGTCGGCGGCCCCGACGGCGGCGGCGCGTCCGGCCTCGGATAGTTGGCTTTGTAATAGTTCAGCATTGCTTCGAAATCCGAGCGCTCGAATGCCTCGATGTAGCGAGTACGTGCATTCGGATCGGTCACCCATTGCGCCAACCGTTCGGCCGAGAGCGCCTTGTGCGCATCGGGCTTCTGAAAATTGAATGCGTATTCGCTGTTCTTTCTCTGTTGCGGGTTGGTCGCGATCTCGCGTGCAATGCCTGCCGGATGCGGCAAGTTGCAGATGATCAATAGCTGCACGAGCTCCGGCCGGCGCATCGCGACGTTCCAAGCGACCGAACCGCCCCAGTCGTGGCCGACGACGACCGCACGCTCGGCCTTCTCGGCGGCGATGACTGCTGCAATGTCGTTCACGAGCAGCCGCATCGAATAATTGTCGACGCCGGCGGGCTTGTCCGAAAGGTTGTACCCGCGTTGATCGACGGCGGCGACGCGATAGCCCGCCTCGCCGAGCGCCTGCATCTGATGTCGCCACGAGTACCAGAAATCCGGGAAGCCGTGGATCATGACGACGAGCGGACCTTGTCCGAATGCGGCGTAATGGATCTTCACGCCGTCCGAATTTGCGTAACGGTGTTCGACGTGATCCCAGAGATCCTGGGAACTGGAATCTCGAGACATGGCGGCTCCTGAGACGATCGTGAGAACGAAAAGCAGCGTGGCACGTACGGGTAAGGCTCGCATGCGACACTCCTTCGACGAGGGCTCAGGCGACTATAGCGAGAGATGCGTTCCGCCGGCAGCGTGAGATCAGCGATACTGCGCGCCCCCGTTCCGCCAAGAAGAACATGTCCCTGTCTTTCGATTTCGTGCTCGTGCTGGCTGCCGCCTTCGGCGCCGGATGCATCGATGCCATGGTCGGCGGTGGCGGGTTGATTCAGCTTCCGGCGTTGTTCGGTGTCTATCCCAATGCGCCGCCGCCCACGCTCCTCGGAACGAGCAAGTTCGCCGGATTCTTTGGGACCTCGAGCGCGGTCGCACGCTTCGCGGGAAAAGTCGCGATTCCTTGGCGCGAGTTGTTCCCGCTAGGCATCTGCGTATTGATCACCGGCGGACTGGGGGCCCTGGTCGCAACGTGCGTCCCTCCGGACATTTTTCGTCCGCTCGTGCCGGTCCTGCTCGTGTGCGTGTTGATCTATTTGCTTCGTCGCAAGGAATTGGGCGGTACGCACGCACCGCGCGCATTCGGCGGACGTCATCACCTTTTCGGCGCGTTGCTCATTGCAGCCATCGGTTTTTACGACGGCTTCTTCGGGCCAGGCACGGGCAGTTTCTTGATGTTCGTCTTCGTGCGCCTCTACGGCTTCGACTTCCTGCACGCCGCAGCCAGTGCGCGCGTATTGAACGTCGCCACGAATGGTGCCGCGCTCGTGTACTTCGGCGTGAACGGTCACGTGATGTGGGCGCTCGGTCTCGGCATGGCGGCCTGCAATGTCGCAGGTGCAGCGCTCGGCACACGACTCGCGCTACGCGGCGGGAGCGCCTTCGTGCGCAAAGTGTTCATCGTCGTCGTGAGCTTGTTGATCGTGAGGACAGCGTGGATAGCGTTTGCAGTCGACAGTTGATAGCGAAGAGGCGGCTGCCGAAGAGTGATCGATCACCAGGAAATTCGCACGCAGAAAAGGCGTGGAACGCAACGCTTCGCGTTGCCGTCCACTATCAACTGTCACCTATCAACTCTCAACTGCGCGTAAAGCGCAAAGAATGCTTCTGCGGCGTGTTTGAGGTTGCTCTGCCAATCGTTCGCCGCTGTGTGATCGGCGCCGTCGGTGATGTATTTCGCTGCATTGAAGACGCAGCCTTCGAGGCGGCAGACCTTGGCGAGCGCGTAGGCTTCCATGTCGAGGACGTCGCATTCGTGTGCGCATGCGGACATTACGAACGAATCGCCGCTGCCGCAAACGCCTTTCGGTAGCTGAGGAAACAACGGCTCCACTTCGAGGCGCGCCGGCAGCTCGTCGAACGGCGTCGTGCCGAGCGGTACGCCGAGGCCGGTCACGTCCATGTCCCGTTGAATGAATGCCGTGCACTCGATCAGGCGTCCGGTGGGATGGCGTTGGCTGCCGGCAGTGCCGAAGTTCACGACTCGAGGCAGAGTAAGACCTGCGCACCGATACTCCGTCAGTCGACGAGTGAGCGCATGCGCGGCGTTCACTTTGCCTACGCCGGTGAACAAAACATCGATACCGGCACGTTCGAAGACGCCTTGGCTCTCGAGCGGCAAGGCCATGACGATCAGGAGCGAAGCAGATGTGTGCGACATGGAGGCATCCTAGTGGGTAGGCAGGGCGCGATCCATTCCGACTTGAAACAAAGATGAGGTGCGATCGTTCACTCTTGCACACGCGCACGGGAGCGGCGTAGCTTTCTCGCACCAAGCCCCAAGCCCCAAGCCCCAAGCAAGGAACCGCCATGTCCCTCAAAGGTAAGACGCTCTTCATCACCGGCGCGTCGCGCGGCATCGGCTTGGCGATCGCGCTGCGTGCCGCACGCGACGGCGCCAACATTGCGATCGCTGCAAAAACCGATCAGCCGCATCCGAAGCTGCCGGGCACGATTCACACGGCTGCAGCGGAGATCGAAGCGGCCGGCGGCAAGGCACTGCCGCTGGCCGTCGATATCCGCGACGAGAATCGGGTTGCCGAAGCGGCCAAACAGTGCGCCGAACATTTCGGCGGCATCGATATTCTCGTCAACAATGCCAGTGCCATTTCGCTCACCGGCACGCTGGCGACGCCGATGAAACGGTTCGATTTGATGTTCGGCGTGAACGTGCGCGGCACGTTCGTGTGCTCGCAGGCCTGCCTGCCGTATCTCAAACAGTCGGCACAGGCTGGACGTAATCCGCACATCTTGATGTTGTCGCCGCCGCTCAACATGAAGGCGAAGTGGTTTGCACCGCATGTCGCCTACACGATGTCGAAGTACGGCATGAGCATGTGCGTGCTCGGTATGGCCGAGGAATTCAAGTCCGACGGCATCGCCGTCAATGCACTATGGCCGCGCACGGTCATTGCAACCGCGGCGTTGAACGTGATCGAAATGGCGGACCCGAAGCTGGGACGCACGCCGGAGATCATGGCGGATGCGGCTTACGCGATCCTGACGCGCGATGCACGCCAATGCACCGGGAACTTCTTCATCGACGATGAAGTGCTGCGGGAGGCAGGCGTCACCGATTTCAGCAAGTACGCAGTCACGCCCGGCAACACCAATTTCCTGCCGGATTTCTTCGTCGACTGATCTCTTTCGACGAGAGTCTCGAAAAAAGACGGCCCTCGTATGAGGGCCGTCGGTATTTTCGTCGTGGCTTATTTCTTGGATTGTGAGGCGCAGGTTGTGATCTTCGATTTTTGGTTGTTGGCGATGAAGCCATGCGCTGCCAGACCGTTGGCGACGTGCGTCACGCAGGAGACGAACTGGCCGTGATTCTTGGCGTCGGCTGCGCATTGATCGATCTGCGTCGAGATGATGTCGCCGACCGGCGTGACGTTCGGCAAGCCGGTGTCGCAAGTACCGATCTTGAGCGTCTCGATCGGCCAACCGATGTCCTTGAAGAGCTGAGCCGTCAGATCGACGTTCGTGGCTGCTTTCAATGTCGTCGTGATGGCGGGCTCCATCAGCAGATTCGGGGTGGCCGAAGTGTCGAAGTGCGAGATCGAAGAGCCGGCTTGATATGGCGAAGGCGCATACAGCTTCACGCGATTCTTCGAATCGGCGCCGGCAAGACGAGTCTTGTCGACGAACCACTGGACACGCACGCCAGGAAGCTGCTCCTTGATGGCATTGCCATCGTCCTGCGAGATCATCAGTGCCGGAATCGTGACGCTCGGGTCGTCGCCCGACATGCCGACGACGCCGGCTGCGTTGTTCGCGATGAGCACGGCGCGCGCACCGGCTGCCTGAGCGTTCGCAGCCTTTTCGACGAACGTGCAATCGCCGCGGTCGACGAGGGCAATCTTGCCTGCCACGTCGGACAAGATCGGCGTGCATGCGGTGGTCGAGTCTCCTTGAGACACGCCGAGCGCCACTTCACCCGTGAAGTTCGTTGCGTTCGCCGCCGCGCCGAAGCTCGCCGTACCGGTCGCGAGCTCTCTGGCGATCGAAGCCGGCGCAGTGACGCGTAGCGTCTCGTACGGACCGAGGAACAGCGGTGCGGCTTGCGTGACGTTCGGACCGGCCCACACGACGCGATCGATCTTGACCGCCGACTGGACGATTTGCGCCGGCGTGAGTTGGTCCCAGGTCCTGTTCAGGTCGATGTCGAGCGTGTTGCTCATGTAGATGTCCGGGAACGGATAGTCCGGCCAGGCAGGCGGCAGACCGTTGGACTCGTCGATGAAGTTCTGGAACCCGAGTCCGTGCGCGATCTCGTGCATGAACGTGTTGAGAAAATCGATCGTGCCCGGCGGCGGGTTGTTGTCGAGCCCGTAGTACCAAGTCGAGCCGGCGATGCAGTTCGGTTGTCCGAGACCGCCGTTGAACTGTGCGAGGATGTCGGCACCGACATAGCCCGCCTCAGGTCCCAGATCGCCGGGCGCCAAGTCTTCCTTGGCCAGCGCGTTGGCGAGCGCAACGCTGTACCACGTGTTCTGCTTCGGCGCATTCGGGAAGTTCGCGAAGATCTGGAAAGCGCCGGCGCGTGCCAGAACGCCGCCTGCGCAGAGCGATTGCGGGAATGCGCTGAACGAGCCGACGACGTGAATCGTGACATCGCTCTTCAGCACCGAGCCCCATAGTTCGAGCGCGCGCCGATAGGCATTCAAGCGTTGTTGTCCGATCGTCGTGCCCGGATTGCCGCCGACGGGCGTCGCGGGCGTCGGATCGTTGAAACCGCTATTCGGCGGGTCGATGTTGATGAGCTCCAGTTTGGCGGCGAGAGCAGGTTGAGCGGCGCAGACGAGCCCGCTCAGCGCAAGTGCGCGAAGTACGTTCGATCTCTTCATGTTATTTCTCCTCGGCGTGCGCGACCGGCGTTTCCTTGGCGTGTACGAGCCGCACGTTGCCGTTCTCGTCCGTGGTGATCTTGAGGAGCGTCAGCGACTCTTGCGGAAGCCTGACCGAAACCATGCCGTTCGGATGGCGTTGCACCGATTTCTCGGTCGGAAATACCTCAGGCGCAGTCGCCGCAGGTGCCGCCCGCAACGCCGTACGCGCCGAGCTTTCTGCGGCACGGGCGGCGCGTTCCGCTTCTATCAACGCTTGCAGCTCTTCCGGCGTAGGGGCTCTGGCTTGGCCGGTTTGAGGATCGATCACGACGCGTAAGCTGCTGCTCGTGTCGCCGGGGACAGGCTGCGCCGCCTCCTCCGCGAGCACTGAAGAAACGCATAAGCTGCCAACCATCGCAGCGATCGCGACGGCGCGAGGTGCACGTTTCATTGACATTCTCCCTTCCGTTGATTGTTTGAGTTCGAACGCTCGTCCGCTGCCGGAGCCTGCGACGCGCGATGTCGCAAGCACGCATAGAATTTGCAGCGGGAGACGGCGAGACTGCGACGACGCTGCCTGAGGCATGTCGTCGTTCGCAGACTCGTACCGAGCTAAGCACGATCGTGGGATGGTTGCTATAGGGAGCCGTCGCGTTGCGTGTTGTTGTATACCGGCGCCATCGTGGTGCAATCCTCGGAACGTCGCTTGCGGCGCCGATTGCCGAAGCAATAGTGCCTCGTCATGGGTTCGATCGGGCGTAGCTGGATCAAGAAATTGTGGCTGCGAAGTACGGTGCTTCTCGGCCTGGGGATCGTAACGATGAGCGCTTCAGCGTGGTCGACATTGAACGGAACGCCGCCTCTCGTGATTGCACATCGGGGTGCGTCGGGATACAAGCCCGAACACACGCTTGCTGCTTATGCGCTCGCGATCGAACAGGGTGCGGATTACATCGAGCCCGATCTGGTCGCCACGCGCGACGGCCACCTGATCGCGCGGCACGATCCGCTGCTCGATCTCACGACGGACGTTGCACAACATCCGGAGTTTGCGGGCCGCAGGACGACCAAGCATCTCGACGGCAAGCCGGTCACGGGTTTCTTCGCGAGCGACTTTACGCTCGAGGAAATCAAGCAACTGCGCGCAGTCCAGGGCAATCCCGCGCGCTCGAAGGCGTTCGACGGCCAGTACGAGATCCCGACCTTCGAAGAAATCCTCGACTTGATCGAACGCGAAACCCGGGCTCGCGGACGCCCGATCGGCGTCTATCCGGAAACCAAGCATCCTGCCTTTCACGTGTCGATCGGGTTGCCGCTCGAGGATCGGCTGCTCGAGGCGCTGCGTCGTCGGAATCTCGATCGCGCCGATGCGCCCGTGTTCATTCAATCGTTCGAAAGCGCGAACTTGCAGTACTTGCGTTCGCGCACGAAGGTCAAGCTCGTGCAATTGCTCGATGACGACGTCGTGCAATACGACACCACGGGTACGCGCGTTGCGGCCGTGCGGCCGTTACATTTCGGCGACCCGCGAGGCACGGTGCTCGCGCGCAATCTCGCCGACATCGCCAAATACGCGGATGCGGTCGGCCCCTGGAAACGTCACATCCTGCGCGAAGTCGGCGGCGAAAAGCTCTTGCAGACGAATCTCATCGAGCGCGCGCACGCAGTCGGGTTGCGCGTCCATGTTTTTACGTTTCGCAACGAGCCGCAGACGCTCGCCCGCGAATACGAAAACGATCCGATTCGCGAGTACCAGCAGTTCTTCGCGCTCGGCGTCGACGGTGTCTTCAGCGATTTTCCGGATACGGCGGTAGCGGCGCGCGAAGCAATGAGTCGCTAGCGCGCCGGCGCAAGCCGCAGAGGGCTTGGGGCTCGGGGCGTGGGACTGTGGGGCGCTCAGCTTAGACTGAAGGCGGAAGGCTGAACGATTCCCTCCCTGCGTGAGTGGGGGAGGTGAGGGAGGGGCAAGTCGTGCATTCGGCGCGCTTCGCGCGCCTTTCCTTCAGCCTTCGGCCTAGAGACCCAGCTCCGGACCCTGCGCAATCTCCCAAGCACGGGCGGCGATCTCCTGATACGCCCGCTTGGCTTCGGCCATGCGTGCATCGACGCCTTGGCCGTCGATCGCGCGCTTGTACACGCCGGCGAGAATCGCGGCAGAACGGAACAGCGAGAAGACGATGAAGAACTTCCAATGCGGAATGTCGGGGCGTCCGGTGCGGCGGCGATAGCTTTCGAGGAATTCAGCTTCGGTCGGAATGCCGATCTCTTTCAAATCGATGTCGCCGAAGCCTCTCCCGCCGGCGGTGTTCGGCGAATGATAGGCGCTGCAGCAGTACGCCAGATCGCCGAGCGGGTGGCCGATCGTCGCGAGCTCCCAATCGAGCACGGCAACGACGCGCGACTCGGTCGGATGAAACAGCAGATTGCCGATGCGGTAATCGCCGTGTGCGATCGCTGCTTCGTCTTCCGCAGGCTGATGCTCCGGCAGCCATTTCATGAGCTCGTTCATGGCCGGCGTGTCCTCGACGCACGAGGCCTGGTATTGCTTCGACCAGCGCGAGACTTGCCGTGCAACGTAACCCGTGGGCTTGCCGAAATCGCCGAGCCCGACCGCTTGATAATCGACGCTGTGAAGCTTCGCGAGCACGTCGTTCATCGCGTCGTACATCTCCCAACGTTGCTGCGGCGTGCAGCCGGGCAGCATGCGATCGGTGTAGACGCGGCCTTCGACGTAGTCCATCACGTAGAACATGGTGCCGATGACGCTCTCGTCCTCGCACAGGAAGTGCACGTGAGGAACGGGCACATCGGTGTCTTTCAACGCATTGAGCACGCGAAACTCGCGATCCACCGCATGCGCCGACGGCAAGAGCTTTCCCGGCGGCTTCTTGCGCAGCACGTAAGCGCGGTCGCGCGTTTGCAGATGAAACGTCGGATTCGAAAAGCCGCCCTGGAACTGGCGCACGACCATCTCGCCGTCGAAGCCGGGAAGACGGCCTTGCAGATACTTCGCCAGCGCGGCCTCATCGAAGCGGTTGTTCTCCAGCACGGGCACGAGAACTGCCGCGCCGGGCTTGGTTTCATCGGTTGCCGGGGCATTCGTCATGGGATGCACTCACGATCACGTCGAAACCGCAGCGGACGCCGTCGCGCGTCCGCATGCGTAGCGATGCTGTTATCCGCGGCCGACGACACCGCCACCGTCGATGACGATCGTCTGTCCGGTCATGAACGAGCCGCTGGGGCCCGCGAGGAACACGGCCGCGCCCGCAATCTCATCCGGTTCGCCGATCCGCCGCAAGGGATAAACGCTGACGGTCTTCTCGTAGATCTCTTTGTTCTCCCACAGCGCTCGTGCGAAGTCCGTGCGGATCAAACCCGGCGCGATGCAGTTCGCGCGGATGTTCTTCGGACCCCACTCGACGCAAATGTTGCGGGCGAGTTGCATGTCGGCCGCTTTCGAGATGCCGTACACGCCGATGTGCGGCGAGCCGAGGATGCCGGCGATCGACGAGACGATGATGATCGAGCCGCCGCCGCGCTCGGCCATTTGCGGCAGCACCATGTTGCACAGCCAGAAGTTGCTGCGCACGTTGTTGTTCATGATCTTGTCGTACGCATCGTCCGGCATCTTGATGGACGGGCCGAAATACGGATTCACTGCGGCGTTGCAGACGAGAATGTCGATGCCGCCCCACTTCTGAATGGTCGTATCGACGAGCGACTGCAGATCTTCCTTGCGGCCGATGTTGCACGCGTGAGCGAAGGCCTCGCCGCCGTTGTCCTTGATCTTTTTCACGACGGCCTCGCAGGCATCCAGCTTGCGGCTCGTGACGACGACTTTCGCGCCGTGCTCGGCGAAGCGCACTGCAATTGCCTCGCCGATGCCGCGGCTCGATCCCGTGACGACGGCAACCTTTCCGGTCAAATCGAACAATGATGAAACGGCCATTTTCCGTGAGCTCCAATCCGAAGTGTCGAAGTATGTGAAAGATGGATGTGCGGCTTACGCCTTCTTGTATTTCTCCAGCTCCATCTTGCCGATCTGATTGCGGTGCACTTCGTCGGGGCCGTCGACGATGCGCATCGTGCGGGCGCTTGCAGCCATGTGGCCGATGCGGAAATCGTTCGTCACGCCCGCAGCACCGTGCGCTTGAATCGCCCAGTCGACGACGTAGTTCAACATCGCAGGTGCAGCGACCTTGATCATCGCGATCTCGCGGCGGGCGGCCTTGTTGCCCAAGCGGTCCATCTTGTCGGCAGCGTTCAACACGAGCAGGCGAGCCTGATCGATTTGAATGCGGCAGTTGGCGATGCGTTCGAGCCAGATCGATTGTTCGGCGATCGGCTTACCGAAGGCCACGCGCGACAGCAAACGCTTGCAGGTGATCTCGAGCAGACGCTCGGCTGCGCCGATGCTGCGCATGCAGTGGTGAATGCGGCCCGGACCGAGGCGCGCTTGCGCGATTTCGAAACCGCGGCCTTCGCCGAGCAGAATGTTGCTCGCCGGAACGCGCACGTTGTTGAACTCGATCTCCATGTGGCCGTGCGGCGCGTCGTCGAAGCCGAAGACCGGCAGCGGACGAATCACTTTGACGCCCGGCGTGTCCATCGGCACGAGAATCTGCGATTGCTGTTGGTGCTTGGGAGCATCCGGGTTGGTCTTGCCCATCACGATCAGGATCTTGCAGCGGACGTCGCCTGCGCCAGAGGCGAACCACTTGCGGCCGTTGATCACGTAGTGATCGCCGTCGCGGCGGATTTCCGTTGAAATGTTCGTGGCATCCGACGATGCGACAGCCGGCTCCGTCATGCAGAACGCAGAACGGATCTCGCCATTCAGGAGCGGCTTGAGCCAGCGCTCTTTGTTTTCGGGCGATGCATAGCGCTCGAGGATTTCCATGTTGCCCGTATCGGGCGCCGAGCAATTGAACACCTCGGAGGACCAGCTCACGCGTCCCATGATTTCGCAGAGCGGGGCGTATTCGAGGTTGGTGAGTCCGGCCCCGCGTTCCGAATGAGGCAGGAACAGATTCCACAGTCCGGCGGCCTTCGCTTTCGGCTTCAGCTCTTCGACGATCGGGATCGGCTCCCAGCGCTCCTTGCCTTGGCGGCTGTAGATGAAGTCGTAGACGGCCTTCTCGTTCGGATAAATGTGCTCTTCGAAAAAGGCCTCCAGGCGCGCGATCAGGCCCTTGACCTTGTCGGTGTACTCGAACTGCATGGAATGACTCCGGATGGATGTTCGGGGCTTTTTTAGCGGCGCGAGATGATAGCCAACGGGTAGGGCGCTGCATACCGCAGATTTGAAAACGGGCTTGAAGCTTGGGACTTGGGGCTTGGGACGAGAGTGGGCGACAGGCTACGGTTAGAAAGGAGAGAACGTCAGCGCGTCAGTATCCGAGATCCCCGGCGTGTGCTGTTGTGCGCGGATGCCCCATAGCGTGCAAAGGTTTTCGTTGTTGACTCGTTACTAAATTTTCTAGGCCGCCCGGATTCGTTACAGAACCGATCTCGACCTTGAATGTACGGTCGATCTTGGCGCCGAGGCGTTCGAGTTGTGCGCACGTCGCACATGGTCATGCGTCATGCGGTCCCAATGACTCCTCGCGGTACTCCTAACCGTAGCCCGTCGCCTGTCGTAAGCGCCAAGCCCTCTTGAGTGGGACGCGCGCCGCAGATTTGGCGTCGGCAAGACGCTTGTCGCTAAACGCCTGCACTCGATGGCCGATCTTCAATGACAGAGGTGTCAGGAACCGCCTGCGACGACGGGGCGTTCCAGGTCTGCATCATCGGAGCCGAGCATGAAGATCAAAGAGTGGCGGCAGCATCTTCGCGACCTCGTCGGCGCAAGCCTCGATCCGACGGTGTATGCCGTGCAATGGGCAGATGATCCGCGCTGCTTGCAGCGTGGAACGGGACACCGGCGCGTCGGTGCCTTCGCGCATTCGCGTTCGCCGATTTGCAGGCTGTGGGCGGGCGAGCCGAGGCGGTGGGGCTGACCGCAGGCTACGGGCTACAGGCTGAGCTTGGGGCTCGAGACTCTGAGTGGGGCTTGGGGCTCGGGCCTTTGAACCAGCCTCGAACGATCGCGCGACTGCGAATACTCCTAAGCTACTAAGTACCCTCACTTCGCCTCTCGAATCGAATCCATTCCGATTTGCACCGACGCCTGTCGCGAGTGCCTGCGTGATCACGGGTCCTAGTCATTCGGATTCGTCCGACGTCCGACCGTGCAGCTTGATGCCCGCATGCTCTGTCTTCTGCCCTTCGTCCCAGGCCCTGACTGGCACCTGGTCCAAACATGGAGTAACATCGAAATCAAGTCCACAATAGGACTCTAGCGTATGCTCCAGCCCCGCCAGGCTTCGCCGCAATTCGACCCCGATGAGCTCGGCGCTGCGGCGCTGACTGCGTTCTTCAACATCACTGCTGCGTGGGGTCTTTCGGCAGAAGAGGAACGGACGCTCCTCGGCTCGCCGCCGCGTTCGACGTTCTTCAAATGGAAGAGCGAGAAACGGGCGCGTTTGTCCGCCGATACGCTCGAGCGCATCAGTTACATCATGGGCATCTACAAGGCGTTGCGGATTCTGTTGCCCACCGAAGAAGCCGCGAATGCCTGGATCAAGAAGCCCAATACCGCGCGCGGCTTCAACGGCAAATCCGCGCTGGACCGCATGCTCGGCGGACGCGTCGTCGATCTGGCCGACGTGCGCCGCTATCTCGACGCAGAACGCGGCTGAGCGGCGGCCAGGGATGAACGCCAAGAGCGCAATGCCGCGCGCCGTCCGACTGCGATGGCAAAAGATCTATCGCGTCGTCGCCTCGAAGCATCCGCCCATCAATGTCTTCGAGGGCATCGTCGAGCCCCATCAGATGGAAATGGCAGGCTATATCGAAAGCCTCACGAACGATCGCTTGCGCGATGCAAGCGGAGAAGCGCCGCTCGTCGAACAAGAAGATCGATTGCATGGACCCGGCGCGAGCATCGTGATGGCGGCATTCACGCATATCGGCCGGCCGAGCCGTTTCAGCGACGGCAGCTACGGCGTGTATTACGCGGCGCGCACGCTCGAGACGGCGGTGCGCGAAACGGCCTATCACCGTGCACGATTTCTCGCCGCGACGCGCGAAGCGCCAGGAGAGATCGACATGCGTGCTTATGTGGGCCGGCCGCTCAAACCCTTTCTCGATGTTCGCGGTCCGAGGTACGCCGCTTTGCACGATCCGGACGACTACTCCGCATCCCAAGTTTTCGCAAAACCATTGCGCGACGCCGGTGCGTGGGGCTTGGTGTATCGCAGCGTGCGTCATCCCGGCGGCGAGTGCATCGCGGCGTTCCGGCCGCCGGCGGTGAGCATTCCGATTGCCGGCGCCGCGCTCGCCTATGTGTGGGACGGCGAGCGCATCGCGCAGGTGTACGAGAAGTCGGAAGTGCTGTTCGATCTGCGCTAGCGATAGCGCGCGAGAATCTTGTCGAGGTTCGCCGCGCCCGGCGTGAGCTTCTCGTAAGGGATGCGGTTCAGCGGCTCCGCGGCCGTTCCGTTCAGCGTGTGGAAATCCGCGCCTCGCTCATCGATATAGATGAGTCCCGTCACGTACTCGCCTTGCGCCTGTTTCTCGCGAATGAAATTGAAGGCACGGCCGCGATCGGTCGGGTCGTAGCTCGGATCGAGCTTGCGTAGCAGGATGCGGCTGCCGTCATGCAGCGTCACCGGCATGGCTTCACCTTCCGCGTACTGTGCCGTGATCGTTTGGGCCGGGGGCACGAAGTCGGCGTGCACGACTTCTTCGTAATGATCGCGCACGAATGCATAGCTCTTCGTCGAGCCTTCGTGATCGTTGAACGTCACGCAAGGCGAGAGCACGTCGATCAATGCAAAGCCGCGATGACGTAACCCTGCCTGAATGAGCGGTACGAGCTGCTCCTTGTCGCCGGAAAAACTGCGCGCAACGAACGTGCAGCCGAGCGCAAGCGCGTTCAGCACCGGATCGATCGGCGGTTGCACGTTCTCTTCGCCGCGCTTGGCTTTCGAGCCGATATCGGCCGAAGCCGAGAACTGGCCCTTCGTCAGGCCGTACACGCCGTTGTTCTCGAGCAAGTACAGCATGTTCACGTTGCGGCGGATTGCGTGCGCGAACTGGCCGTAGCCGATCGACAACGTATCGCCGTCGCCCGAGACACCGATGTAATAGAGGTTGCGGTTCGCGGCGTTCGCACCCGTCGCAATCGACGGCATGCGCCCATGAACCGAGTTGAAACCGTGTCCGCCGCTGTCGAAATAAGCCGTCGTTTTCGAGGAGCAGCCGATGCCCGAGAGCTTCACGAGGTTTTCGGGAGGAATCGACAAGCCCCACACTGCCTCGATGATGGCTGCGGTGACGGAGTCGTGGCCGCACCCGGCACACAGCGTCGACATGCCGCCTTCGTAATCGCGCCGCGTGAGCCCGAGCGCGTTGCGCGGCAGACTCGGATGGGCGACCTTGGGTTTGGCGATGAAGCTCATGCGATCACCACGCTAGCGAATGAATCAGAACTCGCGCACCGCCGCGGAGCGAACGGGCGCGACGGTGCCGAGCTCGGCGAGCACGCCGTCGACCACGACGCCCGCGGTCATCGGCAGGCCTGCGTAATAGAGAATCGAGCGTAGCTTCGATTTCTCGACAGCGGTTTCGAGCGTCAGGAGACTCCGCAGCTGCGCATCGCGATTCTGCTCGACGACGAAGATGCGCGAATGCGATGCCAGGAACTGCTCGACTTCCTCGCCGAACGGGAAAGCTTTCAGGCGCATGTAATCGCACTGAATGCCACGCCGCTTCAGGATGTCGAGCGCTTCGCGGACCGCACCGTCGCAGCTGCCGACGGTCACGATGCCGACGTCGTGGCCCCGCGATTCGATGACGGCCTTCGGTACGAGCCTCTTCGCCGTTTCGAATTTGCGTCGCAGCCGGTCGAGCACGATCTGATACTCGGTCGCATCCTCGGTATAGCCGCCGTACTGGTTGTGTCCGGAGCCGCGCGTGAAGTACGCGCCTTTCGGATGCGTGCCGGGGAGCGAGCGATACGGAATACCGTCGCCGTCGTGGTCGAAGTACCGATAGAACTTCTCGATCTTCTCGAGCTCTTCCTTCGTCATCACCTTGCCGCGGTCGGGCTTGTAGGCATCGTCCCAGTGCAGCGTCGGGCACATCCAATCGTTCATGCCGATATCGAGATCGGACAGTACGAGCACCGGCGTCTGCAATCGTTCGGCCAGGTCGAATGCGACCGGCGCCATGTAGAAACATTCCTCCGGATCGCGAGGGAACAGCAGCACATGACGCGTGTCGCCATGCGAAGCATACGCCGCGATCAACAAATCGCATTGTTGCGTGCGCGTGGGCATGCCGGTCGAGGGCCCGACGCGCTGAATGTCGAACACGACCGCCGGAATCTCCGCGTAATACGCCAACCCCAAGAACTCGTTCATGAGCGAAATGCCGGGGCCGCTCGTCGGCGTGAAGGCGCGTGCGCCGTTCCAGGAGGCGCCGATCACCGCGCCGATCGCCGCCAGCTCGTCTTCGGCTTGGATGATCGCGTAGTAGCGCTCGCCAGTTTGCGGATCGACACGCCACTTCTGACAGAAGCTCTTGAATGCGTCCATGAGCGACGTCGACGGCGTGATCGGATACCACGCACCGACCGTCGCGCCGGCGTAGAGGCATCCGAGCGCCGCCGCCGTATTGCCGTCGATCAGAATGTGATCGCGCGTCTTGTTCGTGCGTTCGACGCGTAGCGGCAGCGGATGCGGCAAATGCTCTCGCGCATACTCGTAGCCCATTTCGAGCGCCTTCACGTTCGAGTCGAGCAGCGCCCGCTTATTGGCATAAGTCTCGCCGAGCAGCTTGCGCATCTCGTCGAGATCGATATCGAACAGCGCGGCGAGCACGCCGGCGTACATGATGTTCTTGAGCAGGATGCGCGCCCGCACGCCCTGAAAAGTCTCGTTGCACATGCGGGCGAGCGGCACACCGAGAATCGTGATGTCGTCGCGCTTCAGCAGGGCCGGGCGCGGCCACGTCGAGTCGTACAAGAGATATCCGCCGGGAGCGACTTCCTTGATGTCCTTTGCATAGGTCTCGGCGTTCATCGCGACCATGAAATCGACGCGTCCCGACCGCGCGGCATAGCCGTCGCGCGTGACGCGGATTTCGTACCAAGTCGGCAAGCCCTGAATGTTCGACGGGAAATAGTTCTTGCCGGTGACCGGCACGCCCATCCGGAAGATGGACTTCATCAGGAGCGTGTTGGCACTGGCCGAGCCGGTGCCGTTCACGTTCGCGAGCTTGATGACGAAATCGTTTACGCGGTCTTGAGATTGGGCAGTTGCTGGCATGGAAAGCTCTCGTCGCTCGCGTGCGGCATCTTGAGATGTGACTTCTGCATGTCCCAGGCGGCCGTCGGGCAACGTTCGGCGCACAACCCGCAGTGCACGCACAAGTTCTCGTCTTTCACCATGACGCGACCGGTTTGCTTGAGCGGCGCCGAGACGAACAACGGCTGTGAGCGGTTGAGCGCAGGCGCTTTCAATCGCTGACGCAGCTCTTCTTCGGGACCGTTCTTCGTCAGCGTCAGACAATCGACCGGGCAGATGTCGATGCAAGCATCACATTCGATGCACAGTTTCGCGTCGAAAACCGTTTGCACGTCGCAGTTCAGACAGCGCTGCACCTCGACTTCGGTCTGCTCGGGCGTGAAGCCGAGCTCGACTTCGATGTTCACTTTCTTGAAGCGCTCCTTGAGCGAGACGTGCGGCATCAGGCGGCGTTCGAGCGGGTTGTATTCGTTCTTATAGGCCCATTCGTGAATGCCCATCTTGCGGCTCGACAGCTCGAGCTGCGGTTTCGGGCGCTCGGCGACGTTCGCGCCTTGGCAGTACCGATGGATGCTGATCGCGGCTTGATGACCGTGCTCGACCGCCCAGATGATGTTCTTCGGCCCGAACGCCGCATCGCCGCCGAAGAACACGTTCTCGCGCGTCGATTGGAAGGTCACCGGATCGACTTTGGGCACGTGCCAGCGGTCGAACTCGATGCCGAGACCGTCTTCGATCCAGGGAAAAGCGTTCTCCTGGCCGATCGCGAGAATTACGTCGTCGCACGGAAAGAACGCTTCGCCGACGACGCGCTCGCCAGTGATGCGGCCGTTTGCATCGATGTCGTACTCCATGCGGTCGAACATCATGCCTTTCAGTTGTCCGTCCTCGACGACGAAAGCACGCGGGGCATGATTCACGACGATCTCGACGTTTTCCTCTTCGGCGTCTTCCAGCTCCCACTCGGATGCCTTGAAGAACGCGCGCGGCTTGCGCGCCATGACCTTCACGTCGGTCGCACCGAGCCGCAGCGAGGTTCGGCAGCAATCCATCGCCGTGTTGCCGACGCCGATGATCAGCACGCGCTTGCCGATCGATTTCACGTGCTCGAAGGCGACCGACTCGAGCCAGTCGATGCCGATATGAATATGTTGCCGGACGGCCTCGGACGCGCGTCGTCCCGGCAGCTCGAGATCTTTGCCCTTCGGTGCGCCGCTGCCGACGAACACGGCGTCGAACTCGCCGGAGTCGAGCAATTGCTTGAGGCTCGTAATAGGCGTGTCGAGGCGCAGGTCGACGCCCATGTCGATGATGTAGCCGATCTCTTCGTCCAGGACCTCCGCCGGCAGCCGGAAAGCCGGAATGTTCGTGCGCATCAAGCCGCCCGGAGCGTGCCACTTCTCGAAGATCGTCACTTCGTAGCCGAGCGGCATGAGATCGTTCGCGACGGTGAGCGACGCAGGTCCGGCACCGATGCAGGCGATCCGTTTGCCGTTCTTCGCACGCGTCGCCTTCGGTAAGCGATCGGCAATTTCGCCGCGATGGTCGGCAGCGACTCGTTTCAAGCGGCAGATTGCGACCGGCTTGGTTTCGACACGTACGCGCCGGCACGCCGGCTCGCAAGGACGGTCGCACACGCGGCCGAGAATGCCTGGAAAGACGTTCGATGCACGATTGACGAGATACGCTTCGGTGAATCGCCCCTGGGCGATCAGACGGATGTATTCGGGAACATCCGTGTGAGCCGGGCAAGCCCACTGACAATCGACGACGCGATGGTAATAGTCAGGATTTCTCGTATCGGTCGGTTCCACCGCTACACAAGCCCCCTGTAGCCCGTCCAGATGTCAATAGATGACATCGCAACCGAATGATTGGTTCGGGAAGCGTATACCTGTTGACGAGGTATAAGAAGGGGGTATCGACACGCGCCTTCGTGCCGAAACTGCATTACGCGCCGGCAAGCGCGAGCAACGGACACCGAAACGGCCCGACAAGAATGCGAAGGTTGCGTCAGGTTGCGAGCGGCGCTTACAGGAATTCGGGGGAAATCACCGGTTCCAGGATGCGTCGGCGCGTGTCGAGCGACAAAGACTCCCAATGCACTTTACGGACGGCATTTTGCCGCAGCTCCCGATCGGTTGACACGCGGGTGCAGGCTTCATCGTGTTTCGGCGCGTGCCTGCTCAACAAGCGCGTCGAGCTCGAGCGCAAGATTTCGACGACGGCCGCGAGCACGGTGTCGTTGTTCGTGAGCGGACCGTGCGACTCCTGCACGTACCACGTGTTCGCCGGCGGCCAGAGCGCAAGTCTCGACGGCACCGTACCGTCGCCGTTGCGCGTCACGCGGTACTCGAACTGGTTGTCGACGAGACGCACGCCCGTGATCGTTTCCTGGCAAATGCCCGCAATCACGAAACAGCGCTCGTCCGCCGCGCACAGCCGCGCACGGCTCGCACGCGCGTGCGCAAGCAGGGTTTCGTCCGGTGCAAGCTCATCCTGGGGCCAGGACCGTACGTCGAACAGGTCGGGACCTTCGCACAGCTCCGGCGACGGCAACATTTGATACAGGCCCGGCAGCGACAGAAACACATTGCGTGCGAGGTGCTCGGCGGTGTGCTGCTGATCGAGCGCCGCGATTTTGCGGACGGTCGGGTACACGCCGCGCAGAGCTTGAACGGGCGCAAAGGAACCGCCGTTCGGCGCGCCGAGCTGTACGAGCTTGCCGATGCGAGCATCGGTATCGAGCGTCATCGCCGCGCGCGCCACGAGCCCGCCCATGCTATGGGCGACGACGAGCACGTTGCGCTCGTCGCTCGACTCGATGTGCTCCAGGAGCTCGCGGCCGAGCTCGAACAGATCGCGTCGCCAATCGAAAGGAAAGAACCGCGGACGGAAACCGGCGATCTCGAGCAGCAGTTTCAGCTTCAAATACCCCGGAAGCATGACGCCGCAGGCGTGGAGCCCGCGATTCGATGCGGCGAGCTCGAGAATGCCGCCGTTCGCTATCGCGATCGGATGCAGCCAGATGATGTGCGGAATGTGCGCGCCGGTCACGCCGAGCTTCGAGCCCATGATGCCCGGCAGCACATAGACGACCGGCCCTTGCGGATTCGCACGCGTCGCGGCGAGCTTCGCGTAATGGCACAACTCGCGATAGAGCTGCTCGCCGAAATAGGCGCTCAAGAGATGCGCATGCGCTCCGGACCGCAGCAAGGCCACGATCTGTTCGTCGTGCAGATCGTTGAGATTCGGCGGGTGGGGTGCGGAGCTCATGCAATGCGCGATCGGCTGCGCTCAGTGCACGTGCGCGTCGCCGGGCGCACGAATGTCCACCTCGACGGTGGCGGACGGCGCAGACTTGAACGTCAAGGTGAGCGGAAACCGTTCGCCGGCCTGAAGCGGAGTCTTCAGCCCGAGCAACATGAAATGCAGACCGCCGGGTTCGAAGACGACACGCTCGCCCGACGGCAGCGGTACGGAATCGACGGGCCGCATCTGCATCACGCCGTCGGCGTGCGTGACCGTGTGCATCTCGACGCGCTCGGCGACCGGCGTCGTCGCACCGAGCAGCTCATCGGATTTGCTCGCGACGATCTCGGCATACGCGGCGGTCACAGTGCTCCCCGGCGGCGTTGCCCGCGCCCAAGCGTTGCTCACGGAGACAGCTCGATCGTCGGCGCTGCAGCCGGCGAGCAGCAATCCCATCCAAACGATGAATGCGCGCAATCTCACAAGCGCTCCTTCATGGTCGTGCGAATCACATCGCATACTGCCTGAATCGCCGCGGTGCGCGAGCTGCCCTTGCGCCAGACGGCGCCGACGGTGCGTGTCGGAATGGGCTTGGCGAACGACTTGACGGTCAGGCCCTGTCCGGAACCGAACGGCCCGCGCGTGGCGAGCTCCGGCAGCAACGTCACGCCGAGTCCCGCCGCTACCATTTGCCGCAACGTTTCCAAGCTCGTCGCGCGATACTCGTCGGCTTCTTTCACGTCGACGCGGCTGCAGACGTCGAGCGCTTGATCGCGCAGGCAATGTCCGTCTTCCAGCAAGAGCAGCGTCTCGCCCGTCAAATCGTCCAAGCGAACGGTCGAACGCTTGGCGAGCGGATGGCCGTTCGGCACCGCAACCGTGAAGTTCTCTTCGTAGAGCTCCGCAGCCTCGAGTCCGTCGAGGGCAACCGGTAGCGCGAGAATGCCGAGCTCGATCTCGCCGTTGCGCAGCTTTTCGAGCAGCGGCTGCGTCTGATACTCGTAGAGCATCAGCTTGAGCTTCGGGAGCTGTTTGCGGAGCTTCCGCGCAACGAGCGGCAACAAATACGGTCCGATCGTCGGGATCAGCGCAACTTTGAGCTTGCCCGACAACGGATCGTGCTCGTTGCGCGCAATCGAGATGATCTCGTCGCTTTCTTCCAGAATGCGGCGGGCGATCGGCAGAATCTTCTGCCCGGCTTCGGTGAGAGCGACTCGACGCGGATGACGTTCGATGAGCTGCACACCGAGATAGTTCTCGAGCTTCTTGATCTGTGCGGACAGCGTCGGTTGGCTGACGTACGAACGTTCGGCGGCCTTGCCGAAGTGTTTGGTATCCGCAAGTGCGACGAAATAGCGCAGGTCCCGTAAATTCACGTTCGACGCTCCGATGGTCGACGGCTCTCGCAGGTAGTGTAGAGCAACCGCAAGCGAGCGCTTAAACGCTATACTCCCCCTCATGTCACCCCGACTCGTGCGATTGTCGGCTGGGGTGGTCGTCGTGCGCGAGACCGCCGAAGGCTGGCGATACTTATTATTGCGGGCTTATACGCACTGGGATTTCCCGAAGGGCATGGTGGAACCCGGCGAGGAGCCGCTGGACGCCGCGATCCGCGAGGTTCGCGAAGAGACCTTGATCGAGGATCTCGAGTTCGAATGGGGCTACGACTACATCGAGACCGGGCCCTACAGCCGCGGCAAGGTCGCGCGCTACTACCTCGCGCGCACGCGCACGAGCGCGGTCACGCTGCCGGTGATCGAAGAGCTCGGCCGCCCCGAACACAACGAGTACCGCTGGGTCGACGAAGCGACGGCGCTCAAGCTCGTTTCCGCACGTGTCGTGCCCATCGTCCAGTGGGCGGCGGCGAAGATTGCGGCAGCGGCAACGGCATCCGCTCCGCAAGAGGCGCGTGATTAGGGTTGTTATTGTTGGGGCCGGTTTCGCCGGCTTGAACGCCGCGAAGCGGCTGCAGCGAATCGCCCGCCTGGATATCACGGTCATCGATCGCGAGAACCATCATTTATTTCAGCCGCTGCTGTATCAGGTCGCGATGGCAGCGCTCAGTCCCGCCGACATTGCAGTACCGATCCGAACGTTGCTCCGGCGGCCGAACGTCAAAGTCATCAAAGCGAATGCCCGGCGTGTCGACCTCGACCGCCGCTGCGTGATTACCGATGCCGGCGAGTTCGTATACGACTACCTGCTGATCGCGTGCGGCGCGCAACACGCGTATTTCGGCCGCGAGGAATGGGAACCGTTTGCGCCTGGGCTCAAGAATCTTCCGCAGGCGACCGAAATTCGTCGTCGCGTGCTCGAAGCGTTCGAAGCGGCAGAACGCGCACAGGACGCCGCTTCGCGTCGGCGACTGTTGACCTTCGTGGTCGTCGGCGGCGGTCCGACCGGTGTCGAGCTGGCAGGTGCGATCGGCGAGATGAGCCGCTATACGCTCGCGCGCGATTTTCGCAGCATCGATCCGCGGCAAACCCGTGTCGTGCTCGTCGAAGCCGGTCCGCGCATCCTGCCTTCATTCGACGAGAATCTCGCGGCTCGTGCAGCGCGCGATCTGGAGTCGCTCGGCGTCCAAGTGTGGACGGGCGCACCGGTCACGGAGGTTTCGGCAGAGGGTGTGACGATCGGCGAAGAGAAACTCGCTGCAGCCACGGTGCTGTGGGCGGCGGGAGTGAAAGCTTCCGACATCGGCAGCACCCTCGGCGTGCCGCTCGATCGCGCCGGCCGCGTGATCGTCGGCCCGGATCTCACGATTCCAGGCCATCCGGAAGTTTTCGTCGCAGGCGATCTGGCTCACGCGAAAGGCGAGGACGGCAAGCCGCTGCCGGGCGTTGCGCTCGTAGCGATGCAGCAGGGCCTGTATTTCGCATCCGTCGTCGAACGCGAGACGAAAAACAAGGAACCGCAGGCACGCGAGCCGTTTCGTTATCGCGATCTCGGTTCCATGGCGACGATCGGACGCAGTCGCGCCATCGCGGAGTTCGGCAGGTTGCGGCTGACCGGCTTGATCGCGTGGTGGTTCTGGTTGTTCGTGCACATCTATCGATTGAGCGGCTTTCGCAATCGACTTTCGGTGCTCATCCAGTGGGCGTGGTCCTATTGGACGTTCGGCCGCGGTGCGCGTCTGATCGTCGGCAAGGAATGGCAGTCCTACGGACGAGAAACGAAGTAAAGGCCTGCCGAACCGACGGACAACGGGCGCCGTTCAGTCTCGAAAATTCGTGAACTGCAGCGGCAGATCGAACTTCGCTGCGCGCACGAGCGCAATCGCTTCCTGAAGCGTGTCCTTGCTCTTGCCGCTCACGCGCACCTGCTTGTCCTGAATCGCGGCCTGCACCTTCAATTTCGAATCCTTGATCAAGCGCTGGATCTTCTTGCCGAGCTCGACGTCGATGCCGTGACGCAGCGTGACGATCTGCTTCGCCGACGATCCGGTGACGATCGGCTCGCTCGGCTGCATGCACTGGACGTCGACGCCGCGTTTCGCGAGCTTCATGCGCAGAATGTCCAACATCTGCTGCAGCTGAAATTCTGCCTGGGCGGTCATCGTCACGACGAAATCCTTGAGCTCGTACTTGGCGTTCGAGCCCTTGAAGTCGAAGCGCGTGCCGACCTCGCGATTGGCCTGGTCCACGGCGTTGGCGACCTCGTGTGCATTCAGCTCGGAAACGATGTCGAAGGAAGGCATGAAAGTTCGGCGCTCGATTGACGTAGGTAAAAGGATAGCAAACCGACTCGGGCTTCTCCGGCATGCCTTATGTCGTTTTCGCGACACTGCTCTGTATACAGCGTGCGGACCTCCCGCCGTCGAATGAATCTCTCGTAATGAGCTGCGGCTAGGGGCAAATGCTCTCTGAATTTTTTACGGCGAAAGAGTAACCTTTCGCACCCTCGCCGCGTCCAAGCACGCAAACGACTCGAGGCTTCCAACTCGGTTCTTGCATCGACGGGACCGATCCTCGAGGCTGCATCGGAGCAACAAGTGACGAATCACGCATGGCAGCAATCCGCCGCATCGGCGGATTCCAACGAAGACACCGTGGAAAGCGATTCGAACGTCGACGAGCTCACGACCCGATCGGCAAGCGTGCGCCCGTTTCCGGCACCTCATGCAACGGCGCCCGCGACTGAGGAACGCCCTCCGGCGCGCTCGAAGCGCATCATCGTTGCAATCGTTTTGATAGCCGGCGCTGTTGTCGCTTGGGGCGCGTTGCGCAAACCTGCCGCGCCGCCGCAGGCTGCTCAGCCGGCCGTCGTTGCACCGCTCGAGCTCTCGAAAGTGGATGTCGCCGTTGCCGAACCGAGACCGCTGAGCCGCCGCTTGCCGCTGTCCGGCTCGCTCGCGCCTGTGGTTCAGGCGACCGTGAAGTCCAAAGTGGGCGGTGAAGTCGAAGAGCTCACGGTGCGCGAAGGTCAGGATGTGCGCGAGGGTCAAGTGATCGCGCGCCTGGATACGCGCAATCTCCAGGCGCAATACGATCGCGAGCTTGCCGCCGTCGAAAAGGCGCGCGCCGAACTCGAGCTTGCGAAGCTCAACCGCGAAAAGAATCGTGCGCTGCTCGAGCAGAAGTTCATCTCGCAAAACACGTTCGAGCAGACCGAGAGCGCTTATTTCGGTAGCGTCGCGAACTTGAAGTTGGCCGAGGCGCAAGCGCGGCTCGCGAAGATCAACCTCGACGATGCCGTCATTCGCGCGCCGTTCAGCGGCACGATTGCACGTCGGCTCGTGCAGCCAGGCGAGAAAGTGTCGCCCGATGGCCCGATCGTGCAGCTCGTCGATCTTGGGGAGCTGCTTCTCGAGGCTGCCGTACCAGCCGCCGAGATTCCCGCCGTCAGGATCGGTCAAACCGCTCGTTTCACCGTCGGCGGGTTCGGCGATCGCGAATTCGTCGGCAACGTGCAGCGCATCAATCCGACGACGAGCGACGGATCGCGTGCGATCACGATCTACGTCGCCGTACCCAATCCCGACCGTGCGCTCAAGGGCGGCATGTTCGCGCAGGGCGAGCTCATCCTGGATGCAGACGAGCCCGTGCTGTCGATTCCGTACTCCGCCGTGCGCTTCGAAGCCGGTTCGCCAATCGTCTATCTGCTCGCCGACGGCAAGATCGAACGACGCGCAGTGGTGATCGGCGAGCACGTCGAGGGAAGCGAGTTCGTGGAAGTGCGCTCGGGAGTGAAGCCGGGCGAGCGCGTCATCGTCGCGGACATCGGCGACCACAAGCCGGGCGATGCAGCATACGTGCGCGGCGAGCAATCGCCGGCGCCCGTCGCGACGACCGCCGGCTGACGCGCAGCGCGGGCAATCCGCGCGCACGTCGCAACAGTTCGACAATCTTTCAGCGCTAGAGCCGCAGGCCTATGTGGATCACACGCGTCAGCATCAATCAGCCCGTCTTCGCGACGATGGTCATGGCCGCGCTCGTCGTGCTCGGTCTGGCCTCCTACCGCCTGCTGCCGGTCGAGCAGATGCCGGAGATCAATCCGCCTCAGGTGTTCATTTCGGTGCCGTATCCCGGCGCGTCGCCCGAGTCGATCGAAAGCGACGTCATCAAACCGATCGAGAACATCGTCAATTCGGTCGACGGCATCAAGAACATCTATTCGACCGCACGCGAAGGCGTGGCGCTCATGGAGCTGGAGTTCCAGCTCGACGTGGACATCGCTGCAGCTGCGCAAGAGGTGCGCGACAAGATCGCGCAGATCCGCTCGGCGCTGCCGCGCGACATCCGCGATCCGACCATCTCGCGCGCCACGAACGATACGACACAGGGTCCGGTCGTCGCGCTCGTCGCCTATTCGGATAAACGCAGCCTGCGCGAAGTGTCGACGCTCGTCGAGCAGCAGATCGTCAAGCGTCTGCAGAACGTTCCGGGCGTCGGCAATGTTTATGTGAGCGGTGCGCTCGAGCGGCAGATTCAGATCTTCCTGCGTCCCGAGCAGCTCCAGAGCTATCGGGTCGGCGTCGATCAGGTGATCGCCGCGATTCAAGCGGCGAACCAGGATTTGCCCGCGGGCAGCATTTCGAACGGCTCGCGCGAGCAGCTCGTGCGCGTCGAAGGCAGGATCAAGGATCCGCGCGGCTTCGAGCGAATCATCGTCGCCAATCAGGCGGGCTCGCCCGTGTACCTATCGCAGGTCGCGGATATCGTCGACGGCGAAGCCGAAGAACAATCGATTGCGCGCGTCAACGGAATGCGCGCCGTCGGGATCGACATCTTCAAGATTCAGCAATCGAACATCGTCGAAGTCGGCGAAGGCGTGCAGGAGGCCATTGCCGAGCTCAAGCAGCGCCTGCCCGAAGACATTCAGATCGAAACGCTGTGGTCGAGCGCCGATTGGATCAAGGGATCGTTGGACCGCGTGAAGTCGACGATCATGGAAGGTGCCATCCTCACGGTGTTGATCGTCTTCCTGTTCCTGCACTCCTGGCGCTCGACGATCATCACCGGTTTGACGCTACCGATCTCGGTCATCGCCACGTTCATCGCGCTGCATGCGTTCGGCTTCACGCTGAACTTCATGACCTTGATGGCGCTGTCGCTCTGTATCGGCTTGCTGATCGACGATGCGATCGTCGTGCGCGAGAACATCGTGCGGCATGCCGGCATGGGCAAGAATCACCGGCAGGCGGCGCTCGAAGGTACGTCCGAAATCGGACTGGCTGTGATGGCGACGACGTTCGCCATCCTTGCCGTGTTCATCCCCGTCGCCTTCATGAGCGGCGTGATCGGCCGGTTCTTCTTGCAGTTCGGCATCACGGTGGCGGTCGCGGTATTCGTGTCGTTGATCGTGAGCTTCACGCTCGATCCGATGCTGTCGTCGGTCTGGCCCGATCCGAAGGAGGGTCGTTTCAAGTACGTGCCCTGGCTCGGACGGCTCATGGACAAGTTCGAGTCGTACATCGATGCCGCACACCGCGTGTACGACCGCGTGCTCAACTGGGCGTTGGCGCGGAAGCGTTATCCGATTCCCGGCTTGGCACGCCTTGCGCTTCTGAGGAAAGCGCCTGGTACGACGGTGCCGCGTTGGGCGAGCTTGAGCCCGCGCTCCATCCTCGTGCTGCTCGCGGTCCTGGTGTTCTTCGGCAGCTTCCTGATCGTGCCGCTCGTCGGTACGGAATTCGTGCCGTCGGCCGACGAAGGCATCGTGTCGATGCGCTTGAATACGCCGCTCGGTTCGAGTCTCGAATACACGGACGCGAAGATCCGCGACGTGGAGGCGGAGATCCGAGAGATCCCCGGCGTGCAATCGATCGTCACGACCGTCGGCACGAGCGAAGGCAGCAATTTCGCGCGCATTCTCGTGCTGCTGAAGGATATCCGTCAGTTCGAGCGTCCGTCGCAAAGCGAGATCGAGAAGATGATCCGCGAACGGCTGGCGCACATGGCGGGCATCACGCTGATGATCAATCAGAACAACCGTCCGGTGGCGATCTCGATCTTGGGGCCCGATACCGAGCGCTTGACCAAGCTCTCCGAAGATCTGATGGCGCGCTTGTCGACGATTCCCGGCATCGCCGATCTCGAGAGCAGCGAGAAAGGCGCGAATCCGACCATCGCGGTGCGTATCAGGAACGAGGTCGCGAGCGACCTTGGTCTGACGACGGCGCGCATCGGAAGTGCGCTGCGGCCGTTGATCGCCGGCGATCAGATCAGCACGTGGCTCGGTCCGGACGGACAGGATTACGACGTCATCGTGCAGCTGCCCAAACAGCGGCGCGAGCTCGCGAGCGATCTGGGCGACCTCTATGTGAGCAGCACGCGCGTCGACGAGAACGGCAACCCGTTGCTGGTGCCTTTGCGGCAGGTGGCGGATTTCGTTCCGACCGGCAGCGCGCAGCAGATTCGTCGCTTGAATCTGCAGCGGCGTGTGACCATCTGGGCCAACGCGGAAGGCCGGCCGTCGGGCGACGTGGGTAGCGACGCCCAGAAGATCGCGCGTTCGATGGAACTGCCGCCCGGCTATCGCATCGAGATCGGCGGCGGCCAGCAGAATATGAACGAGACGATGGCGGCAGCGGGCGCAGCGCTCGGGCTCGCAGTCATCTTCATCTATCTCGTGCTCGCGTCGCAGTTCGGCAGCTTCCTGCAGCCGATCGCCATCATGGTGTCGTTGCCGATGTCGCTCATCGGCGTGCTGCTCGCGCTCCTGTTCACCGGCACGACGCTGAACCTGTTCTCGATCATCGGTTTCATCATGTTGATGGGCCTGGTCACGAAGAACGCGATCCTGCTCGTCGATTTCACGAATCACGCCATTCGCGACGGCAAGCCGCTTCGCGAGGCGATTCGCGAAGCCGGGCAGGTGCGCTTGCGCCCGATCCTCATGACGACGCTCGCCATGATTTTCGGCATGCTGCCGATGGCGCTCGGTGTCGGCCAGGGCGGCGAGATGCTGGCGCCGATGGGGCGTGCGGTCATCGGCGGCGTGATCACTTCGACGATTCTCACGTTGCTCGTCGTACCTGTGCTCTACACCTACATCTACGCCTTCACCACGAGAGTGAAAGCGTGGTGGCACAAAGGAGCGGCGCAGGCACAGACGGAGCCGGTGGCGTGAGGAGGCCGACGTTCTCGCTTCCTTCCCCTTCTTCCCTTTCCCCTTTCCCTACAGCCTACAGTCTCCTGCCTACAGCCTGATCCTGCGTGGAACACGCCTGTCGCATTGGCGTTATCATTCACAGACACCTCGTGCGCGGCACTGCGAACGAAGGCGCATCGGTTGTGGAGGCTACGTCATGAACAAACTGAGCTTGGCCATCGCAAGCGCAGGGATCGTCGGCATCCTTGCGGGTTGTGGGGGCGTTTCCGAAGTCACCAAGGAACGCGTCGCGCGCGCCACATCGGTCGTGCAGCAGTCGCAGCAAGCCGTCGGCAATTCGGAAGCTGGCGCGATCGAGATGCAGCGCGCGCGGGAATACTCCGAAGCTGCGCAGAACGAGCTGAACAAGAAGAACGCGGATGCGGCCGAACGGTTGGCGATACAAGCGCAGCTGAGCGCGGAGCTGGCCGTTGCCAAATCGGAAAGCGCGCAAGCGCGCAAGGCAGCCGATGAGCTCACGGCGAGCATCGAGACGCTTCGTCAGGAAGCGGCACGATCGCAGACGCCTTGAATCACCGCATCGGAGATCCCGCCATGAAGAAGGTTTACATCGCATCACGCGTTCTGGTCGGCGCAGGGCTCGCCGCGGTCATTGCCGCATGCAGCACGACGCCGGATCGGATCGAATCGCTGGAGAACGCGCGCACGTTGGTATCGCAGGTCGAAGGATCGCCGCGTGCAGGCGTAGCTGCGTTGAACGTCACCGAGGCGCGTAAAGCGCTCGCCGAGGCCAATCGCTTGGCCGAGAATCGCGGCAAGATGAACGACATCGAATTTCAATCGACGGTCGCTTCGTTGAATGCGCAAATCGCGAACGAAAAGATCAAGACTGCTCAGGCGCGCGAGGAAATCGAGAAGGGCACGGCGGAGCGTCAAGCCGTCTTGCTGCAATCGCGGGAACGAGAAGCGCAGGCGCGCGCTCTCGAGGCGGAACGTCGTTCTCAAGAAGCACGCGAAGCCACTTTGCGCGCGCAAGCGCTCGAACAGGAGCTCGCGGACTTGAAGGCGAAGAAGACCGACCGCGGCGTCGTGCTGACTTTGGGCGACGTCCTCTTCGAAACCGGTCGTGCCAATCTTCAGCCCGGTGCCTATTCGACGGTCGATCGTTTGGCGCAAGCGCTCAAAGAGGCGCCAGGTCGAACTGTATTGATCGAAGGACACACGGACAGCGTCGGCAGCGCGGAGTTCAACCAGCGATTGTCGGAGAACCGCGCCGAATCCGTCGAACGCGCTTTGTTGGAACGCGGCGTGGCAGCGAATCAGATTCGTACTGTCGGGAAAGGCGAGACAACGCCCATTGCGAGCAACGACACCGCCGGCGGCCGACAACAGAATCGACGCGTGGAAATGATTTTCCAGGAGGATAGAGCGATCGCGTCGGATGAGTAGGGAACGGAAGGAGGGAAAAGGGAAAAGGGAAAAGGGAAAGGGAAAAGGGAAAGCCTCTGGGTACTTTCTAACCTACGC